>NZ_LQIM01000038.1:0-364085 GCF_001499985.1 Mycobacterium sp. IS-1556
CCGGTGACAAGCGTCTGGTCGGCTACATCACCGGCAGCGCAGACCCGGGCGATATTCGCGCCCAGCTGTTGGATCGGTTGCCCGACTATCTGGTCCCGGCCACGGTGGTGCTACTCGACGCGCTGCCGCTGACCCCCAACGGCAAACTCGACACCCGCGCCCTGCCCGCACCCGAATACGCCGCCGGCGCATATCGCGCCCCCGCCAGCGCAATCGAAGACATCCTGGCCGGCATCTACGCCCAAGTACTCGGCCTACCACGCGTCGGAGTCGACGACTCCTTCTTCGACCTCGGCGGCGACAGCATCCTGTCGATGCAGGTAGTTGCTCGCGCGCGGGCAGTCGGAGTGCTTTGTCGACCACGCGACATCTTTGTCGAGCAGACGGTGGCCCGACTCGCCCGAGTCGCGGTGGTGGCCGACGGTGAGCCTACGGCCGATGAGGGTATCGGGCCGGTCACGCCCACTCCGATCATGCGCTGGCTGGCAGGCGTGGAGGGCCCGACCGACGAATTCAACCAGACGATGGTCGTGTCGGCCCCGGCTGGCGTGACCGACGCCGATGTGGTGGTGCTATTGCAGGCCCTGCTGGATCGGCACCCCATGTTGCGGTTGCGCGTGGACGACGACGGTGCAGGGAACTGGTCGCTTCAGGCGCCCGAGGCAGGTTCGGTCGATGCTCGCGGACGCCTCCATGCGGTCGAGATGCTCTCCGCTGAGGCGGTGGTGGCCGCGCGGTCACGGCTGGACCCGTCGGCTGGGGCGATGCTGAGTGCGCTGTGGGTGACGACCACAAACCAGCTGGTGCTGATCATCCATCACCTCGCCGTGGACGGGGTGTCGTGGCGAATCCTGTTAAAAGACCTCAATATTGCGTGGGCTCAGCATCAGCACCGGCAGCCGGTTGAGTTGCCGGCGGGCGGGACGTCGTTTGCCCGCTGGGCATCGTTGTTGGCAGGTCATGCGCATGACGCGGCCGTGGTGGAGCAGACCGACGCCTGGAAGCAGGTGGCGGCGGTGCCAGCACTGGTGCCGCCGGTGCAACCCGAGCGGGATACCTATGCCAATGCGGACCAGTTGTCAGCGACGCTGGATGGCGAGACCACTCGGCTGCTGATGGGCGAAGCGCCCGCGGCATTTCATGCCGGCATCCACGAAATCCTGTTGATCGCATTTGCTCTGGCGTGGTCGGAGTTCTTGGGCAACGGCAAGACACCGATCGGCATCGACGTCGAAGGCCACGGCCGGGTCGAGGAACTGGCCGGCGACGTCGACCTGTCCCGTTCGGTGGGATGGTTCACCACCAAGTACCCGGTGTCGATCACCGTCGGCGGTCTGCGCTGGGCACAGGTGACCGCGGGCGAGCCGGCGCTGGGCGCGCTGATCAAACATGCCAAAGAACAGTTGCGCGCTCTGCCCGACCCGCTGACCTACGGCCTGCTGCGCTACCTCAACCACGATGTCGACCTGCCCGAGTCGGAACCGTCGATCGGGTTCAACTATCTGGGACGACTGGGACCAGCCGCTGCCGTGGCGTCCGATGCGATCTGGCGGGTGGACCCAGACGGCCTGTCGGTCGCCGCCGCGGCGGCCGCAGCGGTACCGATGCCCCTCGCGCACACGGTGGAGCTCAACGCCGCCACCGTCGATACCGAGGAAGGTCCGCAGTTGCACGCCAATTGGACATGGGCGCCCTCTGCACTCAAGCGCGAAGAGATCAGTCTGATCAGCCAGTTGTTCTTCGACGCCCTGACCGGCGTCTGCGCACATGTGCAACGCGGTGGCGGCGGGCTGACGCCCTCCGATGTCGCTGTCTCGCTGAGCCAGCAGCAGATCGACGATCTCCAGAGGCAATATGCAGATCGCTGACGTACTGCCACTGACGCCCCTTCAGCAGGGGCTGCTCTTTCATGCCAGCACCGCGAGCGCCAGTGACGACGTGTACGCGGTGCAGCTGGATATCTCGGTCGCAGGCCCGCTCGACCCGGACCGGCTTCGCGACGCAGTGGATGCGGTGATCAACCGTCATCCGCACTTGGCCGCCCGCTTCCACGGAGAGTTCGACCAGCCAGTGCAGATCATCCCGGCCGACCCCACCGTGGAGTGGCGGTACGTCGTGCTGAAACCCGGCGCCGATGTCGACGAGCAAATTGCGCGGATGAGTGCGGACGAACGCGCTGCGGTCCGTGACCTGACCGACCGAGCGGCCTTCCGGGCCGCGTTGATCCGCACTGCACCAGACGCGCATCGGTTTGTGCTGACGAGTCACCACATCGTGATGGACGGCTGGTCGATGCCAGTGCTGCTACGCGAGATCTTCGCCAGCTATTACGGACAGCGGCTGCCCGCACCCGCGCCGTACCGCAGCTTCGTCACCTGGCTGGCCGGGCGAAACCACGCTGCGGCGCACGCGGCGTGGCGCGAGGCGCTGGCCGGTTTCGATGCGCCCACGTTGGTGGGCCCGGCAGACCGGTTGGGGTTGGGGCGCCGAGGCGTTGAGTCGTTCCGGATTCCCGAGGAGATCACTCAGGCGCTTGGGGACTTGGCGCGCTCACGCCACGCCACCGTCAACATCGTGCTGCAGGCCGCCTACGCGCACATGCTGATGTGGCTGACCGGTCAACGCGATGTCGCGTTCGGCGCGGTTGTGTCCGCTCGCCCCGCCGAGATCGTCGGCGCGGACGCAATGGTGGGGCTGTTGATCAACACAGTGCCGGTTCGTGCCCGCATCACGGCGACGACGACTACCAGCGATCTGATCGATCAGCTGCAAGCCGCTCACAACAACCTCCTCGAGCACCAGCACCTGGCGCTCAGCGACATCCATCGCATCACCGGCCATCAGCGACTGTTCGACACCCTCTTTGTGTACGAGAACTACCCGGTCGATGCCGCCGCGGTGTTGGGTAATCACGAGTTGGCCGTCACCGGCGCCAGCAGCCGCGAATACAACCACTATCCGCTGACGGTGCAAGCCCAGCCCGGACGTGAGATGGGCCTTCGCGTCGAATTCGACACCGACGTCTTCGATCCCGAGAGCATTGACGCGTTGATCACGCGGTTGACGCGGGTACTGGCGGTGATGACCACCGATCCCGACCGGCGGTTGTCGTCGATGGACCTGCTGAACGAGTGCGAGCATGTCCACCTAGACAGAATTGGTAACCGGTCGGTGTTGAGCAAGCCGGCGACGCCGGTGTCGATCCCGGCGTTGTTCACTGCGCGGGTCGCTCAGACACCGCATGCGGTGGCACTGTGGTCCAACGGGCGCTCGTGGACCTACCGAGAGGTCGAGGAGTTCGCAAATCGGTTGGCGCATCTGCTGACTGATCACTCGGTGGTCGCCGGGCAGTGCGTGGCGCTGTTACTGGAGCGGTCGGCCGAAGCGGTTGCGGCGATGCTGGCGACGCTCAAGGTCGGGGCGGCGTACCTGGCGATCGACCCGGCGCTCCCGGCGCCGCGAATCGAGTTCATGCTCACCGACGCCGTGCCGGCTGCCGTGCTCACCACTTCCGAATTAGCTTGGCGGCTAGATGGATTCGATACGGACATCATCGATGTCAGCGACCCGCGGATCGACAAGTACCCGACAACACCGTTGCCCGCGCCGAGCCCCGATGACATCGCCTACCTCATCTACACGTCGGGCACCACCGGGACCCCCAAAGGTGTCGCCATCGCCCAGCACAACCTGGCACACGTGGCGGAGTCAATGCCGACACACCTGCCGGATGAACAGGCGTGGACCCAATGCCATTCGTACGCCTTCGACTTCTCCGTGTGGGAGATTTGGGCAGCGCTGCTCAGTGGTGGTCGGCTGGTGGTCGTGCCCGAATCGGTTACGGCTTCCCCCAGAGACTTCCACGACATGCTCGTTGCCGAGCGTGTCAGTGTGCTGACCCAGACGCCGTCCGCGGTCGGGGTGCTCTCACCTGAGGGCCTGGATTCGACGGCGTTGCTGCTCGGCGGTGAGCCCTGTCCGGCCGACGTGTTGGATAGATGGGCGTCCGGGCGAGTGGTGATCAATGCCTACGGCCCAACCGAAGTCACCGTGTACGCGACGATGAGTGCGCCGCTGACACCGGGTCTGAGCGTCGTGCCCATCGGTGCGCCCGTGTCGACCGCGGCGTTGTTCGTGTTGGACGGATGGCTGCGGCCGGTCCCACCCGGGATGGTCGGCGAGCTGTATGTGGCCGGTCGCGGCGTGGGGGTGGGGTATGTACGCCGGCCCGCGCTGACCGGGTCGCGGTTTGTGGCGTGTCCGTTCGTCGGTGCGGGACCGCCAGGACAGCGGATGTACCGGACCGGCGACCTTGTGCGGTGGGACGCCGACGGGCAACTGCAGTATCTGGGCCGCGCTGACGAACAGGTCAAGATCCGCGGTTACCGCGTCGAGCTCGGTGAGGTACAAGCAGCTCTCGCCGGGATGGTCGGGGTGGACCAGGCGACGGTGGTCGCCCGCGAGGACCGCCCCGGCGACAAACGCCTCGTCGGCTACGTCACCGAGACCGCGGCCGGCGCGGCTGACCCCGCCGAGATACGCGTGCGGCTGGCCGAGCGGCTCCCGGCCTACATGGTCCCAGCGGCGGTGGTGGTGTTGGCCGCACTGCCGCTCACGGTCAACGGCAAATTGGACATCCGCGCCCTTCCGGCACCTGAATACACCGCCGGTGAGTATCGCGCACCGACCAGCGCGGTGGAAGAAATCCTCGTCGGCATCTACGCCCAGGTCCTCGGGATCGATCGCGTCGGGGTGGACGACTCGTTCTTCGAACTGGGCGGCGACAGCATCTCGTCGATGCGGCTGGCCGCGGCGATCAACGCGGCGCTGGACAGCGACCTCTCGGTACGCACGGTGTTCGAGGCTCCCACAATTGCGCAGTTGGCGCCGCGTATCGGTGTGGGTTCGCGCCGACTGGCGCCGTTGGTGGCGGTCGAGCGACCCGCGGTGGTTCCTTTGTCGTATGCCCAGCAGAGGTTGTGGTTCATCGACCAGTTGCAGGGGCCGTCGCCGGTGTACAACATGGCGACCGCATTGAGGTTGAGCGGCGGACTCGACGTCGAGGCGTTGCATGCGGCACTGGCCGACGTCGTGTGCCGCCATGAGAGCCTGCGCACGTTGTTCGTCGCGCCCGAGGGGTTGCCTCAGCAGCTGGTGATCCCGCCCGAACGTGCCGACTTCCGTTGGGATGTTGCTGACGCCAGCGGCTGGTCCCCGGCCCGTCTCGAAGAAGCAATCGACGCGGCGGTGCGGCACACCTTTGATTTGGCGACCGATATGCCCTTGTGGACAAAGCTTTTCCGGCTCGCTGATGATGAGCACGTGTTGGTGGCGGTCGTGCACCATATCGCCGCCGACGGCTGGTCGGTCGCGCCGTTGATGGCGGATCTGGCCGTGGCGTATGCCACCCGGTGTGCCGGACAGGGCCCCGATTGGGCGCCGTTGCCGGTTCAGTACGTCGATTACACGTTGTGGCAACGCGCCCAATTGGGGGATCTGGCCGATAGCGACAGCACCATCGCCGCGCAGGTGGCCTATTGGGAGCAAGCGCTGGCAGGAATGCCCGAGCGGCTGCAGCTGCCCACCGATCGGCCATATCCGCCGAATTCGGATCAGCGCGGCGCCACCGTGGCCGTGGGCTGGTCGGCGCAGTTGCAGCAGCGGGTGGCTCGGGTGGCCCGTGAGCACAACGCGACGAACTTCATGGTGGTTCAGGCCGCCCTGGCAGTGTTGCTGTCGAAGCTCACCGCTAATTCAGATGTGGCGGTAGGGTTTCCGATCGCCGGACGACGCGACCCAGCGCTCGACAAGCTGATCGGCTTTTTCGTCAACACCTTAGTGCTGCGGGTCGAGCTCGTCGGCGATCCCACTGTCGCTGAGCTGTTGGGCCAGGTGCGCCAACGTAGCCT
Organism: Mycobacterium sp. IS-1556; assembly: GCF_001499985.1. Taxonomy (NCBI): domain Bacteria; kingdom Bacillati; phylum Actinomycetota; class Actinomycetes; order Mycobacteriales; family Mycobacteriaceae; genus Mycobacterium; species Mycobacterium sp. IS-1556. The sequence goes on from NZ_LQIM01000038.1 coordinate 5,910, forward strand.
GGCCGCCTACGAGAACCAGGACGTGCCCTTTGAAGTTCTTGTGGAGCGGCTCAATCCGAACCGATCACTCACCCACCAGCCCTTGGTTCAGGTGGTGTTGGCTTGGCAAGACTTCTCAACGCAGCCCGCGGCGGGGGCATTGGGAAATGTTCAAGTCACCCCGGTGCCGGTGGACACACGTTCTGCTCGGATGGATTTGACGTTTTCCCTGGGCGAACGGTTCACCGAAGTCGGGGAGCCGGCCGGAATCGGCGGTGCGGTGGAGTATCGGACCGACGTGTTCGACGCGGAAAGTATCGAGGCGCTGATCGAACGGCTGTCGCGGGTGCTGGAGGCGATGACCGCCGACCCGACGCGGCGGTTGTCATCGATCGATCTGCTCGACGAAACGGAGCACGTCCGGCTGGCCGAGATCGGCAACCGCGAGGTCCTGGCGCAAGCTTCGACACCGGCGTCGATACCGGCGCTGTTCGCCGAACAGGTGTGCCGTACCCCCGAGGCGGTCGCGGTCAGCTGCGAAAGCCGTTGTCTGACATATCGCGAGCTGGACGAGGCCGCTGATCGTCTGGCGCACCTGTTGGCCGGCGAGGGCGTGGCTGCGGGCGAATGTGTCGCACTGCTGTTGAACCGCTCCGTCGAGGCGGTCGTGTCGATTCTGGCGGTGCTGAAGACCGGGGCGGCATACCTGCCGATCGACCCGGTCGTGCCGGTGGCGCGAATGCAGTTCATGATCGCCGACGCCGCACCGCTCGTCGCGATCACCACCACGGGCTTGGCTGAGCGGCTGGCCGGGTGCGACGTCTCGGTCATCGCTGTCGACGACCTCCACATCGCCGGCCAACCCAGCGCGGCATTACCGGCACCGGATCCCGACGATCTCGCCCACATCATTTACACCTCGGGCACCACCGGTGTGCCCAAAGGTGTTGCCGTCACCCATCAGAACGTCACGCGGTTGTTCGACGCATTGGATGTCGGCGTGGACCTGGTGCCGGGGCAGGTCTGGACGCAGTCTCATTCGTTGGCTTTCGACTTCTCTGTGTGGGAGATCTGGGGCGCCTTGTTGTTCGGTGGGCGGCTGGTGGTGGTGCCCGAATCGGTCGCCCGCTCACCGGAGGACTTTCATGCCTTGCTGGTCACCGAGAAAGTCAGCGTTCTGAGTCAAACCCCGTCTGCGGTGGGGATGCTCTCACCCGAGGGTGTGGAATCCACGGCGTTGATGATCGCCGCTGAACCGTGTCCCATGGAGGTGGTGGACCGGTGGGCGGCCGGGCGGGTGATGATCAACGGCTACGGGCCGACGGAAACCACGGTGTACGCCACGATAAGCGCTCCGCTGCAACCGGATTCGGGGGCGGTGCCGATCGGGAAGCCGGTGCCCGGGGCGGCGTTGTTCGTGCTGGACCAATGGTTGCGACCAGTGCCGGCCGGAGTGGTCGGAGAGTTGTATGTGGCCGGTCGCGGCGTGGGGTGCGGATATTGGCGCCGGACCGGGCTGACCGGATCGCGGTTCGTGGCGTGCCCCTTCGTAGGCGCGGATGCGCCCGGACAGAGGATGTATCGCACCGGCGATCTGGTGCGGTGGGGCGCCGACGGGCAACTCCAGTATCTGGGACGCGCTGACGAGCAGGTCAAGATCCGCGGTTACCGCATCGAACTGGGTGAGGTGCAGGCCGTGTTGGCCGGGCTGGATGGGGTGGAGCAGGCGGTGGTGATCGCCCGCGAGGACCGCCCGGGAGACAAACGCTTGATTGGCTACATCACCGGGACAGCGGACGTGACCAGCGTTCGCGCCGCGATGGCCGAACGGTTGCCGGCCTACATGGTGCCCGCCGCGGTTGTCGCGATCGAGGCGCTGCCACTGACGGTGAACGGCAAACTCGACAAACGCGCTCTGCCAGCGCCGGAATACATTGACGCCGAACACTTCCGAGCCCCCGGCAACGCGGTCGAGGAGATCTTGGCCGGCATCTACGCCCAAGTGCTGGGATTGGAGCGCGTCGGCGTGGACGACTCGTTCTTCGATCTGGGTGGCGACAGCATCTTGTCGATGCAGGTGGTGGCGCGCGCGCGAGCCGTCGGATTGCGTTGTCGGCCACGCGATGTGTTCGTCGAGCAGACCGTGGCCCGACTGGCCCGCGTGGCCGAGGTGGCCGACGGTGAGGCCGATGTGGTCGATCCGGGCATTGGACCGATAGCGGCGACCCCGATCATGCGCTGGCTGGCAAGTGTGGACGGCCCTGTCGACGAGTTCAACCAGACGGTGTTGGTGTCGGCTCCGGCGGGGGTGTCTGAGCCCGACGTGGTGGTGGTGCTGCAGGCGCTTCTGGATCGGCATGCCATGTTGCGGCTGCGCGTCGATCGCGACGTCGACGGCGAGTGGTCGTTGACGGTGCCCGAAGTCGGAGCGGTGGATGCCCTGACGTGCCTGCGAACCGTCGATGAGTTGTCCGACGAGGTGCTGGTGGCCGCCCGCTCGCGGTTGAATCCGGCTGCAGGGCTGATGCTCAGCGCGCTGTGGGTGGCCTCGGCGCGCCAGCTCGTGCTGATCATTCACCACCTGGCCATCGACGGCGTCTCGTGGCGAATTGTCCTGGAGGATCTCAACTTTGCCTGGGCCCAGCACCACAGCGGACAGCCCGTGAAGTTGCCGGCGGGCGGGACGTCTTTCGCCCGGTGGGCGTCGCTGCTGGCCGAGTATGCCCGTGCCGACAAGGTGGTGAACCATGCGGCGGCGTGGAAGCAGGTTGCGGCAGCACCAGCAGCGTTGCCGGCAATACGACCCGACCTCGATACGTATGCCAGTGCCGGCCATCTGTCGGTGTCGCTGGATGCGGAGACGACCCGGTTGCTCTTGGGGGAGGTGACAGCGGCATTCCACGCGGGCATCCAGGAGGTCCTGCTGATCGCCCTGGGGTTGGCATGGTCGGAGTTCGTGGGCAACGGCGCTGTGCCGATCGGCATCGATGTCGAGGGCCATGGGCGAGACGAGGAGTTGGCCGCAGGAGTTGACCTGTCGCGCACGGTGGGCTGGTTCACCACCAAGTATCCCGTGTCGATGAGCATCGGTGGCCTGCGCTGGGCACAGGTGATCGCCGGCGAGCCGTCGCTGGGGGCCTCGATCAAGGACGCCAAAGAACAGCTGCGCGCCCTGCCCGATCCGCTGACCTATGGTCTGCTGCGCTACCTGAATCCTGACGTCGACCTGCCCGAGTCGGACCCCTCAATCGGGTTCAACTACCTCGGCCGCCTGGGCGGCGCGGCCGGCGAGACATCCAGTGGCCTGTGGCGTGTCGACCATGACGACATGTCGCTGACCGCCGCCGCCACGGCAGTGCCCATGCCCTTGGCGCACACCGTGGAACTCAACGCCGGCACCCTCGACACCGAGGCCGGCCCGCAGCTGCACGCCAATTGGACGTGGGCACCCTCGGTGCTGGATCGTGCCCGAGTCAGCCGGCTGAGCAAGTTGTGGTTCGACGCACTGGCCGGCATCTGCGTCCATGTGCGACGGGGCGGTGGCGGGTTGACACCATCGGATATCGCCCCGGCGCGGCTGAGTCAACATCAAATCGACTATCTCGCAGGGCAATACGAACTCGTCGACATCTTGCCGTTGACCCCGCTGCAGCAGGGCCTGCTCTTCCATGCCAGCACGGCGCAGCACAACCGTGACGACGTGTACGCCGTGCAACTGGATATCGCGTTGAGCGGTCATCTCGACTCCGACCGACTGCGTGATGCGGTGCGTACGGTGGTTCACCGCCATCCCAATTTGGCGGCCCGTTTCTGCTCCCAGTTCGACGAGCCGGTGCAGATCATCCCCGCCGATCCAGTGACCGCGTGGCGCTACGCCGAAGTGAACACCCACGACGTCGACGCAGAGATGCAGCAGCTGTGCGCTGCCGAACGCGCCGCGGTCTGCGATCTGGCCGACGGACCGCCGTTCCGGGCGGCATTGATCCGCACCGCCCCCGAGACGCACCGGTTGGTGCTGACCAACCACCACATCGTGCTCGACGGATGGTCGCTGCCGATCCTGCTCGGCGAGATCTTCGCCAGCTATCAGGGTCAGCGACTCCCCGCGGCTGCGCCGTATCGCAGGTTCGTCACCTGGCTGGCCGATCGAGACCTCGACGCCGCCCTTAACGCCTGGCGTGAGGTGCTCGCCGGCTTTGACACCCCCACTCTCGTGGGACCCGCTCAACGGCTGGGGATGGGCACCCGCGGTATTGCATCGTCTCGACTGTCCGAAGAAACCACACGGGCTGTCACCGAGCTCGCCCGCTCACGCCGCACCACCGTCAACACCGTGCTGCAAGGAGCCTTCGCAAAACTCCTGGCTTGGCTGACCGGCCAGCACGACGTCGCTTTCGGCACCGCAGTCTCCGGTAGACCGGTAGACGTCGTCGGTGCGGAATCCATGGTCGGCCTGTTCATCAACACCGTGCCGGTGCGGGCGAAAATCACGCCCACAACCACCACCGCCGAGCTGCTGGACCAACTGCAGCGCGCCCACAACGACACCGTTGACCACCAACACCTGGCGCTCAGCGAAATCCACCGGATCACGGGTCAGGAGCAGCTTTTCGACACGCTGTTCGTCTACGAGAACTACCCGATCGACACCGCCACCATGTCGGGCGACCACGACGTGGTCGTCACCGCGTTCGCCAGCCGCGAATACAACCATTACCCGCTGACAGTGCAAGCCACGCCAGGTGCCCAACTGGGCATCCGCGTCGAGTACGACACCGACGTATTCGACGCCGCCGGCATCGACGCGTTGATCGAGCGGCTGCAGCGCGTGTTGGCGGCGATGACCGCCGAGCCCGTCCGGCCACTTTCGTCGGTGGATCTGCTCGACGAAAGTGAACACGCCCGCCTGGAAGGATGGAGTAATCGGGCGGTGCTGACCCAGCACGAACCCTCGTCGATGTCTATTCCGGGGTTGTTCGCCGCGCGAGTGGCCCAGACTCCGGATGCGGTGGCGGTGACCTTCGACAGTCACGCTATGACGTATCGAGAGCTGGACGAGGCTGCCAACCGGTTGGCGCAGCTGTTGGTCGGCCACGGCGCGGGTCCGGGTGAGACTGTGGCGCTGCTGGTTTCGCGGTCCGCCGAGGCGATTGTGGCGATCCTGGCGGTGCTCAAGACCGGTGCGGCGTATCTGCCGATCGACCCGGCGTTGCCGGCGGCACGGATCGACTTCATGATCGCTGATGCGGCGCCGATGGCCGCGGTCACCACAGCGGGCCTCGCCGAGCGGCTGAGTGGGCATGACCTCGTCGTCATCGACACCGCCGCCTCCGCCGTGAGGAGCCAGTCCGCCGCGGCGCCACCGGCGCCGGCCGCCGACGATGTCGCCTACTTCATCTACACCTCCGGCACGACCGGTGTGCCCAAGGGCGTGGCGATCACTCATCGCAACGTCATCGAGCTGCTGGCGTCGCTGAATAACGACGTCGATCGCGCGGGCGTGTGGTCGCAGTGGCATTCCTACGCCTTCGACGTCTCGGTGTGTGAGATCTGGGGTGCCCTGCTGGGTGGTGGGCGGCTGGTCGTGGTGCCCGAGCCGGTGACCCGTTCGCCAGACGACTTCCACGCCCTGCTCGTCGGTGAATCGGTCAGCGTGTTGAGTCAGACGCCGTCGGCGTTCTACGCGTTGCAAACCGCCGACGTGCGGCAGGACGACCCGGGCCAGCAGTTGGAACTGGAAGCTGTGCTGTTCGCCGGCGAAGCGCTTGACCCGCAACGTCTTCGGCCATGGCTGGACAAACATCCCGAGTCCCCACGTCTGTTGAACCTGTACGGCACAACCGAGACGACGGTGCATGCCTCACTCCGGCAGATCGTCGACGGCGATGCCACCAGCAACGTCAGCCCCATCGGTATTCCGTTGGCCCATCTTGGCTTTTTTGTGCTCGACAGATGGTTGCGTCCGGTTCCGGCCGGGGTGGTCGGTGAGTTGTATGTGGCCGGTTCCGGGCTCGGATTGGGGTATTGGCGTCGAGCCGGATTGACCTCGGCGCGGTTTGTGGCGTGTCCGTTCGCAGGAGCGGGGGCGCCAGGACAACGGATGTACCGCACCGGAGACCTGGTCTCTTGGGGCTCTGACGGGCAGCTGCGGTATCTCGGACGCGCCGACGAACAGGTCAAGATCCGCGGGTATCGCATTGAACTCGGCGAAATCCAGACCGCCTTGACTGCGGTGGACGGCGTCGAGCAGGCGGTAGTGATCGCCCGCGAAGACCGCCCCGGCGACAAGCGGTTGGTGGGTTATGTCACCGGCACTGCCGATCCGGTCGAGGTGCGCAGTGCGCTGACCGACCGGCTTCCCGCCTACATGCTGCCCGCGGCCATAGTGGCGATCGAGGCGCTACCGATGACGGTCAACGGCAAACTCGACAAACGCGCCCTGCCGGCACCGGAGTACGCCACCGGCGGGTACCGCGCCCCGGCTAACGCCGTCGAGGAGATTCTGGCCGGCATCTACGCCCAGGTGCTCGGGCACGCGCGGGTCGGCGTCGACGACTCGTTCTTTGACCTTGGCGGCGATTCGCTGCTGGCGATGAGGGTGATCAACGCCGTCAATACGGGACTGGACGCTCGCCTCGAGGTGCGCACTTTGTTCGACGCGCCCACGGTTGCTCAGTTGGCGCAGCGGGTCGGTGAGGGCTCGCAACGGCGTAAGCCGTTGGAGGCGCGACAACGACCCGCGGTCGTACCGTTGTCCTTCGCACAGAGCCGGTTGTGGTTTTTGAACCGGTTTGAGGGTGGGGTGGCGACTTACAACATGCCGACTGCCTTCCGGATTGGTGGGGCGCTTGATGTGGGGGCGTTGGATGCGGCGCTCGATGATGTGATTGCGCGGCATGAGTCGTTGCGCACGGTGTTTCCTGAGGTTGATGGTGTGCCGTTCCAGAAGGTGTTGCCCGCGCAGGTGGGGATGTGGCGGCGTGGGGGCGCGGCGGTGGTGTCGTTGGCCGAGGGCGATGTGGTCGGTGAAGTGGTGGCGTTGGCGGGGTATCGGTTTGATTTGGCCGATGAGATCCCGGTTCGTGCGCAGATCTTTGCGGTGGGTGCTGAGCAGTATGTGTTGGCGATTGTGGTGCATCACATCGCTTTTGACGGCTGGTCGACGGTTCCGATGGTGCGTGATGTGGCCCAGGCGTATGGAGCGCGCCGTCTGGGTCGGGCTCCGGATTGGGTGCCGTTGGGGGTGCAGTATGCCGATTATGCGTTGTGGCAGCGGGATTGGTTGGGGGTCGAGTCTGATCCGGACAGTGTGATCTCGGGTCAGTTGGCGTACTGGCGGCAGGAGTTGGCTGATCTGCCGGAGGTGGTGTCGTTGCCGGCTGATCGGCCGCGCCCGCCGGTGCCCAGTTATCGCGGTGATGAGGTGCAGTTGCGCGTTGATCCGGAGTTGTGGGCCGGGCTCAAACGGGTGGCTGCAGCGCATAATGCGACGGCGTCGATGGTGTTGCAGGCTGTGGTGGCGGTGGTGTTGCACCGGGCCGGGGCTGGTGAGGACGTGGCGTTGGGCACGCCGATCGCTGGGCGGATGGATCAGTCGTTGGATGAGCTGGTCGGGTTTTTCGTCAACACCTGGGTGTTGCGGGTGGGGGTGAGCTCGGGGCAGCGGTTCAGCGAGGTGCTCGAGCAGGTGCGGCATAAGGCGCTGGATGCCTACAGCAATCAGGATGTGCCGTTCGAGCGGCTGGTCGAGCAGCTCAACCCGGTGCGTTCCACGTCGCATCATCCACTGTTCCAAGTTCTGATGGTGTTCCAGAACAACGTGCGCCCCGAAATGGTCACGTTCGACGGGGTCAGCGTCGACGGACTCGCCGCGTCAACCCGTTCCGCGAAGTTCGACCTGGACATCCAGCTGGGTGAGATGCCCGGCCAGGATCCGGATGCGCCGATGGCTGCGGGGATGGTGACCTATGCCAGGGATCTGTATGAGCGTTCCACTATCGAGCGGTTGGTGGGTTGGTTCGGTCGGGTGGTCGAGGCGGTGGTGGCTGATGCCTCGGTGGTGATCGGCGAGGTGGCGTTGCTCGATGGTGGTGAGCGTGATCTGGTGCTGGCGCAGTGGTCGGGTGCTGGGGTGGTCGCGCCGGTGGGGGTGGCCCCGCAGGTGTTGGCCATGGCGGTGGCTGCTGATCCAGATGGCGTGGCGGTGCTCGATGGTGGCCGGCGGGTGTCGTATCGCGAGCTTGATGAGTGGTCGACTCGGGTGGCGCGGGTGCTGATCGAGGTGGGGGTGGGTCCCGAGCGTGCGGTGGGTGTGGCGGTGGATCGGTGTGCGGAGTTGGTGGTTGCGTGGTGGGCGGTGGTCAAGGCCGGTGGGGTGTATGTGCCGGTGGATCGGGGCCATCCGGTGGAGCGCATCGCCACGGTGCTCGATGCTGCGGGTGCGGTGTGTGTGGTGACGATGGGTGCGGATTCGGTGGCGGGGGCGGGCTCGCGTCCGGTGTTGCGTCTGGATGAGTTGGATGTGTCGGGGCGCAGTGTTGATCCGATCTCCGATGCTGATCGGTTGGCCCCGTTGGGGCCCGACAGTGGGGCCTATGTGATCTTCACTTCGGGGTCCACCGGTGTGCCCAAGGGGGTGGTGGTCAGCCACGCCGGTCTGCTGGGTTTGGCGGCGGCGCAGCGGGAAACGTTCGGGTTGGGCGCCGGGTCGCGGGTGTTGATGGTCGCCGCACCCACCTTCGACGCCTCGGTGTTCGAGGTGATCCTGGCCGCCGGACCAGGGGCGGCGTTGGTGGTGGCCGCGCCGGATGCCTATGCCGGGGAGGCGTTGACCGCGGTGCTGCATGACCATCGGGTCGATGCGGCGGTATTGACTCCGACGGTGCTGGCGACGCTCGATCGAACCCAGCTCGACGGACTGGGCACGCTGATCACGGCCGGGGAGGCGTGTGCGGGGGAGGTGGTGGCCGCCTGGGCGCCGGGACGGCGGATGTTCAACGCATATGGTCCGAGCGAGACCACCGTCTGGGCGACGTGCACCGCACCACTGTCGGCGGGACAGCGCGTGGACATCGGCGCTCCGATTGCGGGTGTGTGTGCGTTGGTGTTGGATGCGCGGTTGCATCCGGCTCCGGTCGGGGTGGTGGGTGAGTTGTATCTGGGTGGGCCGGCGGTGGCGCGTGGTTATGTGGGTCGGGCGGGGTTGACCGCTGAGCGGTTTGTGGCCAATCCGTATGGGGATGGCGGGGCGCGGATGTATCGCAGCGGGGATCTGGTGCGGTGGACCTCGGCGGGCACGTTGGAGTATCTGGGCCGCGCCGACACCCAGGTCAAGCTGCGTGGGCAGCGCATCGAGTTGGGCGAGATCGAAAACAGCTTGCTGGGCTGCCCGCAGGTCACCCACGCCGCAGCCACCGTGCATCAAGGCACCGCCGGCTCACACCTGGTGGCCTATGTGACCCTGGAGCAGGCGAGTAGTGCTGGTGATGATGCCGGGATTGTCGAGCAGTGGCATCACGTTTATGACGAGTTGTATGACGCCCAGCTCGAGGTGCCGGGTTTCGGGATGGATTTTCGGGGTTGGAACAGTAGCTACACCGGTGAGTCGATTCCTGTTGAGCAGATGCAGCAGTGGCGTTCGGCGATTGTGGATCGGGTTTTGGCGCTGCGGCCGCGGCGGGTGTTGGAGATCGGGGTGGGGTCGGGGTTGGTGTTGTCTCAGGTCGCCCCGGAGTGTGAACAGTATTGGGGCACCGACTTTTCCGCGCCGACCATTGAGACGTTGCAGGCGGCGGTGGCCGCGCAACCGTGGGGGGATCGGGTGCGGTTGCGGGTGCAGCGCGCCGATGTCAGCGAGGGTCTGCCGCCGGGGTTCTTTGACACCATCATCGTCAACTCGGTGGTGCAGTATTTCCCCAGCGCGGCTTATTTGACTCAGGTGATCGACACCGCGGTCGAGTTGTTGGCCCCCGGTGGGGCGTTGGTCATCGGCGATGTGCGCAATCACAGTCTGCAGGGGGCGTTTCACACCGGTGTCGCGTTGGCGCGCACTGAGAACATTGAGCGCACCGATGCCGCCGAGATCCGTCAGCGGGTCCAGCGCGCCGTCGTCGGTGAACCCGAATTGTTGTTGGCGCCGGAGTTTTTCACCACCTGGGCTGCGGCGCATCCGGCGGTGGCCGGGCTCGACATTCAGGTCAAACGGGGATCGGCCGATAACGAGTTGACCCGCTACCGCTATGACGTTGTGGTGCACAAGGATCCCACCGTGGCGCACTCGCTGGCCGCAGTGCCCGTCTGGGAGTGGACGCGATGCGCCGGGCTCAGTGGGTTGCATGCGGAGTTGGTGTCGCAACGTCGCGAGGCGGTGCGGGTCACCGAGATTCCGCGTGCCGGGGTGATCGTCGACGTGGGTGTCGAACAGGGCTTGGCCGCCGGGCTGACGCTGACCGAGGCACTGGCGGTGCCCGCTGCTGATGCGGTCACCGCCGAGCAATTGCACCAACTGGGCGAGGCGGCCGGCTATCGCGTCGCGGTCACCTGGGGTGCTCAGCCCGGCACCTTGGATGCGGTCTTCATCGATTCCGCCGCGGTCGGGTGCGAGTCGGCGTTGACCGATCTGTACCTGCCCCACCCCGAGACCGGCGAGCGCAGCGCACACGCCAACGACCCGCAAACCAACACCAAGATCAGCGCGGTGCGCCAACAGTTGAGCGCGCGGTTGCCCGAGTACATGGTGCCCACCCAGATCATGGTGCTCGACGAGTTCCCCATGACGTCCTCGGGCAAGATCGACCGCCGGGCCCTGCCCGCCCCGGTGTTTTCCACCGCCAGTTTCCGCGCCCCGCAAACACCGACCGAAAAAACCGTCGCCGAAATCTTCGCCGACGTCCTGGGCCTCGACCGCGCCGGACTCGACGACGACTTCTTCGCCCTCGGAGGAGACTCACTGGTCGCTACTCGCGTGAGTACTCGACTGCAGTTGGCATTGGGTCGGGAGGTTCCCGTCCGATACCTGTTTGACGCGTCCACCGTCGGGGCTCTCGCAGAGTATCTGGATTGCCATCGTGGCGGCCCTGCCCGCCCGCCGCTGCAGGTGATGCCGCGCCCGGAGCAGATCCCATTGTCCTATGCCCAGCAACGGTTGTGGTTTTTGAACCGGTTCGAGGGTGGGGTGGCGACTTACAACATCCCGATCGCATTGCGGATTGGTGGGGCGCTTGATGTGGGGGCGTTGGATGCGGCGCTCGATGATGTGATTGCGCGGCATGAGTCGTTGCGCACGGTGTTTCCTGAGGTTGATGGTGTGCCGTTCCAGAAGGTGTTGCCCGCGCAGGTGGGGATGTGGCGGCGTGGGGGCGCGGCGGTGGTGTCGTTGGCCGAGGGCGATGTGGTCGGTGAAGTGGTGGCGTTGGCGGGGTATCGGTTTGATTTGGCCGATGAGATCCCGGTTCGTGCGCAGATCTTTGCGGTGGGTGCTGAGCAGTATGTGTTGGCGATTGTGGTGCATCACATCGCTTTTGACGGCTGGTCGACGGTTCCGATGGTGCGTGATGTGGCCCAGGCGTATGGAGCGCGCCGTCTGGGTCGGGCTCCGGATTGGGTGCCGTTGGGGGTGCAGTATGCCGATTATGCGTTGTGGCAGCGGGATTGGTTGGGGGTCGAGTCTGATCCGGACAGTGTGATCTCGGGTCAGTTGGCGTACTGGCGGCAGGAGTTGGCTGATCTGCCGGAGGTGGTGTCGTTGCCGGCTGATCGGCCGCGCCCGCCGGTGCCCAGTTATCGCGGTGATGAGGTGCAGTTGCGCGTTGATCCGGAGTTGTGGGCCGGGCTCAAACGGGTGGCTGCAGCGCATAATGCGACGGCGTCGATGGTGTTGCAGGCTGTGGTGGCGGTGGTGTTGCACCGGGCCGGGGCTGGTGAGGACGTGGCGTTGGGCACGCCGATCGCTGGGCGGATGGATCAGTCGTTGGATGAGCTGGTCGGGTTTTTCGTCAACACCTGGGTGTTGCGGGTGGGGGTGAGCTCGGGGCAGCGGTTCAGCGAGGTGCTCGAGCAGGTGCGGCATAAGGCGCTGGATGCCTACAGCAATCAGGATGTGCCGTTCGAGCGGCTGGTCGAGCAGCTCAACCCGGTGCGTTCCACGTCGCATCATCCACTGTTCCAAGTTCTGATGGTGTTCCAGAACAACGTGCGCCCCGAAATGGTCACGTTCGACGGGGTCAGCGTCGACGGACTCGCCGCGTCAACCCGTTCCGCGAAGTTCGACCTGGACATCCAGCTGGGTGAGATGCCCGGCCAGGATCCGGATGCGCCGATGGCTGCGGGGATGGTGACCTATGCCAGGGATCTGTATGAGCGTTCCACTATCGAGCGGTTGGTGGGTTGGTTCGGTCGGGTGGTCGAGGCGGTGGTGGCTGATGCCTCGGTGGTGATCGGCGAGGTGGCGTTGCTCGATGGTGGTGAGCGTGATCTGGTGCTGGCGCAGTGGTCGGGTGCTGGGGTGGTCGCGCCGGTGGGGGTGGCCCCGCAGGTGTTGGCCATGGCGGTGGCTGCTGATCCAGATGGCGTGGCGGTGCTCGATGGTGGCCGGCGGGTGTCGTATCGCGAGCTTGATGAGTGGTCGACTCGGGTGGCGCGGGTGCTGATCGAGGTGGGGGTGGGTCCCGAGCGTGCGGTGGGTGTGGCGGTGGATCGGTGTGCGGAGTTGGTGGTTGCGTGGTGGGCGGTGGTCAAGGCCGGTGGGGTGTATGTGCCGGTGGATCGGGGCCATCCGGTGGAGCGCATCGCCACGGTGCTCGATGCTGCGGGTGCGGTGTGTGTGGTGACGATGGGTGCGGATTCGGTGGCGGGGGCGGGCTCGCGTCCGGTGTTGCGTCTGGATGAGTTGGATGTGTCGGGGCGCAGTGTTGATCCGATCTCCGATGCTGATCGGTTGGCCCCGTTGGGGCCCGACAGTGGGGCCTATGTGATCTTCACTTCGGGGTCCACCGGTGTGCCCAAGGGGGTGGTGGTCAGCCACGCCGGTCTGCTGGGTTTGGCGGCGGCGCAGCGGGAAACGTTCGGGTTGGGCGCCGGGTCGCGGGTGTTGATGGTCGCCGCACCCACCTTCGACGCCTCGGTGTTCGAGGTGATCCTGGCCGCCGGACCAGGGGCGGCGTTGGTGGTGGCCGCGCCGGATGCCTATGCCGGGGAGGCGTTGACCGCGGTGCTGCATGACCATCGGGTCGATGCGGCGGTATTGACTCCGACGGTGCTGGCGACGCTCGATCGAACCCAGCTCGACGGACTGGGCACGCTGATCACGGCCGGGGAGGCGTGTGCGGGGGAGGTGGTGGCCGCCTGGGCGCCGGGACGGCGGATGTTCAACGCATATGGTCCGAGCGAGACCACCGTCTGGGCGACGTGCACCGCACCACTGTCGGCGGGACAGCGCGTGGACATCGGCGCTCCGATTGCGGGTGTGTGTGCGTTGGTGTTGGATGCGCGGTTGCATCCGGCTCCGGTCGGGGTGGTGGGTGAGTTGTATCTGGGTGGGCCGGCGGTGGCGCGTGGTTATGTGGGTCGGGCGGGGTTGACCGCTGAGCGGTTTGTGGCCAATCCGTATGGGGATGGCGGGGCGCGGATGTATCGCAGCGGGGATCTGGTGCGGTGGACCTCGGCGGGCACGTTGGAGTATCTGGGCCGCGCCGACACCCAGGTCAAGCTGCGTGGGCAGCGCATCGAGTTGGGCGAGATCGAAAACAGCTTGCTGGGCTGCCCGCAGGTCACCCACGCCGCAGCCACCGTGCATCAAGGCACCGCCGGCTCACACCTGGTGGCCTATGTGACCCTGGAGCAGGCGAGTAGTGCTGGTGATGATGCCGGGATTGTCGAGCAGTGGCATCACGTTTATGACGAGTTGTATGACGCCCAGCTCGAGGTGCCGGGTTTCGGGATGGATTTTCGGGGTTGGAACAGTAGCTACACCGGTGAGTCGATTCCTGTTGAGCAGATGCAGCAGTGGCGTTCGGCGATTGTGGATCGGGTTTTGGCGCTGCGGCCGCGGCGGGTGTTGGAGATCGGGGTGGGGTCGGGGTTGGTGTTGTCTCAGGTCGCCCCGGAGTGTGAACAGTATTGGGGCACCGACTTTTCCGCGCCGACCATTGAGACGTTGCAGGCGGCGGTGGCCGCGCAACCGTGGGGGGATCGGGTGCGGTTGCGGGTGCAGCGCGCCGATGTCAGCGAGGGTCTGCCGCCGGGGTTCTTTGACACCATCATCGTCAACTCGGTGGTGCAGTATTTCCCCAGCGCGGCTTATTTGACTCAGGTGATCGACACCGCGGTCGAGTTGTTGGCCCCCGGTGGGGCGTTGGTCATCGGCGATGTGCGCAATCACAGTCTGCAGGGGGCGTTTCACACCGGTGTCGCGTTGGCGCGCACTGAGAACATTGAGCGCACCGATGCCGCCGAGATCCGTCAGCGGGTCCAGCGCGCCGTCGTCGGTGAACCCGAATTGTTGTTGGCGCCGGAGTTTTTCACCACCTGGGCTGCGGCGCATCCGGCGGTGGCCGGGCTCGACATTCAGGTCAAACGGGGATCGGCCGATAACGAGTTGACCCGCTACCGCTATGACGTTGTGGTGCACAAGGATCCCACCGTGGCGCACTCGCTGGCCGCAGTGCCCGTCTGGGAGTGGACGCGATGCGCCGGGCTCAGTGGGTTGCATGCGGAGTTGGTGTCGCAACGTCGCGAGGCGGTGCGGGTCACCGAGATTCCGCGTGCCGGGGTGATCGTCGACGTGGGTGTCGAACAGGGCTTGGCCGCCGGGCTGACGCTGACCGAGGCACTGGCGGTGCCCGCTGCTGATGCGGTCACCGCCGAGCAATTGCACCAACTGGGCGAGGCGGCCGGCTATCGCGTCGCGGTCACCTGGGGTGCTCAGCCCGGCACCTTGGATGCGGTCTTCATCGATTCCGCCGCGGTCGGGTGCGAGTCGGCGTTGACCGATCTGTACCTGCCCCACCCCGAGACCGGCGAGCGCAGCGCACACGCCAACGACCCGCAAACCAACACCAAGATCAGCGCGGTGCGCCAACAGTTGAGCGCGCGGTTGCCCGAGTACATGGTGCCCACCCAGATCATGGTGCTCGACGAGTTCCCCATGACGTCCTCGGGCAAGATCGACCGCCGGGCCCTGCCCGCCCCGGTGTTTTCCACCGCCAGTTTCCGCGCCCCGCAAACACCGACCGAAAAAACCGTCGCCGAAATCTTCGCCGACGTCCTGGGCCTCGACCGCGCCGGACTCGACGACGACTTCTTCGCCCTCGGAGGAGACTCACTGTCAGCGATGCGCCTGATCGCGGCGATCAGGTCCTCGCTCGGTACCGATCTTTCGGTACCCACCGTGTTCGAGGCACCCACGGTCAAGAGCCTGAGTCAGCGGCTGGACACAGATGCCGTTTCCGTTGAAGTCGCACCGGTCCAGACTCTCAAACCGGGCACGGGCGCACCGCTGTTCTGTATCCATGCCGGGGGTGGGGTGAGTTGGGCGTACCACGCTCTCGGCATCTCTCTGGACTGCCCGATCATCGGAATTCAACAAGTCCTGGACAGCGGAGAAGTCGAACCGCGGACAATTCGCGAGATGGCGAAGAACTATGCGGACCGGATTCAAAAGGCTTGTCCGACAGGGCCGTATAATCTTCTCGGCTGGTCTTTTGGAGGAGTCGTCGCCCAAGAAGTCGCCATCGAACTTCAGCGTCGCGGATCTGAGATCAGCCGTCTCATCCTTCTCGACGCCCAGCCCAGTGCCGGCGGGACCGTCACCCTGCCGGACCAAGACTTCGGCCAGGAAGACATGCTTGAAGCAGTGTTGCGGCTGTGCAATATCGACGTCCCAGCACAAGACGAGCCGCTTACCTACGAGCAGGTCGAAGAACTGCTTCGCGAGCACGCCTCCGTGGAGTTCAGCCGATACAAGTATCTCCGGGATCTGATCGTCAACAACATCAACACCAACGTGGAGTTGTATCGGACCCACGAACCGGGCGTTTTCGACGGCGATATGACCGTGTTCTCCGCGGTGCAAGGAGAGCCGTCGTCTGCGTCGCAGAACTGGTCCCCGTTTGTAGCCGGCGACATCACCGAGTACTCGGTCGACTGCACCCATGAGAACATGCTGACCGCCGAATCGGTCAGCCTGTATGGCCAACAACTCCGACGTTCACTTGAAGCTGAAGCCACATAAGGCAACTCAGTTGTGCTCCGTGACCCACTCTGCGGTGAAGTTCAACGTTGCGGAAAGGCCTTCAACCAACTGACGGCCGATCATCTTCTCGACCTTGCCTCCGATCAGAGGGACTCTGAACTCCACAGTCGCGGCGCCCTCCAGGCGCGTGCCCTGCGGCGTCGGTATGAGTAGTCCTGTTCCCGTCCCGGAACCCGGCGCTCCGTGCGTGACTACACTGATCTCGCCCTGCACCTGCCCCTCGCGAATCGGGCGCCACCTCTCCTTGTGAATCGTGTGCCAGCTGTGCGGAAACAAATGGGCTATCGGGCCGGGCAGACCGTCGTGGCGCAGGTCGGTTCTGATCACCACGCACACTGAGCCACCGCTGTCGACGTCCAACGACTCGAGCCTGCCGATGCCGCCGAAGGCCGCCAGCCGCGCCAGCCAGTACTCCTCCTCAGAGAACGCCGAAAGAATTTGTTCGACGCTGGCCGAGGAGTCCATCGCAAAGTCGAATGATCGTGGCACAACGGCCAAGCTATCGCGACCGTTGTAGGTCGCGTCACTCGGTGTCCTCCTCGGCGCACAACAGTGAATGCGTGACGGCAACGCCGTCGAAGCGGAATTCGTGCGCGGGACGCCGAACAGGCTCGACGGTGCAATCCGCGTGCACGATGACTCCGCCGCCGGACGGAACCCCGAGCCCGGTCGCCGCTCCCTCCAGCGAATGAATCGCGCGCGACAGCCGCGACCATTCGGCTCGCTCGTCGTGCGTGTCGATGACCAGGGGAACGAAGTTGAACACGTCGAGCAGCGCCGGTGGATCCGATGCCTCGAGGATGCCATAGCGTCCGAGTTGAACGGCGCCAGCTGAAACGCCCACCAGGACCGCCCCCTGAGCACGCCGGTCCACGATTACCTCGTTCATGCCGGTTCTCTTGAACGTGTCCCAGCCGAGCCGCACATCGCCGCCTGCGAGCACGAGCAACTGGGCACGCTCCAAGAAAGCGCGATCGTCGGGGCCGAACGACGACTTGATCATGCGACGGTCGGTGATGCCGATCGCGTCCACCGCCGCCTCGAAGATGTCGTAGAACTCCGGACGATCCCCGTTGGAGGCGCCGATGTAGGCCGCGCTGATCGCTGTGTCGCCGGCCAATCCATCGAGGGCCGCTTCGAGAAGCAATCGGTTGTGCCGCTTCCAGAACAGCAGCTGACTGTCTGCCAGCAGATAGAGCGGTTGAAGTTGTGTCACTGTCTCGGTCTCCGAGAAAGCTGACGCGTCGATAGTGGTTGTCAAATGTGCTCGCCCATTCGGCCCGGAATCGACCATGGTGCCACTCCTATCGGCGAGATTCATTGTGTTGCAACGTCATCACCCAGAATGCTGAGACGCGCCAGATCTCCGACGAGACCTGTCATGCTGCTGTGCGACATCACTCGTATCGAGAGTCGTTGTGCTTCGGGCAGTGGGCCGCGGTGGCTGAACTTCGAATGGTGTGGCCGCATGCCTCATGATCGCCTCCTCGAGGAGAAGGCAGACGATACTCCGGCCTTGCCCTGGGCGGATCGGTATGGCGGAGCGGTTGATTCAAGCTCACGGGTGTCCGTGACTTGTCAACGAACCGGGCGGAGTATCACCACCCCGGGCACGTTGCGCAGATAGTCCTGTAACGGGGTGTCGACGACCTTCTCGTCGGCGTCCAGTGATGACGCGTTCCGCACGACGGGGCCGTTCGGGGCATCGATGAAAATGCCCACGTGCGTGACGTCGAGGCCGCCGTCTTCGGCATACGAACCGATGTAATCGCCGGTATTCAGTTGGCTCAGCACGCCCCCGTCGACCTGTGCGCTCGGAATGTAGGACACGGTTCGCGGAACGACCGGCAACCCGGGCAGGTACACCCCGCCGGAATCCTTCTGGTTCAGGTTCTTCTGCACCTGAACAGCGTTGGGACTCAAGCTCGTCGTGATGTCGGTGGCGATCGGCGGCGTCCCCGCGGCCCAGTCGGTGAAGAAGTGTTTGCGGTTCGGGAAGCTCACGACGCCGTCCCGGTAGCGGACCTCGGTCAGTGCGGCGATGAACTCCTCGCGGTTTCCCGCCCGCTTCAGCGCCTCGACGTAATCGGCATAGGTGAAACAGTCGACGCGCGACAGTTCAACGACGAGCTTTTCGGGCTCGCTCGCGGAACCGACGAGAGTGTCTGCGCCATAGGGCGTGTCGAGGAACTGCCGTGAAATCGTGTCGGTCATCTCGGGCGCGGCGGCGCCGGCCGCACCGTTCCTGACGGTCAGCAACCTTTCGAGTATCTGCGCGCTCTGCTCGGAGATCTGGACGTCGGGTGACGACTTCGCCGACGACGCAAGGTAAGTCGCGACGGGTATGGGGGAGGTCTCGTTATAGCCGACCGGCAGGAGCACGTCTCCGGCTGTCGACAGGTAGTACACCTCCCACCGGTGATAGCCGGCGAACGCAGCGGGATCGGCGGCCAGAACCGCGGCGTAGTCGCTGACCGCCCGGACGTAGTTGTTCGAGTTGTTGTACCGGTACAGGGCGTAGTCGCGGTCGGTGGCGAACCCGTTGGCCGCGAGGTAACGGCCGGCCGCCATGATGCTGTCGCGCGGCGAGAGGATGTCGCCGCCGGCGCCGTAGGCAGCGAATGTCGAGGGCATGAACTGCATCGGGCCCTGCGCGCCCGCGGTGCTCACGCCCGCGACCCGCCCGAAAGCGGTTTCGATGAGGTTGATGGCCGCCAGAAAGTTCCAGCCGACACCGAACTCGGATTCGGCCTGACGGTAGTAGCCCATCAGTTCGTCGGCGGGTGTGGGCGGGACGATCCGCCAGGCGGGCAGCGTGTCCTTCGGTCGGCTCATCACCCCGAGTTCTCGACGGGCGTTGACGTTGTGGTCGTAGATCTGCAGGAGCTCCGGCGGGATTCGCGGGCGGACGATCGGATCCCACTCGGGATGCCGTCCCAGCGCCCGGTACGCCGCTTGCTGCCGATGCGCCGCCGCGGTCATCAGCGCCTCGGACGATGACGGGTCGCGCAGCACGCGTTCGTCGGCGACCAGATCGTCGGCGATGCGCGCCGGATCGGATGCCAGCTCGCGGCGCGGGGCGTCGGCTGCCGGTGTCGGCAACGGGCGAGCCGGCGCTGCCGTCGTCGTGGACGAGGCCTCCGGCCTGTCAGGGGTCGAGCACCCGACCGGCGCGAACAAGATCACCGCGATGCCCGCGGCGGCAACGGTCCTGGCGGCGTCGAGACGGGCGTTCATTGCCGTCGGAGTCTAGCGCCGCCAACCGCCTCAGCGGATCACGCTTGCTTGGGCTGCGGGCACAAATACAGGCGCGCACCGGCCACGATGAAGTTCGACAGCGCCTCGTCCTTGGTCGTGATGTCCAACTTCTCGGCCACGGCGGTCGAGTCGGCACCGCGGGCGAACTGCGCGCACGCATCCCGGGCGAGGGTGGTCAGTGTGGCGCAGTCGCCCGTGTATCCCACCGAGGTGATGCTGCGGCAGAGATCGTCTTCGGGTGATGCGGCGGCCTGCGGTGCGGCGAACAGTAGGCCCACCGCTGCGATCGAAAGCGCTGTGAGCGCACGCGTAGTCATGTCACGTCCTTCCTAGCGCCCAATTACCCGTTTTAGCTCGGGGCACGCAGGATCGGATGCAGATCGAGACTACGGCGTTACCGAGGCCGGGATTGCCGCATCGCGGCGGTGGTGGTGACAGACTGCGAGCATGGCGTGGGACTTCAGCACCGAACCGGAATTCCAAGAGAAGCTCGACTGGGTCAAGCAGTTCTGCGAAGAGAAGGTCGAACCGCTCGACCACGTGTTTCCGTACGCGGTGCGGTCACCCGATCCGGCGGTCAAGGCCTACGTGCGTGAGCTCCAGCAGGAGGTCAAGGACCAGGGCCTGTGGGCGATCTTCCTCGACAAGGATCTCGGCGGGCCGGGCTTCGGCCAGCTCAAGCTCGGCCTGCTCAACGAGATCATCGGCCGCTACGCCGGTGCCCCGCACATGTTCGGCGCATCGGCGCCGGACACCGGAAACATGGAGATGCTGGCCGCGTACGGAACCGACGAACAGAAGGAACGGTGGCTCAAGCCGCTGCTCAACCAGGACATGTTCTCGGCGTACTCGATGACCGAGCCGCAGGGTGGCAGCGACCCCAACCTGTTCAAGACCCACGCCGTGCGAGACGGCGACGATTGGGTGATCAACGGCGAGAAGTGGTTCACCTCGGCCGGCCGCGTCGCCGACATCCTGTTCGTGATGTGCACCAACGGTATGTTCGTTGTCCCGCGCAAGACGCCCGGCGTGGAGATCATGCCCGAGCCGCGCAACCACAACCACATCATCTACCGCGACGTGCGGGTGCCGCTCGACCATCTCCTCGGCCCGGAGAACGGTGCAAAGGTGTTGGCGCAGCGCCGACTCGGCGGCGGGCGCATCCACCATGCCATGCGCACGATCGCGCAGTGCAAGCTTGCGTTCGACATGATGTGCGAGCGGGCGCTGAGCCGCGAATCGCACGGCAAGGTCATCGCCGAACATCAGATGGTGCAGGAGAAGATCGCCGAGTCCTACGCGATGATCAAGATGCTGCGCCTGTTCGTCTTGGAGACGGCGTGGAAGATCGACAACACCTCGACGCAGGAGGCCCGCACCGAGATTGCGGCCGTCAAGTTCACGATGGCGAAGGTGCTGCGCGAGGTGTCGTTCAACGCGCTGCACATTCTCGGCTCGCTCGGCACCACAGATCTCACCCCGATCCAGGCGATGTACGCCGGCGCCCCGACGATGGGCATCGCCGACGGCGTCGACGAGGTGCACAAGGCCACCGTTGCGCGGCGCGTGCTGCGCGATTATCAGCCGCATGACGGCGACTTCCCGACGGAATTCCTGCCCTACAAGCGGGAACAGGCGCGCCAGAAGATGAAGCCCGTGCTCGACGCCCGTCCGGAATTGGCGGCCGCCGCCGAGGCGTATCAGAAGTACCTGTCGCAGCGCCGCTGAGCTTCGCGCCTACTGTGAACGCATGAGGTTCGCCATTGCCCTACTCGGCGTGATTGTCGCGTTGTTCGGCCTGCTGTTCACACTCCAAGGATTCGGTGTGGTCGGCGGCAGCCCGATGAGCAACACCACCACCTGGTCGATCCTGGGACCGATCATCGCGCTGATCGGGATCGCGTTGGCGATCGGTGGTCTTCGGCGCCGTAAGCCGTAACCTCGCACCCACCTGGCCGGGCCCCACAGGCACCACTAGCCACACCGATAGCACATTTAACTTCTGTTCGCTGTAGACGCACGAGCGCCGGCCGTCGATGTGTAACGCGTGGCCCGTGTCAACGATGAAGTCTCTGAGACCGGAGCGTCGGGGGCGCCTCAGGCGAGCCTCCAGTTGCCCAACAAATTCGTAGCGTCGGGGGAGCGGCGGTGAATGCCGCCCAAGAGAAGGGAGTCGATGCACGATGGGTGCACCGCTGGATGATGTCCGCAGGCGAGGCATCGCCGCCCTGGCGTCGGGGGTCGTGATCTCCATGACCGCGCTGACCGTTGGTGTCGCCCCCGCCGTTGCGAAGCCGGACTCCGACGACGTCGTGACGACGGTCGCGCCGGAACCCGAAGTGAGAGCTCCAAAGCGCGAGGTGACGGCCGAACAGCCGACGACGGCGCCCGAGCCCGTCGTGCCCGACGTGCCGCGCACCCAGGAGGCACCGCAGACGCAAGCGCCACAGACGCAGGAGCCCGTCGTCGTCGAGCCGGAACCCGCACCCGAACCGGAGCCGGCGCCCGAGCCCGAACCGGAACCGGCGCCCGAGCCGGAACCGGCGCCCGAGCCGGAACCTGCACCGCAAACCGTGGCCCCGACGACCACCGCGGCGGTTCCGACTGCCGACGCCACCGAGCCCAGCGCCGAGCCGTCTACGGCCGTCGAGCGGGCCCCGCAGACGTCGGCCGCACCGGCCACCACCGGCGTTGCTCCGGCGACCGCGCCCGAGGTCAGTGAGTCGGCCGCTCCGTCGACGTCCACGTCGGCCGCGCTCGCGCCGGCTACGGACAGCGCGACGCCGACCAGCGGATCGCAGGCCACCGCGACCGAGGACGACGGCGAGGCGTCCGAAACCCCGACGGTGTCCATCGAGCAGGCCGCCAAGGAGATCGAGATACTGGCCCCGGAGACGCTCGAGGCCCCGGCCGAGAACATCCAGCTCGCCAAGAAGGCCGAACCGATCTTCGAGCCGGAGCCCGCCGCCGCACCCGAGCAGGACGTCAACGCGTTCAAGCAGTCGGTCGACCTGACCCTGGGGCTGAACGGCCTGGAAGCCAGCACCAGCGCGAAGGTCGAATTGGAGGCCAAGCGCGACCGCGACTTCGAGCTGATCAGCAATGTGCGCCAGTGGCGGCCCGACTGGATCGAGTACGACGAGTATTACCGGCCGGTGCTGATGAACCCCTTCCGGGCGCCGGTGCGCATCGTCTACGTCTACGACATGCGGCCCCGGATCGTGTACATCCCGCCGCTGACACGGCTCGTGATCGAAGCCGCGCGGTTCGCGGCCTACAGCTTCACGGCCGCAGTGCTCAGCCCCGTCAACGTGGCGGCCAACCTCGCGCAGGCGGCGACCAACATCGCGGTCGGCAGCTTCTTCGGCGGTGGCTACTTCCCGGGTGCCGGCCTGCCGTTGCCGCCACCTCCGCCGCCGGTGCTGCGCTACGACAACGTGCCGGTCCTGGTCAACTACTCCAATGCTCGCTACGAGCCGTTCCGGGTCCGCCAGATCGTCGATGTCGGTGTGGACCCCGTCTACGGTGGCCGCAAGGTGCTGCTCGACGGGGCGACGCCGGCCTGGGGCGAGTGGACCCAGACGGCAAGCGGGGAACGCCAATTCGAGGTGCACCGGACTCAGCAGTTCCCCGGTTTGAGCGAACCCGCCGAGGGCCGGCTGCCCGGCGACTACCGGCTCCGACTCGCGTCTGATGAGGCGACGACCGGCGGCCTCACCGGCAGGGACATCTTCCTGATGGTGGCGGCCGGCGTGATCGGCACGCTGGGCTTCGGGGCGATCGGTCTGGCGTTCTTCCTCGGACGCCGGCGGCCGGAGCACTGAGTTCGCCTCTTGCGCCGGCGCCCGAAGACGGGTGCACGGGCGTCGACGAGCGGGCATGATGGGGTGATGCCCGAGGTGCGTGTTGGGCCCTTGCTCCGCCACGTCGGCGAAACGGACGCGACCGTCTGGGTGGAGACCGACGGGCCATGCCGCGTCGAGGTTCTCGGCAACGGCGCCAACACCTTTGAGGTCGAGGGCCACCATTTCGCGATCGTCTGCGTGGCGGATCTGGACCCCAACCGCGAACATCCCTACGAGGTCCACCTCGACGGCGCCAAGGCGTGGCCACCGGACGACTACGAGTTCCCGCAGCCGCGTATCAGGCTGATGCCGCGCGACGGTTCCCTGCGGCTGCTGTTCGGATCGTGCCGCTGCTCGGCGCCGCACCGTCCGCCCTACACCTATCAACATTGGTGGCATCCCAAGGGCAAGGGCATCGACGTGTTGCGCACCTACGGTATGCGGATGCTGCGACAGCCGTCGGCGCTGTGGCCCGACGCGCTGCTGATGATGGGCGACCAGCTCTACGCCGATCAGGTCAACGACACGATCAGGGACCTCGTCGCCGACCGCGAGGTACACGCCGACGGGCCGGTCGAGGTGCTCGAGGACTTCGAGGAGTACTGCATCGGCTACTGGGACGCCTGGAGCGACCCCGTGGTGCGGTGGATGCTGTCCACGCTGCCGACGTCGATGATGTTCGACGACCACGAGATCAACGACAAGTGGAACACCTCGCAGGCGTGGCTGGAGGAGAAGCGCAAGACCGACTGGTACGAGACCCGGATCATCGGCGGGTTGATGGCCTACTGGATCTACCAGCATCTGGGCAACATGTCGCCGCAGGAGCTCGCCGACGACGAGACGTTCCAGCAGGTCCTGGCCAGCCGCGACGGCACCGAGCCGATCAGGCTGCTCGCTAAGCGGGCCGAAAGTGACGAGGGCGCTTCACGATTCAGCATGTGCCGCGACCTCGGCTCGTCCCGGCTGATCGTCGCCGACTCGCGAACCGGTAGGCAACTGCAACCGGGGCAGCGCCGCATCATGACCGACGACGAATGGGAGTGGATCACCGCCAGGGTCGACGGCAACTACGACCATCTGCTGTTCGCGAGCTCGCTGCCGATCCTGTTGCCCTACGGCATGCACCACATCGAGGGCTGGTCCGAAGCGGTCACCGACGGCGCTTGGGGTCGATGGCTGACCGGGCTCGGCGAGAAGGTGCGCATCGCGGCGAACCTCGACCACTGGGCGTGCTTCCAGTACAGCTTCCGGCGGTTCGAGGACCTGGTGATCGACGTCGCCACCGGCAAACGAGGAGAGGCTCCGCAGTCGATGGTCATGTTCGGCGGGGACGTCCACCACTGCTGGGTGTCGGAGATCGAGCTACCGCAGGACGCGCCGAATGCCTTGACCAAGATCTGGCAGGTGGTGTGCTCGGGGCTGCGAAAGGAACCGTCGGCGGTGGAGCGAATCGTATTGCGGCTCGGTCATACTCGGACCGCGGAGATCGTCGGCAAGCTGTTGGTCAAGACCACGGACGTGGGCATGCCGCGACTGCGCTGGCGGCCGGTCACGATGCCGCACTTCCGCAACCAGGTCGGCACGCTGGAGATCGCCGGCGGCGAGATGGGGGTGCGGATCGAGAAGATCAGCGGCGGCTGGCGTAAACCGCGTCTCACCACGGTGATCGAGCACAAGCTGCTCTGATCCCTTCAGCCGGCGCCCTTGCCGTTGTCCACGCGGTACACCGCGCCGTGGATCGCGGCGGCGTCGTCGCTGGCCAGAAACGCGATCGCCTTGGCGACGTCGGCGGTGTCGGAGAACCCGCGCGGCGACGCGATGCGCATGATCAGGTTCCAGTCGGCGTTGTCGGGCGCGGTGAACTCGGTGGTCTGCGCGGTCGGCATCCCGCCCGGGCACACCGCGTTCACCCGGATTCTGTCCTTGGTGTACTCGACGGCCAGTGCGCGGGTCAGCCCGACCAGCCCGTGTTTGGCCGCGCAGTACCCCGCCGAGTAGACCTCGCCCTCGACGCCGGCGATGGAGGCGACGTTGACGATGTTGCCGCCGCTCTCCAGCAGGTGAGGCAGAGCGGCACGGCACAGGTAGAACGGCCCGTTGAGGTTCACCGCCAGGTCGCGGTCCCACTCGTCGTCGGTCACCGTCGTGGTGTGCCGCATCTGGTGAAAGCCGGCGACGTTGACCAGCACATCGAGTCGGCCGAACGCGTCGACGCACTGTGCGACGGCGTCGCGGCAGGCCTGCGACGACGCCACGTCCACCGACGCGAAACGACCGCCGGGCACCGCCTCGAACACCGATGCCATCCGCTCGGCGTCGCGTGCGATGCCGAACACCATCGCGTTGCGCTCGGCGAAGAGGTGGGCCACCGCGGCGCCCAGGCCCGCCGACGCACCCGTAACCAGAGCGACCTTGCCGCTGAGTTGAGTCATGGCAAGACCTTCTCATAACGGCATTTGTCGCCTCGAGACAACAAGCTATGCAACGTGCGCGCGGACAACTCGCCGACAACCTGGCCGTCCTATGTTGCCCGAGACGTCCTACGCGCCAGATTGCACCCAGGGTTGTACGGCGCCGACCGCACACATCACGACCATGAGTGCAATCTCGACCGTAGGGCCCGGATCGATGTACATCGGTGCCGACGAGCTAGCTGCACGAGGCTCGCGGGCGCTCCGGGGGTACTGCCGCCAACAACGTGCGGGTGTAGTCGTCCTGCGGAGACGCGAACAGCTCCGCGGCCGGACGGTACTCGACCGTGGCGCCGTCGCGCATCACCAGCACGTCGTGGCTGACCTGCTGCACGATCGCGAGGTCGTGCGCGATGAACAGGTACGTCAGGTCGAGGTCGCGCTGCAGCCCGGCCAGCAGGTCGAGTACCCGCGCCTGCACCGAGACATCCAGCGCCGCAGTCGCTTCGTCGAGGATCAGCAGCTCCGGCTCGCCGGCCAGCGCGCGGGCGATGCTCACCCGCTGGCGCTCACCCCCGGACAGTTCGTGGGGGTAGCGCGACGCGAATAACGTTGGCAGACCGACGAGTTCGAGCAACTCGGCCACCCTGGCCGCGCGTGCACGCCTGCCTTTCGCGAGGCGGTGCACAATCAGCGGTTCGCCGATCGCGGCGCCGACGCGGGCACGCGGGTTCACCGACGAGAACGGATCCTGGAACACGAGGCCGATCCGCCGGCGCAGCGCCTTCTCGGCAGAGCCGCGGACGCTGAACACCTCGGCCTCGTCGAGCGTTGCCGTGCCGGCATTTGGGCGGAGCAAGCCGGTGAGCGCCGCGGCCACCGTCGACTTACCCGATCCCGACTCGCCGACCAAACCAAGCGTGGTGCCGCGCCGGATCTGAAACGTCAACTCCTTGACGGCGTGCACGGTCGATGTGCCGACCGGCGTGCGGACCGCGAAGCGCACGTCGAGGCCGTTGACGTCCAGCAGCACAGGCGCATCGGCCACGGCCGCCGGGCCGGGCCGCCCGATCAGCGGCCGGGCCGCGAGCAGTTCACGGGTGTACTCGTGCGCAGGACGGTCGAAGACGTCGGCGATCGGCGCCTGCTCGACGGCTTCGCCGCCGCGCAGCACCGTGACGTCGTCGGCGACCTGGCCGATCACGCCCAGGTCGTGGCTGATCCACACCACCGCCGTGCCGAAGTCGCGCTGCAGGTCGGCCACCAACTCGACGATCTGAGCCTGGGTGGTGACGTCGAGTGCGGTCGTCGGTTCGTCGGCGATCAGCAGTACCGGATCGCACGCCATCGCGATCGCGATCATCACGCGCTGCTTCTGCCCGCCCGAGAGCTGATGCGGATAGGCGCGCAGCCGCGACTGCGGATCGGGCAGGCCGACCGCCTCCAACAACTCCACGGCGCGGCCCCGCGCCTGCTGCCGGTTCATCCGGCGGTGCGCCTCGAGCGATTCGGTGATCTGCCGCTCGAGCGTCAACAGCGGGTTCAGCGACGTGCCCGGATCCTGGAACACGAAGCCGATCTGACCGCCATGCACGCTGCGCAGAATCCGGCTCGGTGCGCCGACGAGCTCGGTCCGGCCGGAACCCGTTGTGAGCGTGCTGGTTCCGCAGACAGTGGCACCAGGGGCGTCGAGCAGACCCGTCGCGGCGAGCACGGTCATCGACTTGCCCGATCCCGATTCGCCGACGATGCCGAGCGTCTGCCCGCGGTGCACGTCGAACGAGACTCCGTGCACGATTTCGCGTCGGCCGATGCCGACCCGCAGGTCGCGCACGCTCAACACCGGTTCGCTCACTGCTTTCTCCGGGCTTCGATCATGGTGCGCTGTTTCGGGTCGAGGACGTCGCGCAGGCCGTCGCCGAGCAGGTTGAACGCCAGTACGGCGACGAAGATCGCGGCGCCGGGGAACACCGCCATCCACCACGCCATGGTCACGAAACCCTGGGAGTCGAAGATCATTCGGCCCAGCGACGGCTGCGGCGGCTGGATGCCCAACCCGAGGAACGACAGCGCCGCCTCCGAGAGGATCGCGAACGCCAGCGACAGCGAGGTCTGCACCACCAGTGGTCCGGCGATGTTCGGCAGAATGTGGCGGCCGAGGATGTACAGATGGCCGGTGCCCATGCTGCGCGACACCGCGACAAACGGTTCGACGCGCACGCTCATCGTGCTGGCCCGCGCGACGCGCGCGAAAATCGGCGTGTAGACGATGCCGATCGCCAGGATCGTCGTCGTCACACCAGGCCCGAGGATCGCCACCACCGCCAACGCGAGCAACAGCACCGGGAACGCGAACATCACGTCGACGACGCGCATGAACACCGTGTCCAGCCAACCGCCGCGGTAGCCGGAGACCACGCCGATCGCCACGCCCACCACCACGGCGAACGCCACGCTCACCACGGCGACGCGCATCGACGACTGCGTCGCCACCAGCACCCGGGAGAACACGTCGCGGCCCAGTTCGTCGGTGCCGAACCAGTGCGTGCCGCTGGGTGCCTGGAGCGCATTCGGCACGTCGACGTCGTTGATCCCGTACGGCGCAATCCAATTCGCGGTGACCGCGACGAACGCGATCACAATCAACAGACCGGCACTGACCACGGTGACCGGGTTGCCCAGCAGGAGTCGCAGCGACGACATCCTGCTGCCCTGCTCGGCGGGAGTGGTCATGAGAGCCGGATCCTCGGGTCGACGACGGCGTAGAGCACATCCACGATGAGGTTGATGAGCAGGAACAGCGCCGCGATGAGCAGCACCGTGCCCTGGATGACGGGATAGTCGCGCGCCGCGACCGCGTTGTAGACGAGTCGACCCAGTCCGGGCCACGCGAACACCACTTCGACGACGATCACACCGGAAAGGATGGTGGCGAGTTGGATACCGGTGATGGTCAGTACGGGGATCAACGCGTTGCGCACGGTGTGGCGCAGCGTGACCACCCGCGGCGCAAGTCCCTTCGACCGCGCGGTGCGCACGTAGCCCATCGCCGCGACCTCCAGCACCGCCGAGCGCACGTACCGCGTCATGATCGCTCCCGCGACCAGGCCGATGGTCACCGCGGGCAAGACCAGGTGGCGCAACCACCCGGTCGGATCCTCGACCAGCGGCCGGTAGCCGGAGGTGGGCAGCCAGTGCAGTGTTGACGAGAACAAGGCGATCAGCAGAATGCCCATCCAGAAATCCGGGATCGAGACGCCGAACTGGCTGCCGATCCGCACGATCGCGTCGCTGAGCCTGCCCTCGTGCAGCGCCGACCAGATGCCAGCGGGAATGGCGATCAGCAGCGCGATCACGATGCCCACCGCGGCCAGCGACACCGTCGCGGGCAGGCGTTCGAGCAGGATCTCCGTCACCGGATCGCCGTTGCGGAAGCTGACGCCGAGATCGCCGGTCAACGCGGAACCGAGGTAGCCGAAGAACTGGCCGATGATCGGTCTGTCCAGGCCGCTCGCCGACCGCAGCGCCTCGTAGGCCTGCGGTGTGTAGCGCGTGCCGAGCGCGATGCGCACCGGGTCGCCCGGCACGAGGTGCACCAACGCGAAACTCACGACGAGCACCCCGAGCAGCACCACCGCCGAGTACGCCAGCCGGCGCGCCAAAAACCGGGTGATCGGATGAACGAGCAAGGCGGTCATGTCGTTTCGGCCTGGGTGAGGCTTGCCGTGCGGAACCGGACAGCACCGTCGCGGCGGGCCTCGTATCCGGACAGGTTTGTCACCCAGGCCTGGATCACCGACGGGTTGTAGAGGTAGATGTAGCTCACCTGGTCGGCGATGATCGTGGCGGCTCGGCGGTAGATGTCTTCGCGCGCTTCGCGATTCGTTTCCACCCGACCGGCGTCGAGCAGGTGGTCCACCTCGGCGTTGGAGAACTTCTGGGCGTTGCTGGTGCCGTTGGTGTGGTGCTGGGCGTAGTAGAAGTCGTCCGGGTCGATGTTGCCGAGCCAGCCCATCATCAGCATGTCGAAGAGGCCGGAGTTCTGTTCGTCGAGCCAGGTGGCGAAGTCGACCGTGCGGATCTTGACCGTGATACCAAGCGGCGCAAGGTTGTCGGCGATCACCTGGGCCGCGGTGACGGTCTCGGGGTACTCGCTGGTGACCAGCATGTCGAGGTCGATGTCGCCGACGCCCGCCTCGTCGAGCAGCCGGTTGGCGGTGTCGGGGTCGTAGCGGTAGCGCGTGTACTCGGTGTACCAGGGGTTGCCCTCGGGGATCGCGAGTTGGTTCGCAACCGCGGTGCCGTAGCTGGTCGCCGCGACGATCGCGTCGCGGTCGATGCCGTAGGCGACGGCTCGGCGCGCCCGCACGTCGTCCCACGGCTTGTGGGCCTGGTTGAGCGCGAGATACCAGTAGTCGTTGCTCGGGGTCACCGCCAGGTGCAGCGAGTCGTCGTCGCGCAGCTGCATCACCCGTTGCGTCGGGATGGAGTCGGTCCAGTCGATCTCACCGGCCTGCAACGCCGAAAGCGCGGTCGACGGTTCGGAGATGAAGCGAAACGTCACACCCGGCACCTTCGGTGGGCCACCCCAATACGACGGGTTGGCCTTGAGCGTGATGGAGTCGCCGCTCTTCTGGGACTGGAACGCGAACGGTCCCGTGCCGATCGGGTGGGTGGCGATCTGACCGCTTTCGACGTTGCGGCGCTGCACGATCGCCATGCCCTTGAAGCCGCCGATGTTGGTCAACAGGTTCGGCGTGGGGTGTTTGACGCGGATCACGACGGTCAGCGGATCGACGGCCCGCACGTCGGTGACGGCGCTGAACTTGTCGACGTTGGCCAGCTGTTCATCCATGATGCGCCGGTACGAGAACACGACGTCGTCGGCGCTCAACGGGCTGCCGTCGTGGAATGTCACCCCGGGCCGGAGGTGAAACGTCCACGACAGCTGGTCGGGGCTGACGTCCCACGACTCGGCCAGCGCGGGCCGCATCTCGAGGTTGGCGTCCGGTTCGACGAGCGTGTCGAAGACGTTCTCGAGCACCTCGAAGGAGAAGTAGGCACTGGTCTTGTGCGGGTCCAGTTGGTCGGGCTCGCCGGCGATGGCGGCGATGAGGTGGTTCGACGAGTCGCCGAGGTCGACACGTTGCCCGGTGGAACACCCGGACAGGACGATGACGATGGCCGAGACCACTGCTAAGACCACTGCTGGGGCCACCGCCACCAGTCGTTTCATTGCCACCATCCCGAGCCTCGTGCCGCGTCTTTACCCGTCGGCGCTGGTCGGCGAAACCCGGGACAGGGGAAAGCCGTGACGAGCCGATGTGCACACTGAAATACTCAGTACACCGCTGACGCCGGGAAAGGGACCACGTTGAGGAACACGATCACACGGACTCTGGGCGTGGCCGCGC
Organism: Mycobacterium sp. IS-1556; assembly: GCF_001499985.1. Classification (NCBI taxonomy): domain Bacteria; kingdom Bacillati; phylum Actinomycetota; class Actinomycetes; order Mycobacteriales; family Mycobacteriaceae; genus Mycobacterium; species Mycobacterium sp. IS-1556. The sequence continues at coordinate 37,069 of NZ_LQIM01000038.1, forward strand.
TCGTTCTCGGCGTGCTGTTCGGCGCGCAGGGTATTGCGCACGGTCAGGGGGACGTCAAGTCGCCGGACACTCCCGAGGGCGTCTACAACGTCCGCATCGCCGGGCAGGCCGAAACCACCTGGGAGATCTACCCGATCTGCGTCCCGACCGTCGGCGACCTGCGCGAGCCCCTGATCCTTCCCGTCGGGTGTCGGCTGAAGGTCTTCCCGGCAGGCCGCGGCGGCGCCGAAGCCGTCCAGGTCGGCGGCCAGTGGACATTCGAGGCGAACCCCAATGACTCGTTCCGTAAATGCGCGGACGGCAGTAAGGCGCCCCAGACGATGATCTACTCGTTCAACGGGAGCACGCTCGCCGGCACCCTCAAGGTCATCCACGGCGCGGTATGCGGCGAGCAGCCCGCGATGGTCGAGATGCCGCTGACCCTGTCGTTCAAGGAGCCGCTGGCCATCCCCGTCACGCCGTATCCGCTGATCTGTGAGCCCGGCGGCCTTCGACGCTGCTTCTAGGTGCCCGACAACCCGTCGATCGGCCGGGCAGCCGGCCATGGCCTGCGGCCCACTCGACGGGCCCGACTGCCGCTTCTCAACGGCAAGGCCGTCGACCTCACCGGTCCGGGACTCACCGACCGATGGGGCGTCACCTGCACCGATCTCGGCGCCTCGGTGACGGCGCCGGACGGCAAGTTGGTGTCGGTGTTCGGCGACACGTTCTCGGGTCGCAAGGTGGGGGAGGGTGATTGGCGCTCACCGGTCGTGCTGATCGGCACCGGCGACGCCGACCATGAAATCGTCTTCGAGTGCGCAGGCGGCAGCGACCCCGACTACGCGAGGCAGCTGTGGCACTACGCGCACGACGATGCGGCCTCCGGATGGCGCCGCAGCGGCATCAGCACCGTGATCCCGTCGGACTTACTGACCGTCGGTGATTCGATGTACCTGCACGTCATCGTCAACCGCGGCTTCGGCACAGTCGTCTGGACCGAGATCTGGCGCTCGCCCGACAGCGGTGTCACCTGGACGCACTTGGGCGAGAAGGCCAAGTTCCCCGCCGACCTGCACGGCGGGCACGCACAGTGCTGGGCATGGGATTTCGATCCGGACGACGGCTGGGTTTACGTGGCGGCCACCGGCTTTCAGCGCGACAAGGGGATCGTCTTGATGCGGGTGCGTCCCGAACACATCGGGGACCGGACCCGCTATCTCGGTTGGGGTTTCAGAGGCGGCCGGTGGGCGTGGGGGACTTCCGCGACACCTGTCACACCGGCCGGTGAGAGATGGGGAGAGCTGGCGTTTCGCCGTATCGGGCCGGACAAGTGGGTGCTGGGCGGCTTTCTCGCGTCGAAGTATGCACTCGGCTATCGGGTGGTGGCCTCGCCCGTGGCGAACATGCACACCACGCCGATCCAGATGCCGGTCGTCGGAACGGCGTGGGACGCCGAGGACCACTTCGGCAGCCGCGTCGCCCAGCTCTACGGGGGCTACCTGCTGCCGGGGTCGCGCTTCGACATCGACGGCGGCGTCGGGCTGGTGGTGTCACAGTGGAACACCGCGACCGGCTGGCCCTATCGCGCAATGCAATTCAAGGCTTCGTTGCGCGACACATCCCGTCGAGCGCGAGCAGACGCAAATGTCCCCGAAAACCTTTGATTTTGAGGCCATTTGCGTCTGTTCGCGGCTGAAACGCCACGCGCGCACCTAGGGTGTAGGCCGTGGCCGAGTGGAAGGGGACCGTCGAGCTGTGGTGAAGGAAGCTGGCGCCAAGCGCGTAGTGGTCTGGGGCACCGGATTCGTGGGCAAGATGGTGATCCCCGAAATCGTCGAGCACCCGTTGTTCGAGTTGGCCGGTGTCGGGGTGAGCGACCCGGAGAAAGTGGGCCGCGACGTCGGCGAGATCTGCGGCCTGAGCACCCCGCTCGGGATCACGGCGACCGATGACCTCGACGCGTTGATCGCGTTGAAACCCGATGCGCTGGTGCATTACGGCCCGACGGCCAACCACGCCGAGGACAACATCGCGCTGATCACCCGTTTCCTGCGGGCCGGGATCGACGTCTGCTCGACCGCGATGACGCCGTGGATCTGGCCGACCATGCACCTGAACCCGCCGAATTGGATCGAGCCCGTCACCGCGGCGTGCGAGCTCGGCGAGTCGTCGTGCTTCACCACCGGCATCGACCCCGGGTTCGCCAACGACCTGTTCCCGATGACGCTGATGGGCCTGTGCTCGCAGGTGCGGAAGGTGCGCGCCTCGGAGTTGCTCGACTACACCAACTACTCCGGCGACTACGACCGCGAGATGGGCATCGGCAAACCGCCCGAGTACCGCCCGCTGCTGGAGAACCCCGACATCCTCGTGTTCGCCTGGGGCGCAACGGTTCCGATGATCGCGCACGCTGCGGGCATCATGCTCGACGAGATCACCACGACATGGGACAAATGGGTGACGCCGACCGAACGCAAGACCGTCAAGGGAACCATCGCGCCCGGCAATGTCGCCGCCGTGCGGTTCACGATCAACGGCGTGTACCGGGGCGAGACCCGGATCCAGCTCGAGCATGTGAACCGGATCGGCAGCGACGCGGCGCCCGACTGGCCCTCGGGCAACGAGAACGACGTGTACCGCGTCGACATCGAGGGCACTCCCAGCATCTTCCAGGAGACCGCGTTCCGGTTCACCGACGGCTCCGGGCGCGATGCGGCCGCGGCCGGCTGCCTGGCCACAGGACTACGCGCACTCAACGCGGTACCCGCGGTCAACGAACTCTCGCCGGGCTGGGTGACGGCGCTCGATCTACCGCTGATTCCGGGTGCAGGCACCATCCGGTGAAGTAACGCCAACCCGATCTGCTGAGATGGAACCCAATGGGGTTTTTCATCGAGACGAGGAGTGATGGCTGACGGGGTCGGGCTGTCGGTTGGTGCCACCAACCTGGCGGCCGTCGTGCTGGACCGGTCCGCGCTGACCCGGTCGCCGGTGTTGACGCGTTTCGCGCACCGGCCCCCGGAGGTCGGCGTGCCCGGCCAAAACCCCAACCTCAACGAGCGTGGCCTCATCCTGACCGATTTCGTGGACCGCGTCGGCGATCCGGTCGGCATCGTCGCCGCCGACGGCTCGAGTCACAGCGCCGATGCCGTGCTCGCGGATGCGCTGCGGGCGATGCTGTACGCGGTCGGGGGTGGGCGCCGGCCCGTCGGCCCGGTCGCGGTGACGCATCCGGCGCACTGGCGGCCCGCCTCGGTCGACGCGCTGCGCGGCGCGCTGGCCGCGATGCCCGAGTTCGACCGTCCGCAGCCGGCGCCCGTCGTCTCCGACAGTGTCGCGGCACTGACCGCGCTGCAGAACGAGCCTGGCCTGCCCGCGCGCGGCGTCATCGCGCTTTGTGACTTCGGGGGCACCGGTACCAGCATCACCCTGGTCGACGCCGGCAACGGTTATTCGCCGGTCGCCGAAACCGTGCGTCACCCCGACCTGTCCGGTGACCTGGTGGACCAGGCGCTGCTGACCCACGTCCTCGACGACCTGGCCAGGGCCGGCACCATCGACCTGTCCGGCACCTCGGCGATCGGATCGCTGTCGCGGTTGCGCGCACAGTGCCGCGGCGCCAAGGAGCGGCTGTCCACTGCGGCGTTCACCTCGCTGGTGGCCGACCTGCCCGGGCACCGAAGCGACGTGCGGCTGACCCGCACCGAACTCGACGAGCTGCTGCGCGCGCCGGTCACCGCCTTCGCCGACGTGCTTCAGGACACGTTGGAGCGCAACGGTGTTCGAGAGCTTGCGGCGGTGGCATCGGTAGGCGGCAGCGCGCGGATCCCGGTCATCACGACGACGCTGTCGGAGCGATTCCGGGTGCCGGTCATCACGACGGCCCAGCCCGAGTTGACCGCGGCGGTGGGCGGCGGGCTGGCGGCCGCCCGGGGCACCGTCGAAGAGGGGATGACCGCGATGGCCGCGGCGCCCGGGGCCGCCGCTGCGGCCGGTGCGGCAACCGCCATGGCGCCCGAGGTTGACGCGGCGGCCGACGAGATGTCGCCGCAGTCGAGCGCCTTCGGCGCGTTGGCGTGGTCGGACGCCGACGAGGTGCCCGAGGTGGCGGCCACCGACCCGTACGACTACGCGCCGGAGCCCGCGGGCGCCGCCGCCGGGGTGCGACCACAGCTGCAGTTCGGCGACGAGTCCTGGGATGACCTGCCACCTCGACGAACGCCGTGGTACCGAAACCCGGCCGTTCCGCTCGCTGCGGGCGTCGTCGTGGTGCTGGCTGCCCTGGCGGCAGCGGTGTTCTGGGTGATGGACGGCGACCAGACCGCTCCCACGCCGGCGTCGACCACCGCGCCTCCGGTCACGGCCACCCCGCGACCCGCGACACCGCCGCCCACCTCCGCCGAACCGGCACCCGCGACGCAGGCGCCGCCGCAGACCGTCTACCAGCCGCCTCCGCCGCAGACGCGGACCGTCACCGAGCCGCCGCCGTCACCCGAGTCGCCGCCCACGTCCGCGCCGCCGCCTACGTCCGCGCCGCCACCGACCACGCAGCCGCCACCGCCGACGACGCAGCCGCCACCGACGACGCAGCCGCCACCGACGACGCAGCCGCCACCGACGACGCAGCCGCCGGCGTGGACCCCAACCGCGCCGTACCCGACCATCCCGGGGCTGCCCTGGGTGCCGGCTCCGCAACTGCCCGGGCAGCCCGCGCCGTAACCCCACCGGCGAACGGGCTACCCGTCGAGCCGCGGTCAGTGGGCCCTGGGTCGTTTCGTCAACACCAGGTGCGCCATCGGAATCTGGGTTTCCTCGGGCGCCGCGGCGAGCCGGGTCGCAACGCCAGCCTCGAGACGGTCGAAGATCTCCGCCACCCGTGGCTCGGTGCCGACGCCGTCGAGCGCACCCACCATCGTCGGGAACACCGCGGCCCGGCAAAAGGACGCCCACTGCGCGGCGAAAGCGTCTGCGTTGCCGTCGACTTGGTACTGCTGCCAGAAGCGGTCCCCGGCGTCGAAGACCTCGAGGTGCTCGATCTCGAGCTGTTCGAAGCGGCCCTTCGGCGCGAACGGCGCCAGGAAATCCTGCTCACTGCGGCCGACGATCGGGATGCCCATCCGGTACACCTCGTCGGTGGTCAATAGCCGCTCGGCGGCGAGCTCGTCGATCGTGTCGACCAGTGCGCCCAGCACCGGGCGGTACCCGATCTCGCCGTCGTCGTCGACCGCCGTCGTCATCACCACCAGACGACCGCCGCGACGCAACTCGCGGCCGCGAAACGCGATGAACTCCTGCCAGTCCTGGGCGGCCTGTCTGGCATAGGCGGCGCGCACGCTCTCGTCGCGGCTGTATGCGACGTGGACATGATCGGGGATCGGCGCCGGGACACGGCTGAGCCAGTGCACCGCCCACGAACTCCACCCCAGATTGACGCTGCTGGACGGCATGATCTGCGAGTAGAACGACCGGCCGATCGCCGAGGCGAAGGTCGCCGCGTCCTTGCTCAGATAGGTATCCGGATCGTCGGCGAGCGTCCGGAACAATGCGGTGAAGTCATTTTCCGGCACGTCGGTGTGCACGACGAGCGTGGAGTGGTCGATGCGGGTCCGCTTGCGCAGCACCGCTATTGCCGCGCAGATCGGCAGCAGGGAGTTATGGCCGGTGGAGGCGCCGTAGTCGGCGATGACGAACGGCTGCGGAAGGCGGGGGACCGGCACCGCGGCGGCGGCTTCCTCGAAGAGCTTGATCGCGGCCTGCAGTCCGGCGGCCTGCAGCCGCGAGCCGGCGGTGTAGGACCCGCTCTCCATCGGCTCGGGCCGCACGACGATGCTGGACTCGGGCAACGCGACCTCCCGGACGTGGCGGACAACAGATTCGGTCGCTTACGACGGTAGTCCCCGTTCGGAATTGACGCCGCCGAAGGTGTCGACTGATCCCATCAAGGCCACCGCACGCGGCCCGGCCGTGTCACACTCTGGCCATGAGCGGAAGGGTCGCCCCGCGCATCGCCGTCGTCGTCTCCGTGCTGACCCTGCTGGTGTCCGTCGTCGGGTTCATCGTCACGCTGGTACTCAACGCGTTCGTGCTCGACGAGTTCGACGCATACGGTGAGGTGCCGATCCCGGGAACGGGCAGCATCGAGTTGCCGGCCGGCGAGGTGACCGTCAGCTTCCACACCATGATCACCGGTCAGCCGACGAGCGGCTTCCCCATCCCCGAGATCAGCATCGACATCGAGTCGCCCGATGGCGTCGCCGACCCGGTGGTGACCGAAAACATCGGCGGGACAACAACAGTCAACAGTGACACGCACGTGCGGGTGTGGCTGATCGAGGTGGCCGAAGCGGGCACCTACCGCGTCGCGACGGACGGCGATGTGGCCGGGTACATCAACCCTCGGCTGGCTTTCGGCCACGGCAGTGCCTACAGCTGGCTGCTCTGGGTGTTCGGCGGCCTGATCGCGCTCGGGGTGCTCGAACTCATCGCCGCCATGGTCTGGTCGGCGCGCGCCGGCAAGGCGGCGCGACCGCTTGCGCCGCACGAGATGCTCAGCGCCGACGGACCGCCGACGCTGCGGTCGGTGTCGACACCGACCTCCGGCTACCAGCCGAACGACCAGGGGGTGCGGCTCGAGCAGTTGAAGCAGCTGGCCGCACTTAGGGATTCGGGTGCGCTCACCGAGGCGGAGTTCCAGGCCGAGAAGCGCCGCATCCTCGATGACTAGCTACGGGACCAGTGGCCCGAGCCGATAGGCAGCTCAGCTGCCGCGGGCCACCCACTCGTCGTAGTGCACGATCTCGTCGCCGATTGTGGTGGAATCGCCGTGGCCGGTGTAGACGACGGTGTCGCCGGGCAGCTTGCCGAGCCGGCCCGAGATCGACTCGAGAATGGTCGGGAAGTCCGAGAAGGACCGCCCCGTCGCACCGGGCCCGCCCTGGAACAAGGTGTCACCGGAGAACACCGCATTCAACTCGGGCGCATGCCAGCACACCGACCCCGGCGAGTGGCCAGGGGTGTGCAACGCGCGCAACTCGGTGCCGGCCACCCGCAGGGTGTCACCGTCGGACACGGTGCGAAAGTCGCTGTCGGGATGCGTCATTCGCCACAACACCTCGTCAGCCGGATGCAACAGCACAGGAGCGTCGAGCGCTTGACCGAGCTCGGGCGCGACGGTCACGTGATCGTTGTGCCCGTGCGTGCAGACGACTGCCACGACGTGCCTGCCGCCGACGGCGTTGACGATCGGGCCCGCGTCGTGCGCCGCGTCGAACACCACCACCTCGGAGTCGTCGCCGACAACCCAGATGTTGTTGTCGACTTCCCAACTACCGCCGTCGAGTTCGAAGGTGCCGTGGGTGACCACCCGCCCGATCGGCCCGCCGTTCACAGGATCACCACCGAACGCAGCACGGAGCCGCCGTGCATCTTGTGGAACGCCTCCTCGACGTCGTCGATGCCGATGCGTTCGGTGACGAACTTGTCCAGCGGCAGCCGCCCCTGCAGGTAGAGGCTGATCAAGGTGGGGAAGTCCCGTTCGGGTAGACAATCGCCGTACCACGACGACTTGAGTGAGCCTCCACGGGAGAAGAAGTCGATCAGCGGCATCTCCAGCGTCATGTCCGGCGTCGGAACACCCACCAGCACAACGGTTCCCGCCAGGTCGCGGGCGTAGAACGCCTGCTTCCAGGTCTCCGGTCGGCCGACCGCGTCGATCACAACGTCGGCGCCGAAACCGTCGGTGAGGTCCTGAATGGTCTGCACCGGGTCCAGTTCACGCGCGTTGACGGTGTGGGTGGCGCCGAATTCGCGGGCCCAGTCGAGCTTCTTGTTGTCGGTGTCGACGGCGATGATGCGCTTGGCGCCGACCAATCGCGCGCCGGCGATGGCCGCATCGCCGACGCCGCCGCAGCCGATGACCGCGACGGTGTCGTCGCGGCCCACCGCGCCGGTGTTGACCGCCGCGCCCAGACCGGCCATCACGCCGCAGCCAAGCAGCCCGGCCACCGCGGGATCGGCCTCGGGGTCGACCTTGGTGCACTGGCCCTCGTGAACCAGAGTCTTGTCGGCGAACGCGCCGATGCCCAGCGCAGGCGTCAACTCCGTACCGTCGGTGAGCGTCATCTTCTGCGCGGCGTTGTGGGTGTCGAAGCACAGATGCGGACGGCCGCGCTTGCAGGCCCGGCACTGGCCGCACACGGCGCGCCAGTTCAGGATCACGAAGTCACCGGGTTCGACGTTGGTCACGCCGGCGCCGACCGATTCGACGGTCCCGGCCGCCTCGTGTCCGAGCAGGAACGGGAACTCGTCGTTGATCCCGCCGTCGCGATACGTCAGGTCGGTATGGCACACCCCGCACGCGGTGACGTCGACCACCACCTCGCCCGGACCGGGGTCGGGAATCACGACGTCCACGACTTCTACTGGCTCGCCCTTCTTGCGTGAGATCACACCGCGCACCGTCTGGCTCATGCGTCCAACCTAATGGGTGGCGTCCGGATTGGAATAGTGTCCATACGTATGTCCAGCTAGCGGCTCGGGAGACACTGGTGCCGTGAGTGACGCCGAAGCGATTGCAGCGAATAGGGCTAACTGGGACGAGCGTGCAGATGTCCACGCGATATCGCAGATGTATGACGTGGACGGGTTCCTGAGCGACCCGTCCGAAATCTCCCGCGTAGTGCGAAAAGACTTCTCCGTGTTGCAACCGCATCTGCCGAACGGTCAGGTCCTTGGCCGTTCGCTGCTGCATTTGCAGTGCCACATCGGCATCGACACCGTCTCGTGGGCAAGAATGGGAGCCGTTGACGTCCACGGTCTCGACCTTTCGCCCAATTCTCTTCGTCACGCCGCCCGCATCGCAGAGCGCGATGGCCGCGAACTGACGTGGGTCGAAGGTGACGCCCGGTTCGCATCGACGCTGATCGAGCGAAGGTTCGAGCTCATCGTCACCAGCGCCGGAACGATCGTGTGGTTGCCCGAGTTGGTCAACTGGGCCCAGTCCATCCGTGAGTTGCTCGAGCCGGGTGGACTGTTCCTGATCCGCGATGACCACCCAATCCTCGGTGCCATGGCGTTCGAGCCATGGGAGATCACCGACGACTACTTGGCTGGCGGAGGCAGTCGCATCTACGAGGACTCTGGCACGTACACGGAGGATTCAGCCGGTCTCATCAGCCACGTCGAGAACCATGAGTGGCGGCATGATCTCGGGGAAATCGTCTCCGCCCTGCTGCAGGCGGGACTGCAGATCGAAGCACTGGTCGAACTGCCATACATGGACTGGCCTGCGTTTGCCGACCTTATCCCATCACCGGAGGGCTGGGCGCTCCCACCATCGGCGCCACGAATTCCGCTCAACTTCGCGATCGTGGCGCGGCGCCGTGTCGACGAATCGGGGCATTGAACCGACGTGGCGCGCCTACCGTTGATCGGGTTATGACCACACTCGACAAGAACTCCGCCGCCGACTCCACCGAAGAATTCGCCGGGCGGATGGTCGACGCGATCGACAGCGCCAGCCTGTCCATCCTGTTGTCCATCGGACACCAGACCTCGTTGTGGGACACGCTGGCCGAGCTACCGCCGGCAAGTAGCGCCCAAATCGCCGACGCCGCCGGGCTGAACGAACGCTACGTACGCGAATGGCTCGGCGGAGTCGTCGCGTCGCGGGTCGTCGACTACGACGCCGCGACGGACACCTACACGCTGCCGCGCCATCGCGCCGCGGTGCTCACCCGCGCCGCCGGCCCGGACAACCTCGCGCGGGTCGCGCAGTTCATTCCGCTGCTGGCCGAGGTCGAACAGAAGATCATCGGCTGCTTCCGAACCGGCGGCGGACTGTCCTACAGCGAGTATCCGCGGTTCCACACGCTGATGGCAGAGGAGAGCGGTGAGGTGTTCGACGCCGCGCTCGTCGACGTCATCCTGCCGATGGCCGACGGGCTTCCGCAGTTATTGCGTGAGGGTGCCGAGGTCGCCGACATCGGCTGTGGCAGTGGGCATGCCATCAACGTCATGGCGCAGGCCTTCCCGGCGAGCCGGTTCACCGGAATCGACTTCTCCGACGAGGGGTTGGGCGTCGGGCGCGCCGAGGCGGCTCGGCTCGGCCTGACCAACGCCACGTTCGTCGCCGCCGACGTGGCCGAACTCGACATGCCCGAAAGCTACGACCTGATAACGGTTTTCGACGCCATTCACGACCAGGCGGCCCCGGCTGCGGTGCTGGCGAACATCTACCGCGCACTACGGCCCGGGGGCTACCTGCTCATGGTCGACATCAAGGCGTCGAGCCGGCTGGAGGACAACGTCGGCGTGCCGTTGTCCACGTACCTCTACACCGTCTCGACGATGCACTGCATGAGCGTGTCGCTGGGCCTCGACGGCGAAGGGCTCGGCACCTGTTGGGGTCACCAACTCGCCACGTCGATGCTCGCCGAGGCGGGGTTCGCCGACGTCCAGATGCGCGAAATCGAGTCGGATCCGATCAACAACTACTACATCGCGCGCAAGTAGGCTCGGCGCGATGAGCGCGCTCGATGCCCTGGCCGATTGGCCTGTTCCGGATGCCGCCGCCGCCGTGGTCGGACCGTCCGGCGTGCTGGCCGAGTGCGGCGATGTCCGCCACCGGTTCGCGTTGGCGTCGGTCACCAAGCTGCTGGCCGCCCGCGCGGTGCAGGTCGGTGTCGAGGAGGGCGCCGTCGACCTCGACACCGAGGCGGGCCCGCCGGGCGCCACCGTCCGTCATCTGCTTGCGCACGCGGCCGGCTACTCCATGCACTCGGCGGAGACGATGGCAGAACCGGGGACGCGCCGCGTCTACTCCAACTACGGCTTCGAGGTGCTCGCCGAGACGCTCGAGAAGGCCACCGGCATCGAGTTCGCGCGGTATCTGACCGAAGCCGTGTTCGAACCGCTCGCGATGACCGACAGCGCACTCGACGGTGGAGCGGCGGCCGCGGGCTACGGCGCGACGTCGACGGTGGCCGATCTGGCAGCGTTCGCCGGCGACCTGCTGCGGCCGGTCACGGTGTCGGCGCAGCTGCACGCCGAGGCGACCTCGGTGCAGTTTCCCGGCCTGGATGGCGTGCTACCGGGCTTCGGGGTACAGCGCCCCAACGACTGGGGGTTGGGCTTCGAGATCCGCGACGGCAAGTCCCCGCACTGGACGGGCACCGGGAACTCGGGCCGCACTTTCGGGCATTTCGGCCAGTCAGGGACGTTTTTGTGGGCCGATCCGCAGGCCGATCTGGCGCTGGTCGTGCTGACCGACCGGGATTTCGGGGACTGGGCATACGAGCCGTGGCGGGAGTTGTCTGACGAAGTCCTGAGAGAATTCGGCGCAGACTAGCGCAACAGGCGTCTCACAGGGCACAATAGACACGCACGACACAGCTGTAATTCGGATTTCGCGAGGCCGCTTGGGGAAGACGTCCCTCGTGGAGCCGAAGGAGCAGCTATGCGTGCGTCGAACCAGTTCGCCGACGCGACGACGGGCGTGGTCTACATCCACGCCTCACCCGCGGCGGTGTGCCCGCATGTCGAGTGGGCGTTGTCGTCGACCCTTCAGGCCCGGGCAAACCTCAAGTGGACTCCGCAGCCGGCCATGCCGGGACAGCTGCGTGCGGTCACCAACTGGGTGGGTCCGGTGGGCACCGGCGCGGCGCTGGCCAGCGCGCTGCGCTCGTGGTCGGTGTTGCGGTTCGAGGTGACCGAGGATCCCAGCCCCGGCGTCGACGGCCACCGCTGGTGCCACACCCCTCAACTGGGTCTGTGGAGCGGGTCGATGAGCGCCAACGGGGACGTGATGGTCGGCGAAATGCGGTTGCGCGCGCTGATGGCTTCGGGCGCCGACACGCTGGCCGCCGAGCTGGACTCGGTACTGGGCACCGCGTGGGATGAGGCGCTCGAGGCATACCGAGACGGCGGTGCGGGCGCGGAGGTGAGCTGGCTCAGCCGCGGAGTCGGCTGAGGTCTCCTCGCCGAGCTGGGCTGGGTCCTCGCCTCGCCGAGCAGACGCGAACTGCCCCAGAAATGGGCCGAAATGAGGCAATTTGCGTCTGCTCGCGTTATGTGGCGGGCGTCAAGATGTTCAGCGCGCCGGGAACGGCCGTCACTTCGACCGGCAGCGGGCACACGTACTCGCCGTCGGCATACGCGTTGATGCCCGGGGAGTCGACCCGTATCGTCTTCGCCCGCGCTGTGCGAACCTCATCGAGATCTACGTGCGTGCCCTTGAAAACGGTGGGGAACAGCCGGATCAGCCTGGTTCGCGACGCCGAGGCAACCATCGTCACGTCGAGTTGACCGTCGGTGGGGTCGGCGTCGGGGCAGATGCGCATGCCGCCGCCGTAGCTGCGGGTGTTGCCGAACGCGGCCAGCGTCAACTCCGTCGTCACCTCCTCGCCGTCGAACGTCAGCCGAAAAGGCAACAGTCGCAGCTTCGACAGCTCGGCCACCATCGCGAGGTTGTATCGCATCCGGCCGTGCGGCCAGCGCATCCGATTGGTGCGGTCGGTGACCAGGGAATCGAAACCTGCCGCCATCACCGTGCCGAACCACTTGTCGGTGCCGTCCGCGCCGCGGATGCGCCCTAGGTCGATCGTTTGCGCGACACCGCCGACCAAGCCGTCGACCACCACGTCGGCCGCGGCCTCGGGATCGCGCGTGGGGATCCTGAACTCGCGCGCGTGGTCATTGCCGGTGCCCGCCGGAATGATGCCGAGCGGTATCTCGGTCTGCGCCAACACCTGCAGCGCAAGCGAGATGATGCCGTCCCCGCCGACGACGACAAGCGCATCCATACCGCGTTCGAGCGCACCCTCGACGAGTCGCCGCGCGTGCTCGGCGTCGGTGCCTGCGATCGCGACGACGTCCACGCCGCGCCGATGAAACTGAGCAACAGCGCGTTCGGCCGCATGCGGCGCGCTGCCGTGCCCCGACGCGGGGTTGGTCAGCATCGTGACGCGACCCTGAAACGTCATGGAACCAGCTTGCCGGGGTTGAGGATTCCCGCCGGGTCGAGCTTGTCCTTGACGGCTCGCAGAATCTCGACGCCGAGGTCCCCGATCTCGTCGCGCATCCACGGCCGGTGGTCGGCGCCGACCGCGTGGTGGTGGGTGATGGTGGCCCCAGTGCGGACCATCGCATCCGATGCGGCGGCCTTCGCCTTGCGCCACTGCTCGATCGGATTGCCCCGCTGCCCGGCGACAACGGTGAAGTACAGCGATGCGCCGGTGGGATACACATGCGAAATGTGGCACAGCACCAGAGCGGGCGTGCCCGATTCGGCCAGCGCGTTCGTCAACGCTTCGGTGACGGCGACTTTCAGCGCCGGCACGTTGGACCAGTTCGTCGCGGTCTCGAGGGTTTCGCACAGCGCGCCCGCAGAGAGCAGCGAGTCACGCAGATACGGCGCCCCGAACCGGCCGTGCTCCCATGCCCGCGCGGGTTCCTCGCCGAGCGACGTGCCGCCGGCGGCCTCCAACACCGCGCGCGTTTCCGAATGCCTGCTGGCGACGTGCGCCTCGGTGCCCTCGAACAGCGTGATCGCCAAACAGCCTCCGGTGACTTGTTTTTCGCCGATGCTCTCGGTGGTCGCGAGGTTCACCCCGGTCTCAGCCTCGTCGGACAGCCGGATCACCGTCGGACCGGTGCCGGTCTGGACGACGGCGCGCAGCGCGTCGGCGCCGGTCGCGAAATCGGGAAACGACCACGCCTCATAACGCGTCGCAGTCGGAACCGGATGCACCCGCACCCGCACGCGGGTGATGACGCCCAGCACGCCCTCCGAACCGATCACCAGCTGCCGCAGATCCGGTCCCGCCGCCGACTCTGGGGCGCGTCCGAGGTCCAGCACGCCGACCGGCGCCACCGCCCGCAGGCCACGGACCATGTCGTTGAACCGCCCGTAGCCCGCGGAGTCCTGACCCGACGACCGGGTCGCAGCGAAACCGCCGATGGTGGCGAACTGGAAACTCTGCGGGAAGTGGCCGAGGGAGAAGCCGCGTTCGCCCAGCAGGCGTTCGGCGTCCGGTCCCGTCATCCCCGCGCCGAGCTCGGCTTCTCCGGACACCTCGTCGAGGAAGTGCAGTTCGTTCAGGCGGCGCAGATCCAGCGAGACCACCGCGCTGAAATCGCCCCGGAGGGGGTCCAGGCCGCCGACGACGCTGGTGCCGCCGCCGAACGGTACGACGGCGATCCGGTGGTCACTGCAGAAGTGCAGGATTGCGGCTATCTCGTCCTCGCTTCCCGGTAGCACCACGGCGTCGGGTGCGTCCTGCACGCCGGTGTCTTTGCGGCGCAACAGATCCAGCGTGGACTTACCGCCTGCCCGCAGCAGCCGGCCCTGGTCGTCGACTCGGCAGTAGTCCGACCCGACGATGCCCGTCAACGCATCGCGGTCAGCGGCGGACAGCGACGACGGCCGCACCCTGACCTCGTCGGGCCGCAGTTCGGACGTCGCGGATTCCTGCACGCCGAGCGCTTGTTCGAGCAGCGCGCGGATGCCGTCGGACAGTGGTTTGGCTTCCGCTGGATCGCCCCAGGCGTTCCACTTCATCGGTGGCAGGAGGGCGGTGTGGTGAGCATCCGGACGCGTCATGCGTTACAGTATTACACATGTCGTCAATCCGTAACGATCAATCGTCCGTCGAGGACCGCGTCCTCGAGGCCGCGGCGGCATGCGTGCTCGCCGTCGGTGTCAAACGGGTGACGATGACCGAGATCGCTCGGCGCGCACGGATGAGCCGCCCGACCATCTACCGCCGTTGGTCGGATACCAACGGCGTGCTCGCGGCGCTGATGACGTCGCGCATCGCCGGTGTGCTCGAGGCGGTGCCAGACACCGGACCCGGCCGCGAAGCACTGGTGCAACGCGTCGTCGCAGTGGCCGAGCACGTGCGCAACGACGAGGTCGTCATGTCGGTGCTGCACGACGCGCCCGAGTTCGCCATGGTCTACATCGCCAACCGGCTGGGCACGAGCCAGATGATCCTTGTCGATGCACTCGCGACGGCGATCAAGGCGGCCCAGGACGAGGGCAGCGTCCGACCCGGCGACCCACACCAGATCGGCGCCATGTGCCTGCTCATCACGCAGTCGACGATCCAGTCGGCGCAGATGGTCGAAAAGCTGTTGGACCGCGATTCGCTCAACGCCGAATTGGCCCGCGCCTTGAACGGATACCTCGCACCGTGAGCGGCTCAACGGCGTTGAACGCCGCGCGCCGCGCTGCCGAACTGGCTGCACTCGCCGACGGTGAGTGGGTCGACGTCCTGGTGATCGGCGGCGGTATCACCGGCGCCGGCATCGCGCTGGACGCCGCCACCCGCGGGCTGAGCGTCGCGTTGGTGGAAAAGCACGACCTGGCGTTCGGCACCAGCCGGTGGAGCTCGAAGCTGGTGCACGGCGGGCTGCGATACCTGGCGACGGGCAATGTCGGCATCGCCCGGCGCAGCGCCGTCGAACGCGGAATCCTCATGACCCGCAACGCGCCTCATCTCGTCACGGCCATGCCGCAGCTGGTTCCGCTGCTTCCGTCGATGAATGCGGCGTCGCGTGCGCTGGTGCGCTTCGGCTTCGCGGCCGGCGACGGCCTACGCAAACTGGCGGGCACACCGGCTTCGGCGCTGCCCCGGTCGCGGCGGATCGATGCGCGCCGTGCCGCCGAACTGGCGCCCACCGTGCGGCGCGACGGACTCGACGGTGCATTGCTCGCATACGACGGGCAGTTGATCGACGACGCCCGCCTGGTCACCGCCGTGGCGCGCACCGCTGCGCAGCACGGTGCCCGCGTCCTGACCCGGGTCGCGGCGTCGTCGGCCACCGGGACCTCGGTGATGCTGACCGACCAGCTCACCGGTGAGTCCTTCGACGTCACCGCGCGCGCGGTGATCAACGCCTCCGGAGTGTGGGCGGGACAGGTGGACCCGTCGATCAAGCTGCGGCCCAGCCGCGGAACGCACCTGGTGTTCGATGCGGCGGCGTTCGGTAATCCCGTTGCGGCGCTGACGATCCCGATCCCCGGCGAGATCAACCGCTTCGTGTTCGCTATGCCCGAGCAGTTGGGTCGGGTTTACCTCGGGCTGACCGACGAGGACGCGCCGGGGCCCATACCCGATGTGCCGCAACCCTCGCCGGACGAAATCTCGTTCCTGCTGGACACCGTGAACACCGCGTTGGCCGTAGCATTGACGCCGTCGGATGTGATCGGCGCCTACGCGGGCCTGCGACCGCTCATCGACACCGGTAGCGGCCGCACGGCCGACGTGTCGCGCGATCACGCGGTGGTGGAATCACCGTCGGGCGTCATCAGCGTCATCGGCGGCAAGCTCACCGAATACCGGCACATGGCCGAGGATGTGCTCGACCAGTCCATCGCTTTGCGGGGGCTGACGGCGTCGCGCTGCCGCACCCGCAATCTGCCGCTGGTCGGCGCGCCGTCGAATCCTGTTGCCACCCTTCGTCATCCACCGGAGATGCCGGGCTCGTTGCTCTCACGCTTCGGTGCAGAGGCACCGAACGTGATCGCGGCGGCGAGTTGCGATCGGTCGACCGAACCTGTCGCCGAGGGAATCGACGTGATCCGCGCGGAATTCGAGTATGCGGTGACCCACGAGGGCGCGTTGAACGTCGACGACATCGTCGACCGCCGCACCCGCATCGGCCTGGTGGAGTCCGACCGGGAACGGGTCGTGGGCGTCGCGCAGGAAATGCTGGCGAAATCTCAACTTTGACCACGCCCGGCACTGGGCGGTGGTCGCCGAGCGGATTCACTTGTCCGGAGTCACCACCGCATCCCGCACCGCCGACGACGTATGCCGTTGCCAGAGCGCTTGAACCGGAACGTGCAGCACGGGTACCAGGTCGACGACCGTCACCCGACCGCCCATCGCCGGCCCCGCGGGTGCCGTGACGAACCCGACCGCCCCGGTGGTCAGCGGCGCCGCGACAGTGGCGGCTCCTTGCACACGACTGACGACATAGCCCGGTTCGAAACCAGCGCGTCGGCACGCGCTCATCAGAAAATCGCTGTAATACGACGCACCCGGAGGGGCCCAGAGCGCAATCCGTTCCGATACGAGGTCGTGAATGTCCACTTTCCGGCGGGTCGCGAGCCGATGGTCGGCGGGAACGGCCACGCGGACGCGGTCGTAGCCGATCACCGCGCCTGCCAGGTTGCTCGGCGGCACGACACCGCGGCGCAGGCCGAGGTGTACTGAGCCGTCGAGCAGGCCGGCGACCAGGACATCGGGAAACATCTGCCGGAAGGTGAACGACGTGTCGGTGAACGCCGCGATCGCGGGCTCCATCAGCGTGTAGACCTCGGCGCTGCTCAACGCCGGAGTGTGGCCCACAACGAACACCGCCTCGGTGTCCGCCGCCACGCGGTGCACGTGGTCGGCGACGGTGTGCGCGGCGGCGAGTAGCGTCTGGCCCTCCGCGAGCAGCAACCGACCGGCACGTGTCAGCGATACCTGCCGCCCGACCCGCTCGAAAAGCTTTGCGTCAAGCTCCTTTTCCAGCTGCTGTACCGAACTGCTCAACGCTTGCTGGCTGAGATGCAACGCTTCGGCGGCGCGGGTGAACCCGCCGGCGTCGGCGACCGCGATGAAGTGTCGCAGACGGCGAAGGTCCGGAATGGCGCGTGCCATGCGAACAGCCTATCTACAACTGTTGTTTGTCAATAGTGCGGTTTTATGCGTTTCTCATTTGTCGATTTTCTGATTACGGTCGGCACTATGAGCAACCTCGCAGGCAAGTCAGCAGTCGTCGCCGCCGGAGCGAAGAACCTCGGCGGCCTGATCAGCACCACGCTGGGAGAACGCGGCGTCAATGTGGCGGTCCACTACAACAGCCCCGCCACCGAGTCCGATGCAGACAAGACCGTCGCCCAGGTCGAAGGGTCAGGCGCCAAGGCCGTCAAGGTTCAGGGCGACCTGACGGTTCCGGGCAACGTCGAGAAACTGTTCGACGCGGCGATCGACGCCTTCGGCAGCGTGGACATCGCGGTCAACACCGTCGGCAAGGTGCTGCGCAAGCCCATCATGGAAACGACTGAAGACGAATACGATTCGATGTTCGACATCAACTCCAAGGCCGCGTACTTCTTCTTGCAGCAGGCTGGCCGCAAGCTCGCCGACGGTGGATCGGTGACCACCATCGTCACCGCACTGCTTGCAGCCTTCACCGACGGTTACTCGACGTACGCCGGAGCCAAGAGCCCGGTCGAGCACTTCACCCGGGCGGCCGCCAAGGAATTCATGGCGCGCGGCATCAATGTCAACAACGTCGGGCCCGGCCCGATGGACACGCCCTTCTTCTACGGGCAGGAGACGCCCGAGCGCGTCGAGTTCCACAAGTCGCAGGCCATGGGCGGCCGGCTCACAAACATCGAGGACATCGCGCCGTTCGTGGTGTTCCTCGCCGATGAGGGCCACTGGATCACCGGACAGACGATTTTCGCCAACGGCGGCTACACCACCCGCTGATTACAGCGGGATGTTCTTGTGGCGGCCGCGGCGCGCCGGCGCCTCGGCCAGCGCCTGCGTCAGCTTCGACCGGGTATGCGCCGGGTCGATCTTCTCGTCGACGACGCCGATGTCGATCGCGGAATCCACTCCGCCGGCGATCTTCTCGTGCTCGGCGGCCAACTGCTCGTGCAACGCCTCGCGCTCGTCCTCCGGAGCGGCGGCCAACTTCTTCTTGTGCAGGATGCCAACCGCAGCCTTGGCGCCCATCACCGCGACCTCGGCGTCGGGCCAGGCGTACACCTTCGTCGCGCCCAGTGACCGCGAGTTCATGGCAATGTACGCACCGCCGTAGATCTTCCGCGTCACCAGCGTGACGCGCGGGACCGAGCACTCGCCGAATGCGTGCAGCAGCTTGGCCCCGCGCCGCACGACGCCGCCCCACTCCTGATCCACGCCCGGCAGGTATCCGGGGACGTCGACGATGTTGACGATCGGAATGCCGAACGCGTCGCACAGCCGCACGAATCTCGCTGCCTTTTCCGCACTTTCGGAGTTCAAGCAGCCGCCGAGGCGCAGCGGGTTGTTGGCGATGACGCCGACGGTGCGACCAGACAACCGGCCGAGCCCGATGACGATCGACGGGGCCCACTTGCCCTGGAACTCCTCGAACGGCACACCCTCGTCCAACAGGGCTTCGACGAGCGGGTGCACGTCGTATGCGCGGCGCGCCGACTCGGGCAGCAGCGCGTGCAGGTCGGTGTCGCCGGCCTCGGCCTTGGCGCGGTCGAAATGGCCCTGCTGGCAGAACAATCCGACCAGCCGACGGCCGCGCTCGTAGGCGTCGAGCTCGTCGTCGGCGACGATGTGGCACACGCCGGACTTCTTGTGGTGGGTGTCCGGCCCGCCGAGGCTCGCCATGTCGACGTCCTCGCCGGTCACACTGCGGACCACATCGGGACCGGTGACGAAGACCCGGCTTTCGGGCGCCATCACGATCACGTCGGTCAGCGCCGGACCGTAAGCCGCGCCGCCGGCGGCGAAGCCGACGACGACCGAGATCTGCGGAACGTATCCGGACGCCCGGATCATCGCCTCGAACACCAAACCGACCGCGTGCAGCGCCTTTACGCCTTCCGCCAGCCGCGCGCCACCCGAGTGCCAGATCCCGACGATCGGGCTCTGCTCCTCGATGGCCTGGTCGTAGGCGTTGACGATGTGGGCACAGCCCTCGACGCCCATGGCCCCACCCATGACGGTGCCGTCCGTGCAGAACGCGATGGTGCGCACGCCGTTGACGGTTCCGGCGGCGGCGAGCACGCCCGAGCGGTCCCGCTCGTGCAGCAACTCGACGCTGCCGTCGTCGAAGAAGGTGCTCAGCCGCAGCAGCGGGTCGCGGGGATCCAGCGATTCGCCGACTGCCTCGGGGGCCATGGTCGTCATCTAAAACCTCCTGTAGCGCTGGATCCCTGGGGGAGTGTCAGTACTTCCCGAAGGCGAGCGCGACGTTGTGCCCACCGAATCCGAACGAGTTGTTGATCGCGTATTGGTAATTGCCCGACCGCGGCTCCCTGGCGACCACGTCCAGATCGATCTCCGGATCCAGGTTGCGCAGGTTCAGCGTCGGCGGAATGATGCCGTCGCGCAACGCCATCACGGTCAGGATGGACTCCACCGCGCCGACTGCGCCGACCGAGTGGCCGAGCGCCGCCTTCGGTGCGTACACCGCCGGCTTGTGGCTGCCCATCGCGTTGTTGATCGCCTTGCCTTCGGCCACGTCGCCCACGCTGGTGCCGGTGGCATGCGCGTTGACGTGGTCGATGTCGGTGGGCTGCAGGCCGGCAAGTTCGATCGCACGCGTCATCGCGTGACCGGCCTGCTCACCGTTCGGATCGGGCGCCACGATGTGGTAGCCGTCCGAGGTGATGCTGGCTCCCATGATCCGGGCGAGAATGTTGGCGCCGCGGGCCTTGGCGTGCTCTTCGGTCTCGATGACCATCAGTGCACCGCCTTCGCCGAACACGAACCCGTTACGGTCCTTGTCGAACGGTCGGCACGCACCGGCCGGGTCATCGTTGGTGGTGGACAACACGATTCGCATCTGGGCGAAGCCGGCGATCGGCACCGCCTCGATCTTGGTCTCCACACCACCGCAGATCGCGACGTCGGCCTCGCCGAGCACGATGTTGCGCCACGCGTGCGCGATGCCCTCCGACCCCGATGCGCAGGCCGACACCGGAGTGACCACCCCGGCGCGAGCCTTGCGCTCCAGTCCCACCGCCGCGGCTGCGGCGTTCGGCATGTACATCTGCACGGCCAGCGGCGAAACCGCTTTCAGCCCGTTGGCGCGCATACCGTCGTAGCTGAACACCAGCTCCTCGGTGGAGCCCATGCCGGTGCCGATCGACACCATCAGCCGCTTGGGGTCCACCTCGGGCGTGCCGGCGTTCTCCCACACCCGGCGGCCCAGCACCGTCGACATCTTCTGCAGATACGACAATCGGCGCAGTTCCACCCGCGTCATCTCGTGGTCGAAGTCCTCGAGGAGATGCCCGCCGATGCGAACCGGCAGGTCATACTCCTCGACGAACGGATCCTCGAGCTTGCGGATGCCGCTCTGACCGTCCAGCAGCTTCTTCCAGGTGTCGTCCGCGCTGGTTGCCAGTGCGGTCGTCATGGCGATACCCGTGACGACCACGTTGGGGAAACCGGCCCCCGTGGAGAGCCGAGTTGAACGCGTCAACCCTGCCATTACTGCTCGAAAGTCCCTTCCGCTCAGTAGCGCCCGAAGGCCAGGGCGACATTGTGTCCACCGAAGCCGAACGAGTTGTTGATGGCGTACTGGAAGTCGCCGTAACGAGGCTCGCCTGCAACCACATCGAGATCGATCTCAGGATCGGGGGTCTCGAAGTTCAGCGTCGGCGGGATGACGCCGTCACGCAGCGAGAGCACGGTCAATGCCGACTCCAGCGCGCCGACCGCTCCGATGGAGTGGCCGAGCGCCGACTTCGGCGCGTAGACCGCCGCGTGCTCGACGCCGGCCGACCGGATCGCGTTGGCCTCGGCGACATCGCCGATCGAGGTCGCGGTGGCATGGGCGTTGACGTGGTCGATGTCCTTGGGCGCCAGGCCCGCGGTTTCCATCGCACGCTTCATCGCCTGGCCCGCACGCAGACCATCGGAGGCGGGCGCCACCATGTGGAAGGCATCAGAGGTGATGCCCGCACCCATCAGGCGGGCCAACGGCTTGGCGCCGCGGGCCTTGGCGTGCTCCTCGGTCTCGATGATCATGAGCGCACCGGCTTCGCCGAAGACGAAACCGTCGCGGTTCTTGTCGAACGGCCGGGACGCACCCGCAGGATCCTCGTTGTTGGTCGACATCGCGCGCATCATCGAGAACGCCGCGATCGGCAGCGCCTCGATTCCGCCCTCGACACCGCCGACAACGGCGATATCCGCGTCGCCCATCACGATCTGGCGCCAGCCGTGGGCGATGGCCTCCGAACCCGATGAGCACGCCGAGACCGGGGTGATGACCCCGGCCCTGGCGCCCAACTGCAAACCGATCACCGCGGCCGCACCGTTCGGCATGATCATCTGCACGGCGAGCGGCGACACCTTGCGGGGGCCACCCTCGTTCATCGCGTCGTAGGTCTCGACGATCTTCTCGCCGCCACCCAGACCGGTGCCGACGACCACGGCGAAGCGATCCGGATCGACCTCAGGCGTACCCGCGGTCTCCCAGAGCTGGCCACTGAGGTACTTGGCCATGCGCTGGACATACGACATCCGCCGCATGTCCAGTCGCGTCATATGGTCGTCGATCGCGTCGACGAGGTGCCCACCGATGCGGACCGGCAGGTCCCACTTGGTGACGAACTCGTCCTCGAGGACGCGGATGCCGCTTTCGCCGGCCAGCAGCCCCTTCCACGTGCTCTCGATGTCCGCCGCGATCGACGTGGTCGCCGTGACGGCGGTCACGACGACGTTGGGGAAACCGCCGTTAGCAGTGGAAGGTCTACTCATGCCCGATCGGCTTCGATCTGCGCGCGGATGGCCGCGGCGGCTTCGGGGTTCTCTTCCTCGAGCTTCTGGATGTAGGTGACGACGTCACCGACGGTGCGCAGACCGGCGAGGTCCTCGTCGGGGATCTTCACGCCGTACTTGTCCTCGGTCTGCACGGCGATCTCGACCATCGACAGCGAGTCGATGTCCAGGTCGTCGACGAACGACTTCTCCGGGGTGACCTCGGAAGGCTCGATACCCGTGACCTCTTCGATGATCTCGGCGAGACCGGCGATGATTTCATCCTGACTGGCGGCCACAATGGCTCCTTCTAATTGGGGTTGTTACTTCGTGGGAATGACGTTCGATATGTGGTTGTACTGGCTAGAGCTCCGAGAGCCCGTCCAGGTCAGCGGGGGACTTGACGGCGTGCGTCGGCACCCCCCGAAGTTCTCTTTTCGCGATGCCCGCGAGCGTCCCGGCGGGCGGGAACTCGACGAGCGCGGTCACACCGAGTTCGCGCATCGACTCGGTGCACAGATCCCAGCGCACCGGCCGGGTCATCTGCGCCACCAGCTTGCTCATGGCGTCGGTCGCCGAGACGACCGGCTGACCGTCGGCGTTCGACAACAGCTTCGCGGTGGGCTCAGAGATCGTTACACCTTCGGCGGCCGCGGCGTATCCGTCCAGCGCCGAGGCCATGTAGTGGGTGTGGAAAGCGCCCGCGGTGGCCAGCTTGCGCACCCGCGCCTTCTCCGGCGGATCCTCGACGAGCTTGTCCAGCGCGGCGACGGCGCCGGCGGCGACGATCTGTCCCGCGGCGTTGCGGTTGGCGGGCACCAGGTCGAGCGCCTCAAGGCGGGCGAGCACGTCGGCTTCCTCACCACCGAGCACCGCGGCCATGCCGGTCGGTTCGACAGCGCACGCCTTGGCCATCTCGGCACCACGGGTGGCCGCCAGCTTGACTGCGTCGTCGGCCGAGAGCACGCCGGCGATCGCGTAGGCGGCGATTTCACCGACTGAGTGGCCCGCTACGACGACTTCCTGGTCTGCACGTCCGGCGATCAGGCCGCGCCGGGTCAGCTCCTCGTGAGCCAGCAGGGTGGCCGCCACGACGAGCGGCTGGGTCACCGCGGTGTCGGTGATCTCCTCGGCGGTCGCGGTGGTGCCCAGCCGGGTCAGGTCCAGCCCGCTGATCTCGGACCAGGCGGCGAGCCGCTCGGCGGCACCGGGCAGCTCCAGCCACGCGGCGAGCATGCCGGGTGTCTGGGAACCCTGTCCGGGCGCGAGAAGTGCAAGCACGCTTTTCTGAGGCACGAATTAAGAAAACACTGTGAAGACGGGTTTGCGCGGTGTAAGAGATTATGAACCTCGTCTTATGTTTTTGTGGAAACCCCACAAAACTGCCTGTGATGCGACGCTACTGATATCCGCCCGCGATCTCGCTGCCCGGCAGCGGTATGTCCAGCGCTTCCGCGGGCGGCGCGTGCCGCAGCGCAGTGATCATGTTTGCTGTGCTCGTTTGGTATGGCTGGCGGCCGAGTCGGCCCACGGTTGCGGCCACCCGCAGCACGTAGGCGTCGCGCGGAACCGTGGGATCACGGCCGGTGAAGTCGGCGATCCGCCGCAGCCGGTAGCGGACGGTATTTGGATGAACGAACAATTTGCGTGCGCACGCTTCGATCGCGCCGCCGGAATCCAGATAGGCGTCGAGCGTCTCGGTCAACGCGGGTCCGGCGTCGGCCAGCGGCCTCATCACCTCGGTTTCCAAGGCCGCGATCGCCGTCACGTCGCCCAGCAGCGCACGTTCGGGCAGGAGTTCGCGCGCAGGCACCGGCCGGGGCGCCCCGCTCCAGCCCGCCACGGCGTTCATGCCCGCGATGGCCTCGGTAGCGCTGCGGTGGGCGTTCGCCAGCGTGGTGGCGGTGGAACCGACCACCACCGGCCCGTCGGCAAACACCGTCAGGATTTCGGTCAGGAACCGGTCGGTCGGGGAGAGCGCTCCCGACACGATCGCGACCAGCCAGTTGCCGTGCACGTCCGACAGCGCCGCGCGGCCGTTGCGCTTAACGACGTCGTGTACGTCGTCGCTGGCCAGATCGACCCGGTCGGGTTGTGGCAGGCCCACGATCACCGTGGCGGGCGCCGTGGCGTCCCAGTTCAGCGCGGCGGCCTGGGACTGCAACTCCGGGCCGGTGTCGCCGCGCACCACGGCGTCGACAACGTTGGCTTCCATCCTGGTGTCCCACGCGCCACGTGCCTCCGCTTGATCGGCGTAGGCGCTGGCCGCGGCGAACGCGAGATCGCGGCTGTATCTCAGGATGCCCGCGGTCAGCGCGGTCAGCTGCTCCTCCGAGCGGGCCAGCAGCGGCACCACCTCTTCGAAGAACTCCATGGTGATGCGGACCATCTCGACCGACTGCCGCAGCGCGATGCGCCGCCGCAGATCCTGGGGGACGACTTCGAAGGCCTGCGCGGTGTAGCTGACATTGCTCTGCGGGTCACGCATCCACTCGACGAAGTTGACCACCGCGGTCTGCACGACCAATTGCACGCTGGAGCGCTGCGATGCCTCCAGTTCGGCGAAGAACGGCAACCGCTCTTCCATCGCCCGCACCGCCTCGGTGGCCAGTCGGCCCGAGTACTGCTGTAACCGGCGCAGCACCGAGTCGGGCACGGTCTCGAGAACCTCGACCGTCGACTTCGGCGGCACGTACCTGTTGTCAGGCATCCATAAAGGCTACGCCACCGAGATGGAGGAACCCTCCAACGCGCTGCCCGACAACTAAGCCACTCCGGGTCCAATGTCGTGGCCTAAGCCACTCCGGGATCCGAGGTCTGCTCGGGCGCGGCCATCACGTCGTCGATCTCGTACTTGGCCGCCGCCTCGACCGCGACGGACTGATTGATGTTGCCGTCGCGGGCCAGCCCCTCCAACACGGCGACGGCGATCGACTCCGCGTCGGTGTTGTAGTACCGCCGTGCGGCGGGCCGGGTGTCGGAGAAGCCGAACCCGTCGGTGCCCAGCGTGATGTAGGTGCCCGGCACCCAGGCCCGGATCTGCTCGGGCACCCCGCGCATCCAGTCCGACACCGCGATCACCGGGCCCTGCGCCTCGGCCAGGGTTTTGGTGATGTAGGGCGTACCCGCCGGCCGGTCCGGATGACGCAGCCGTTGCTTCTCGATCTCCACGCCGTCGCGGTTCAGCTCGCCCCAGCTGGTCACCGACCACACGTCCGCGGCGACATCCCACTCGTCGGCGAGCATCTCGGCGGCCTTCAGCGCCGACGGCATGGCCACCCCCGACACCAGGATCTGCGCCGCATTCGACCGCTTCTCGGGTGCCGGCCGGTAGCGGTAGATGCCGCGCAGCAGGCCCTCGACGTCGAGGTCCTCCGGTTCCGGCGGCTGAACGTAGGGCTCGTTGTAGATGGTCATGTAGAAGTAGACGTTCTCCGGGTTCTCGCCGTACATGCGGTGCAGGCCGCTTTCGATGATGTAGGCGATCTCGTAGGCGAACGCCGGGTCGTAGGCGACGACGGCCGGGTTGCTCGCCGCCAGCAGCAGCGAGTGCCCGTCGGCGTGCTGCAGACCCTCGCCGACCAGTGTGGTGCGTCCCGCGGTGGCGCCGAGAAGGAACCCGCGCGTCATCTGATCGGCGGCCGCCCACAGGTTGTCGCCGGTGCGCTGGAACCCGAACATCGAATAGAAGATGTAGACCGGGATCATCGGTTCGTTGTGGGTGGCGTACGCCGTGCCGGCCGCGATGAAGCTGCCCGAGGAGCCGGCCTCGTTGATGCCCTCGTGCAGGATCTGGCCGACTTCGCTTTCCTTGTACGCGAGCATCAGCTCGGCGTCCACCGAGGTGTAGAGCTGACCGTTGCGGTTGTAGATCTTGAGGTTGGGGAACCAGGAGTCCATGCCGAACGTGCGGGCCTCGTCCGGGATGATCGGGACGATGCGCCAGCCAATCTCCTTGTCGCGCAACAGCTCCTTGAACGTCCGCACCGTGGCCATGGTGGTGGCCACCTCCTGCTTACCCGACCCCTTCTTCAGCGCCTTGTAGGTGTCGCGGCCGGGTAGGGTGAGCGCCTTGGATTTGGTGCGACGTTCGGGCAGGAACCCGCCGAGCGAGCGCCGCCGGTCCAGCATGTAGCGGATCTCGGGTGCCTCCGGGCCGGGGTGGTAGTACGGCGGCAGATACGGGTTCTCCTCGAGCTGCGCGTCGCTGATCGGGATGCGCTGCGCATCGCGGAAGTACTTCAGGTCTTCCAGCGCAAGCTTTTTCATCTGATGGGTGGCGTTGCGGCCTTGGAAGTGCGCGCCCAGCGAATAGCCCTTGATGGTCTTGGCCAGGATCACCGTCGGCTGGCCCTTGTGCTCGACGGCGGCGCGGTAGGCGGCGTAGACCTTGCGGTAGTCGTGTCCGCCTCGCTTGAGGTTCCAGATCTCGGAGTCCGACATCTTTTCGACCAAGGCCTTGGTGCGGGGGTCGCGGCCGAAGAAGTGGTCGCGCACGTAGGCGCCGTCGTTGGCCCGGTATGTCTGGTAATCGCCGTCGGGTGTGGTGTTCATCAGGTTGACCAGCGCGCCGTCGCGGTCGGCGTGCAACAGCGCATCCCACTCGCGGCCCCACACCACCTTGATGACGTTCCAGCCCGCGCCGCGGAAGAACGACTCGAGTTCCTGGATGATCTTGCCGTTGCCGCGCACCGGCCCGTCGAGGCGCTGCAGGTTGCAGTTGACGACGAACGTGAGGTTGTCCAGGGCCTCCAGCGCCGCGACGTGCGCCAGGCCGCGGCTCTCGGGCTCGTCCATCTCACCGTCGCCCAGGAACGCCCAGACGTGCTGGTCGGAGGTGTCCTTGATGCCGCGGTCGTGCAGATAGTGGTTGAACCGGGCCTGATAGATGGCGTTCATCGGGCCCAGCCCCATCGAGACGGTGGGGAACTCCCAGAAGTCGGGCATCAGCCGCGGATGCGGATACGACGGCAGCCCGCCGCCGGGGTGGCTGTGCTCCTGGCGGAAGCCGTCGAGTTGCTCGGCGGACAGTCGGCCCTCCAGGTACGCGCGCGCGTAGATGCCGGGCGATGCGTGGCCCTGGATGAACACCTGGTCGCCGCCGCCCGGATGCGATTTGCCGCGGAAGAAGTGGTTGAAGCCGACCTCATACAGGGCGGCCGACGACGCGTACGTCGAAATATGGCCGCCCACACCGACTCCCGGCCGCTGCGCGCGGTGCACCATGATCGCGGCGTTCCACCGGATCCAGGTTCGGTAGCGACGCTCGACATCCTCGTCGCCGGGGAACCAGGGTTCCAGCTCGGTGGGGATCGTGTTCACGTAGTCCGTCGACGTCAGCGCCGGAATGGCCACGCGCTGTTCGCCGGAGCGCTCCAGCAAGCGCAGCATGAGGTAGCGCGCCCGTGCCGGGCCGGACCGTTCCAACAGCTGGTCGAACGATTCCAGCCATTCGCTGGTCTCTTCGGGATCGATATCGGGTAGGTACGACGCGACACCCTCACGGATCACCCGCACCCGGTCGTGTTCAGCTGCGGTGGAGGAGTTTTGGGCCAGATCCTGGCGCACGAACTCGGTGGTCAACTTCCGCTCCTTGGTAGGCGGTTTCAGGTGCTCACGCACTCGACGCAGATGTTTTCTACGCTTGCGCGTGGGCGGCGGATTCCATCCTTCTCCCATCCTGCCCCACCCGCACAGGTGGGGTGGTGAGTGGAACCAACCGACGATCGCCGGACCGACCCGGTAACGTCTGCAGCCGTGGTGATCGGTGCGCTGGTGAAAAAACCGCTGCAGATCGGCGCACTGATGGTCGGCATCTCGGCCACCGCCGCCATGGTCGTCGTGGGATGCAGCAGCGTCACCGAGGGCACCGCGCAGGTGGACGCCGCCGAGGCGCCGGTGTACCGGGCGTCGGTTTCGGCCTCGTTGGAGGAGTCGGCCGCCAGTTCCAGCGCCCGGGAGTCCGAACGCCAGTCCTCCATCACCAAGGAGGCGATCCACTCCTCGTGCGAGACGCTCAGTTCCACCAGCGTCGATGCGATCACCGCGGTCAACGCGTACGTCGATGCGTTCAACCAGAACGCCGCCGACGTGCAGGCCAAGGCGGGCCCGGCGATCGATGCGCTGAACCACAGCGCCGACATGGTCGCGCGCAGCGTCTCCGACGCGCTCAGCCCAGAGCTCAGGGACGCGCTCAACGGGTGGGTCGACGCCGCCAGGGGCGTGGCCACCGCGATCGCCGGTAACTACGGGCCCGATGAGTTCAACGCGGCGATCACCCGGCTCAACGACTCCAAGACCGCCGCGCTCAACCTCTGTGACGCCGCATACTGACCGATATTGACCAACCTTGCCGCCAGGCACGTGCGGGCGGACCCCGGCGTGCGACGATAGGGCCCAAGATAACGCCGAGCGCAACGTGCGCCCGAGCCGGCTGAAGGAGGACCAACGGTGGTCGCGGCGGATGACGCCCCGAACTACGCCCACAGACTGGGCATCCAAAAAGATCAGGTTGTACAGGAACTGGGCTGGGACGAAGACGTCGACGACGACATCCGAGCCGACATCGAGGAGGCGTGCGGCAGCGAGCTGCTCGATGAGGACGCCGACGAGGTCATCGACGTGGTACTGCTCTGGTGGCGCGATGACGACGGCGACCTGGTGGATGCGCTGATGGACGCGATCACTCCGCTGGCCGACGACGGCGTGATCTGGGTGGTGACCCCGAAGACGGGCAAGCCCGGCCACGTCCAACCGGCCGAGATCGCCGAGTCGGCTCCCACGGCCGGGCTGATGCAGACCTCCTCGGCGAACCTCGGCGACTGGATCGCCAGCCGGCTGGTGCAACCGAAGAGCAAGGCGGCGGGGAGACGCTCGTGATCGAGGTTGGTACCGAAGCGCCCGACTTCACGCTCAAGGACCAGAACGGTCAGACCGTCACGCTCAGCGACTTCCGGGGCGCGAAGAACGTGCTCTTGGTGTTCTTCCCGCTGGCGTTCACCGGCATCTGTCAGGGCGAGCTCGACGAGATCCGCGACCGGCTGCCTGAGTACGAGAACGACGACACCGCGACGCTGGCCATCTCCGTGGGTCCGCCGCCCACCCACAAGGTGTGGGCGACGCAGAGCGGCTTCACGTTCCCCGTGTTGTCCGACTTCTGGCCGCACGGGGCCGTCGCGTCGGCCTACGGGGTGTTCAACGAGGACGCGGGCATCGCCAACCGCGGCACGTTCGTCGTGGACCGCACCGGCATCGTCCGGTTCGCCGAGATGAAACAGCCCGGCGAGGCCCGCGATCAAGCGCTATGGACGGACGCGCTGGCGGCGTTGCGGTCCGGCTGAGCTGATTTCCTGTCGCAGGTCATCGCCGTGTAGCTTGCCCTGCAAGGGCGCGTAGCTCAGTGGTAGAGCTCTGGTTTTACACACCAGCGGTCGGCGGTTCGATACCGTCCGCGCCCACTCACAGGTCACGCCGGGCGGGGAACGGGCGCCAGTGTCGATTGCCCGATCCAGTTCGGGATTGAACGCCGGATCAGGGACGGGCCGTCGATGGTGATCGAGCCGTTGCCGACGGCGTGTGACCACGCCAGGTCGCCGCGCCAAACCTGGGTGAGCGTGCGCAAGCTGGTGGATACCGTTGCGGCGATGTCGTAACCGGGATCGAAATCGCAGATGTCGGCACGGCCGTCGGCGACGATCAACCACCATGACGCGGCCTTCGGGGCGACGCCGGAGAGCCGAAAAGCCACCACCGTGCGGCCCGCGGGCCATCGATCGGTAGGCACGGTGCGGCGGATGTCCCACATCAACAGGTGTGGGTCGAGATCCTGATCGCCGAGATCACCGATCCAGCGCAGACTCCAAGAGCCAAGAGCGGTCACCACGTCGATGAGTTCGCGACCGCACTGGGTGAGCACGTAGGACGGGTGGCCATCGTCGTCGATGCGCTGCACGACCCCAGCGCGTATCAGGGTCTGCAGGCGCTTGGACAACAACGTCGGCGACATCCTGGGTACCCCGCGGCGCAGGTCGTTGAAATGGGTGCTCCCCGAAAGCAATTCGCGGACAACCAGCATCGTCCAGCGTTCGTCGAGCAACTCCATGGCCTTGGCCACGGGACAGAACTGGCCATAAGACGACATTTCCGCTGGCTCCTCACCTCGCGGCGGATCCGCTTCATACAGCGTGGCACGGCGGCCGGCGTCGGTACAGGTTCGAAGCGACCCAGTACAGATTTGCTACTGGTTGGCCGACACCGGCCGGGCGACGCTCATCTCAGGAGCCAATCCAAGTGAGGAGATCAAGATGAGCGACAGGCCGATACCGTTGGTTGCCGCAACCGTCGCCCTTGCCGCCGGCGCAGCACTGTTCGCTGCACCGGAGGCCGACGCCAGGCCACCGCGGACCACCGAGGATCAACTCGCCCAGAACTGCACCAGTTCCGATGGAATATTCGAGCGAGCACAAGGCCAGTTCAAACCCAGGGACCGCTACTACAGCTGCAAGTACACGCTCGACGA
Organism: Mycobacterium sp. IS-1556; assembly: GCF_001499985.1. Classification (NCBI taxonomy): domain Bacteria; kingdom Bacillati; phylum Actinomycetota; class Actinomycetes; order Mycobacteriales; family Mycobacteriaceae; genus Mycobacterium; species Mycobacterium sp. IS-1556. The sequence goes on from NZ_LQIM01000038.1 coordinate 68,062, forward strand.
CGGTTCCCAGTCGCAGCATTGGTTCAGCAGCGCCGGGCAACCTACCCAGGTTTGCTATCGATTCAGCATCGACACGGCTTGGGTGTGTCATTAGGAGCGACGGTCCAACCTCACGCGTACGAACAGGCCCCCTTGTGAGACGCTCGCGGGATGTTTGCGCCGGCCTCACCTGCACGCGTGGCGGGGATCGCGGCCGGTTGTGCTGCCGACGCGCTGTTCGGTGACCCGCGGCGCGGCCATCCGGTAGCCGTCTTCGGGAGCGCCGCAGCGGCTTTGGAGCGTCGCACGTACGCGGACACACGCTCGGCGGGGGTGCTGCACACCGCTGCGCTGCTCGGCGCGCTGGGGGTGCTCGGGGTGGCGGTAGACCATGTCGCCCGGCGCCGGGGCGCGGTTCCGGTCGCGGTCACCACGGCGGCGACGGTGTTCGTCGCGCTGGGCGGGACCTCGCTTTCCCGCGCCGGCAGCCAAATGGCCCGGCACCTCGACAGCGGCGACGTCGCAGCTGCACGACGGCTGCTGCCCGCATTGTGCGGCCGCGATCCGGCGGCGCTCGACGAGGCCGGGCTCACCCGGGCGGCGGTGGAATCGGTCGCGGAGAACACCTCGGACGCCCATGTGGCACCCCTGCTGTGGGCGGCCGTCGGCGGGGTTCCCGCTGTGCTGATCTACCGCGGCACGAACACCCTCGACGCAATGATCGGCCACCGGTCCGCTCGCTATCTGCGGTTCGGTTGGGCGGCAGCTCGTTTCGATGATGTCGCAAACTATCTGGCCGCGCGTGCGACCGCGGTCCTGGTCGCTGCGTGCGCGCCCGTGGTCGGCGGCTCTCCCGTCGCGGCGCTGCGCGCATGGCGGCGCGACGCCGGCCGTCATCCCAGCCCGAACGCCGGCGTGGCGGAAGCCGCCTTCGCGGGCGCGCTGGGGGTGCGGATCGGCGGGCCTACCCGGTACGCCGACCGGCTGGAAATCCGGCCCACACTCGGCGACGGTGCACCGCCGCGGGTGGCCGATCTTCGGCGGGCGGTGCGGTTGTCCCGGGCCGTCCAAATCGCCGCCGCCGGTGCGGCGCTGGCGTTCAGCGCCGTCGGCCGTAGCGGTCGGCGAGCTTGTCTTCCGTCGTGAGCGGCGCGTCGGGCGCAGCCTGCGCCGCCTCCTGTGCGGCCTTCTCCCGCCTGCGTTGGCGCACCTCGGCATAGACGAAGTAGCCCAATCCGATCGGCGCGATGATGCCGAACGCTATCCACTGGATTCCGTACGACAGGAACGGTCCGGCGTCCAGATGCGGCAGCGGTATCGCGCCGAGCCCGCCGGGCTGCTCCGGCTCCAGTTGCAGATACGAACCCGCCAGCGGCACCCCGGTGATCGCCGAGATCTGCTCGGTGTTGATCGAGTAGACCTGTTGGATGCCGTCGCGGCGGAACGGTTCCTTGCCCTGCGCCACCGACTCGGAGTCGCGTAACCGCGCGGCGATGGTCACCGTTTCGGCGGGCACGGGCGGGATCTCGGGCACCCCGGAGGCCTCCACCGGCCGGACGTATCCGCGGTCGACGAGAACAGTCGGCCCGCCGTCGACGTCGAACGGCACCAACACTTCGAATGCCGGTTCGCCTTCCACCATTCGCAGCCGAGCGAGCACCTGCCCTTCCGGCAGGTAGCGCCCGCTGGCGGTGACGCGGCGCCACTGCGCATCGGGCGCCGCGGAATCCTGCTGCGGCAGAAGCGATGCCACCGGCACCGGCTCGGCCTTCAGCGAGTTCGCGATCTGCGCGTTCTCACGTGAGGTCTTGGTGTTCTTGCCCAGCTGCCACGGCGCGAGCACGGTGAAGCACAGATAGGCGAACGCGACCACCACGACGAACAGTGCCAGCCATGACGGCCGCAACAAGAACGTCCACCGGCGCATCAGCTCGCAAGCCCCCGGCCGGCAAGATGCTCGTCGACCCAATCGTGCACACCCGGCAACGACGCTTCGATGACCGTGAAGACGGCCTCGAAGTCGGCGTGGTCGCCGTAGTAGGGGTCTTCGACGTCGAGGGGGTGGGCGCCCGACCGCGGATCGAACGAGCGAAGCATCCGGATCCGTTCGGTGGGCACGCCCAGATCCTTGAGTATCCGGACGTGGTTGCGGCCCAGTGCGATCACCAGATCGGCGGACATGTGGTCGTCGTCGACCTGGGCGGCGCGGTGCGCGGTCGGATAGCCGTGCTCACGCAGCACGTGGCTGGCCCGGCGGTCGGCGGGCTCACCGGCGTGCCAGCCACCGGTGCCGGCACTTGACACGCGGACGGCGTGACCCAGGCCGCGTTCACCGATCTGATGGGCGAACATCTTCTCCGCCATCGGGGACCGGCAGATGTTTCCCGAGCAGATGAACGTCACGTGCAGCGGTTCAGACACCGGAGCCGCCCGGCCGGCGACATTAGACACCGAGCACCTCACGAAGGTCAGCCACCGTCGCGACGTGCGCCACCCCTTGGGCGGCGGCGGGATCGTCGAAATCGCCGCTTCCGTAGCCCCATCCGACGACGACGGTGTCGATGCCGTGCGCGGCGGCGCCCTCGACGTCGTGGGAGCGGTCGCCAACCATCAGCGTGCGTTCGGGCAGCCTGCCCAGTTGGGCGAGCGCGTGTGCGACGACGTCGACCTTGGTCGCGCGCGAGCCGTCGACGCTGGCGCCGGCGATCACCTCGAAGCAGTCGGCGAGGCCGAAGTGGGCGAGGATTCGTTGTGCGGTCGGCTCGGCCTTCGAGGTGGCCACCGCCAGCCGCACACCGGCCGCGCGCAGGTCGCAGAGAAGCGCGGGGATGCCGTCGAAGACGCGGTTCATCGCCCAGCCGCGGGTGACGTAGTCCGCGCGGTACGCCGCGATGGCGGCGCCGGTCTGCTCGCCGAGTCCGAGGCGGCGCAGCGTGTGATGCATCGGCGGGCCGACGATCATGGTGGCCAGGTCTCCGTCGGGTACCGCGGCGCCGACCGACCCGAGCGCATGGCGGAAACTCGAGACGATTCCCTGCGCCGAGTCGGTCAGGGTGCCGTCGAGGTCGAAGATCACCAGTTGGGGGCGGGTCGCCAGAGCGGTGGAGGCCAGCATGTCGGTCACGGGTCCATTCTCCCCGATCGCAGAACCCGGGCAGGCGGCGCACTAGTGTCGTGATGTGGCGAGACCTTTGCGTGCAGCCGCGCGCTACCACGGCGACCAGGCCGCGGAGCCCGGGATGCTGGACTTCGCCGTCAATGTCCGCGCCGACGCGCCGCCGTCGTGGCTGGTCGACCGCCTCGCCTCCCGCTTGCCCGACCTCGCCCGGTACCCGAGCCAAGCTGACGTGGATCGCGCGCTCGCCGCGGTTGCCGACCGGCACATGCGCGACGTGGCCGAGGTCGCACTGCTGGCCGGGGCCGCCGAGGGGTTCGCGCTGCTGGCCCAGCTGAGGCCGCGACGGGCCGCCCTGATCGCGCCGTCGTTCACCGAACCGGAGGCGGCGCTGTCGGCGGCCGGGGTGGCGTTCGACCATGTGGTGCTGGATCCGCCGTACACCCTCGATGCGGGCGCGGTACCCGAGGACGCGGACCTCGTCGTGCTCGGCAACCCGACGAACCCCACGGGCGTTGTGCACGGCCGTGAGGAGGTGTTGGCGCTGCGTCGGCCCGGGCGCACCGTGGTGGTTGACGAGGCGTTCGCCGATGCGGTTCCCGGTGAGCCGATGTCACTGGCCGCCGAGGCGCTGCCCGACGTGGTGGTGCTGCGCAGCCTGACCAAGACGTGGGCGTTGCCGGGGCTGCGGGTCGGGTACGCGCTTGGCTCGGCCGATGTGCTGGCGCGGTTGACGGCGCGACGGCCGCACTGGCCGGTCGGCACGCTGCAACTCGAGGCCATCGCCGCCTGCTGCGCGCCCGAAGCGGTGGCGGAGGCCGACCGGGGCGCCCGCCGCCTGGTCGAGGTGCGCGCCGAGATGGTGGCGGCGTTGACTAGCATCGGCGTGCATGTCGTCAACGGTTCGGCTCCCTTCGTCCTGTTCTGTGTGCCGGATGCCGAGTTGATGCGAAAACACCTGGACGGCAGAGGCATTGCCGTGCGCCGCTGCGACACCTTCGTCGGGCTCGACGGCCGGTTCCTTCGTGCCGCCGTGCGCCCGGAGTGGCCGGTGCTCGTCGAGGCGATGGCCGAGGTGCTGCGGTGAGCGTGCGGTTGGCCGACATCATCGACGTGCTCGATGCGGCGTATCCGCCGGAGCTTGCACAGGACTGGGACTCGGTGGGCCTGGTCTGCGGCGACCCGTCGGAAACCGTCGAGACGGTCACCGTCGCCGTCGACGCGACCGCCGCGGTCGCCGCCGAGGTGCCCGATCGCGGGCTGCTGCTTGCGCACCATCCGCTGCTGCTGCGCGGGGTCGACACGGTCGCGGCCAGCACCGCCAAGGGCGCCCTGATCCACCAGATGATCCGGACCGGCCGGGCGTTGTTCACGGCGCACACCAACGCCGACTCGGCGTCGCCCGGCGTCTCCGATGCGCTCGCCGAGACCCTGGGCCTGGCCGTCGAGGAGGTGCTCGACCCGGCCGGCGCGGGATCCGATTTGGACAAGTGGGTCGTGTTCGTGCCCGCGGAGAATTCGGAGGCGCTGCGGGAAGCCATGTTCGGCGCCGGCGCCGGTCGCATCGGCGACTATTCGCACTGCTGCTGGACCACGACCGGCACCGGACAGTTTCTCCCGCACGACGGCGCGTCGCCGGCGATCGGCAGCGTCGGTGCGGTCGAACGGGTCTCCGAGGACCGGGTTGAGGTCATCGCCCCCGCCCGGTTGCGCGCGCGCGTGCTCACCGCGATGCGAGATGCACATCCCTACGAGGAGCCCGCATTCGACATCTTCGCGCTGGCGCCGATCCCCGGGAACGTCGGGCTGGGACGAGTCGGCGTGCTGGCCCGCCCGGAGCCGTTGTCGGCGTTTGTTTCCCGCGTGCGCGAAGCCCTGCCCGCAACGTCGTGGGGCGTGCGCGCGTCGGGCGACCCGGAGGCGACGGTCTCGCGGGTCGCGGTGTGTGGCGGAGCGGGTGACTCGCTGCTCGGCGCCGTCGCCCGCCGTGGCGTGGATGCCTATGTGACGTCGGACCTGCGGCACCATCCGGCCGACGAACACCGACGCGCCTCCGAAGTGGCGCTGATCGACGTCGCGCACTGGGCCAGTGAGTATCCGTGGTGCCGTCAGGCCGCCGGCTTGCTGCGCACCCACTTCGGCGATGCGCTGACCGTGCGGGTCTCCGACGTGCGCACCGACCCATGGAATGTCGAGAGATGAGGCATGAAAGCTGAAGTAGCTCAACAACAGTCGTTACTCGAGCTGGCCGAAATCGACGCCCAGTTGAGCCGTCTCGAGCACCGCGCCAAACATCTGGCCGAACAGCAGCGGCTGGAGGAGGTGCAGGCCGCACACCGCGACGCCAACGACCGGTTGGCCGCGTTGCAGATCGCCATCGAGGACCTGGATGCGCAGGTCGCCAAGTACGAATCGGAGATCGACGCGGTGCGTCAGCGCGAGGAGCGCGATCGCGCGCTTCTCGCGGGCGGGACGGTCGATGCCAAACAGCTCACCGAGTTGCAGCACGAACTCGACACACTCGAGCGCAGGCAGGCGGCGCTGGAGGACTCGCAGCTGGAGGTGATGGAGCGCCGCGAGGAGCTGCAGAGCGACCAGCAGGCCGCGCTGGCCACCATCGACGAGCTGCAGAACGACCTGGGCGCTGCGCAGACGGCGTGCGACGAGGCGCGTACCGAACTCGACCGGCAGCGGCATCAGACCGTGTCGCGTCGCGACGAGCTGATCACCGCGCTCGACTCCGACCTCGTTGCGCTCTACGAAAGGCAGCGCGCCCGCGGCGGTGCGGGCGCCGGGCGGTTGCAGGGCCGCCGGTGCGGAGCGTGCCGGATCGAGATCGACAAGGGTGAGCTCGCGCGGATCTCGGCCGCGGCCGACGACGACGTGCTGCGGTGCCCGGAGTGCGGAGCGATCCTCTTGCGGGTCAAGGAGTTCGGCGCGTGAAGGTCGTCGTCGAGGCGGACGGGGGCTCTCGGGGCAATCCCGGGCCGGCCGCCTACGGCTCGGTGGTGTGGTCGGCGGACCGCACCACCGTGCTCGCCGAGAGCAAGGAGGCGATCGGCCGCGCCACCAACAACGTCGCCGAGTATCGCGGGCTGATCGCCGGGCTCGGCGAGGCGGCCAGTCTGGGCGCAAGCGAAGTCGACGTGTTCATGGACTCCAAGCTCGTGGTGGAGCAGATGTCGGGGCGCTGGAAGGTCAAGCATCCCGACCTCGCCCCCCTGCACCGGCAGGCCCGCGACCTCGCCGCGCGCTTCGACCGTGTCACGTACACATGGATCCCGCGGGCGCAGAACAGCCACGCCGACCGGTTGGCGAACGAGGCGATGGACGCCGCGGCCGAATCACTCACCGGCCCAGCGCACGCCACGCCGCAGCAGGCTCCGAATCCGGTGGCGTGGACCGGGGCGCGGGGCGCACCGACCCGGTTTCTGCTGCTGCGGCACGGTCAGACGGAGTTGTCGGTGCATCGCCGGTATTCGGGCCGCGGCAACCCGGCGCTGACCGACCTCGGACGACGCCAGGCCGAAGCGGCCGCGCAGTATCTGGGGCGTAAAGGCGGTATCGCCGCCGTCATCACCTCGCCGCTGCAGCGCGCGTATGACACCGCAACGGCGGCGGCCAAGGCGCTCGGCCTGGACGTGTCCGTCGACGACGACCTGATCGAGACCGACTTCGGTGCGTGGGAGGGGTTGACGTTCGCCGAAGCCGCCGAGCGGGATCCCGAGTTGCACCGGCGCTGGCTGCGGGACACGTCCACGGCACCGCCGCAGGGTGAGAGTTTCGACTCCGCCGCCGAGCGGGTCGGCAGGGCGAGGGCGCGGATCATCGCCGAACACGCGGGGGACACCGTGTTGGTGGTCTCGCACGTGACGCCGATCAAGACGCTTCTGCGCATGGCACTCGATGGCGGCGCGAGCATCCTCTACCGGATTCATCTCGACCTGGCGTCGCTGTCGATCGCGGAGTTCTATCCCGACGGCGCGGCCTCGGTGCGGCTGGTCAATCAGACCGCCTACCTTGACGAGTCGTGAAGATGGAGCCGCTCACCGTGCGGCCCGAAGATCGTGATCGCCTCAACCGGCCCGTCGACCACCCCGAACCAGTGCGGGGTCCAGGTGGAAAACTCAACCGCCTCACCAGGTTTGACCGTGAAATCGCGATCACCGAGGACCAGCCGGAGGTGACCGGACAGCACGTACATCCAGTCCTGGCCCTCATGCACGGGCAGTTCGGCGGGCGGGGTGCGGCGCCGGGCGCTGATCCTGATCTTGAACGCGTGCAGACCGCCCGCGGCCTGACGGGTCAGCGGCCAGTACGTGATTCCGCGTGCGGTGTGAGAGCCGCTGCGCACCCGGGGATCCTCGGCTTCCGGTGCGCGGAGTAGTTCGTCGGTGCTCACCGACAGCGCGGCGGCCAACCTCGGCAGGTGGTCGAGCGCGAGCCGGCGCTTACCGGATTCGAGTCGGCTCAGCGTCGACACGTCGATGTTCGACCGGCCCGCGACGTCTTCGAGGGTCAGGCCGCGCTGCAAGCGCAGTTCGCGCAGCCTGCGCCGCACCTTCGCGTCGACGCTCTCTTCTGCTTTTGCCTGCATGGCAAGAAAGCTTGGCATCTTGTAGGGGGTGGTTGCAAGGTGGACGCATGGACACAGATTGGGATTGCGTCGTGGTCGGTGGCGGTGCGGCCGGACTGAGCGCCGGCCTGGTGTTGGGCCGGGCTCGGCGGCGCACGCTGGTGATCGACTCCGGCGCGCAGAGCAACCTGGCCGCGCACGGTATCGGTGGACTGCTGGGGCACGACGGTCGGCCGCCGGCGCAGCTGTACGAACTGGGGCGCCGGGAACTATCGGCGTATCCGAGCGTCGAGGTGCGCACCGGCGACGTCGTCGGCGGTGAACGGACCGGGAGAGGCTTCGAGCTGCGGATGGCCGACGGCCGGATCGAGCGGACCCGGCGGGTGCTGCTGGCCACCGGTATGGAGTATCGGCCCCCGCAGCTTCCGGGGCTGGCGGAACTGTGGGGCCGGTCGGTGTTCCACTGCCCGTTCTGCCACGGCTGGGAGGTTCGCGACCAGCCGCTGGGCGTACTGGCGCGTGGGGAGCGTGCGGTGCATTCGGCGCTGTTGTTGCGTATGTGGAGCGACGACGTGGTCCTGCTCACCGACGGTCCCGCCGATCTCGACGACGGGCAGCGGCAACGGCTGGTCGCCGCGGACGTCCCGATCGATGAGCGGGCGGTCGCCGAACTCGCCGTGCGGGACGGGGATTTGGAGGCCGTGGTGTTCGCCGACGGGAGTCGCCTTGCGCGGACGGGTCTGCTGGTCGCGACGACGCTGCATCAACGTTCGTCGCTCGCCGAGCAACTCGGCGCTACACAGGGCGACCCGACACCGATTGCGCAGAACCCCGTTTACGTCGACGCGCTCTACCGCACAAGTGCGCCAGGCGTTTTCGCCGCCGGCGACCTCAGCGCGCAGATGCCGCAGGTGGCCGCAGCGGTGGCCGGCGGCTCGGCAGCGGCCGCCGCCGTGGTGCAGAGCCTGATCGAGGACGACTATCCAGTTGATGTTCCGGAAGGGAGCCGACATGTCAACGCCTGACGCCAAACAGCATTGGGAAGAGCGCTACAGCGAACAGGACCGCATCTGGAGCGGGCGGGCGAACATTCGTCTCGTCGACGTTGCGTCGGGCCTGAAGCCCGGCGTCGCACTGGATCTCGGCAGCGGCGAGGGCGGTGACGCGATGTGGCTGGCCGAACACGGATGGCGGGTGGTCGCCGTCGACATCTCCGACACCGCGCTGCGACGGGCCGCCGAAGATGCGGCCGCGCGTGGGGTGGGTGACCGGATCGACTTCCAACAGCACGACCTGTCGGAAAGCTTCCCGGAGGGTGACTTCGATCTGGTGAACGCGCAGTTCCTGCACTCCACTTTTCCGCTCGACCGGACGGCGATCTTCCAAGCGGCCGCGCGGGCCGTCCGACCGGGCGGGCTTCTACTGATCGTCGATCACAGCGGGCCGCCGCCGTGGGCGTCGCAGCTCGATGACCACCACCACCTGTTCACACCGCCCGACGAAGTCGTCGCGGAGCTGAATCTGCCCGAGGCCGAATGGGAGCCGGCTCGGATCGACACGCCGACGCGAGAGGTGACGACGCCGGACGGCGAGACAGCGACGTGGGTCGACAACGTGATCATGTTGCGTCGGCGCTAGCGGTCACGCGGCGTCGTGGAAGATCAGCCCAAGGGTGTACCGCTCACCCGAGCGCACCACCGACACACCGTGTCGGACCGGCGCGGCGGACCATCCGCGGGTCGACCGCACGGGCCGCTCGCGCGTGGTGAAGACGTATCCGTGTCCGTGCGGCAGCAGCGTCGCGGTACCGCGGGACTGGGCGCGGGGGCGCTGTTCGACCAGCATGAACTCGCCGCCGGTGTGGTCGACGCCCGGTTCGCTGAGGTTGATCACCACCTGCAACGGAAACACCAAGTCGCCGTAGAGGTCTCGGTGCAGAGCATTCCAGTCGCCCGGGCCGTACTTGAGCAGCAGCGCCGTTGACTTGGCCTGGCCGGCGGCGTGGCACTGGTCGATCTAGTCGTCGAAGCTCTCCGGCCACGGGGCCGGGCGGCCCAACTTGCTCCACCAGTCGCGGGCGATCGGGAGCAGCCGCGGGTACAGCGCCTGCCTGAGCGCTTCGACCGGTTCGGGGTAGGGCCGGCGGAAGTAGCGGTATTCGCCCTCCTCGAAGCGATATCGAGCCATGTCGATGGTCGCGCGGAACAAGTCGTCGGCAGGATAGAGGCTTCTGATCGCCGCCGCTTCACCCTTAGTGAGCAGGCGGGGAAGCAGGGCGCCGCCGGTTGCGTCGAGTTCAGCGGCGATGGTCTCCCAGTCGCCGGAGTCCACGCGAGTTCGCCATTTGGTCTGGGCCATACCTGGTAAACGTGCGGGATCGCGGATTCGTGAGACGGACACGTCCATTGGTGGGGTCGGTGGTGCCGGTTCTAGTCGCGTCGGGTCAACTCGACCTTGACGAGATCGAGAAAGGCATCGACCTCGTCCTCGTCGTAGCCCCGCTTGAACAGAGGTGGCTTGGAAAACGCCACATTGTGGACGTGCTCGGCGGTGAGTGGGTCCGAGCCGGCAACGGGGTCGGCGCCGACGCGCGGCTCAGCCAGCCGGCGCTCGAGCTCAGAAATCCTCTTCTCCGGGTCACTCGGGTCCACTCGAGAAGAACGTCCCACCGCTAGGTCTGTGGCGTCCACGGCGTCAGCCGGGGGAGCCACGCCGACACGTTGTCGCGGTAGGTCTCGTACTGCTGCCCATACGTGCGAACCAGCGTCGGTTCTTCGTACCAGCGCACGAACGAGGCCGTGACGGCCCATGCGATCGCGGCGTAGACGACGAGCCACATGTTCGCGAACAGCACCGCCTGGCCGAGGATGGCCGTGATGAGACCGGCATACATCGGGTTGCGGACGAACCGGTTGAAGCCCGTCACGACCAGTCGTTCGGTTGGCGCGACGGGCATCGGAGTGCCACCAGCTCTTACGAATTCGACGAACGCGTGAATGGGCGGGATCAGACCGACGACGATCATCACGCCGCCCAGTGCCACACGCCACGGCGAAACGGGATCGGGAAGGTCCCAGCGGGTGATCAGCCACGGGCCGAGCCCGACGAAGCTGCCGGGCGCGACCACGAAGAACGCCGCCGAAGCCAGCGCAGCGGTGCCGATCCGCATGCGCGTCAGCCGGTGCCGGCCGGGATGTCCGCGAGCTGGGTCAACCTCACGCTGTTGCCGGACGGGTCGCGGAAGCCGGAATCGATGCCGTACGGCATCTGGTGCGGCTCCTCGGTGAACTCCACCCCGCGCGAACGCATTTCCTCATAAGTCGCCTGGCAGTTGTCCGTGGTGAGGAATACCGTGCCGGCGAACCCCTTCGCGGTGAGATCGAGCACCTGCTGGCGGGTGGCCTCGTCCATCACCGGCGCGCCGGGCACGGCCATCAAGACCAGCGAAAAGTCGTCCTGCCCCGGCGGGCCGACCGTCAGCCACCGGAACGGCGTGTCCCCATCGGGAAGCGAAACATCCTGGCGCACTTCCATTCCGACCTTTTCGGTCCAAAACTTCAATGCGACGTCTTGGTCGTGAACCCAGATCTGGGCGCTCGAGATTCTCAACATGGGCACGACGCTACGACGCCGGTCGCGGGCCCGTCTTCTCCCCGTGTGCTGTCTTGCGGACCCGACTGTCGGCGGGCTGGCGGGTGTCGCGTTTGAGAATGCAGCTGGGCACCCGGGCGTGCATGGCCGCCGGCGGCAGGCTGGCGCGGTAGGCCGCCGGCGGCTTGCCGTACACCCGGGCGAACGAGGTGGTGAACGATCCGACGCTGGCCAACCCGACCATCACGCAGATATCGGCCACCGAGCGGTCGGTGTACCGCAACAGCGCCGCCGCCCGCTCCAGCCGTCGGGTCTGCAGATAGGCATGCGGCGATTCGCCGAAGGTTCGGGTGAACATCCGGCTGAAATGGGCCCGCGACAACCCGGCCGCGGCGGCCAGGTCGTCGACGGTGATGGGCTCGGCATAGCGCGCGTCGACCAGGTCTTTGGCGCGCATGAGGTAGCGCGCCGGAGGAACCTGCGCCATGGGCATAAGTATGTCGAACTCGCGGAACAGCGGCGACTGGCAGTACGTTGTATGCGCGGATGAGTTGGCTGGGCGGCCGCGGAATCGAGGTTCGCCTCGGTTTCGAGGAAAGTCCGGACTTCACAGAGCAGGGTGATTGCTAACGGCAATCCGAGGTGACTCGCGGGAAAGTGCCACAGAAAACAGACCGCCACCGGTGACGGTGGTAAGGGTGAAACGGTGCGGTAAGAGCGCACCAGCATTCCGGGTGACCGGAGTGGCTAGGCAAACCCCACCCGAAGCAAGGCCAAGAAGGCCGCAACCTGGTTGCGGCCGCGCAGGCGTCCGAGGGCTGCTCGCCCGAGCCTGCGGGTAGGCCGCTCGAGGCACCCGGCGACGGTGTGTCCAGATGGATGGTCGCCACCTCGCCGCCGCGGTCAGCTGCGGTGGTGAGGGACAGAATCCGGCTTACAGGCCAACTCATCCGCCTCGCCGGCCGCTCACCGCGCCTTGCGCACCGCCTTGGCCAGCTTCGTCAACGCGCCGTCCAACTGGTCGCGCGCGCGTTGGGCGACCTCGGCCTCCTGCTGGTAGAGCAGGCCGTAGGTGAAGGTGTCTTCGCCTGCGGCGTGCGCGGCTTCGGCCTGCTGACCCAGATGAGTCCGGCTGACCACGCTGTCCTGATGGTCGCCGAGCAGCGACTGAACGGCTTTGGCCCGATCCGACACCTTGGCCGCGCCGGTCGCCGCGGCGGTGTAGCGAAGACGCTTGGCGCCCTTACGGATTCGATGCAGTGCTTCATCCTTTTCGGTGTCCGCCTCGGCGGCGGCCTTGGCCGCTTTGCGGACCCGCTTGTAGGCCGCGTCGATCGTCGCCTGGCTGCGCTCCTCCTCGTCCTGCGGCGCCGGTTCGGCGGCGATCAGGCCTTCGAGCGCGTCGAGAAGCCGGAAGTAGCGCTGCGAACGCATCGCGATCAGTGACCGGCGCAGCCCGGCCGCATAGCGCCGCTTGGCGCCGTCGACCAACCGCTCTCGCACCGGGCCGCGGACCAGTTCCTCGGGCAGCTCATCGAGCGCCTGCTCGTAGCGTTGGGCCAGCACTTCCGCGTCGCGCGCCACGCCGAGGATCGCGGCGAGCTGCCGGAGTTCGTCGAGGATCCAGGCGTCGTCGGAGATGCCGAACGCCTCCCGTGACGACTGCAGAAGGCTGCGGATCTTGCGCGTCGTCACTCGCATCTGGTGCACCGAGTCGTCGACGTCGGCGCGCACCGCCCGGTCCCACTCGATCAGCTCCTCCACCTGTTCGGCCACCGCGCGGTGCACCGGGTCGGCCGGTCGCGGGACCGCCTCGGGTTGCGACGACTCGGCCAGCACCCGCGCCAGTTTGGAACCGCTGGCCGCGGGATCGGCCCCCGCGTCGATCAGCCGGTTGGACAACCGGTCAAGCAGTTCGCGGTCGGCCCCGTCGGTCAGCTCGAGTTCCCATTCGCGCCACGCCTGCTCGGGGCCGCCCGGCTCGGCCGCAGCGGTGACCTCGTCGTCGCAGAACTCCGCCACCGGTGTCCCGTCGGGACCGTAGAGCAGGTCGACGGTGCGCCGTGTCGAGATGCGCGCGACCGGCCCCAGCGGGCGGTCGCGCACGATGGCCAGCACGACGTCACGCAGCGTCGCCGGCACCTCATCCTCTTCGCCGAGGGGCTCTCTGACCTCGGTACGCGCGTCGGGACCGGCCGGAAGCTTGAGGTGCCATCCGGCGTCCGCGCCGCCGGTGCGGCGGCGCAGCGTGATGCGGCGCGCAGCCAGTGCGTGGTCCGGGGTGTCGAAGTACACGGCTTCCAGCCGGTGTACCGGTGCGCGTTCGACGCGCACCACCGACGACAAACCGTCGAATGACGGTGACACGGTCGAATCGACGACGTCGAACTTGCGCTCGACCTCGAGATGCCGCGATGACTGGTCATTGGATTTGCCCATGGTGCGAGACAGATTGCCACACGCGGGTGAACACGGGGGAAGGGTCCCGAGGATGAGAAAGATAGGGTCCACCTGTGACCGATTACGAAACGCTGACCTTCGAGCAGACCCGTGCGATCGCCCGCATCACGCTGAACCGGCCGGACGCGGCAAACGGCATGAACGCCACCATGACTCGTGAGCTGGCCGCCGCCGCCAAGCAATGCGACACCGACGCGACCAAGGTTGTCGTGCTCACCGGGTCGGGCCGGTTCTTCTGCGCCGGTGGAGATTTGAAGTCGTTCGCGTCAGCGCCGGACCGCGGCGCTCACATCAAGGGCGTCGCCGACGATCTGCACCGCGCGATCTCGACCTTCGCACGGATGAACGCGGTGCTGATCACCGCGGTGAACGGCACCGCCGCGGGCGCGGGATTCTCAATCGCCGTGACCGGCGATCTGGTGCTGGCCGCCGAGTCCGCGTCGTTCACGATGGCCTACACCCGGGTGGGCTTGAGCCCCGACGGCAGCGCGTCGTATTACCTGCCGCGGCTCATCGGGATCACCAAGACCAAGGAGCTCATGCTGACCAACCGCACCCTGTCCGCGCAGGAGGCGTCGGCGTGGGGTTTGGTCACCGAGGTGGTTCCCGACGCGGAGTTGGCCGACCGGGCCGCGAAGCTCGCCGATCAAATGGCCGCCACCGCAGCCGGTTCCAACGGCGGCATCAAGCAGCTGCTGCTCGGGACGTTCAAGAACGGACTCGAGGAGCAGATGGAACTCGAGAGCCGGCTCATCGCCGGACGCGCGGTGTCCCGCGACGGCGTCGAGGGCGTCGACGCGTTTCTGGCCAAGCGCAAGCCGGAGTTTCAGTAGCGCGAGCAGTCGCAAACTGCCCTGTTTTCGCGTCGAAAGTGGGCAGTTCGCGTCTGTTCGCGCAGAGGAACTAGAACGAGTGCTCGTCGGCGGGGAACACCCCGCCGGCCACCTCGTCGGCATATTGCTCTGCGGCACGGCGGAGTTCACCGCCGACATCGCCGAAGCGCTTGACGAACTTGGCGGTCTTGCCATTGGTCATGCCGGCCATGTCCTGCCAGACCAGCACCTGCGCGTCGCAGTTCGGGCCCGCGCCGATTCCGATGGTGGGGATCGTCAGTTTGCCGGTGATCTGGGTGGCCAGTTCGGCCGGCACCATCTCCATCACGACGGAGAAGGCGCCCGCTTCCTGCACGGCGATGGCGTCGTGAATGGTTTGCTCGGCGGCGTCGCCGCGGCCCTGGACGCGGAACCCGCCCAGCCCGTTGACGCTCTGGGGTGTGAAGCCGATGTGCGCCATGACCGGGATGCCCGCCGCACTCAGCGTCGCGATCTGATCGACCACGCGCTCGCCGCCCTCGAGCTTGACCGCGTGCGCACCGGTCTCCTTCAGGAACCGGGTGGCCGTGGAAAGAGCCTGTGCAGCGCCAGCTTCGTAGCTGCCGAACGGCAGGTCGGCGACGACCAGCGCGTGCGGGGCGCCGCGCACCACACCGCGCACGAGCGGGATGAGCTCGTCGATGCTCACGGGCACGGTCGTGTCATAGCCGTAGACGACGTTGGCTGCCGAATCGCCGACCAGCAGCACCGGGATGCCGGCGTCGTCGAAGATGCGCGCTGTCGAGTAGTCGTAGGCGGTGAGCATCGCCCACTTGTGGCCTTCGGCCTTCCATTTGTGCAAATGCAGCGTTCGGACTTTGGTCCGCGGTGCGGACGATTCAGGAGTAGTGCGCGGCTTGTCGGTGGCAGCGCCGTAGACGGTCTGCTCAGACATCGATGTCCCCCAAGCGGGTGAGTCGGGTCGAATCCTCGAGGCCGTAATCGGTCCCCGGGTTCGTCTGACGGCCCCCAGTCTGCCACTTCGCGCGGTAGACAGTGAATGCCCTGTTGAGTGGATTTCCTCACACCGGCCGCCGCCGGGCATAACATCGGCGCATGCAACGGCTCAGCGGGCTCGACGCCAGTTTCCTGTACCTCGAAACCGCGCAGCAGCCGCTGCATGTGTGTTCGATACTCGAACTCGACACCTCGACGATGCCCGGCGGTTACACCTTCGATCGATTCCGGGATGCGCTCAACCAGCGGATCAAGGCGATGCCGGAGTTCCGCGAGAAGCTGGCCGACAGCCGCTTCAACCTCGACCATCCGGTGTGGGTGGAGGACAAGGACTTCGACGTCGACCGCCATCTGCACCGCATCGGCCTGCCGGCGCCGGGCGGCCGCCGCGAGCTCGCCGAGATCTGCGGCCACCTCGCATCGCTGCCGCTCGACCGCACCCGTCCGCTGTGGGAGAAGTGGGTGATCGAGAACGTCGAGGGCACCGATCCGCAGGCCGGCGGGCGGCTCGTCGTGATGACCAAGGTGCACCACGCCGGGGTCGACGGGGTCACCGGCGCCAGCCTGATGTCGCAGTTGTGCAGCACCGAGCCGGACGCACCGCCGCCCGATCCGGTCGACGGTCCCGGCGACGCGACCTCCCTCGAGATCGCCGTCAGCGGTGCGGTCAAGTTCGCGACCCGGCCGCTGAAGCTGGTCAACGCGCTGCCGATGACGCTGTCGTCGGTGGTCGACACCGTCCGCCGCGCCCGCTCCGGGCTTTCGATGGCGCCCCCGTTCGTCGCGCCGAGGACGGCGTTCAACACCAACGTGACCGGGCACCGCAACATCGCGTTCACGAAGCTGGATCTCGAGGACGTCAAGACTGTGAAGAACCATTTCGGGGTCAAGCTCAACGACGTGGTGATGGCGCTGGTATCCGGTGTGCTGCGCAAGTTCCTGGCCGACCGTGGGGAATTGCCGGAGAACTCGCTGGTCGCGATGGTGCCCGTTTCGGTGCACGACAAGTCCGATCGACCGGGCCGCAACCAGGTGTCGGGCATGTTTTCGCGCTTGGAGACGCATATCGACGACCCGGCGGCCCGGCTCAAATCCATCGCCGAAGCGAATTCCGTTGCCAAACAACATAGTTCGGCCATCGGGGCTACCCTGCTGCAGGACTGGACGCAGTTCGCCGCCCCCGCGGTGTTCGGTGTCGCGATGCGTGTCTACGCCGCGAGCCGGTTGAGCGGCGCCAGGCCGGTGCACAACCTCGTCGTCTCCAACGTCCCGGGGCCTCAGGTGCCGCTGTACTACCTGGGCTGCGAAGCCAAGGCGATGTACCCGCTGGGGCCGATCTTCCACGGCTCGGGGCTGAACATCACCGTCATGTCGTTGACCGGAGCGCTGAACGTCGGCATCGTGGCGTGCCCGGAGTTGCTGCCCGATCTGTGGGACATGACCGACGACTTCTCCGCGGCGCTCGACGAGTTGCTGGCCGCCACGCGATAGTGGCCTAGCCAGCGCCGATGGGTGGTCATGGCAGCATGTGGAGCCATGAACGCCAAGCTCGGGGTCCTCGCGGCCACTGTGTTGTTCGCGGCCACCGGTTGCAGCCAGCTGGTCGACGGCCGCGCCGTCGTCGCGGTGCCTGCGCCGGGTACCCCGATCGAATGGCGGGCGTGCCAGACCGAGAAGACCGACGAGTCGCGGGTTCCGGCCGGCGCCGAGTGCGGGATGCTGTCGGTGCCGGTGGATTACGACAAGCCCGACGGTGACGTCGCCCGCATCGCGATGATCCGGTTCAAGGCGACCGGCGACAAGATCGGCTCTCTGATCATCAATCCCGGCGGGCCGGGGGAGTCCGGCGTGGAAGCCGCTGCGAGCCTGGTCGGCTCGCTGCCCGAGTCGGTGCGCCAGCGTTTCGATCTGGTCGGCTTCGACCCCCGCGGCGTCGCCAACTCCACCCCGGCCCTGTGGTGCAACTCGGACGCCGACAACGACCGGTTGCGGGCCGAACCTCAGGTCGACTACTCGCCGGAGGGCGTCGCCGAGATCGAGAAGGAGACCAAGGCGTTCGTCCAACGCTGTGTGGACAAGATGGGCGAGGAGTTCCTAGCCAACGTCGGAACCGTCAACGTGGCCAAGGATCTCGAGGCGATGCGAGAGGCGCTCGGCGACGAGAAGCTGACCTACCTCGGCTATTCCTACGGCACCCGGATCGGTGCCACCTACGCGGAGAACTACCCCGACAAAGTGCGGGCGATGGTGCTCGACGGCGCGGTGGACCCCAACGCCGATCCGATCGAGGCCAACGTCCGGCAGGCCGCGGCGTTCCAGACCGCGTTCAACGACTACGCCGCCGACTGCGCGAAGAGCCCGACGTGTCCGCTGGGCACCGACCCGGCCAAGGCCACCGACGTCTACCACAGCCTGGTCGACCCGCTGGTGGAGCAACCGCTCGAGACGCGGGACCCGCGCGGCCTCAGTTACTCCGACGCGATCGTGGGCACCATCCTGCCGCTGTACTCGCCGAACCTGTGGCGCCATCTCACCCAGGCCCTCAGCGAAATGAAGCGGGGCAGCGGTGACACCATGCTCGCGCTGGCCGACCTGTACATGGGCCGCGACGAGCAGGGCCACTACAACAACTCCACCGACGCGCGAGTGGCGGTGAACTGCGTGGACAAGCCAGCGGTGACCGACCGCGCCAAAGCCGTCGAGGAGGACCGGCGGGTCCGGGAGGCCGCGCCGTTCATGAGCTACGGCGAGTTCACCGGACACGCCCCGCTGAGTACGTGCGCGTTCTGGCCGGTGCCGCCCACCAGCAAACCGCATGAGATCGAGGTGAGCGGTCTACCGCCGACACTTGTGGTGTCGACGACCAATGACCCCGCAACGCCGTATCAGGCCGGTGTGGAACTGGCCGACCAACTCGGCGGCACGCTGGTGACGTATGAGGGAACGCAGCACACGGTGGTGTTCCAGGGCAATCAGTGCGTCGACGACATCGCCGCGCGCTATCTCGTCGACCTGACGTTGCCGGCGCCGGGCACCACGTGTTCATCTGCCTGATCACGGCCGGGTCACCGTTGCATCGACAGTAGAGACGGCGCGCGGTCGGCGTGCAACGATGTCAGCCATGTGGCGGGTGGGGCGGATGGTGTCCGCGTTCGCTGCGGTGTCCGTCATTGCCTGTCCGGTGGGTTCGGCGAGTCCCGAAGGTCAATCCGCGCAGGCGTACGGGCAGCCGCCGAATTGGGGCGGATGCGAACGCATCATCGGCGCCGAGAAGGCCGCGGCAATTCCGGCCGGTCGATGCGGCACGGTCTCGGTGCCGGTTGACTACACGAAACCGTCTGGCGCACAAGCCCAATTGGCCGTCATCCGGGTGCCGGCCACCGGCGATCGGATCGGCGTGCTGGTGGTCAATCCCGGTGGGCCGGGCGCATCGGCGGTCGAGACCGTTGCGGGTATGGGCGCCGCGCTGGCCGACTCGGAGATCGGCCGCCGCTTCGATCTCGTCGGCATCGATCCGCGCGGTGTCGGGCACTCGACACCCGAGTTGCGTTGTCGCACCGACGCGGAGTTCGACGCGTTCCGTCGGGAACCGCTCGCCGACTACAGCCCCGCCGGTGTCGCGCACATCGAGCGGCTGTATCAGCAGTTCGTGCAGTCGTGCGTGGACAGGATGGGCACCGAGTTCCTGGCCAATGTCGGCACCGCGACCTCGGCCCAGGACATGGACGTCGTGCGGGCCGCCCTGGGCGAGAACCAGATCAACTATCTCGGGTTCTCCTACGGCACCCAGCTCGGCGCCGCCTACGCCGAGCGGTATCCCGACCGGGTTCGGGCCATGGTGCTCGACGGCGCGATCGACCCGCAGCTCGACCCGATCGACGGCCGGATCCGCCAGATGGCCGGTTTCCAGTCCGCGTTCGACGACTATGCAGCCGACTGCGCGAAGTCGGCGGGCTGCCCGCTGGGCACCGATCCCGCCCGGTTCGTCGAGCGCTACCACCAGCTGGTCAATCCGCTGGTTCAGCGCCCGGCCCAAACCTCGGACCCGCGCGGGCTGAGCTACCAGGACGCGATCACCGGAACGGTGAACGCGCTTTACTCGCAGCGGTATTGGAAGTACCTCACCAGCGGGCTGCTCGGCCTGCAGCGCGGCACGGATGCCGGCGACCTGCTGCTGCTCGCCGACGAATACCAGGGCCGCGACGAATCCGGGCACTACACCAACCAGCAGGATGCGTTCACGGCGATCGGCTGCGTCGATTCGCCGTATCCGAGCGACCCAGCCGCGTGGGCGCAGGCGGACCGCCGAATCCGCGAGGTCGCCCCGTTCCTGTCCTACGGCACCTTCACCGGGTTCGCCCCGCGCGACGTGTGTGCGATGTGGCCGGTGCCGCCCACCTCGACGCCGCACGCGGCCACGTCGCCCGGACCGGGCAAGGTCGTCGTCGTCTCGACCACCCGCGACCCGGCCACGCCGTACCAGGCGGGCGTCGACCTCGCCCGCCAGATGGACGCTCGGCTGATCACGTTCGACGGCACGCAGCACACGGTGGTGTTCAACGGCGACGCGTGCGTGGACACCGCGGTGGTCGAGTTCCTGGTCCGTTCGGTGGTCCCGCCGGCCGGACTGCGCTGTTAATCGCAGCCGCCGTGTAACACAGAATTAACAGCCGGTGCCTACGCTGCGGTCATGGATCGGCAGAAGGAATTCGTGCTGCGCACGCTGGAGGAACGCGACATCCGCTTCGTCCGGTTGTGGTTCACCGATGTGCTCGGATACCTGAAGTCGGTCGCGATCGCCCCCGCCGAACTCGAGGGGGCGTTCGAGGAGGGCATCGGCTTCGACGGCTCGGCGATCGAGGGCTTCGCGCGTGTGTCGGAAGCCGACATGGTCGCGCGCCCGGACCCGTCGACGTTCCAGGTGTTGCCGTGGGCCGACGGCTCGGGCCGGCACCACTCGGCGCGGATGTTCTGCGACATCACCATGCCCGACGGTTCACCGTCGTGGGCCGACTCGCGTCATGTGCTGCGCAGGCAGCTGGCCAAGGCCAGCGATCTCGGCTTCTCCTGCTACGTACACCCGGAGATCGAGTTCTTCCTGCTGAAACCCGGCGAGGACGACGGCTCGGCGCCCGTGCCCGCGGACAACGGCGGGTACTTCGATCAGGCCGTGCACGATTCGGCGCCCAACTTCCGCCGCCACGCCATCGATGCGCTCGAGCAGATGGGCATCTCGGTGGAGTTCAGCCACCACGAGGGCGCGCCGGGCCAGCAGGAGATCGACCTCCGCTACGCCGACGCGCTGTCGATGGCCGACAACGTCATGACGTTCCGCTACGTCGTCAAGGAGGTCGCCCTCGGCGACGGGGTGCGGGCATCGTTCATGCCGAAACCGTTCGCCGAGCACCCCGGTTCGGCCATGCACACGCACATGAGCCTGTTCGAGGGCGACACCAACGCCTTCCACAGCCCCGACGACCCGCTGCAGCTGTCCGACGTCGCCAAGTCGTTCATCGCGGGAATCCTCGAGCACGCCAAGGAGATCAGCGCCGTCACCAACCAGTGGGTGAACTCCTACAAGCGCCTGGTGCACGGCGGTGAGGCGCCGACCGCGGCCTCCTGGGGCGCCGCGAATCGCTCGGCGCTGGTGCGGGTTCCGATGTACACACCGCGCAAGGCCTCGTCACGGCGCGTCGAGGTGCGCAGCCCCGACTCGGCGTGCAATCCCTATCTGACGTTCGCGGTGCTGCTGGCCGCCGGGCTGCGCGGCATCGAGAAGAACTACGTGTTGGCGCCCGAGGCCGAGGACAACGTCTGGACTCTCACGCCGGAGGAGCGCAGCGCGATGGGCTACAAGGAGCTGCCGGGTAGCCTCGGCGTGGCGCTCACCGAAATGGAGAACTCCGAGCTGGTCGCCGAGGCGTTGGGCGAGCACGTCTTCGACTACTTCCTGCGCAACAAGCGCGCGGAGTGGGAGAACTACCGCAGCCACGTCACCCCGTTCGAGCTGAAGGCCTACTTGTCTCTCTGACCGACGCTCGCGCTACCTTTCTCTGGTGGCCAAACCTGCGACGCAGCGTTCGAAGCTGCCGAGCGTAGGGCGGCTCGGGCTGGTCGAACCGTCCGCCCCTGCGGACCTGGATCGACTGGGCTGGAACTCCGAGGCCCACGTGGAGCTGCTGTGGTCGCTGTCGCGGGCGCCCGACGCCGACACCGCGCTGCACACGATGGTCCGGCTGGCCGAGGCGTTGGACACCGGCTGGGACCAACTCAACCGGGCGCTGCTCACCGACCGCGGCCTTCGCGGCCGGCTGTTCGGTGTGCTGGGCTCCTCGCTCGCCCTCGGCGACCACCTCGTCGCCCATCCGGAGAACTGGCGCCTGCTCGCCGGTGACGTCGGGTTGCCGGCCGCCGAGGAGCTGCGCGAGGTGTTCGTCGCGCGCGCCGACGAGGCTTCGGATACCGCGGCCGCACTGCAGCCGCTGCGCAAGCTCTACCGCGACCGGCTGCTGGTGCTGGCCGCTCTCGATCTCGCGCCGACGGTGGAGAACGAACCGGTGCTGCCCTTCTCGACCGTCGGTGAGCACCTGTCCGATCTCGCCGATGCGGCACTGGCGGCCGCGCTGCACCTGGCTCTCAAGACGGCGGGTGGTGACTCGCCGCCCCGGCTCGCTGTCATCGCGATGGGTAAATGCGGTGCGCGCGAACTCAATTACGTCAGCGACGTCGACGTGATCTTTGTGGCCGAGACCGCCGATGCGCTCGCGACCCGGGTGGCGGGCGAGATGATGCGGTTCGCCGCCGACGCGTTCTTCGAAGTTGATGCGGCGCTGCGGCCCGAGGGCAAGCACGGTCAGCTGGTACGCACCCTCGACTCGCACGTCGCGTATTACCAGCGGTGGGCCAAGACCTGGGAGTTCCAGGCGTTGATGAAGGCGCGACCGGCTGCCGGCGACGAGGAACTGGGCCGGGCCTACATCGAGGCGCTGATGCCGATGGTGTGGACCGCGAGCGAACGCGAGGACTTCGTCCCCGAGGTGCAGGCGATGCGCAGGCGCGTCGAGGAACTGGTGCCCGCCGGGCAGCGGTCGCGGGAGATCAAGCTCGGCACCGGCGGGCTGCGCGACGTCGAATTCGCCGTGCAACTACTGCAATTGGTGCACGGCCGCAACGACGAGACGCTGCACGTCGCATCGACGGTCGGCGCGCTGGCCGCACTCGGCCAGCGGGGATACATCGGCCGCGACGACGCCGCGAACCTCACCGCCTCATACGAGTTCCTGCGGCTGCTCGAGCATCGGCTGCAGCTGCAGCGGCTGGTGCGCACCCACCTGCTTCCCGACGAGGACGACGACGAGTCACTGCGCTGGCTGGCCAGGGCCGCCCACGTGCGCCCCGACGGCACCCGCGATGCGCTCGGCGTGCTGCGCGAAGAGCTCAAGCGCCAGAGCCTGCGGGTGTCCCGCCTGCACGAGAAGCTGTTCTACCAACCGCTGTTGGAGTCGGTCGGGCAACCGGCACTGAGCATTTCGGAGGGTATGACCCAGGAGGCCGCCGAACGGCAGCTGGCCGCGCTGGGATACGAGGGGCCGCAGAGCGCGTTGACGCACCTGGCCGCGCTGACCGGTACCAGCGCCCGTCGTGGCCGCGTGCAGCAGATCCTGCTGCCGACCCTGCTCAGATGGCTCAGCGACACACCCGACCCGGATGCGGGTCTGCTGTCCTACCGCCGCATCAGCGATGCGCTATCCGAACAACGGTGGTTCCTGGCGACGCTGCGGGATGAGGGCGCCGTCGCCAAGCGGCTCATGCAGGTGCTGGGCACCTCGGCGTACGTTCCGGAGTTGCTGATGCGGGCACCGGAGGTCATCCAGTCCTACGCCGACGGCCCTGACGGCCCCAAACTGCTCGACGTTGAACCCGATGCGGTGGCGCGGGCGCTGGTCGCCTCTGCTGCAAGGTATTCCGACCCGCAGCGTGCGATCGCGGCGGCGCGCACCCTGCGCAGGCGCGAACTGGCGCGCATCGCCTCGGCCGACCTGCTCGGCATGCTGGAAGTGACCGAGGTGTGTGCCGCGCTGACGTCGATCTGGGTGGCGGTGCTGCAGGCCGCGCTGGACGCGGTGATCCGCGCCAACACCGGTGACCGGGGACCGCTGGCCCGCATCGCCGTGATCGGAATGGGCCGGCTGGGCGGAGGCGAGCTGGGCTACGGCTCGGACGCCGATGTGATGTTCGTGTGCGAACCCGAAGCGGGAGTTGAGGAGTCGGCCGCGGTCAAATGGTCGGTGACGGTCGCCGAGCAGGTGCGTTCGCTGCTCGGGACGCCCAGTGCCGACCCGCCGCTGGAGGTCGACGCGAACCTTCGGCCCGAGGGCCGCAACGGCCCGCTGGTGCGCACGCTCGCCTCGTATGAGGCCTACTACGCGCGGTATGTGCAGACGTGGGAAGTGCAGGCGCTGTTGCGGGCCCATCGCGTGGCCGGCGATCTCGACCTGGGGGAGCGGTTCCTGCTGATGATCGACAAGATCCGCTACCCACCCGGCGGGGTGTCGGCCGAAGCGGTGCAGGAGATCAGGCGGATCAAGGCGCGGGTGGACGCCGAACGGCTGCCGCGTGGCGCCGACCCGAACACCCACACCAAGCTGGGCCGCGGCGGCCTAGCCGACATCGAGTGGACGGTGCAGTTGCTGCAACTGAGGTATGCGCACGAGGTGCCCGCGCTGCACAACACGTCGACGTTGGAGTCGCTCAACGTGATCGGCGCCGCCGAGCTGATCGCCGAGGGCGACGTCGAGTTGTTGCGCCAGGCGTGGCTGACCGCGACCCGTGCGCGTAACGCGCTGGTGCTGGTGCGCGGCAAGCCGACCGACCAGCTGCCCGGGCCCGGCCGCCAGTTGAATGCCGTTGCGGTGGCAGCGGGTTGGGACACCGACGACGGCGGGGAGTTCCTCGACAACTATCTGCGGGTGACGCGTCGGGCGAAAGCGGTCGTCAAGAAGGTCTTCGGTGGATGAGACGGAGTGGATGAACACATGAGCATGGATTTCGGGTTCGACGTCATCACCGAGGAGGAGTATCAGCGTCAGCGGGCTTTGTACGGCCCGCTGACGGATGCGGTGCGCAAACTGATCTATGCGAGCCTGCACACCGAGATCGACGAAGCCGCGGTCGCCGACGCGCAGGCGAAGATCGAAGCGGTCACGGACCTCCTCGAGAGCAAGCAGCGCCCGGTGTCCAGCACGCTGCGTCACGAGCTCACCGGGCGCCCGCTGGCGTGGGCGAACCCGGCTGTGGGACTTCGCAATGCGATCGCGCCCCCGATGGTCATCCACCATGAGGAGGACGGGCGTTGCTGGAGTGAGTTCACGCTGAGCGGCGCGTACGAAGGCCCCCCGGGCTGGGTGCACGGCGGTATCTGCGCGCTGGTGCTCGACCACCTGCTGGGTGAGGCTGCGAGCGAAGGCCTCACCCAGCCGAAGTTCACCGGCACGATCTCGCTTCGGTATCTGCGCGGAACCCCGCTGGGCCGACTGCGCGCGGAGGCGTTCGTGGAGCGGTCCGAGGGCGTCAAGACATTCGCCCGCGGATACCTGATGGACGCCGACGGCACCACGGTCGAGGCCGAGGGTGTCTTCATCCGGCCGGCGTGGGCGCGGGACGCCGGGTGAAGTTCTACGTCAGCGTGGCGTTCCTGGACACCAGCGAGATCGTCGAGATCGCCAGGGCAGCAGATGATCTCGGCTACGACGGCCTCGGTATCCCCGACCATGTCGTGAACCTGGAGACGCTGCAGACCCCGTATCCATACACCAAGGATGGTCGGCGGCGGTGGGAGGCCTTCACCGACTGGCCCGACCCGTGGGTGTTGATCGGGGCGTTGGCCGTGGTGACCTCGCGGTTGCGGTTCGTCACCACCGTGTATCTGCCCGCGATGCGGGACCCGTACTCGGCCGCGAAATCGATTGGCACCGCGGCTGTTCTGGCGGGAGGACGGCTCGAACTCGGCATCGGTGTGGGCTGGTGCGAGGAAGAGTTCGCCCTGATGGGCCAGCAGTTCGCGCGGCGCGGTAAACGCACCGACGAGATGCTCACGCTGATGAAGGAGCTGTGGAAGCCCGGGTGGACGGAATTCGACGGCGAGTTCTATCAGACGCCGCGGCTGGAGATGGAGCCGACGCCGCCGCCGATCCCGGTGTATGTGGGCGGGCTCTCGGACATCGCGCTGCGCCGCGCGGCGCGCCACGACGGCTGGATCGGCGATCTCATCACCACCGACCGGGCGCTCGAACGCGTCGCGAAGCTGCGTGAGCTACGCGCCGAAAATGGTTTGACGATGGACGATTTCACCGTCATCACGCCGCTGACCGACGCGTTCACCCCAGAGCATTACGAGCGCGCCGAGGCGGGCGGTATCGCGGGCATTGTGACGATGCCGTGGATGTTCTACGCCGGGCCGCAGGCGACGCTTCCGGCGAAGATCGACGGGATGAAGCGTTTCCGTAAGGACCTCGGCCTGGATCAGTAGCGCGGTCTGCGGAAACGGCTGAGCAGCCCGCCGCGCCGGCGCGGAGGCGCGTCCGTGGCGACGTACTGCTCCTCCCTCGCAGTGACCGCGCCGACTCGCCGGGGTGGCGCACCCGCGTACCCGCCGGCCGCGCCTCGGCGTCGCGCATCGACCGACCAGGCGCCGGCGCCGAGCGCTGCCAGGGCCAGGAAACCGAAGCAGTACAGCACCGCCGGTTCGCCGTTGTTCGCGATGGGCCAGAAGCTGCCGCGCGGGCCCTCCAGCGGCGGCCAGTGCTGCCAGAAATACGCCACGGCCATCTCGCCGGCAGCGATGATCGCCGCGATGCGGGTGAACAGCCCGACGGCGATGAGCAGGCCGCAGACCAATTCGATCAATCCCGCCCACCACATCGGCCAGTCGCCGACTTCGATCGGAGCTGGCGCTGGGACCGGCCAGCCGAACAACTTCTGCGAACCGTGGATGGCAAACAGAAGGCCGAAGACGATGCGGAAAACACTCAGCAACGGTGACGAATACCTCGAGAGGCGAGCGTCCAGTTGGGTCGTCATGGACCGACCTTACGCGCGCCGACCCGTTCTGTTGAGCGCTTGAACAGCACCGTTACCGGACCGTCGCTGATTGTTCGCACGCCGTCGGCCGCACGAAAGCGGAGGGGCCGGATGGCGTGCACCATCCGGCCCCTTCCACGATGACGGCTTACACGTCGAAGTACAGCGCCACCTCGTACGGGTGCGGACGGATCTGAACGGGCAGGATCTCGTTCTCGCGCTTGTAGGAGATCCAGGTCTCGATCAGATCCTCGGTGAACACCCCACCCTCGGTGAGGTAGTCGTGGTCCTCTTCGAGCTTGTCGATGACCGCCGACAGGGAGGTGGGCGCCTGGGGAATGTTGGCGGCCTCGTCGGGCGGCAGCTCGTAGAGGTCCTTGTCGACCGGCGTCTGCGGCTCGATCTTGCGCTTGATGCCGTCGATGCCGGCCATCAGCATCGCCGCGAACGCCAGGTACGGGTTACCCGAGCTGTCGGGGCAGCGGAACTCCAGGCGCTTGGCCTTCGGGTTGTTGCCCGTGATCGGGATACGCACACACGCCGAGCGGTTGCGCTGGCTGTACACCAGGTTGATCGGCGCCTCGTAACCCGGCACCAGGCGCTTGTAGGAGTTCACCGTGGGGTTGGTGAACGCCAGCAGCGACGGCGCGTGGTGCAGGATGCCGCCGATGTAGTGGCGCGCGATGTCCGACAGGCCCGCGTAGCCGGACTCGTCGTGGAACAGCGGCTGGCCGTCCTTCCACAGCGACTGGTGGGCATGCATGCCGGACCCGTTGTCGCCGAACAGCGGCTTGGGCATGAACGTTACGGTCTTGCCGGCCTGCCATGCCGTGTTCTTGATGATGTACTTGAACAGCAGCAGGTCATCGGCCGCGTGCAGCATCGTGTTGAACTTGTAGTTGATCTCGGCCTGGCCGGCGGTGCCGACCTCGTGGTGGCCGCGCTCGAGCGTGAAGCCTGCGTTCTGCAGGTTGGTGCACATCTCGTCGCGCAGATCCACGTAGTGGTCGTACGGCGCGACGGGGAAATAGCCGCCCTTGGGCCGGACCTTGTAACCGCGGTTGGCGCTGCCGTCGGCCTCGACCGGTTCGCCGGTGTTCCACCAGCCGGCCTCGGAGTCCACCTCGTAAAAGGTGCCATTGATCCGGGAGTCGAAGGTCACCGAGTCGAAGATGTAGAACTCGGCCTCGGCGCCGAAGTACGCCGTGTCGGCGATGCCGGTGCTGGCCAGGTAGTTCTCCGCCTTGCGGGCGACGTTGCGCGGGTCGCGCGAGTAAGCCTCGCGGGTGAATGGATCGTGCACGAAGAAGTTGAGGTTCAGCGTCTTGGCGGCGCGGAACGGGTCGATACGTGCGGTGTCGGGGTCCGGCAGCAGCATCATGTCGGACTCGTGGATCGACTGGAAACCGCGAACCGATGAGCCGTCGAAGGCCAAGCCGTCCTCGAAGACGTCCTGGGTGAAGGCCGAAGCCGGGACCGAGAAATGCTGAACGACGCCGGGCAGATCACAGAACCGGATGTCGACGTATTCGACATCCTCGTCCTTGATCAGCTTGAGAATGTCGTCGGCCGTCTTTTCTGCCACTGAGTTCTCTCCTTTATCTGGTAACCCGCGGGTTGACGCTAGGGACACGATGTTGCACGGTCGTCAACCGAATGTTGCGCCGAAGTTACGCAATCTCACCTCAGTGCCTCGTCGCCGGCGGCCGATGGCCTCGCGTGGACCACCTGATGTCCCGCCCTATCCTGACAGTATGGCCCGATCACTGGGGTCCTGGCTGTCGGGTCCGGATCCGACCAGCGACGCCGGACCCGACGACTATCCCGGTCAGCGCCTCGGTATGCCGGAGACCGGCCCCGGTTCGATCGCCCGGTTCGGCAGGCGGATCGCTGCGCTGATGATCGATTGGTTCATTGCCTACGGACTGGTGGGGCTTGCGGTGAACGTCGGCGTCATCAGCCGCGACGCCTTCCTGTACAGCCCGCTGGGCTCGACGTCGATCGCGGTGGTGTGGCTGGTGCTGGGCATCGTCTCGGTGCGGTTGTTCGGCTTCACGCCCGGTCAGTGGGCGCTGGGCCTGCGGGTCGCCTCGATCGACCACCGGATGCACGTCGGGATCGGGCGCGCCGCGGTCCGCGGTCTGCTGGTGTTCTTCGTCATCCCCGCCCTGTTCACCGACAAAGACTTCCGCGGATATCAGGACCGGTTCACCAACACCGCGGTGGTTCGTCGGTAACTTCTGCCGGCGCCGAAACCGACGTTTTGGTTGAAAATCCGGTCGGATCACGACCATTTCGTCTGTCTCGGCGGAACTCCGAACTCGGAACTCGGGCCTCAGCGGCGGCGGACGGTGCGCTGCACACCGCGCATCTTGGCCTGCGTCGGCAGTGGGCCCTTCGGCATCGCGGCCGGGCCCACCTTGGTGCCAAGCGCGGCCAGCCTCGACTCCAGCGCGTCGAGTTGTTTGACCGTGATGTTGGCAGGCAGCTTGTTGAGGTGACGCTCCAGCTTGGCCAGCGGCACTTCGCCTTCGCCGTTGCCGATGATGACGTCGTAGATCGGAGTGTCGCCGACCAGTCGGGCGGTGCGCTTCTTCTCCTGGGCCAGCAACGGCTTCACCCGTGTCGGCGAACCCTCGCCGACGAAGATGACCCCGGGCCTGCCGATCACACGGTGCACCGCGTCGAAGTGGCCGGTGGCCGCGACGCCGGGCGTCACCCGCCACTTGCCGCGCAGGTTGTCCAGCGCCCACGCCGCTGCGCCGGTCTGACCCTCGGCCTTGCGGTAGACGGACTTCTGAGCGCGTCTGCCGAAGATGATGAAGGCCACCAGGGCTCCGAGGATGATGCCCAGCAGGATCATCACGTAAGTCGTGAAGCCGCCCGCGAAGATCCCGAGCGCCACGGAGCCGGCGACGATCAGCACGAATGCGCCGATCATGTACGGCAGCAGCCGCTTGTCCTCTTTGCGCTGGATCTGGAACGCCTGCCACAGTTGGCTGCGGCGTTGTTTGGACGCCGCTTTGCGGGCCGCCTTGGCCTCGGCCTTCGCGGCCTTGAGGGCCTCGGGATTGCGGGTTTTCGCCATTGCTTCAGGATACGGAGTGCGATGACGCCGCCGCCGCGGCTCCCGTGCGCGCCGTCGCCTTCGCCTGGGCATACAGCCGGCCCGCCCGGTACGACGACCGCACCAGTGGTCCGGCCAGCACGCCGGCGAACCCCAGCCCCTGGGCGAACTGCTCGTGCTCGACGAACTCCTCGGGGTGCACCCAGCGCTCCACCGGGTGATGACGCGCCGAGGGCCGCAGGTACTGGGTGATCGTGACGATGTCGCAGCCCGCGTCGCGCAGATCGGTCAGCGCGGTGCGCACCTCCTCGGGCGTCTCACCCATGCCGAGGATGAGGTTCGACTTGGTGACCAACCCGAAGTCGCGCGCCGCGGTCAGCACTCGAAGGCTGCGCTCGTAGCGGAATGCGGGCCGGATCCGCTTAAAGATCCGCGGAACGGTTTCGACGTTGTGCGCCAACACTTCTGGATTCGCCTCGAAGACCTCGCGCAATTGGCCGGGGTCGCCGTTGAAGTCGGGGATCAGCAGTTCCACGCCAGTGTTCGGATTGAGTTCTTTGATCGCACGCACCGTCTCGGCGTAGAGCCAGGCACCGCCGTCGGGTAGGTCGTCGCGGGCCACGCCCGTCACGGTCGAGTAGCGCAGCCCCATCGCCTGCACGCTCTCGGCCACCCGGCGCGGTTCGTCACGGTCGAGGTCGGCCGGTTTACCGGTGTCGATCTGGCAGAAGTCGCAGCGACGGGTGCACTGTTCGCCGCCGATGAGGAAGGTGGCCTCGCGGTCCTCCCAGCATTCGAAGATGTTGGGGCAGCCGGCCTCCTCGCAGACCGTGTGCAGCCCTTCGCGTTTGACCAGCGCCTTGAGTTCCTGGTACTCCGGGCCCATCTTCGCGCGTGTCTTGATCCACGGCGGCTTGCGCTCGATCGGCGTCTCGGCGTTGCGCACCTCGAGACGCAGCAGTTTGCGGCCTTCAGGAGTCACGGTCACGGCGTCAACGCTACCCTCAGCCGCCCGTCCAGGACGTCTGCCACCGCGTCTGCCACCGGTCCGATGACGTCCGCGACGCCGACCCGCCGCCCCAGTTCAGCCGTCAGTGAAGTGACCCCGGCGTCGGTGATGCCGCAGGGCACGATCGCCGAGAATGCGGACAGGTCGCAATCGCAGTTCAACGCGAATCCGTGCATGGTCGTCGCCCGCGACACCCGGATGCCGACTGCAGCGATCTTGCGCGCGGGGCCCTTGGCGTCGGTACCGGATTCGCGGCTCGCCGCGGGCGGCACCCACACCCCGGAACGGCCCTCGACCCGACCGGTCTGCACGCCGAGATCGGCGCAGACCTTGATCAGCGATTCCTCAAGACGCCGAACGAAGTTGACCACGTCGAGCGGTTCGGCCAGCCCGACGATCGGATAGCCCACCAGTTGCCCGGGCCCGTGCCAGGTGATCTTGCCGCCGCGGTCGGTGTCGATGACCGGAGTGGCGGCCGCACTCGGCCTTTCGCTGGGCAGCGTGCGCCGGCCTGCGGTGTACACCGGCGGATGCTCGAGTAGCAGCAGGGTGTCCGGTCCGCCCGCCACCCGCTCGTCGGCGATCTGACGCTGCAACTGCCAGGCATCCTCGTAGTCGACCAAGCCCAGCCGACGCACGTCGATCTGCGTCGACACCGACCGAATCGAACCCGTCACTACACCGACGCTACTCTCGCGGCGCGGTGGCGAACGCCAACGCCTCGCCAATGGTGTTGTGGTGGAAGACGAATCCGGCCCGCTCGAGCGCCGCGGGGATGGCGCGCTGACCGCCCAGCAGCCCCTCGTCGGCGAACTCACCGAGAACGGCGCGCAGCGCGAATCCCGGAACCATCAGCGGTGTCGGTCGATTGACCGCGCGGCCCAACGCCGCGGTGAACTCGGCGTTGGTGACGGGCGCGGGACCGGTGAGGTTGACCGGCCCGGACAGCTCGTCGTGCGATATCGCGAACAGCAGCGCGCGGACCTCGTCCTCCAGGCTGATCCATGGCATGTACTGGCGGCCGTTGCCCAGCCGGGCGCCCAGCCCCAGAGAGAACAATGGTTTGAGCCGGCCGAGCATCCCGCCCGCCGGGGCCAACACCAGGCCGGAGCGCGCCAGCACGACCCGCGCGCCGTCCTGTCGCGCCGCCCAGGTGGCGGCCTCCCAATCGATGCACAGGTGGGGGAGGAACCCCTCGCCGGCGGGCGCGTTCTCGTCGGTGATCTGCGGGCCGGTGTCGCCGTAGAAGCCGACCGCGCTGGCGTTGACGAGCACGGGTACGCCGGCCTCGGCGACCGCGTTGGCGAGCACCTCCGTGGGTCCGATGCGGCTGTCGCGCAGGCTCTGCTTGAACGCGCCCGACCACCGCTTCTCGCCGACGTTGACGCCACACAGATTGACCACCGCGTCCACCCCGGCCAACGTCTGAGGGTCGAATTCGCCGGTGTCCGGGTTCCAGAACACCTCGTCGGCGTTCGACGGTGCGCGCCGGACGATGCGCAGCACACGGCGGTCGGTGGCACGCAGTGCATACACCAGCGCCGTGCCGATCAGACCGGACGATCCCGCGATCGCGATGACGGCTTCGGACACGACAGGCGCAAGCCTTCCCTGTAGGCCTCTACAGGCCTAAGTCGGCCTCGAACGCGCCTTCCTCGAGCCGGCGCTTGATGGTGGTCAGGAAGCGGCCGGCATCTGCGCCGTCGATCAGCCGGTGGTCGTAGGTCAGCGGCAGGTAGCACACCGAGCGGACACCGATCGACTCGTTGCCGAACTCGTCGGCGATCACCCGGGGCCGCTTGACGATGGCGCCCGTACCCAGCATCGCCGCTTGCGGCGGCACCAGGATCGGCGTGTCGAAAAGCGCGCCCTGACTGCCGATGTTGGTGATCGTGAACGTTCCGCCGGACAACTCGTCGGGTTTGAGGTCACCCGAGCGTGCGCGCGCCGCGATGTCGGCGATCGCGCGGGCCAGGCCGGCCAGCGACAGATCACCGGCGTTCTTGATCACCGGCGAGAGCAGACCCTGCTCCGTGTCGACCGCGAAGCCGAGGTGCTCGGCGTCGTAGTAGGTGATCTCCTTGGTTTCCTCGTTGTAACTGGCGTTGACGTTCGGATGCGCCTTCAGCGCGTCCACCACCGCGACCGCGATGAACGGCAGAAATGTCAGGTTCACGCCCTCGCGCTCGGCGAAACTGGCCTTCGCCCGTGCTCGCAGCGACACCACCCTGGTCATGTCGACCTCGTGGGTCTGGGTCAATTGCGCTGTCGCCTGCAAAGATTCGCGGGTCTTCTTCGCGGTCAGCTGGCGGATCCGGTTGGCCTTCTGCGTGGTGCCGCGCAGGTGCGCCAACCGAGCCGACGAGGTGTCGCCGTCCGCGGAGGCCGACGCCGCGGCGGGCGCCTTGCCCGGTGCTTCGGCCGGCTGTTCGGTCGGGGTCGTCGGCGCCTTGGTGGCCTCCGCCGCCGCGAGCACGTCCTGCTTGCGGATCCGTCCGCCGACGCCGGTGCCTTTCACGTTGGCGAGGTCAACGTTGTTCTCCGCAGCCAGCTTTCGCACCAGCGGGGTGACGTAAGGGCCGGACTCACTCGTGGGTTGCGGCTCGGGCTTCGATTCCGGCTCGGGCTGCGGTTTCGATTCCGGTTTCGGCTCGGGCTTGGGTTCGGGTTTGGCCTCTTGCTCGGGCTCGGGCTTGGGTTCCTGTTCGGGCTCGGGCTTCTCTTCCTGCTTGGGTTTCTCTTCCTGCTTGGGCTCCGGTTCTGGCTCCGGTTCTGGTTCAGGCTTGGGCTCGGGCTTCGAGTCCTGCGCCGCGTCGGCATCGCCGATCTTGGCCAGCTCCCCGCCCACCTCGACGGTGTCGTCCTCCTCGGCGGTGATGGACAGCAGCGTGCCCGCCACAGGTGAGGGAATCTCGGTGTCCACCTTGTCCGTGGACACCTCGAGCAGCGGTTCGTCGACCTCGACGGAGTCGCCGACCTTCTTCAACCAGCGTGTCACCGTGCCCTCGGTGACGGACTCGCCGAGCTCCGGCATCAGTACCGGGGTCGCGTCCCCCGACGACTTCGCAGCCGGCTTGGATTCAGGCTTGGAATCGGGCTGCGACGCGTCCTCTTCCTCGGCGGCGGGCTCGGGCTCTGACGCCGGCTTCTCCGCGGGCTTCTCCTCTTCGGCGGCTTGCTCGTCTCCGCTGGAGGCGTCCTTGTCTTCCGAGGCGTCCTTGTCTTCCGAGTCTTTTGAGTCGTCGGAGCTGTCGGAGCCGCCGTCCTCGCCGGCGTCGCCGATGACCGCCAATTCACCGCCCACCTCAACGGTGTCGTCTTCCTGGGCGATGATCTTCTTCAGCACCCCGGAAGCGGGTGAGGGAATCTCGGTGTCGACCTTGTCGGTGGAGACTTCCAGCAGCGGCTCATCTTGTTCGACCGTATCGCCCTCTTGCTTGAGCCAACGGGTGACAGTCCCCTCGGTGACGCTCTCGCCGAGTGCAGGCATCTGGACGGAGATGGCCATGTGATTGACTCCCTCGCTCCCTTGAACGGTCGGTCAGTCGTGCTGGATCGATGTCTTCGCAACCCATCCTTTCACGTCCGGTTGCACAGTTCGCCGCAGACCGGCTGACCCGTGGCTCTGGCACTATCGAGACAGGCGGCCGAAGGGAGCACGGACGGGAGTGGGAGTTCTCGACAGATTTCGCCGCGGTAAGCGCGCAGGCAAGGGGCCGGGTGCCGACCCCGCCGCGGATCTGAACTACCTGCGCCAGTGGGTCGCCGAACACACCGGTGTGGAAGCCTTCGTCGAACCGAAGACCACGGTCACCGACGTCACGGTGGTCCTGGTGGCCGCCGACGGCGAGTGGACCCGGCGCCGTGCCGGGGGAGACGCCGGTGCCCGTCGGCTGTCCGAACGGCTCAATATCCCCGTCTACGACGTGCAGAAGGTCGGCTATCCGCAGCGGATGCGCGACTACGACGAACGTCGCCGCATCGAACGCCGTCGCGCGGAGCGTCGGGAACTCGACGAGCGCTGATACGGTACCGGCGGTTCCGCCAACCACTGGAGGTGTGATGGGGCAGAACGCGCAGCGGTTCGTCGACAGCTCAGATGACGTGCGGATCGCCGTTCACGAAGAAGGCAATCCCGATGGCCCCACGCTGGTCCTCGTGCACGGCTGGCCGGATTCGCACGTGCTGTGGGACGGCGTTGTGCCGCTGCTGGCCGACCGGTTCCGCATCGTGCGCTACGACAACCGGGGAGTCGGCGAATCGACTGCGCCCAAGCGCGTTTCGGCTCATCGTATGGCCCGGTACGCCGATGACTTCGAAGCCGTCACCGCTGCCGTCAGCTCCGGTGAACCGGTGCACGTGCTCGCGCACGACTGGGGCTCGGCGGCTGTGTGGGAGTACCTGGCCCGGCCGGGTGCCAGCGACCGCGTCGCGTCGCTCACCTCGGTTGCGGGTCCCAGCATCGACCACCTCAACCGTTTCGTCATCGGCAGCTTGAGGCGTCCGTGGCGCCCGCGGCGGTTCGTTCGCGCGCTGAGCCAGTTCCTGTCCTTCTCCTATATGGGCTTCTTCTCGATCCCGGGCATCGCACCGTTGGCCGTGCGCGGCTTCGTCGCAAACCTGGTGCGACAGATCCTGCTACTGCGCGATGGGATCCCTCCCGACCAACTGCACCATTCCACGACCTACAAGGACGACGCCGCCAAGAGCGTCAAGGTCTATGGCGCCAACTATCTGGCGTCGATGAAGACCGGGCGCACGAACCACTACGTCGATGTCCCGGTGCAACTCATCGTCAATCTCAGGGATCCGTTCGTGCGGCCGTACGTCTATGACGACACCAAGAACTGGGTAGCGCAGCTGTGGCGCCGCGATCTTGCCGCCGGGCACTGGTCGCCGATGTCGCACCCGCATGCGATCGCACGGTCGGTCGAGCAGCTTGTCGATTTCCTCGACGGTAACCCGCCGGCGCGTGAACTGTTGCGCGCACAGGTCGGCCCGCCACGCGAATACTTCAGTGACACACTGGTTTCCGTGACCGGTGCGGGCAGTGGAATCGGTCGCGAGACGGCACTCGCATTCGCGCGGGAGGGCGCCGAGATCGTCGTCAGCGACCTCGACGAGGGCACCGCAAAGGAGACCGCGGCCCAGATCGCCGCCCGCGGAGGAGTCGCGCACGCCTACACCGTCGACGTGTCCGACGCCGACGCCGTCGAGCGGTTCGCCGACCTTGTGTGCGCCGAACACGGCGTACCCGACATCGTGGTGAACAACGCGGGCGTCGGGCACGCCGGAATGTTCCTCGACACCCCGCGCGAGGAGTACGACCGTGTCCTTGCCATCAACTTCGGTGGAGTTGTCAACTGCTGCAGGTCTTTCGGGCGCCGGCTGGTCGACCGAGGGCTGGGCGGGCACGTCGTCAACATCTCGTCGATGGCGGCGTACTCACCGCAGCAGTCGATGAATGCCTACGCCACCAGCAAGGCCGCGGTGTTCATGTTCGGCGACTGTCTGCGCGCCGAGCTGGACCAGGCCGACGTGGGGCTCACCACGGTATGCCCCGGCGTGATCGACACCAACATCGTGCACACCACCCGGTTCGACGCGCCCGCCGGCAAGCGGGACAAGGTCGAAGCCCGCCGCGCGCAACTGGAGAAGGTGTTCGCCAAACGTCGGTACGGCCCCGACAAGGTGGCCAACGCGATCGTCTCGGCGGTCAAGAAGAACAAGCCGATCCGGCCGGTCGCCCCGGAGGCACACATCGTCTACGGCGTAGCGCACCTGCTCCCGCAGGTGATGCGGAGTACCGCGCGCGGCAGGGTGGTCTAGCCGCTAGCGCCGTGGCGTCCGTGTTCGCCGAAACGGACGTTTTGGCGGGTTTGTGCGGGTGAAAACCGCCATTTCGTCGGTCTCGGCCATATGGCCTAGACGCTCGCGGCTCGAGCCCATCAGCCGCTCTGAGATATGTCCTCCAGGACCGCGAACATGGTCCGCGTCGGCACCCCGGTGCCGCCCTTGCCGGTGTAGCCCCACGGGCCGCCCGTGTTGTACGCCGGGCCCGCGATGTCGATGTGGGCCCACTGCACGCCGTCGGGAACGAACTCGCGCAGGTACGTGCCGGCCACCAGCATGCCGGCGTACCGCGAGCCGCTGACGTTGGCCAGGTCGGCGACCGTCGATTTGAGGTCGTCCTTGAGTTCCTCGGGCAGCGGCATCGGCCAGGCGTTCTCGCCGACCGCCTGCGAAATCGCTGCGACTCGGTCGCGGAATTCGTCGCTGCCCATCACTCCGGGGGTGCGGGCGCCGAGCGCTACGGTCTGCGCGCCGGTCAGCGTCGAGGTCTCGATCAGGTAGTCCGGCTGGTCCTCGCCGGCCCGCACGATCGCGTCGGCCAGAATCAGCCGGCCCTCGGCGTCGGTGTTGAGCACTTCCACCGTGGTGCCGCCGTACTGGGTCAACACATCACCGGGCCGCTGCGCGGTGGCCGACGGCATGTTCTCGGCCATCGGCACCGTGGCGATCACGTCGATCGGCAGCTTCTGCTTGGCGGCCAGCACCACGGTCGCGATGACAGCGGCCGCGCCACCCATGTCGGAGGTCATGTGGTGCATGTTCGCCGCGGGCTTGATCGAGATGCCGCCGGTGTCGAACGTGATGCCCTTGCCAACCAGCGCGACGCGCTTACCTTTGCGCTTGGCGCCCTTGTGGGACAGCCGTACCAGACGCGGAGGACGGGACGAACCTTTGCCGACGCCGATGATGCCGCCGTAACCTGCCTTCTCCAACGCCTTCTCGTCGAGGATTTCCACCTGTAGTCCGGCTGCCTCGGCCAAATCGCTTGCGCGCCGGGCGAATTCGGCGGGAAAGAGGTGGCTCGGCGGGGTGTTGACCAGATCGCGGGCGGTGGCCACCGCGGTCGCGATGTCGGCCGCCCGCTGCGCGGCTTCCTTGGTACTCGACTTCGTGTCCGCGGTGAGCGCGGTGATCTCGCGCAGGCCGGCGTCCTTGGGCGCGGTCTTGCCGCTGCGGAAGTCGGCGAACCGGTAGGCGCCGAGGATCAGGCCCTCGATCGCGGCGGTCAGGTCGACGTCCGTCAGCGTCGTCAGCGCCGCCTCGGTGCCGTTGAGCGACCGAGCCGCGACACCCGCGGCGCGGCGGATGACATCGGCGGAGTAGTGGTCGCTCTGCTTGCCTAGTCCGACCGCCAAGACGCTGGCCACCGGAAGCGATGGCGCGACGACGCGGGTGAGTTGCTCGCTGCCGCCTTTGGCGCCGAGTGCCTCGAGCGCGCCCTCGATCTCGGCGACCGCCCCGCTATCGAGGAAGGGGCTGGGCAGCACCTTCGGCGCAGAGTCGTCGTCCCCGTTGACCACCGGCACGATCAGCACCGATGAGCCGGCTTTGCGTTTCGGCAGCGCCGAGCTGACGGTGACGATAGGGGCCTGGTATCCGACAGTTGCAGGGCTCACGAGGCCTAACCCTAGCTTCAGTGGCCGCCGTGCAGATCGTAAGCCGGGACGGGGGCGTCGAAGCCCTTGAGCGTCAAAGGATCCAGTCGGGTCGCAGGCCAGCCGGGCAGCTCGTCGCGGACATCTGCAGCGGCGAGGATCTGACCGGGTGCCGCGGCGCTGACGAGCCGCGCGGCCAGGTTGACGGGGGTGCCGAAGTAGTCGCCGTTGATGGCGACAACTTCGCCGTAGCTCAGCCCTGCGCGAAGACGAAGTCCGGCTTTTCGCACCCGTGGGTGGTCCACGAGATCGGCGGCGGTCCGCAGCAAACGCTCCGGCGTCGAACTCACCCACATCACCGCGTCACCGATGAATTTCACCAACCAACTCTCGTCGTCATGCACCACGTCGCTGACGGTGGCGGTGAACCCGCTGAGCAACGCCGACAGTTCGCCTGGGCTGATTTGCTGCGTCAGCGCCGTGAAATCCGAGAGGTCGACAAAGCCGATGCCGCACTCCAGGCTGGCCGACGGGTCGCGCAGGACGTTCTCGAACAGGTTGGGCCGTTCGAGATGCTGTCGATGTACGGCATCCATCAACGCTCCCACCCTGGGAATCAATTCGGCCAGCGCGCGGTAAGTGCGTGCCGTGGTGAGTTCGTCGTGGCTGGTGGTGATCCAGAACTGTGGCTGACTGGTTCGAGTGGCCGTCGCTTCGGCCTCGGCCACCCGGGCCATTGCCGAACCGATGAGTCGCAAAAGACCGGCGGTGCCGTCTATGTCCCACAACGCCGTCATCGCGGCGCACGTGGCGAGGGCGTCGACATCTGCCTGGCTCAATGCGACCTGATCGGGATCGGTGACAGTCAAGCCGAGCATCGCCCAGTAGTGAGCGACGTCATCGACCGGCAGCGCGAGCGCCTCGGCGGCGGTGCGCAGGCTGTAGGTCGGGGGACCTGAGCGGCGCACCGCGTCGCCGGCGAGTTGGAACAGGCGCCGCCCGTGCCGCTCGGCGTCGACCATCTCCTCGGCGGAGAACCCGAGGCTGTCGAGGTACTCGATCAACGCCGCACGCTGCCGTGCGTCGGCGAGGCCGGCGGCTTCGAGCGCATCCAGGTCGACCATCAGCGACTCAGGTGCAGGTCATAGGCTGTCACCGGAGCCTCGAAGCCTTTGAGTATCAATGGGTTCTGCGGAATGGCGGGCCATTCGGGCAGCTCGTCGCGAACGTCGGTGGACGCCAGGATCTGCCCCGGCGCGGCGGCCGCCACCAACCGGGCGGCCAGGTTCACCGGGGTGCCCCAGTAATCGCCGCCGATGGCCAGCACGTCCCCGTAGCCGAGACCCGCACGCACCAGCAGACCGGCGTCACGCGCCTGCGGCAGCTCGACGAGATCGAGAGCGACCTTCGCCAGCAGTTCCGGGGTCGAGGACACCCACATCACCTCGTCGCCGATGAACTTCACCACGCGCCCTCCGTCGGCGTGCACGAGATCGGACACGATGCCGCCGAACCCGATCAACAAATCGGACAATTCGTCCGGCGTGAGCCGCTGGGTCAGGGCGGTGAAACCGGTGAGGTCGGCGAATCCCACCCCGCACGTGACGATGGGCGACGAGTCGTGCAACACGCCCTCGAAATGGGTTCGGGCGCTGATGATGTGCTCCCGGAAGACGGCGTCGATCAGCACGCTGATCCGCTGGGTGATCTCGGTGACCGCGCGATAGGCCTTCGCCGTGGTGAGTTCGTTCCCGCTGTGCGTCATCAGGAGATCGGGTTGGGCCATGCGCACCATCGTCCCGCCGGCTTCGGCGAGACGGGCCATCGTGTTGCCGAGGACGCGTAGAAAGGCCAGCGCGGCATCATCGCCGACGAGCGCCTTCATCGCCACCCACGCCGCCAGTCCGTCGACTTCTGCCCGGCTCAGCGCCAATGCATCCGGATCTGAGATGTTCAGGCCCATCACGGCCCACGCCGTGGCGACCTCGTCAAGGGGCACGTCGAGCGCCTCGGCGGCCGTGCGCAAGCTGTGCACCGGGCGGCCCGGCCCCTGCAGCGCGTCACCGGCCAGGCCGAACAGACGGCCCTTGCGTTCTGCCTCGACCATGTCCTCCGCGGTGAACCCGAGGCTGTCGAGGTACTCGATGAGCCCCGCGCGTTCTCGCGCGTTCGCAATTCCGGCCGCCTCCAGTGCGGCGAAATCGACCACGCACCCGAGTCTGCCAGCGTCGACGCCCCGGTTAGGGTGGATTTCCGTGAGCGAAGTCGAACACGGCCCACTGGAAGACCGCCACCGCGAACTGGGGGCGAGCTTTGCCGAGTTCGGTGGGTGGCTGATGCCGGTTTCGTACGCCGGGACGGTCAGCGAGCACACCTCGACCCGGACATCGGTCGGGCTGTTCGACGTCAGCCATCTCGGCAAGGCGTTGGTGCGAGGGCCCGGCGCGGCCGAGTACGTCAACTCCGCGTTCACCAACGACCTGCGCCGCATCGGCCCGGGCAAGGCGCAATACACGTTGTGCTGCACCGATGTAGGCGGCGTCGCCGGAGTTGTAGACGACCTGATCGCGTACTACGTCTCGGATGACGAGATCTTCCTGGTGCCCAACGCCGCCAACACCGCCGCGGTCGTCGAGGCGCTGCGGCGCGAGGCCCCTGCCGAGTTGACGATCACCGACGAACACCGGGCGTACGCGGTACTCGCCGTCCAGGGTCCGAAATCAGCGCAGGTCGTCGGCGCGCTCGGGCTGCCGACCGACATGGACTACATGGGTTATGCCGACGCCGAGTTCGGCGGGGTTCCCGTACGCGTCTGCCGCAGCGGCTACACCGGCGAGCACGGCTATGAGCTGCTGCCTCCGTGGGACCGCGCGGACGCGGTGTTCGACGCACTGCTCGAGACGGTGACGGCGGCGGGCGGTGAGCCGGCGGGTCTCGGCGCGCGCGACACCCTGCGCACCGAGATGGGCTATCCGCTGCACGGCCACGAACTGTCGCTGGATTTCTCACCGCTGCAGGCGCGTTGCGGGTGGGCCATCGGCTGGAAAAAAGATGCGTTCTGGGGGCGTGAAGCGTTGCTGGCCGAGAAGGCGAGTGGCCCGCGTCGACTGCTGCGCGGCTTGAGGGCGGTCGGAAGGGGGGTGCTGCGCGCCGGGCTCACGGTGCTCGACGGCGACCGTCCGGTGGGCGTGACGACGTCGGGAACCTTCTCTCCGACTTTGAAAGTCGGCATCGCGCTGGCGTTGATCGACACCGACCGCAACATCGCCGACGGGCAGCTGGTCACGGTCGACGTCCGCGGCCGCGCCGTCGAGTGTGAGGTGGTCAAACCGCCGTTCGTCGCGGCAAAAACCCGGTAGCGGTGCGGATATACAATCGCTGCATGACTGACGGTCCCCTCGAGTTCACGGTTGAGCGCAATGCGAACCCGGCGAGCGACGAGGTACGGGCCTCGATACTGGCCAATCCCGGATTCGGCCGGTACCACACCGACCACATGGTGTCGATCGATTACGCCGAGGGTGAGGGTTGGCACAACGCGCGGGTGATCCCGTACGGCCCCATCGAGCTCGACCCCTCGGCGATCGTGCTGCACTACGCACAGGAGATCTTCGAGGGGCTCAAGGCCTACCGCTGGGGGGACGGCTCGATCGTCTCGTTCCGGCCCGAGGCGAACGCCCGACGGCTACGTCTCTCGGCGCGTCGACTCGCGATCCCGGAACTGCCCGCGGAGGTGTTCATCGAGTCGCTGCGCCAGCTGATCTCCGTCGACGAGCCCTGGGTTCCGGCCGCCGGCGGTGAGGAGTCGCTGTATCTTCGGCCGTTCGTGTTCGCGACCGAGCCGGGTCTCGGCGTGCGGCCCGCAACCGAATACCGCTACCTCGTCATCGGCTCACCCGCAGGTGCCTATTTCAAGGGCGGCATCAAACCGGTCAGCGTGTGGTTGTCCACCGAATACGTGCGGGCCTGCCCGGGCGGTACCGGCGCCGCGAAATTCGGCGGCAACTACGCCGCTTCGCTGCTAGCGCAGGCCCAGGCCGCGGACAACGACTGCGACCAGGTGGTGTGGTTGGACGCCGCCGAACGCCGCTATGTCGAAGAGATGGGCGGGATGAACCTGTTCTTCGTGTTCGGCAGCGGCGGGTCCGCGCGGCTCGTCACGCCCGAGCTGAGCGGCTCCATCCTGCCCGGCGTAACGCGAGATTCCTTGCTGCAGTTGGCTTCCGACGCCGGTTTCACGGTCGAAGAGCGCAAGATCGACGTGG
This sequence comes from Mycobacterium sp. IS-1556, assembly GCF_001499985.1. NCBI lineage: Bacteria > Bacillati > Actinomycetota > Actinomycetes > Mycobacteriales > Mycobacteriaceae > Mycobacterium > Mycobacterium sp. IS-1556. The sequence continues at coordinate 110,480 of NZ_LQIM01000038.1, forward strand.
ACGAGTGGCAGAAGAAGGCGGCCGCGGGCGAGATCACCGAGGTGTTCGCCTGCGGCACCGCGGCGGTCATCACCCCGGTCGCCCGCGTCAAACACGCCGACGGCGAGTTCACCATCGCCGACGGCGGGCCGGGGGAGATCACGATGGCGCTGCGCGACACGCTCACCGGGATCCAGCGCGGCACCTTCGCCGATACCCACGGCTGGATGGCCCGACTCGGCTGAGCCGGCGTTCCCCGGCGCCGCTCAGCGGATGGCGAGACCCAGTGCGGCGACAGCGGTCGTCACCTCGATCGCGGCGCCGAGCACGTCTCCGGTGACGCCGCCGAAGCGCCGGACACAGTGCGCCACGAGCAGCGCCCCGCACGACACCGCGACGATCACCGCCAGCGGCCCCTGCCACGGCCGCGGGCCGGCGAACGCGGCCAACGCCGCGGCCGCGACGATCCACGCGGCGGCCACCGCGACCGGTTGGGTGCCCGCGACCCGTGCGCCCAGCGCACTGCCCGCTGCGGCGGGCACGCCGCGCCTGCACGCCAGCACCGCCGCGACGCGACCCGCCACGACCGCCGCCACCAACCCCACGGAGGTCAACCCGGCGAACGCGAAAGCCTGCACCAGGAGGACAATGACCACGGCGGCGACGCCGAACGGACCCGCCGAGCCGTCGCGCATCACCTCGAGCGCGCGTTCCGGCGGCCCGTAACAGCCCAGCCCGTCGGCGGTGTCGGCGAGCCCGTCGACGTGCAGCCCGCGGGTCAGCGCCACCACCACCGCCACCGCCAACACACCCGCCAGGGGTCCCGGCCCGAACGCCCACGACGCCGCCCACAGCGTTGCGGCCGCCAGCCCGCCGATCGCGGCGCCGGCCACCGGCAACGCGGTCAGTGCCCCGCGGCCGAATGCCGCCGTGGTGGGCGCCGGGAGGACGGTGCCGAACGCGAACGCCCCGGTGAGCGAACGGATCACGGGCTAGTACTCCTCGGATGCAGGGGTGACGCCCGCTTCGTCGAACGTCGCCATCGACGCCAGCGCGGCCACCGCCGCCCGTACGACAGGCAACGCGACCGCCGCCCCGGTGCCCTCGCCGAGGCGCATCCGCATGTCCAGGATCGGATCGAGGCCAAGCCGATCCAGTGCCACCGCGTGCGCCGGTTCGGGGGATCGGTGTGCGGCCTGCCACCACAGGCGGGCGCCCGTCGCAAGGCGCTCGGCCACCAACGCCGCCGCGGTCACCACCAGGCCGTCGAGCAGCAGCGGCGTGCGCCGCACGGCGGCCTGGGCGCAGAAGCCGGCCATCGCCGCGATATCCGCGCCACCGCAGATCCGCAGGAGCGCAGCAGGATCGGTGACGCTGGCGCGGCCGCGGTACAGCGCGTCGCGGACCGCGGCGGTCTTGCGTGCCCACCCCGCGTCGTCCACGCCCGTGCCGCGACCGACCACGGCGACCGGTTCCGAGTCGCTGAGCGCCGCAACCAAAGTCGTTGCCGGAGTTGTGTTTCCGATGCCCATATCGCCGGCGATCAGCAGGTCGGCGCCGGAGTCCACCTCGTCGTCAGCGATCCGCCGACCGGCCTCGAGCGCCGCGGTGAGTTCGTCGGCGCTCAAGGCGTCCTCGACGGCGATGTTGCCGCTGCCGCGGCGCACCTTGTGCGCGCCGACCGACGGTGAGTGCGGTTGCGGCGTGTCGACCGCGATGTCGACCACTCGCACGGTTGCGCCCGCCACCTCGGCGAGCACGTTGATCGCGGCGCCGCCGGCATCGAAGTTGGCGACCATTTGCGCGGTGACATCGGCCCGGTAGGCCGACACCCCGGCCGCTGCGACGCCGTGGTCACCGGCGAACACGACTATCCGGGCCCGCTGGAACTGCCGAGGTGGGCACATCCCCTGGCACGATGCGACCCAGACCGCGAGGTCCTCCAGCCTGCCCAGCGAGCCGGGCGGCTTGGTGAGCCGGTTCTGCCGCTCCCGCGCGGCGGCGGCCACGTCGGCGTCGGGTGACTCTACGGCGGGAAAGTCCGTCACACCGGCTCCTTCACCGAGACGGGTTGTCCGGCGATGACCAGCACCACCCGGTCGCACACCGCGGCGAGCCGCTGGTTGAGCGAACCCAGTTCGTCGGCGAATCGGCGGCCCGCCGCCGTCGCGGGCACCACGGTCAGCCCGACCTCGGGGCTGACCACCGCAAGCGGCGCGGAGAACCCGCCCACCGCGTCGAGCAGATCGTCGACGTCCGCGGCGACCGAGCCGCCGGTCCACGCGCCCGACCTGTCCATCGCCGCGGTCAGCCATGAGCCGATGTCGTCGACCAGGGTTGCGATGTGTTCGGTCCGCAATTGCGTTGCCACATCTGCTGTTTCGACGGTCGACCACCGATCCTGCCTGCGCTGCCGGTGGGCGGCGACCCGGGCAGCCCAGTCGGGATCGTCGGCGGGCGCAGGCCCGGTAGCAAGGTAGCGCAGCGGTGGCGAACCGGTATCGGCGAGCGCCGCTTCGGCCCACTGCGACTTACCCGACCGGATGCCGCCGAGCACCAGGGTGCGCACCGGGCTCAGGCGACCTTGTCGCCGCGGTTCACCTGCGGACGGGGTGCCCGCATCCGGCGCAGCTGCGAGGCGCGGCTGGCCGCGTAAAACCCGAGCTTCCAACCGGTTTCGGTGTTGTCAGGGAATTTCGCGTCGACCTTACGGTTGACGCGCCGGCCGAGGATGAAGCCGTCGATCACCATGATGAGCACGAGCACGAGCATCGCGGGGGAGATCAGGCGCTGCACCTGTACCGAGGGCACCGCCAGCATCACGAAGATCAGGCCCAGGGCCGACGGCATGAACAGCCCGAGCACGTTGCGGCGGGAGTCCACCAGATCGCGCACATAGCGGCGCACCGGTCCACGATCCCGCGGCAGCAGGTAGGCCTCCTCGCCGGCCATCATCTTCTCGCGGCGTTGGGTCATCTGTTCGCGGCGCGCGGCCTTGTCCGCTCGGCGTTCCTCACGGCTCAGTTTGGAGCGCATCTCTTTGCGGCGGCGACGCGCCTCGGCGGCCGTCATCGGCGCGGGCGCCACCGGCCCGCGCTTGCGGGCGTCGCGCTTGGGCGTCGGCCTGCCCTTGGGGGCCGTGGTGCGCGCCGCCGTGGCGTCCTCGGCCAACTCCGTCTCCACTGTGGCGTCGGCCACACCGGTGCCCGAGTCGGGTTCCTTGTCTTTCTTACGGCCCAGCAGGTTCACGCTGCCAGGTTACTTCTGCCGCAGACGGCCGCGACGGCCTGGGGACAGACTCGGGAATAGCGGCCGAACGGGGTACCGTTGAACCAGTAACGCGCACCCGATGAGGCCTCACAGGAGACGTAATGACAGTTCAGGGAGAGTCGGCAACCGCCACCCACGGCGTGATCCTGACCGACGCTGCCGCCGCCAAGGCCAAGGCGTTGCTGGACCAGGAGGGCCGCGACGACCTCGCCCTGCGTATCGCCGTGCAGCCGGGCGGCTGCGCCGGCCTGCGCTACAACCTGTTCTTCGACGACCGGTCGCTCGACGGTGACCTGTCCGTGGAGTTCGGCGGCGTGAACCTGACGGTGGACCGGATGAGCGCGCCGTATGTGCAGGGTGCGACCATCGACTTCGTCGACAGCATCGAGAAGCAGGGCTTCACGATCGACAACCCCAACGCCACGGGTTCGTGCGCCTGCGGCGACTCGTTCAACTGACCGGACCAGATCAGTACTGGCCGCCCGTGCGCGGCAGGTAGGAGCACACCAGGATCTCGTTGCCCTGCGACAGCAGCTGGGCGACGGCCTGCTGTTCGTCGGTGTCGGGCCGGTCCCGTCGTGATCCGCTGGCCGGCGTCACCCGCATGGTGAACAGCACCTGCGCCTGATTCGGCGAGGGCATCACGATCTTGTCGATCGACGTGACCTCGGCGCTGTTGTACTGCTTGCGGAACGCATCGCCGGACAACCTGGCCAGCGCCAGATCCGAGCGCTTCTCCTTGACCGCGTCGAACAACCCGCACAGGGTGTGCCGCGCCACGGTCTCGGTGTCGCCGTTGGTCAGCGCGTCCAGATACTCCTGGATCGCGGCTTTGGCCGACGCCTCGCTCAGCGCGCTCGACTGCGGTGCATCCTCGTCGCCGCCGGCGAAGACGATTCCGGCCACCACCGCCGCGATCACCGCCACCGCCAGCACCACTGCGGCCACGATCGGCCACCGCCGCCGTTTCCGGTACTGCACCGGCGGCGGCAGAGTGCCCGGATACGCCGAGGGCATGTTCTCCGGGTACGGGAACGGTTGAGGATACGTTTGCGGGGCGGTCGGTCCAGCGCCGTATTCGGGCGGGTACGGACCGGTCATCGCTTTGCTCCCCCGGGAGGTGGCCAGGAAGGTGCCTGTCTACAGTGGCTGACGGGCTTTTGTAGGCAGGTTAGCGCACTAGAATTACCTAGGCGACTTAACAAATGAAGGGGATAGTTCGTGACAATTGCGGTGACCGGATCGATTGCGACCGACCATCTGATGCGGTTCCCGGGGAGATTCTCCGAACAACTGCTGCCCGATCACCTTCAGAAAGTCTCGTTGAGTTTCCTTGTCGACGATCTGGTCGTGCACCGCGGCGGGGTCGCGGGCAACATGGCGTTCGCCATCGGTGTGCTGGGCGGTGACGTGGCGCTGGTGGGCGCCGTCGGCCGCGACTTCGACGACTACCGCAGCTGGCTGGAGTCCGTCGGGGTGGACACCGAGAGCGTGCTCGTCTCCGAGACCGCCTACACCGCTCGGTTCGTCTGCACGACCGATGACGCCATGGCGCAGATCGCGTCGTTCTATCCGGGCGCCATGTCCGAGGCGCGCAACATCTCGCTGGCCGACCTCACGAAACGGATCGGCACGCCGGAACTGGTGATCGTCGGCGCCAACGATCCCGACGCGATGTTCCTGCACACCGAGGAGTGCCGCCGGCTCGGCCTGGCCTTCGCCGCCGATCCCTCCCAGCAGTTGGCCCGGCTGACCGGTGAGGAGATCCGCAAGCTGATCGACGGCGCCACCTATCTGTTCACCAACGACTACGAGTGGGACCTGCTGCTGCAGAAGTCCGGCTGGAGTGAGGCGCAGGTGATGAGCCAGATCGGGTTGCGCGTCACCACGCTGGGCCCCAAGGGCGTGGACCTGGTCAGCTCGGACGGCACGTTCATCCACGTCGGGGTGGTGCCCGAAAAGCACAAGGCAGATCCGACCGGCATCGGGGACGCGTTCCGCGCCGGCTTCTTGACCGGTCGCAGCGCCGGGCTCAGCCTGGAGCGCTCCGCTCAGCTCGCCTCGCTGGTGGCCGTGCTGGTGTTCGAGGCGCCGGGCCCGCAGGAGTGGAGCTGGGACCCTCAGGAGGCGGTGCAGCGGCTCGGCGACGCCTACGGCGACGAGGCCGCCGCGGAGATCGCGCAGGCGCTCAAGTAGCTACAGCTGCACGGGATAGGTCGGCTCGCCGATCTGCGGAGTGATGCTGTGCTCGACGAAGATCGCATGCCACAGCATGAAGATCAGGACGGTCCACAGCCGGCGGCTGTGATCGCTTGTGCCGCTGCGATGTTCGTCGAGCATGGTGCGTACCGCCGCGAGGTCGATCAGGCCGCCGGCCTGTGATGAGTTGACCATCGAATAAGCCCACTCGAGCAGCTCGCCGGCCCGCAGCCAATGCCGGATCGGCACCGGGAAGCCCAGCTTCGGCCGGTTCAGCACATGCGCCGGGACGATCGGCTCGAGCGCTCGGCGCAACGCGAATTTGGTTGTCGCCCTGGTGATCTTCTGGTCATAGGGGAGTCGGGACGCGACCGCGAAGACCTCGGGGTCCAGAAACGGCACGCGCAGTTCCAGCGAGTTCGCCATGGTCATCTTGTCGGCCTTGACGAGGATGTCGCCGCGCAGCCAGGTGAAGAGGTCGACGTGCTGCATGCGGGCGACGGGATCCCACCCCGCCGACGCGGCGTACACCGGTGCGGTCACGTCGGTGTGCGTCCATTCCTGGCGGAAGCCGGGCAGCACCGCCCGCAGCTGCGCGTCCGAGAAGCTGCGCGCGTTGCCGTAGTAGCGCTCTTCGAGCGTGAGCGAGCCGCGATGCAGCAGGCTCTTGCCACGCAGTCCCTCCGGCAGCGGCCGCGACGCCCGCCCCAGTGACCGCCGCAGCGGCCGGGGCAGATACTCGAACGGCCGCAGCGACAACGGCTCCCGGTAGATGGTGTAGCCGCCGAACAACTCGTCGGCGCCCTCGCCGGACAGCACCACCTTGACATGCTTGCGGGCCTCGCGGGCGATGAAGAACAGCGGTACCAGCGCGGGATCGGCGACGGGTTCGTCGAGATACCAAACGATTTCGGGCAGCGCTGCGACGAATTCGGCCTGGTTGACCACCTTGGCGACGTGTCTGGCGCCGATCGCCTCGGCCGAGGCGACCGCGACGTCAACCTCGGAGAAGCCCTCACGCTCGAAACCCGTCGTGAACGTGATCAGCCGCGGGTTGTGGCGCATGGCCAGCGCGGCGATCGCAGTCGAGTCGATACCGCCGGACAGGAATGCGCCGACGGTCACGTCGGCGCGCATGTGCTTGGCGACCGAATCCTCGAGCACCGCGGTGATCTCGTCGTAGCGCTCCTGCTCGCGTCCTGCCACAAAAGGCACTGCGGCGAACCGAGGATGGAAGTAGCGCGTCACCTCGGGTTGGCCGCCCGGGCGGATGCGCGCGTAGCAGCCGGACTCCAGCCGGCGCACGCCGCGTTGCAGGGTTTCGGGCTCCGGCACGTACTGCAGCACGGTGTAGTGCTGCACGGCGCGCTCGTCGATCGACAGGTCGATGCCCAGCGTGTCGGCCAGGTCGAGCAGGCACTTCTTCTCGCTGCCGACCGCGGTGCCCCCGGCGCCACCGGCCAGGTAGAGCGGCTTGATGCCGAACGGGTCGCGGGCGCAGAACAGCTCACCGCGCTCGGAGTCCCACAGCGCGAACGCGAACATGCCGCGCAGCCGGGTCAACGCGTCGGTGCCCCAGTGGTGGTAGGCCGCGATGATTGCCTCGCCGTCACCGTCGGTGGTGAAAGTCGCGCCGTGGCGGGCCGACAACTCCTTCCGCAGTTCGAGGTAGTTGTAGATCTCTCCGTTGAACACCAGCACATAGCGGCCGGGCGCTTCCGGCGGTCCCCATCGCAGCGGCTGATGGCTGTGCGCGATGTCGATGATCGACAGCCGGTTGAACCCCAGCACGACCCGATCGTCCGACCAGGTCCCGGGCTCGTCGGGGCCGCGGTGACGCATCAGATGCGACGCCCCGGACACCGCCTCGACCAGGCCGGGGGAGAGCTCAGCGGACGGGTCACGCAACAGGGCCAGCAGTCCGCACACGGCGCCAGTATGCCTAATCGATGAGGTGTGTTCAGACCGGCACCCGGGCGTGGTCTACGCTGCGTAGTATTCGCTCCGGAAACTGACCGCGCCGCGGTCGCGCGTCACCGACTTCTAGGAGGCTTCAACGTGACACCTCGCGGGCTGAAGGCGGTGGCGCGAACGGCGTCGCTGTCAATCGTCCTGGGTGCTACGGCGTTGCTGCTCAGCGGCTGCAGCTGGTCCGAGGTGCTGGGTCTGGGGTGGCCGAACGGCATCACCCCCGAAGCCCACCTCAACCGCGAACTATGGATCGGCTCCGTGATCGCCTCGCTGGTCGTCGGCGCGATCGTGTGGGGCCTGATCTTCTGGACTTCGGCGTTTCACCGGGCCAAGAAGACCGACACCGAGTTGCCGCGCCAGTTCGGCTACAACATGCCGCTGGAACTGGTTTTGACCGTGGTGCCGTTCCTGATCATCTCGGTGCTGTTCTACTTCACCGTGGTGGTGCAGGAGAGGATGCTGCACGAGGAACCGAACCCCGAAGTCGTCGTCGACGTCACCGCCTTCCAGTGGAACTGGAAGTTCGGCTACCAGAAGGTGAACTTCTCCGACGGCACGTTCAACTATGACGGCGCCGACCCCGAGCGGGCGGCCGCGGTGGCGTCCGGTCCCGAGGGCCTGGAGGGCGAGCACGGCGGCGAGTTCGGCGTGATTGCGGGCAAGCACCCGCAGGACCGCTCGTATCTGGCGTTCGACAAGGTCGAGACGCTGGGGTCGTCGAACGAGATCCCGGTGCTGGTGGTGCCGTCGGGCAAGCGCATCGAGTTCCGGATCGCCTCGGCCGACGTCATCCACGGGTTCTGGGTGCCGGAGTTCCTGTTCAAGCGCGACGTGATGCCCGACCCGCGGGCGAACAACTCCGACAACACCTTCCAGATCAGCGAGATCAACCAGACCGGCGCCTTCGTCGGGCGGTGCACGGAGATGTGCGGCACCTACCACTCGATGATGAACTTCGAGCTACGGGTCGTGGAGCCCAACGACTTCAAGGCGTATCTGCAGCAGCGCATCGACGGCAAGACCAATGCCCAGGCGCTGCAGGCGATCAACCAGCCGCCGAAAGCCGTCACCACCCAACCGTTCGACACCCGTCGCGGTGAACTGGCGCCCCAGCAATCGCAGGCCAGCAAGTAGGGACATCACATGCATATCGAAGCCCGGCTGTTCGAGTTCCTGACCGCGTTCTTCATCCTCGCCGCCGTCGTCTACGCCGTGCTGACCGCAATGTTCCAGTACGGCGGCATCGAGTGGGCGGGCACCACCGCGCTGGTGCTGACCGCCGGCCTGACCCTGATCACCGGCACCTTCTTCCGGTTCGTGGCCCGGCGCCTGGACACCCGGCCGGAGGACTACGAGGACGCCGAGATCAGCGACGGCGCCGGCGAGCTCGGCTTCTTCAGCCCGCACAGCTGGTGGCCGGTGATGATCGCGCTGTCGGCGTCGATCACCGCGGTCGGTGTCGCGCTGTGGCTGCCCTGGCTCATCGTGGCGGGCATCTGCTTCGTGGTCACTACGGTCGCCGGCCTGGTGTTCGAGTACTACACCGGTCCCGAGAAGCACTGACCGACAAGGGGCAGCCCGCGGTGCGGGCGGCGCAAGGTCACAATCAGACCACCACTTCACCGGTAGACCGCGCCGCGTGATCCACCCGGGTGAGGCGGTTGGGTAATGTTGCCGAGGCACGGTCAGCCGCCGCCGGCCGAGCCGGTGGACCTTGTTGGCGTGTCGCGCCGGTTGAGTAGTCGAGAAGGATAGGCGTAAATGAGCGGGCCGAATCCCCCGGATGACGAAGGGGCGGATTTCCAGGCTAAGGAGCCGAGTCAGGAGCCGAGGCAGGAGCCGGATCAAACCGCCGGTGACCAGCCGGCTCCGGACACCAGCGAGACGGAGTTCTACTCGCGGGCGTACTCGGCGCCGGAGTCCGAGCAGTTCACTGCGGGCCCGTACGTGCCCGCCGACGCGTCGCTGTACGACTACGACAGCTACGAACCGGGCGACCCGGTCGACCAGCACACCCCGCCCCGGTGGCCGTGGGTCGTCGGCGTGGCGGCGATCGTCGCGGCCATCGCGCTGGTGGCGTCGGTCTCGGTACTGGTGACCCGAACCGACACCGACAATCTCGCCACACCGGAAACCTCGACCACCACCGTGGCACCGCCGGTGCAAGACGAGATCACCACCACCACACCGCCGGCGCCGGCAACCACACAGCCGCCGTCACCGCCGCCCACGACGACCCGCGCGGGCCCGCGCCAGGTCACCTACTCGGTGACGGGAACCAAAGCACCGGGAGACATCATCACCGTGACCTACATCGACGCGTCCGGGCGCAGCCGCACCCAGCGCAACGTCTACATCCCGTGGTCATTGACCGTGACACCCATCTCGCAGTCCGAAGTCGGGTCGGTGCAGGCGTCGAGCCTGTTCCTGGTCAGCCGGCTCAACTGTTCGATCACCACGAGCGACGGGACGGTGCTGTCGTCGAACACCAACAACTCCGCGCAGACCAGCTGCTGATGACCTACGACACCGACGCGTCGGGGCGTTCACGGTTGAGCCCGGCACTGGATCCCAGCGAACTGGACCGCACGGACCGCATCCTGCTCGGCTCCTGCGCGGCAATCTGGCTGGTCGCCCTCGGCACCGGCGTGGCCGCCACCGTGGCGCTGGTGGACCTGGGCCGGGGGCACGCCGAGTCCCCAGGAGACGCCGGCACGCCCTGGCTGCTCTACACCGTCATCGGCATCTCGGCGGTGGTGATCATCGGGGCCGTGCCGCTGCTGCTGCGAGCGCGCCGGGAAGCCCTGGCCGAACCGCCACAGGCAGCCCGTCCAGCGTCGCCGGCCACCGAGAAGCTGAAGCCGGCGGGGGCAAGGGCGGGGCTCGAGGCCCAGTCGGCCTACGCGGCGCCCAGACCGCTGCGCAGTCTCGAAGCCTCCGAGCCAGGCTCGGCAGCCGTCGATCTGGTGTGGCTGCGCTGCGCCGTGGTGATCGCGTGCGCAATCGGTGTCGCCATGGTGGCCATCGGCGTGGCCACCTACCTGATGGCGGTGGACAGCAACGTCGCGGCGTGGGTCTTCTACGTGCTGACCGCGCTTGTCACGCTGGCCATGCCCGTGGTGCCGTGGTTCTACCTCAAAGAACTACGCGCTCTGCCGGATCAGCAGAGCGCGTAAGTTCTTCAAAGCGGGCGCTTTTCGGACCCCAACGGCCACGTCAGTGGTGGCCGTTGGGCGAATCCCCATCACCCGTGCCGTGTCCGTTCGGCGAGTCCCTGCGCGCCTGGTGTTCGGCCAGTGCGGTGAGCGCCTTGCGTTCGCCCGCGTGCTGCGCGGCGGTGATCGCCTCGTGTTCCTCGAGCGGATCGGCGGACAGGAAGCCTCCGGTGCCCGGAGCGCCCGCGGAGCCCAGCTTGTTCATCCGCTTGGGTAATGCCGCGCCCTGGTACTCCAACGGAATCGGATGACCGTGCTCGTCGACCGGCCCCAGCGGCTGGTGCAGCTCGATGTAGGCACCGTGCGGCAGCCGCTTGATGATGCCGGTCTCGATGCCGTGCTCGAGCACCTCGCGGTCACTGCGCTGCAGGCCGACGGCCCACCGGTACGCGATGTAGTAGACGATCGCGGGCAGCACCACCATGCCGATTCGGCCGATCCACGTCGTCGCGTTCAGCGAGATGTGGAACTTCAGCGCGATGATGTCGTTCATCGCGGCGAGCGTGAGCAGCATGTACAGCGAGATGGCCGCCGCGCCCAGCGCGGTGCGCACCGGGGCGTCGCGCGGACGCTGTAGCAGGTTGTGGTGTGCGGTGTCGCCGGTGAGCTTCTTCTCCAGATACGGGTAGGCGATCAGCAGTACGAAGACCAGCCCCATGAACAGCGCCACCCAGGTGGAGGCGGGGACGGTGTAGTTGCCGATGTAGATCTCCCAAGGCGGGAAGATACGTGCCACACCTTCGGTCCACATCATGTAGAAGTCGGGCTGGCTGCCCGCCGACACCTGAGAAGGCTTGTAGGGCCCGAGATTCCACACCGGGTTGATCGTCAGCAGCCCGCCCATCAGGCCGAGGATGCCGACGGTCATCGCGAAGAAAGCGCCGGACTTCACCGCGAACACCGGCATGACGCGCACGCCGACGACGTTGGTCTCGGTGCGACCCGGCCCCGGGAACTGGGTGTGCTTCTGGAACCACACCAGGGCCAGGTGAAGCCCGATGAGCGCCAACATGATTCCCGGGATCAGCAGGATGTGCAGTGCGTACATCCTGGGAATCCAGAAACCGTCGGTCGAGCACTCGTAGCCCACGCCGCCGCAGGGGAAGTCGCCGCCGAACAGCGCCCAGTGCAGCCAGGTGCCGATCACCGGCATCCCCAGCGAGATCGATGACAGCGCGGCGCGCAAGCCGATGCCCGAGAGCAGGTCGTCGGGCAGCGAGTAACCGAAGTAGCCCTCGAACATCGCCAGGATGAGCAGCAGCGCGCCGATCACCCAGTTCGCCTCACGCGGCCTGCGGAAGGCGCCGGTGAAGAAGATGCGAGCCAGGTGAACCATGATCGCGGCCGCGAAAAGCAGTGCCGCCCAATGGTGTATCTGACGGACGAACAAGCCGCCGCGGACCTCGAAGCTGATGTCGAGCGTGGATTCATACGCCTTGGACATCTGCACACCGCGCAGCGGCTGGTAGACGCCGTCGTAGGTGACCTCCGCCATGGACGGGTCGAAGAACAGCGTCAGATACACGCCGGTGATCAGCAGGACGATGAAGCTGTACAACGCGATCTCGCCCAGCAGGAACGACCAGTGGGTGGGGAACACCTTGTTTAGCTGACGCCGCACCGCCGCCGACGGGTGGTAGCGGGAATCGATGGCTTCGCCTTGCGCGGCCGCGATTTCGGCGAGTGCGGGCGGTTTCGGCAATTTTGGACTCATGCTGATTTCCGTTCCCAGAAGGCCGGCCCGACGGGTTCGATGAAGTCGCCGTTGGCGACGAGATACCCGTCCTGGTCGATGGTGATGGGCAGCTGCGCGAGGGCACGCGCAGCCGGGCCGAATATGGGTTTCGCGAAGTGCAACGCATCGAACTGCGACTGGTGGCACGGGCACAGGATGCGATAGGACTGCTGCTCGTAAAGCGAAGCGGGGCAACCCAGGTGGGAGCAGACCTTGGTGTAGGCGAACAGGTCGCCGAAGTTGAAGCTCTCCTGGCCCTTGCGCTTGACCACCCGGGGCATGTCCTGGGCCTTGATCCTGATCAGCATGACCGGGTTGCGCACACCCATCGCGATCTCGGCGAGGTGGTGGTGCGACTCGACGGTGGTGCCGTCACCGTCGGACTCGCGCCACGGAAACACGGTCTCCATGCCGCCGGCGTCGAGGTCTTCGGGCCGCATTTTGACGAACGTGCCATTGCCGGTGGAGCGGGCCAGGTAGATCGTCTCGCCCTCGTAGCGGGGCGTCCACCCGGACGTCCACAGCACGGCCTTCTTGCCTTCGGCGGTCTGCACCACCGGTTTCCACGGGTTCTTGATCAGACCCCCCATGAACGCCACCAGGGTGCCCAGACCGAACGCGCCCAGGCCGATGCCCAGCGACAGGCCGACGAGCTTGCGGCGCTTGATCGTCGAGCTCTCCAGCGCGTCGCTCAGGTTGGCCACGACCGTCTTGCGTTGGATCTCGGGGGAGCTGCCGTCATGGCGCTCCTGGATCGAGATCTCCTGGGGGATGAACTTCTTCTGGTACAGCACTGCGCCGATGCCGATCGCGAGGATCGACAGCCCGAACGTCAACCCATAGAGGGGAGTGGCCAGGCTGAACAGGAACTCACCCTCGGAGCCGGACGGCTTGTACTCCCAGGGCCAGAACAGGAACACCAGCACCAGCGCCAGACCCGAGAACCCGCCCAGCAGAAGCCAGTACGACACCACGCGGGCGCTGCGCTTCTCGGCTTTGGTGCCGGCGACGGGCCACCGGTCCTCCTTGTAGACGATCTCGACGCCGTCGAGCTTGCCGCCGAGTTCGAGGAGCTCCTCACGCGACATGGCCGCCAGTTCGGCGTCGGTGGGTTGACCCGGCACGCCGGCGTGGCCGGGCGCGTCGGTGCCCTTGGGAGTGTTCGCGGTGCCGTGGTCCGGCTCTCCATCCATGCGCGATCCGCCTCCGGCTTCTCGCTCGCTCATGCTCGCGCTCCGATCCACAAGGCCGCCGCGATGACGGCCACCATGCCGATGATCCAGGCCGCCATGCCCTCCGGCGCCGGGCCGAACCCGCCGAGGCCATAGCCGCCGTAGCTCGGGGTCTCCGCGGACTCGCGGACGTAGGCGACGATGTCGCGCTTCTCGTCCGGCGACAGCTGCCGGTCGGAGAACTTCGGCATGTTCTGCGGGCCGGTCAGCATCGCCGTGTAGATCTGCGCGGGCTTGGCGTCGCCGAGGTCGGGGGCGTACTTGCCCGACGACAGGGCGCCGCCCTTGCCGGTGAAGTTGTGGCACGACGCGCAGTTCAGCCGGAACAGGTCGCCGCCGCGGGCGACGTCGTCACCGAGCAGCGACTCCTGGGCGACGCGTCCGTTGTCGTCACGCGGGACGACCGGACCACCGCCGTTGGCCTGCACGTAGGCGCCGAGCGCGTCCGTCTGCGCCTCGTCGAACACCGGCGGCTTGTCCGGTGCCTGAGCCTCACCACGCATCGCGGGCATGCGGCCGGTGGACACCTGGAAGTAGACCGCCGCCTCGCCGACACCGATGAGGCTCGGCCCGCGATCCTCGACGCCCTGCAGGTTCACGCCGTGGCAGGTGACGCAGGACGTGTCGAACAGCTGCTTGCCCGTGCGCAGCAGCGCCGACTGCGATTCATCGGCGACCGCAACCTGTGGCGTCGGCGTGAGGGTGGCCGCCAGGCCACCGGCGACACCCAGCCCGAGCAGCAGCAGCACAGCACCTGACAGGCGCCGGCGCAGCCGACGGCGCGACTTGTCGGTCATCGAACCCCTTCTCATCGGAGACATCGGCAAGCCGATCAACGGACGAAGTAAATGACGGCGAACAACGCGATCCACACGATGTCGACGAAGTGCCAGTAGTACGACACCACGATCGCAGCGGTGGCCTGAGCTGGGGTGAACTTGCTCATCCGGGTGCGGGCCAACAGCAGCACGAACGCGACCAGCCCGCCGATCACGTGCAATCCGTGGAAGCCGGTGGCCATGTAGAACACCGAACCGTAGGCGCTGCTGGAGATGGTGGTGCCGTGGTGGACCAGCTGGATGTACTCGTAACCCTGGCCGAGCACGAAGAACAGCCCCATCAAAAACGTGACGACGTACCAGCGGCGCAGTCCGAAGATGTCGCCGCGCTCGGCGGCGAACACGCCCATCTGGCAGGTGAACGACGAGGCGATCAGCACCAGGGTGACCGGAACGGCCTGTACCAGGTTCAACTCCGTCGGCGGCGGCGGCCACTCGCCGCCCGCCTGCGAACGTGCGGTGAAGTACATCGCAAACAGGCCAGCAAAGAACATCAGCTCGCTGGACAGCCACACGATCGTGCCAACGCTGACCATGTTCGGCCGGTTCAGCGAATGTACTCGCGACGTGATTGCGGTTCCCGAAGCCCCTACAGCGCTCGTCACATGAGCAAGTATGACGCTTTGTAGTTGTCGAACTCCACCCGGGTCCGGAGTTTCGTCAATAATCGCGTGGTGGCTTTCCCCGAAAACCCTGATTCGTTCACCTGGCCCCGGATTCTGGGCCGTCTCACCACCGGTCAGTCGCTGGCGACCGGCCAGGCGGCGTGGGCGATGGACCAGATCATGACAGGCGCGGCGACCCCCGCGCAGATCGCCGGCTTCGGGGTGTCGATGAAGATGAAGTGCCCCACGTCGGCCGAGGTGACCGAGTTGGCCGACGTCATGCTCAAGCATGCGCGGCGGGTGCCGACCGATGTCATCGGCAACGAAACCGTCGACGTGGTGGGCACCGGCGGCGACGGGTCCAACACGGTGAACCTGTCCACGATGGCGGCGATCGTCGTCGCCGCCGCGGGCGTTCCGGTGATCAAGCACGGCAACCGCGCCGCCTCCTCGCTGTCCGGCGGGGCGGACACGCTCGAGGCGCTCGGCGTGCGCATCGACTTGGCTCCCGACGACGTCGCGCGCAGTGTCGCCGAAGTCGGCATCGGCTTCGCGTTCGCTCCGCAATTCCATCCGTCGTACCGGCACGCCGGGGTGGTGCGCCGCGAGATCGGCGTGCCGACGGTCTTCAACCTGCTGGGCCCGCTGACCAATCCGGCTTCGCCGCGGGCCGGGCTGATCGGCTGCGCGTGGGGCGACCTGGCCGAGGTGATGGCCGGCGTGTTCGCGACCCGCGGGTCCAGCGTGCTGGTGGTGCACGGCGACGACGGCCTCGACGAGCTGACCACGACCACGACAAGCACGATCTGGCGAGTGCAGGCGGGCACGGTCGAGCGGTTGACGTTCGACCCAGCCGCGTTCGGCTTCAAGCGCGCGGAGTTGTCGGAATTGGTCGGCGGCGATGCGGAATCGAACGCCGCGTCGGTGCGCGCGGTGCTGGGCGGTGCGCCCGGTGCGGTGCGCGACGCGGTGATCCTCAACGCGGCCGGGGCACTGGTGGCGCATGCCGGACTAGCCAGCGACGCCAAATGGGTGCCGGCCTGGGAGACGGGGCTGGCCAAGGCGGCCGAGGCCATCGACTCCGGGGCGGCCGAACAGCTCCTCGCGCGTTGGGTGCGGTTCACCCAAAAGGCTTGAGAGGTCCGTCCTTTCGTACTGCTCGGCGGCCAGCCGCGCCGAGCGCGCCGACGCGGCCCAGGACGCCCACCGGCCGGCTGCGTGCACCGGCGAGCAGTACCCGCTCGTGGCGCGCACGATGCGCACCCCCGGTTGCTGCAGCCACCGTGCAATCAGCGCCGTCTCCTCGACCAGCGCGCCGCCCAGCGGCGCGCTCGTCGGCAGAACAGCTTGTGCGCCAACACAAATCGCGTCGATGACAGGCATCGGTGGCACGCCGCGCGCCGCGTTGCCCGCCGCGGCCAGCTGGCCGTTGCGGATCACCGCGAGCTGCCATCCACCCGCACCGTCGGGCCGTGCGGCGACCAACTCCGGAACGGCCGCCAGCGCGCGCAGCCGCTGACCGCGCCACAGCACGTCGATCGCGGTGGCCGTGTGATCTCGAAGGCGCGCGGCCGTTTCGTATCGGCCGCGGTCGGCGAGATCGGTGATGTGGGCTAGCACCGCGGCCACCGCACGGTCGTCGCGACCCTCGATCAGGTCGGTCGCGCACACGACCGCCTCGGCGTAGTCGGCGGCGCCGATGTCGCGCGGCGCGGGGCACGGAGACACTTCACGTTCCGGGCAGGCCGGGCCGTGCATCGCGGTTCGGGCGAGCTTTCTGGTGCACGTTCGCACGCCGGTGAAGCGCGCCAGCAGCGCCGCGGTGTCGACGGCGTCGGAGCGCGCCCGGAACGGCCCGATGGCCATGTCGTGCTTCGGTGCTCGCACCGCTGAAAAGCGGGGGAACGCTTCGTCGGTCAGCACCAACCACCACCACCGGTGTGGGAACTTCGACCGGCGGTTGTAGGGCGGCGCATGGGCGGCCAGCAGCCGTAGTTCGCGCACGCCGGCCTCGAGGTCGTGCGCGCACTCGACATGGTCGACCGCGGTGGCCAGGGAGGCCATCTCCTTGATGCGGGTGCGCGAATCGGAGCCGTTGAAGTACTGCCCGACGCGCCGGCGGAGGTTCACGGCGGTGCCGACGTAGAGCACTGCGCTGCTACGCGGGGCCGCCCCGGAGGCCGGGCCGCGAAACAGGTAGACACCCGGCCGGTTCGGCAGCGCTGCGGCGAGGTGACGGTTGCGCCGCTGCGCCGGGGTGACGTCGGGCAGGTACGACCGCAACTCGGTGTAGGTGTGCACACCCTGATTGCCCACCCGCTCGATGAGGCCGTGCAGGACGTCGACGGTGGCGCGGGCGTCGTCGAGGGCGCGGTGCGTCGGGGTGGTGGTGGCGGCGAACAGCCGGGCCAGCGCGGAGAGCCGCACGCTGGGCGCCTCGTCGCGGGTGAGCACCCGGCGGGCCAGTTTCACCGTGCACAGCACCGGCGGTCGAGGCCAGGTGATCTGGCAGCGTTCCGCGGCCGCGCGCAGGAACCCGATGTCGAAGCCGGCGTTGTGTGCGACCAGCACCGCGCCGCGGGAGAACTCCAGGAACGCCGGGAGCACCGACTCGATCCTCGGCGCGTCGCACACCATCGCCGTGGTGATCCCCGTCAGGGCAACAATTTGGGGTGGGATGCTGCGGGCCGGATCCACCAGCGTGGCCAGCTCGCCGAGCACCGTGCCGCCGCGCACCTTGACCGCGCCGATCTCGGTGATCGCGTCGTGGTTGTCGCCGGTGGCCCGCCCTCCGGTGGTCTCCAGGTCGACGACGACGAACGTGGTGTCGCGCAGTGAGACATCAGCCTGCCCGTCAACGTCGGCGAAGCTGAGCTGGCTCATGCGCTGACGGTAGGAAACGACACCGACAGGACCGGGTTGCCACGCTTGACCGCGATGAGATGTCGGTGCCCGCCGATAGCGTGCGGGCAGCACCGACCGAGAGGAGCCATTCGTGGGCACGGTGAAAATCGACTGCGACGACTGTGCGGTCCGCGGACCAGGCTGTCAGGACTGCGTCGTGAGTGTCTTGCTGGGCGTACCCGACACCTTGTTCGACGACGAGCGCCGAGCGCTGGAGGTGCTTGCCGACGTGGGTTTGGCGCCGCGGCTGCGGCTGGTCCCGATTCACCGGGACGGAAGTTCCGGTGTCGCCTGACGACACGCGGTGGGACCGGCGCGGAATCGAAATGCAGGGCGACTGTTAAATTTGCGTCTTCTGTTGGACAACCCCGATGCCGTTTCGTAACCTGTCTGAGACCTAATAGCGTTTTCGACGCGGCTTCGTCACGGAAGTTGAAGGGCGCAAATCTTGAGGCTCGACCGTACGCGCTTGACCACACGCGGGTTTCGACGTCCCTTCGTCAGCGCGATAGTCGGTATCACCGTCCTCGCAGGCATCTTCACCGGCAGTGTGCAGGCTGATCCCGCCGACGATGCGCTGGCGAAGCTCAACGAGCTCTCGCGGCAGGCCGAGCAGACCACCGAGGCGATGCATTCGGCGCAGCTCGATCTCAACAACAAGCTGGCCATCCAGCAGAGCGCGGAGGCCAAGCATGCCGCCGACGTCGCGGCCGCAAACAAGGCGAGAGACCAGCTGGCAACCTTCCAGGCGGCCGTCGACAAAGTTGCTGCGGCGCAGTACATGGGGGGTAGGACCGACGGACTGGACGCGATACTGACCGCCGGCTCGCCGCAGGGTCTCATCGACCAGTTGTCGGTGCAACGCGTGATGGCCGCCGAGATGTCGGCACAGATGAAGAGCTACCGCGACATCGGCAGAAAGGCGGCCCTGGCCGAGGAGGCGTCCGCGAAATCGGCCGCCGAGGCGAAGACGGCAGCCGAACAGGCCGCGGCCGTGCGTGCGGAGCTGCAATCGAAGCAGAGCCGCCTGCAGGTCCAGATCGCCGTGGTCAAGTCGCAGTACGAGGCCCTGACGCCGCGTCAGCGCGAGGCGCTGGCCGCAATGCCGCCCGCGCCTCCGGTGCCCCCGCCCGGACCCCCGCCGCCGGGTTCCGATCCCGCGGTCATCGCCGCGGCGCCGGCTCCCGGGGCCATCCCGCCTGGCGACATGGCCCCGCCGGTGGGCGGGCACTCCGCGACCGTGATCCAGGCCGCGCTGAGCCGCATCGGCTCGCCGTACTCGTGGGGTGGGTCCGGTCCGAACGCATTCGACTGCTCCGGGCTCGTGATGTGGTCGTTCCAGCAGGCCGGCATCTCGCTGCCGCACTCCAGCCAGGCGCTGGCCAGCGGCGGGCAGGCGGTGTCGAGGGACCAGATGCAGCCCGGTGACCTGGTGACCTACTACTCCGATGCGTCGCATGTCGGCATCTACATTGGTGACGGAATGATGGTGCACGCCTCGACCTACGGCACGCCGGTGCGAGTCGCTCCGGTGGACAATGCGCCGATCTACAACGTCCGCCGCTACTGACCGCCGGAGGGCCGCGCATCCCAGGAGCAGGTCCAGACTCGCCGCGCTCCTCGTCGCCGAGCTCATCTGTGCGCTGCTCCTGATCGGCCGCGCCGATGTCGCACCCACGCCGACAGTGGCCACCCCGGCTGCCTCCGCCGCCCCGGTTGCGTCCGCTTCGGGGACCACGCCGACCGCCGTATCGCGTGTCCAGACGCTCAGCGACGGCCGTACGGTCCGGTTGATCGGCCTCGGCGGGGCGCGCGCTGAGAAGCTGCTGACGCGCATCGCCGCCGAGATGCGCGGCGCGGCGGATGCGGTCACCGCGTTCTGGGGCCCGGAGTGGCCACACGAGGTGGTGATCGTCGCCGCGGGCACCGATGCTCAGTTCGCGGCGGTCGGCGGCGGTGATGTACACACCGCGGCGACCGCGACGGCCGAGCGGATCATGTTCGCCCCCGGCGCCGCCGACATGAGCGACGCCGCGCTGCGAATCGTGCTGCGCCACGAACTGTTTCACTACGCGGCCCGCGCCAGGACCGCGTCCGACGCGCCGCGCTGGCTCACCGAAGGGGTGGCCGACTACGTCGCCCGGCCGGCGGCGCCGCGGCCCGACGCGTCGGCGGTGAGGCTGCCCACTGACGCCGAGCTGGCCGGGCCCGACCGCTCGCTGGCCTACGACCGGGCCTGGTGGTTCACCCGGTTCGTCGCCGATCGGTACGGTCCGGGTCCGTTGCGCGAGCTGTATGAGCAGGCGTGCGGGCCTGCCCACCCCGATGTCGCGACGGCGGTGCGGGACACCCTCGGCGTCGACCAGTCATCGCTGCTGGCGCAGTGGCGGCAGTGGGCGAGCTGACGTGAGCCGGATCCTCTTGGTCACCAACGACTTTCCGCCGCGCCGCGGCGGCATCCAGTCCTATCTGCAGGAGCTGGTCGACCACCTGGTCGCGGCGGGTCAGCACAAGCTGACGGTGTACGCGCCGAAGTGGAAGGACTCCGACGCGTTCGATGCCGAGGCCGCGGCCGCCGGCTACGACGTGGTGCGCCATCCGGGCACCCTGATGCTTCCCGAGCCGGGGGTGATCAGCCGCATGCGGCGGCTGGTCGAGGAGCACGCCGCCGAGACGGTGTGGTTCGGTGCGGCGGCTCCGCTGGCGCTGATGGCGCCGCTGGCCCGCGACGCAGGCGCGCGTCGGGTGATCGCGAGCACCCACGGCCACGAGGTCGGCTGGTCGATGCTTCCGCTCGCCCGAACGGCATTGCGCCGCATCGGATCCGGCACCTATGCGATCACCTACGTCAGCCAGTACACCCGGCGCCGATTCGCGTCGGCGTTCGGGCCGCGGGCCGCGCTCGAGCACCTGCCGCCCGGAGTCGACACCGACCGGTTCGCCCCCGACGAGGTGGCGCGCGCCGAACTGCGCGCCCGCTACCGGCTCGGAAACCGGCCGGTCGTCGTCTGCCTGTCGCGGTTGGTGCCCCGCAAGGGCCAGGACATGTTGATCCGGGCGATGCCCGCGATCCGGCAACGCGTGCACGGCGCTGCGTTGGTGATCGTCGGCGGTGGGCCGTACCGCTCGTCCCTGCACAGGCTGGCGCACAGTTTCGGGGTCGCCGAACACGTGGTCTTCACCGACGCCGTCCCCGGCGAAGAGTTGCCCGCCCACCACGCAATGGCCGACGTGTTCGCAATGCCGTGCCGCACCCGCGGCGCCGGACTGGACGTCGAGGGGCTCGGCATCGTCTATCTCGAGGCGTCCGCCTCGGGCGTGCCGGTCGTGGCGGGCCGCTCGGGGGGCGCGCCGGAGACGGTGCTCGACGGGGAAACGGGCGTGGTGGTCGACGGCTGGGACGTGGGGGCGATCGCGGCGGCGGTCAGCGATCTGCTGGCCGATCCCCAGCGGGCAGCGCAAATGGGAGCGGCGGGCAGGCGCTGGGTGGTCGACAACTGGCAGTGGCACACCCAGGCGCAGCGGTTGTCGAGCCTGCTCTACCCCTCGTAGAGCGCCTCGATGTCGGTGGCGAACTTCTGCGCCACCACTTTGCGCTTGACCTTCATCGTCGGGGTCAACTCACCGGTGTCCTCGGTGAAGTCCACGGGCAGGATGCGGAACTTGCGGATCGCCTCGGCTTTCGACACCGCCTGGTTTGCCTCCTTGACCGCCAGGTCGATCTCGGCGAGCAGGTCGGGGTCGGTCGCCAGGTCGCCGACCGATGCGTCCGCGCTCTTGCTGTTGCGTTCCTTCCATCCCTCGATCGCCTCGGGGTCGATCGTGATCAACGCGCCGATGAACGGCTTCGCGTCGCCGACCGCCATCGCCTGGCTGATCAGCGGGTGCGCGCGCAACCGGTCCTCCAGGATCGCCGGTGCGACGTTCTTACCGCCCGCGGTGACGATGATCTCCTTCTTGCGGCCAATGATGGTCAAGAAGCCGTCGTCGTCGATCGCGCCGAGGTCGCCGGTGTGGAACCAGCCGTCGGAGAATACGGCCTCGGTCTCTTCGTCGTTGTGCCAGTACCCGGTGAACACCACGCCGCCCTTGACCAACAGCTCGTCGTCGTCGTTGATGCGCATACTGTTGCCGGGCAACAGCTTTCCGACCGATCCGACCTTGACGTCGTCGATCCGGTTCACCGTGATCGCCGCGCTGGTCTCGGTGAGGCCGTAGCCCTCGTAGATGGCCAGCCCGACACCGCGGTAGAAGTGGCCCAGCCGGGCGCCCAGCGGAGCGCCACCGGAGATAGCGCCGCGGCAGTCTCCGCCGAGCGCGGCGCGCAGCTTGCCGTAGACGAGGCGGTCGAACAGCGCGTGCTTGGCCCGCAGCAGCAGCCCGGGTCCCTTGCCTTTCCGCTCCTCGCGTCCGCGAGCCCTGTCCTGCGCCTTGCTGTATTCGATCGCGGTGTTGGCGGCGATCTCGAAGATTCGGCCCTTGCCGTCGTTGCGGGCGTTCTGCTCGGCGGTGTTGTACACCTTCTCGAACACCCGGGGCACCGAGACCACCAGTGTCGGCTTGAATACCGCGAACGTGGGCACGAGGTTCTTGATGTCGCTGGTGAAGCCGAGCGTGACCTTGTACGTGAACGCCGCGAGCGTGATCGCCCGGGCCAATACGTGCGCGAGCGGCAGGAAGACCAGCATCTTCTCGCCCTTGTCCAGCAGCGTCGGGAAGCAGTCCTTGGCGCCACGGATCTCGTAGACGAGGTTGGAATGGGTCAGCTGACAGCCCTTGGGCTGGCCGGTGGTGCCGGAGGTGTAGATCAGCGTCGCGGGATCGGCGGCCTTCAGCGCGGCCAGCCGTTCGTCGAGTGCCTTGGCGTCGACCGACTTTCCCGCCTCGGCGAGCTCGTCGAGCGCCGGCGTGCCCGAGCCCTCGATGCGCAGTACCTCCCGCAGCGCAGGCAGTTCCTTCTCGAGGTGCTCGATCCTGTCGGCGTGCGCGTCGGTCTCGGCGATGATCAACACCGCTTCGGAGTCCGAGAGCACGAACTTCACCTGTTCGGGCGAATTGGTCTCGTAGATCGGCACGGTGAGCGCACCCGCGGCCAGGATCGCAAGGTCCAGGATGGGCCACTCGTAGCGGGTCGCGGACAGTAGCGCGACGCGGTCGCCCGGGGCCACGCCCTTGGCGATCAAACCGAGTGCGGTGGCCCGGATCTGATCGGCGGCCTGCTTGCAGGTGATGTCGATCCATGTGCCGTCGACGAGACGCTGGAAGATGACATGGTCGGGATCGTCGCGCTCGTGGTCGAACACGGAGCTGACGACGTTGTCGTGCTCGCCCACCGTGAAGGTCGCGGGCACACTGAACTCACGCACTGTCTTGGCCTCCCGATCCGGCTGGTCTGCTGGACTCAGCCTAGTCGGCCGCGATCGGCCGGGTCAGGGCCATATGTGAAGCTGGTAGGCCATGTACAGCATCCAGATCGCGGACGACACCTTCGTCGCGGCCGACCCCGTCGAGGTCGGCCGGTACGTCGCGGATCCCGCGAGCTGGCGTCGCTGGTGGCCCGACCTGCGGTTGACAGTGGTGGAGGACCGCGGCGAGAAGGGCCACCGCTGGACCGTCACCGGCGCGTTGACCGGGACGATGGAGATCTGGCTGGAACCGGTGCTCGACGGCGTCGTCCTGCACTACTTCCTGCACGCCGAGCCGTCTGGGGTGGCGGCGTGGCAGTTGGCCAAGATGAATCTGGCCAAGATGAACCACCGGCGGCGGGTCGCGGGTAAGAACATGGCGTTCGAGGTCAAGCAACGGCTGGAGGCCACACGCCCGGTGGGTGTCTCGCCGTTGGCGTGATGCAGCGTGGCACCGTCGCCGGCAGGGGAGGGTAGATTTTCACCGTGGCGGACAAGACGGCGCAGACCATTCACATCGATGCCGACCCTTCGACGGTCATGGACGTCATCGCAGACATCGGGTCTTATCCGGACTGGGTGGCCGAGTACAAGGAGACAGAGGTCCTCGAGGCCGACGCCGAGGGTTACCCGAAGACCGCCCGGTTGGTGCTGGACGCCGCGGTACTCAAGGACACGATGGTGCTGGCGTACGACTGGCCAGCGGACCGCAAGTCCGTGAAGTGGAGCCTGGTGTCCAGCTCACTGCTGAGGTCCCTGGAAGGAACATACCGACTGTCTCCCAAGGGATCTGGAACCGACGTCACCTATGAACTGTCGGTGGATCTGGTCATTCCGATGATCGGGCTGTTGAAGCGTAAAGCCGAACGGCGCCTCACCGACACCGCGCTCAAGGACCTCAAGAAACGAGTCGAGGCTGAGTGAGCGCCAATGCCGCCGACATGCCTGCCGCCAGAATCAGCCTGTTCGTCGGTAAGGGCGGAGTAGGCAAGTCGACGTTGGCGACCGCCACCGCCGTGCGCGACGCACGGGCGGGCCTGCGGGTACTGATCGTCTCGACCGACCAGGCGCATTCCATCGGCGACGTGCTCGGCACGACGGTGACGCCGACCGGATCGGGCGAGCCGACCCGGGTGTTCGCCGACCTGGAAACCGGGGGAGCCGTCCCCGGTGGCGGATTCCTCGACGCGCTCGCGCTGGACACGCTGGCGCTGCTCGAGTCGCGGTGGCGCGAGATCGCCGGTTTACTGTCCGGCAGATTCTCCGAGTCGGAGTTGGGAAACGTTGCCCCGGAAGAGCTTTCGGCACTGCCGGGGGTGCAGGAGGTGCTCGGGCTACACGAGGTCGGTGAGCTGGCGGACTCGGGACGGTGGGACCGCGTCGTGGTGGACTGTGCATCGACCGCCGACGCGCTGCGCATGCTCACCCTGCCCGCGACGTTCGGCATGTATCTGGAGCGGGCGTGGCCGCGGCACCGGCGGCTGTCCACCGGAGCCGACGACCCGCACACCGCTGCCGTCGTCGCCTTGTTCGAGCGGGTGGGCGCCGGCACCGAGCGGCTGAGCACGTTGCTGACCGACGAGTCCAAGGTCGGTGCGCATCTGGTGATGACGGCCGAGCGGGTGGTGGCGGCGGAGGCGGCGCGGACGCTGGGGTCGCTGTCGCTGATGGGTGTTCAGGTTGCGGAGTTGATCGTCAATCAGATCCTCGTGCAAGACGATTCGTATGAGTACCGCAACCTGCCCGACCACCCCGCGTTCGACTGGTACACCGAGCGGATCTCGGAGCAGCGGACCGTCCTCGAGGAGCTCGACGCCACGATCGGCGACGTTCGGCTGGTGCTGGTGCCCCATATGGCCGGCGAACCCATCGGCGCCAAGGCGCTCGGCGAGCTGCTGGACAGCGCGCGTCGTCGCGACGGGTCGGCGCCGCCGGGGCCGCTGCGTCCGATCGTCGACCGCGAGTCCGGCTCTGGCCTCGAAGCGGTGTACCGATTGCGGCTAGAGTTACCGCAGGTCGACTCTTCGGCGCTTTCGCTTGGCAGGGTCGACGACGACTTGATCATCGGCGCCGGCGGCTTGCGGCGCCGGGTCCGTCTAGCGTCCGTTCTGCGTAGGTGCATCGTGGTGGACGCGCAATTGCGAGGGTGTGAGTTGACCGTGCGGTTCCGTCCGAATCCGGAGGTGTGGCCGAAGTGACTGGCCCACACGCCGATCTCGGGCCGGAGCTGCGCCAGCTCGCGCAGACGATCCTGGACAAGCTCGACCCTGCGGTGCGGCTCGCCGCCGCGCGGGCGATGGGCAGCGGCGCGGGCAAGTGCCAGCAGGTGTGGTGCCCCGTCTGTGCGCTTGCGGCCCTGGTGGCGGGCGAACAGCATCCGCTGCTCACGGTCATCGCGGAGCACAGCGTCGCGTTGCTGGCCGTGGTCCGGGCGGTTCTCGATCAGGCCGAGCGGCAGACGGGGTCGGGCGAACCGCCGGACGGCCCGCCGGCACCACCGACCGACCCCGGCCCGGACGGGCCCGAGCCGCCGCCCGCACCGGGCCGCTATCAACACATCCCCGTCACAGTCGAGGAGTAAGTGTTGCTCCTGTGGTCGCATCCACAGTGCGTGGGTAAAGTTGTCGCAGAACACCGGCCGGTGTTCGCTCACCGGGAGGGCCCATGTGGTATTGGCTGTTCAAGTACATCTTCATGGGTCCACTGCTGTCATTGCTGGGTAGGCCCAAAGTCGAAGGGCTCGAACACCTTCCGCACTCCGGTGCGGCGATCCTGGCCAGTAACCACCTCGCGGTCGCCGACAGCTTCTATCTGCCGTTGGTGGTCAGCCGCAGGATCACGTTCCTGGCCAAGGCCGAGTACTTCACCGGCACCGGCATCAAGGGCTGGTTCACCCGCTGGTTCTACACCGTCGCCGGTCAGGTGCCGATCGACCGCACCGACGCCGACAGCGCGCAGAGCGCCTTGAACACGGCCGAGCGCATCCTCGACGAGGGCAAGCTGCTCGGGATGTATCCCGAAGGCACCCGGTCGCCCGACGGACGGCTCTACAAGGGCAAGACCGGCCTGGCCAGGCTGGCGCTGCAGACCGGCGTGCCGGTGATTCCGGTCGCGATGATCGGAACCGACGTCGTCAACCCGCCGGGCAGCAAGATGTGGCGCTTCGGTCGGGTACAGGTCAAGTTCGGCAAGCCGATGGACTTCAGCCGCTTCGAAGGGCTGGCGGGCAACCGCTTCATCGAGCGCGCGGTCATCGACGAGGTGATGTACGAGTTGATGCGGTTGTCCGGTCAGGAGTACGTCGACCTCTACGCCGCCGACATCAAGGAGGGCAGGGCCGACGACGCGATGAAGCCGTCGGCCCGCATGCCGGAAGTAGCCGCCGGTTAGTTGACCGCGGGCACCGGCGCGGCGTCGACGACCGGCCTGCTGCGCTGCGCCGGCTTGATCGCGCCCGCCACCGTGCCGGCCACCAGGATCACCGCGATCGCCCACCACACGTACGAGCCGCCGGCCAATTGCCGCCACAGCGACGCCGCGGTCTCCTTGTGTTCGGGCATCAGCGTGATCGGCGTCCACACCATCAACGCCAAACCGGCGACCGCGACCACGGCCAGCGCCGCGTGCCGTCTTCGGTACGCCACCAATGCCGTGACCACCAGCGCGGGCAGCGCCCACACCCAGTGATGAGACCACGACACCGGTGACACCACGAGCCCGAACATGGCCACGCAGATCAGGGCGAGGACGGGCTGATCGGCCTTGAGCACACGTCGCACCGCCCACACGGTCAGCCCCAGCACGGCGAAACAGGCTATTACCCACAGCACGAACCGTGGTCCTTCGCCCAGCCCGAGCCGGGCCAGCGCGCCCGCGATGTTCTGGTTGGTGTTCAGCGTCGCGGTGCCGATGCGATCGGTGTTGCGCACCGTCTCGGTCCAGTACTCGAGCGAGTCGCGCCAGGCGAACGCGACCCCGACCAGTGTGGCGACGACGGCGGACGCCGCGGTGACGAGCAATGCGCGGGTGTCGCGGCGCAGCAGGAAGTAGAGCAGGAAGACCGCCGGGGTGAGTTTCAGCGCGATCGCCAGCCCGAGCAGCATGCCCCGCGGCCACGGTGTCCGGCGCGGCACGCAATCGGCGATCACCAGCGTCATCAACACCACGTTGATCTGCCCGAAGTCGAAGTTCGACCGGATGGGCTCCAAGTAGACGACCGCCGGTGCGACGACGGCCGCGGCCAGCCACGCTTGCCGCAGCCACGCGGGTTCGCCGGTCACCGTGGTCTCGGGCCAGACGTCGCACCGGTGAAGCACGATCGTCACCGCGACGATCAGCAACACCAGCGTGGTCACGGTGATCGCGGCGCTGGCCGCCTCCAACGACAACAACGCGAACGGGGAGAAGGCCACGGCGGCCAGCGGCGGATAGGTGAACGGCAGGTCCAGCCCGCCTCGGGTGTGGAACATCGCACCGTCGGCGTAGAGCGGTCGACCGTCCAGCCAGGCTTGTCCGCCCATCCGGTAGACGTCGACGTCGATGCGGTAGGGGACCGCGCCGAGCAACCGCCAACCCGCCCAGGCCAACGCGGCCACGGTGAGCAACTGGAACAGCCGCCAGGCGAGCGTTGGCCCCCAACCAGCCCCGCCGGGCGACCGCCACATACTCATGTCATCGACCAGACTATCGGGGTGCACCGGCAGGTCGGCCGGTATCCCGGCCACGACACGCGCAGGTCATTGCGCTCCTCGCGTCCGCAGTGGGCGGCGTAGGTTTTCTGAGTGCTCGCGGACATCCACCTCGACTTCGCCGTCCCCCCGGCGCGGGTGCCGCTCGTGTTCTGCCTGGTCGCGTTCATCCTGACGTTCTTCGTGACCCGCACGATCGTGCGGTACATCCGCAGCCACCAGAACAGCACTGCGCCACGCAAGTGGTGGCAGCCGCGCAACATCTCTGTTTCGGCGGCACAGGGCAGTGGGCTGCATATCCACCACGTGGTGATCGGTGTGGTCCTGGTCATGGTCTCCGGTGTGACGATGGTGACGTTGGCGGTTGACGGGGGAGTACCCGAATTCACGGCGGCGGCAATCTTTTTCGGAATCGGTGCGGCGCTGGTCCTCGACGAGTTCGCGTTGATCCTGCATCTGGAGGACGTGTACTGGGCCGAGGACGGCCGGACCTCGGTCGATGCGGTGTTCGCCGCGGTCGCCGTCGCCGGCCTGCTGATCCTCGGTTTCAACCCGCTGTCGTTCTTCGACATCGACATCTGGCGCAACGACCACAATCTGCTCGCGCGGGCGGGCGTGATCGCGGCGGCGGTACTGACCCTGCTGCTTGCCGTCGTCGTGCTGCTCAAGGGCAAGGTGTGGACCGGGCTGATCGGGATGTTCCTCACACCGCTGCTCGTGGTCGGCGCGATCCGGTTGTCCCGCCCGCATGCGCCGTGGGCGCGCTGGCGCTATACCAACCGGCCCCGCAAGATGCACCGGGCGCTGGAACGGGAGCGGTGGCTGCGGCGGCCCGTCGTGCAGGCCAAGCTGTGGTTGCAGGACGCCGTCGCCGGCATGCCCAAGTTCCCGGACGACGCGGAGGTCGACGAGCAACTCGACCGCGAAATCCGCGCCGCTCCGGCGCCGAAGGACCGGTCGGTCGCGGCGGAAACCGAAAAGGAACCCGCTTAGTGCGCTACTTCTACGACACCGAGTTCATCGACAACGGTCGCACGATCGAATTGATATCGATCGGCGTGGCCGCAGAGGACGGCCGCGAATATTACGCAGTGTCAACCGAATTCAACCCCGAGCGGGCGGGCAGCTGGGTGCGCAAGCACGTGCTGCCCAAGCTTCCGCCGCCGGCCTCGCAGCTGTGGCGTTCGCGGCGCCAGATCCGCTCGGAGCTGGAGGACTTCTTCGGCGTCGACGGTGACGAGCCGATCGAGTTGTGGGCCTGGGTGGGCGCCTACGACCACGTCGTGCTGTGTCAGCTGTGGGGCCCGATGACCGACCTTCCGCCGGCGATCCCGCGTTTCACCCGGGAGTTGCGCCAGTACTGGGAAGAGCGCGGTTCGCCGCGGATGCCGCCGCGGCCGCGGGATTCCCACGATGCGCTGGTCGACGCTCGCCACAATCTGCGGCGGTTTCAGCTGATGACCACCGGCGAAGGGTCCGCCCAACGGTGAGAAAGCAGATGTCGCGGGCCGCTACCATGAACGGGTGAACTGGACCGTCGACGTACCCATCGACCAGTTGCCACCGTTGCCGCCACTGCCCGATGAACTGCGGCAACGGCTCGACGCCGCGCTCGCCAAGCCCGCGGTTCAGCAGCCGAGCTGGGACGCCGATGCGGCCAAGAACATGCGCACCGTGCTGGAGAGTGTCCCGCCGGTGACCGTGCCCGCCGAGGTCGAGCGGCTCAAGGGTCTGCTGGCCGACGTGGCGTGCGGCAAGGCGTTCCTGCTGCAGGGCGGCGACTGCGCCGAGACGTTCGTCAACAACACCGAACCCCACATCCGGGCCAACATCCGAGCGTTGCTGCAGATGGCGGTGGTGTTGACCTACGGCGCCAGCGTGCCGGTCGTCAAGGTTGCGCGTATCGCGGGCCAGTACGCCAAACCGCGCTCGGGCGACATCGACGCTCTCGGGCTGCGGTCCTACCGCGGCGACATGGTCAACGGCTTCGCGCCCGAGGCCGCGGCTCGTGAGCACGACCCGTCGCGGCTGGTGCGGGCCTACGCCAACGCGAGCGCCGCGATGAACCTGGTCCGAGCGCTGACCGGGTCCGGTCTCGCGTCGCTGCATCAGGTGCACGACTGGAACCGCGAGTTCGTCCGCACCTCACCCGCGGGCGCCCGCTACGAGGCGCTGGCCGGTGAAATCGACCGCGCGCTGACGTTCATGAGCGCCTGCGGTGTCGACAACCGAAACCTGGAGACCGCCGAGATCTACGCCAGCCATGAGGCGCTGGTGCTCGACTACGAGCGCGCGATGCTGCGCCTGTCCGAGACGGAGCAGGGCTCGAAGCTCTACGACCTGTCCGCGCACTACGTGTGGATCGGCGAGCGCACCCGCCAACTCGACGGCGCCCACATCGCGTTCGCCGAGGTGATCGCGAACCCGATCGGCGTCAAGCTCGGCCCGACCATGACACCGGAACTCGCGGTCGAGTACGTCGAGCGGCTGGACCCGAACAACGTGCCGGGCCGGCTGACGCTGGTGACCCGCATGGGCAACAACAAGGTGCGCGATCTGCTGCCGCCGATCATCGAAAAGGTGCAGGCCACCGGCCATCAGGTGATCTGGCAGTGCGACCCGATGCACGGCAACACCCACGAGTCCTCCACCGGCTACAAGACCCGCCACTTCGATCGGATCGTCGACGAGGTGCAGGGCTACTTCGAGGTGCACCGGGCGTTGGGCACCCACCCCGGCGGCATCCACGTCGAGATCACCGGTGAGAACGTCACCGAATGTCTCGGCGGAGCGCAGGACATCTCGGATTCCGACCTCGCCGGGCGCTACGAAACCGCCTGTGACCCGCGGTTGAACACCCAGCAGAGCCTGGAACTCGCGTTCCTGGTTGCGGAGATGCTGCGCGACTAGATCGCGGCTAGAAGAGGTTGGGCAGGTTGCTGCCCGCGGTCCACGCCGCCGCCGCGATCAGCGCCGTCAGCGTCAATACGGCGACGACCCAGAACAGCAGCGTGCGCCGAGCGCGCTGCCGGGCCCAATAGAACTCGTCGAGGTCGATGCCAGCGAACTGCGCCGACACCGGTTGGAATTCGGGTTCGGGGGCCGGCCAGTCGTCGCGCGGTAGCGTTCGGGTCTGCTGGCGCGGCGCCGGTGGAATCGCCGTCTGCGCCGTGGCGGTCTCCAGGGCCGCGGACGCATGCTGGGCGGAATTGCGGGGAGCCGGCACCCGGAACGGCGGCAACCCGAGTGCGTCGACGATCGCTTCCAGGTGTTCGGCCATCTCATCAGCGTCGGCGTAGCGGTGGGCGGGGTCGCGGGCGGTGGCCCGAGCCACCAGGTCGTCGAATTGTGCGGGGACGCCGGCGATCGTCGAGCTCGGGGCGGGCACGTCGTTGTCCATCCGCTGATAGGCCACCGCGAGCGCGGTGTCGCCGGCGAACGGGGTATGGCCGGTCAGCAGTTCGTAGGTCAAGATCCCGACCGCGTAGACGTCGCTGCGTGGGTCGGCGTCACCGGTGCTGACCTGTTCCGGCGACAGATACGCCGCGGTGCCCAGGATGACGCTGGTGGAGGTGATCTTCGCCTCGGCAACCGCGCGCACCAGCCCGAAGTCGGCGATCTTGACGTCGCCACCGTCGGAGATCAGCACGTTCTCGGGCTTGACGTCGCGGTGCACCAGGCCCGCCCGGTGCGCCGCCGCGAGTCCGCCGAGGACCGGCGCCAGCACCGCCGCGGCCGCATGCGGGGGCATCGGTCCGCGCTCGCGCAGCAGTTCGCGAAGCGTGCCGCCCTCCACGAGTTCCATCACCAGGAAGGGAGGATGGCCGCCTACACCTCCGCCGCCCTGGTCGTACACGGCGACCAGGCCGGGATCGGTCAACCGGGCGACCGCGCGTGCCTCACGCTGAAACCGCGTCAGAAACTGTGTGTCGCCCGCGTACCGCGCGTCCATCACCTTGAGCGCCACGGGCCGATCGAGGCGTAGGTCGAGCCCACGGTAGACCGCGGACATGCCCCCGGTGGCGATCAAGGTGTCGACGCGGTACCGACCGTCGAGCACGTCCCCGAGAAGCGGGTCCGTGTGCGGGTAGGCATCCACCGAAGACATGTTACGGAGGGCGATCTCGTCTATTTCGCGCCTCCGGCCGGGCGCGACCGGATTTAGACTCGGTGCCGTGAGCAGTATTCCGGCCGCGGAGGACGTCCTCGACCCGGCCGAGGACGTCTACGACCTGCCCACCGTCGCCGAGATGCTCGGCGTGGCGGTGACCAAGGTGCATCAGCAACTGCGCGACGGCCATCTGATCGGCGTGCGCCGACACGGCGCGGTGGTGGTCCCGAAGATCTTCTTCGACGCCACCGGCCACGTCGTCAAGGCGCTGCCCGGTCTACTGGTCGTGCTGCGCGACGGCGGTTACCACGACACCGAGATCGTGCGCTGGCTGTTCACCCCCGACGCATCGCTGACGATCAGGCGCGACGGCACCACCGACGCGTTGGCTAATGCCCGGCCGGTTGACGCTCTTCACTCGCATCAGGCCCGTGAGGTGGTGCGCCGGGCTCAGGCGATGGCCTATTGACGGCTCGCGGTGGCGCTTTGTACAGCGAATACCACGCCACCGCGGCGCACGCCACGGACAACAGCACATGCGCCCACGAATACATGCCGTGAGCCCCGTCGGGTTTCCAGATCACGGTGATCCACGTGGACAGGCCCGCGATCACCGCGATCGACCGACGGCTCTGAGCCAGTGCCGCCACCACCGCCAGCGGCCAGGTGTAGTACCAGGGCAGAGCCGCGGGGACCAACAGCACCACGATCAACATCACCACCGCGATACCGGTCAGCGCCTCCCGGTCGGTGTGCCGAAATCGCCACCACACGAACGGAAGTGACACCGCGATGACCACGATCCCGATGATCCTGGCGACGTCGAGCACGGCGTAGAAGTTCACCGGCAGGAACAATCCGCCGAAGACGTTGATGAGGTTCGCCGCGGCGGTCGGCAGCGTCAGCCAATTGATGATCTTCACCGATCCGGCCAGCGCGGTGAGCCAGCCCAGCCCCACCCCGGCCGCGAAGGACAGCACCGCGAACACCGCGGACAAGATCAGCGCCGATGCCACCGTCGCCACCACGAACGCCTTGACCGATGAGAAGCCGCGCCCGCTACGCAGATTGCGGGCCCACACCCACACCATGAACGGAAGCGCCAGCCCGGCAGTCGCTTTCACCGCGACCGCGACCGCGATCAGGCTCACACCCCACAGATGGCGGCCATTGAACGTCAACGCGATACCCGCCATCATCAGGCCCACCATCAGCATCTCGTTGTGCACGCCGCCCATCAGATGGATGATCACCAGCGGGTTGAGCACGCAGATCCACAGTGCGGTCGCGCCGTCGGCGCCGATATGGCGGGCGACGCGCGGCGCGGCCCAGATCAGCAGTGCCAGGCCGGGAAGCATGCACAGCCGCAGCAGCATCGTGCCCGCGACCACGTCGTCGCCGACCAGCATCGTGACGAACTTGGAGATGAGGATGAAGCCCGGGCCGTACGGCGCGGTGGTGGTGGTCCAGATCGGGCTGACGTTGTCCAGCAACGAGTTCGGGTTGTCGACAGGGCCGACGGCGTACGGGTCGAGCCCGTCGCGCAGCAGTGCGCCCTGCGCGAGGTAGGAATAGGTGTCGCGGCTGAACAGCGGGACGCTCAGCAGCAGCGGAGCCAGCCAGAAGGCGGTCGTCGCCACCATGGTGTATTCGGTCGCGGTGCGGTTGACCACCTCGCGGCCCAACCACAGCCACGCCGCGAGCATCAGCGCCACGCCGCCCCACAGCAGGATCGACGACAGCACCAAGCCGTGTCCGAACCGCAGCCACGACATGTGCAGCGATTCCAGCAGCGGGTCGTGCAGTCGGGTACTGCCCGCGCCCAGACCGCCGGCGGTGATCAGCACCGCGCCCACGAAACCGAGCCGGGCGGGTTGGGCCTGCGGCGACGTCGCGAACGAGGTCAGCCGTGAGAAGTGTTGGGTCACACTGCTTTTCGTCTGCCGCGGCGACGGTTGGGCGGTCATGCTCACGCGGTTCGATTCGCGGCCAGCCGGGCCAGCTCGGACAGTCCCGCCTTGGCGTGCGCGTCGATGTCGGCGGCGTCGAGGGTGTCGAGCGCCTGGCGGGTGAGCTCCTCGATGCGGCTCTCCACCGCGGCGAGCGCACCGACCGATTCGATCACCCCGCACAGCTCTGTGACCTGGGCCTCGGACAGGTCAGAGCCGATGGAGGTGCGCAGTAGCTTGGCGGCCACCGGGTCGGTCTTCTCGGCCAGCTCGACCGCCTCGGCCAGCAGCACGGTGCGCTTGCCCGCCCGCAGGTCGTCGCCGGAGGGCTTGCCGGTGACCGCGGGGTCGCCGAACACCCCGAGCACATCGTCGCGCAGCTGGAACGCCACGCCGAGGTCGGTGCCGAGATCGTGAAAGGCGTCTTGGACGTCCGGGCGGTCGGCGGCAGCAGCGACGCCGAGTTGCAGCGGCCGGGTGATCGTGTACGACGCGGTTTTGTAGATGTTGACCGTCAGAGCCGAGGCCACCGACTGCGCGCCGCTGGCCTCGGCGACGATGTCGAGGTACTGGCCGCCGAGCACTTCGGTGCGGATTGCGGCCCACACCCGTCGCACCCGCCGCGCCGCGTCGGCGGACAGCTCGGCCGTCGCGACGACGTCGTCGGCCCACACCAGCGCAAGGTCACCGAGCAGGATCGCCGCCGACATGCCGAACTGCTCGGCCGAGCCGTGCCAGCCGTGCGCGCGATGCCGCTCGGCGAACAGCCGGTGCACAGTCGGCAGACCGCGGCGCGTGGCCGACGCGTCGATGACGTCGTCATGCACCAGCGCGCACGCGTGCAGCAGTTCGAGCGCCGAGCACAACCGCAACACATCCGGGTCGAGCGGGTCCTCGGACCGATCGGCGACCGACCGCCAACCCCAGTACGCAAAGGCGGGCCGCAGCCGCTTGCCGCCGCGCAGCACGAATTCCTCCAGCGCCGCGGTCAGTTCGGCGTAATCATCGCCCATGTATGCGCATTCGCTGCGCCGGTCCTGCAGTAGACCGCGCAGCTGGTCGGTGACGGCGCCGGCCAACTCGACGGCTGACGGTGCCGCGGCATGCACGCTCAGCGGGCGCCCCTTTCTCTGTCTAATCGCGGGCGTCGCCCACCCGCGGCGATTGATCACGGCTCATGTAGGCCAACGCGCCGATGATGCCGGCCACCAGGAACGAGCCCAGGCCCAGCCAGATCGCCGCGCCGGTGAACGACCGGGCGCTCGGGTCCGTGTAGCGGGCTTGGGCGTTCATGGTGCTGACGACGCCGGGCCGCAACTTCCATTCGACGATCTCGGTCGAGACCTGGTCGCCGTTGGTCGAGGTGACCTCGCCGGGAAAGGACACCGTCAGCGACACGTCGGCCTCCGGGTCGTTGAGCGAGGTGAGGTCGGCGCGCCCCTCGAGGATCACCAGGTCGCCGGCGCGGCGCAGCGAGATGTCGACACCCGCGGCGTCGCGGTTCATGTTGGCCAACTGCGGCAGCTCGGCGAAGGTGAGGTCGGAGAACACCGCCTGGGAACCGACGTAGTCGTCGCGGCTGTACTCCGAGACCGCCACCTTGTTGGCGAACGGCAGGTTGTTCAGCAGCTGGGGGCCCTTGTCGTCGGCGTTCCGCGGTTTGGCCGCGGCGACGATCTGCCCGGACACCCGGTCGTCGGGGGACACCGTGATCGACGCCCGCACCCGAACGCAGCCGACGGCCGTCGGCAGCACGACGAGAGTCAGCATCACGAGCGCGAGCAACCGGGTTCTGTTGCTGCGATGGCGGGCCAGCACGAGGTCATCGTGCCAGATGCCGGATCACAGTGGCAGTGACCGGCCCAGGATCGCGAAAGCCCGCGGATCGCCTGCGAAGTGGTAGCCGCGGATGACGTCGGTGAACCCCAGCCTGCGGTACAAACGCCACGCCCGGTTCGCCTCGCCGTTGATCTCCGGCGTCGACAGCAACACGTAGGACTCCTCTCGGCCGGCGAGCAGCCTGCGGGCCAGCGCCTCACCGAGCCCACGGCCCTGAGCGCGCGGGTGGATGTGCAACTCGGTGAGTTCGAAGTAGCTCGTCATCAACTCTGCGATCTGCGCCCGGTCCGCTCCCACGCGCTGCAGCCCGGCCACGACCTGCTGTTGCCACCACTGATCCGGTGCCCCGCAGTAGCCGTAGGCGACGCCGAGAATGGCGGCGCTGCACGGATCGGCGTCAAGGCCCTCGACGGCGGCGACGGCCTTCCATCCCGGCCTGCGGGTGTGCTCGAGCCACATCGACGCCCGCTGGTCCTCGGTGCCGCGTGGATAGCGCATCGCATCGACGTAGACAGCGAGCGCGTCACCGAGCCGGCGTTGCATATCGCTCGGCGACAGATCGATCAGAAATGTCGCCAACTGTGCCTGCCTCTCCGCGTGCCTTGCGGTGTCGTCCACACCATTATCGAGCGCAGCCGCCCGCGCTCTCCAAACGGCGGTGTCACGTCATACAATCGGGCGTCGAACTAGGTGGTACGGCTCAGATCGACCTCGTATCATGACTGTTAGGTGCCCGGAAGGCGGGCGCCGACGAGTTTGGACTTCGAGACGGCCGGCAGTCGGCCCAGGGTTTCCGAGGGAGGGACGAATGCCACTCTCCGATCATGAGCAGCGCATGCTCGACCAGATCGAGAGCGCGCTCTATGCCGAGGACCCGAAGTTCGCTTCGAGTGTTCGCGGCGGCACCCTGCGCGCTCCCTCGACCCGACGCCGACTGCAAGGCGCCGCGCTGTTCGTGATCGGCCTCGCGATGCTGGTGTCGGGTGTCGCGTTCCCGGCCACCCAGATCAGTGGCTTCCCGGTGCTCTCGGTCCTCGGCTTCATCGTGATGTTCGGCGGTGTCGTGTATGCGATCACCGGCCCGCGTGTACCCGGTGGCCGCGACCGCTCGGCTCCCGAGCCCGGCGCCCCGCGCCAGAAGCGCAGCAAGGGTTCGGGCGGATCGTTCGCCAGTCGTATGGAAGACCGGTTCCGCCGCCGCTTCGACGAGTAGTCACCCGCCGACGCAGGGGCAGCCCGTAAGGGGCTGCCCCTTTTTTCGTGGGCGGGCGGGCCATCACGCCCCACTGTTCCCCACCACTGCGCCGCGCGGCGTCTAGCAGCGATTTTCCCTGCCCAGCGCGACGGCCGCCCGGCCGCGAGGGATCTAGTTACTTCTGCCGTTTGGGGCCGGAGTGGGGCCACCGACAGAATTGCCCGCTCTAAATGGTGGAGAGTGGGGGATTGTGGGGTAAAGTGGCAGACACCGGAGCGACCGGGACTCCGGGCGGCAGGGAGGTCGGCGAGATGTTTCTCGGCACCTACACGCCGAAACTCGACGACAAAGGGCGGCTCACGCTGCCCGCCAAGTTCCGCGACGCGCTGGCAGGAGGGTTGATGGTCACCAAGAGTCAAGATCACAGCCTCGCCGTGTACCCGCGCGCCGAGTTCGAGAAGCTGGCACGACGGGCGTCGCAAGCATCGCGAAGCAATCCCGAAGCGCGCGCTTTCCTGCGGAACCTGGCCGCCGCCACCGATGAACAGCACCCGGATGCGCAAGGCCGGATCACCTTGTCGGCCGATCACCGTCGCTACGCGAACCTGTCGAAGGACTGCGTGGTGATCGGATCGGTCGATTACCTGGAGATCTGGGATTCGACAGCATGGCAGGAGTACCAGCAGACCCACGAAGAGAACTTCTCCGCGGCCACCGATGAAGCTCTGCACGACATCATCTGATCCGGCGGTCGACCGGCACAGCGGCCGACATCTGGCCCGTGCATCGCGGTCTCTGCCCGAAC
Source organism: Mycobacterium sp. IS-1556 (assembly GCF_001499985.1). NCBI lineage: Bacteria > Bacillati > Actinomycetota > Actinomycetes > Mycobacteriales > Mycobacteriaceae > Mycobacterium > Mycobacterium sp. IS-1556. The sequence continues at coordinate 148,421 of NZ_LQIM01000038.1, forward strand.
CGGCCCTGGCGTACTTCCCCAACGCCAGGTCCGCGCTCTCGGACAGGGACCCCGATGCAGGGGCGTGGAACGGAGGGAAGGCCATGGAACGGCGCAGCGGAGACCACGGACACGTCCCGGTCCTGCTGGACCGCTGCGTCGAACTCCTCAAACCCGCGCTGACGCGGGACAGCTCATCCGGTGAGGGAGCGCTGCTCGTCGACGCAACCCTCGGCGCGGGCGGACACGCCGAGAGGTTCCTGACCGAACTGCCCGGGCTGCGACTGATCGGCCTCGACCGCGACCCCGACGCGCTGTGGATCGCGGGGGAGCGGTTGTCGCGGTTCGCGTACCGGGTGACGTTGGTGCGCACCCGCTACGACGGCATCGCCACGGCCCTCGGCGAAACCGCCTGGGGGGCAGGCAAAGCCGACGGTGTGCTGTTCGACCTCGGCGTGTCGTCGATGCAGCTGGACCGCACCGAGCGCGGGTTCTCCTACGCGGCGGACGCGCCGCTGGACATGCGGATGGATCCCGACGCGGAGCTGACGGCCGCGGACGTCGTCAATACCTACGACCAGAAGTCGCTGACCCGGCTGTTGCGTGAGTTCGGCGAGGAGCGCTTCGCCGGCCGGATCGCCGCTGCGCTGGTCCGCCGTCGCGCCCGCCAGCCCTTCCGTACCACCGGCGAGCTGGTCGAGCTGCTCTATCAGGCGATTCCGGCGCCCGCGCGGCGCACCGGCGGCCACCCGGCGAAGCGCACGTTTCAGGCGCTGCGCATCGCGGTCAACGGCGAGTTGGACTCGTTGCGCGCCGCGTTGCCCGCGGCGCTGGGCGCGCTCACCCCGGGAGGCCGCATCGTCGTGATGGCCTACCAGTCGTTGGAGGACCGCATCGTGAAATCGGCCTTCACGGCCGCCACGGCGTCCAGGACACCCCCCGGCCTTCCCGTCGAGCTGCCGGGTCACGGCCCGGAGTTCGTCGCACTGACTCGCGGCGCCGAGCGCGCAGCTCCCGAGGAGATCGAACGAAACCCGCGTAGCGCGCCCGTGCGGCTACGAGCACTGGAGAAGGTGGGGGCCGCCAGGTGAAGGTTAAGCAGACCAAGCAGACCAAGCAGACCAAGCAGGTCAGGCGAGGTGCACCGGTGCGCGGCAGCGACGAGCGTCGGCGCCCCACCCGGGGTGCCCAGCGTCGCTCGGGGGATGCGCAGGCGCGACGCAAGCCCACTCGTGAGCAGCGACCGCTACGCTCCGGACCGCAGACCAATCCCATTCCGCGTCCGTCCGATGCGCCGGGCCGGCCGAAGAACGCCAGCCAGGCCAAGGCGCGGGCCAAGGCTCGAAAAGCCAAAGCCCCGAAGGTCGTTCGGCCGCCGCTGCGCGAGCGCATCATCGTCAAGCTGGCCTCGATAGAGCTGAATCCGCGTGCTCTGATGTCAAGGGTGCCGTTCGTGGTGCTCGTGATCGGCTCGCTCGGATTCGGCCTCGGGACCACACTGTGGTTGTCCACCGACGCGGCGGAGCGGTCCTACCGGCTGGGCAACGCCCGCGAGACGAATCAGGCTCTGCTGCAACAGAAGGAAGCGCTGGAGCGTGATGTGCTCGAGGCGCAGGCCGCGCCCGCGTTGGCCGAAGCCGCCCGCGAGCTCGGGATGATCCCGTCCCGCGACACCGCTCACCTGGTGCAGGACCCCGCCGGCAACTGGGTAGTGGTCGGAACTCCCAAGCCGGCCGAAGGGGTTCCGCCGCCGCCGCTCAACACGCCACTGCCCGAAGAGACTCCGCCGCCGGCGCCGCGGCCGCCCGCGCCGCGTGTCGTCGAGCCTCGTGAGCTGACCGTCCGCATGCCGTCCCGCGAGGAACCGCAGCTGGGCGCACAGGCGCCGACGGCGGTGCTTCCGGGACAGCCGCCGACGGCAGTGCTTCCGGGACAGCCGCCGACGGCAGTGCCGCCGGCCGCGGCGGCACCGCACGCGCTTCCGGGGCAGCCGCCGCTGCCGGGCCCCGCCCTCGCGATGCCGCCTACCGCGCCGATCGTCCCACCCGGCGATCACATGCAGGCCGCTCCGCTCGGCGCGCCGCACGTTCCCACCCAGCAGCCGCTGCCGGGCCCGGTACCGGGTGCCGAGCAGTTCAGCCCCGCCGTCCCGGCTCCGGCAGGCGCTGGAGCATGAGCCGCGGCGAGCGCCGGCGCCGCGATGGCGGTGCGCCGGACACCCGCCGCAAGTCCGTCGCCGTCTCGCAGGAACGGTCGGCAAAATCCCGCCGGACCCGCGCGCCGATGGCCGGAACCGGCTTGCGCAGTGCGTCTTTCGTGTTCCGGCACCGGGTCGGCAACGCCGTCATCTTCCTGGTGCTGATCGTCGCGGCCGGTCAGCTTTTCAACCTTCAGGTGCCTCGCGCGGAGGGGCTGCGCGCCGAGGCCGCGGGCCAGCTCAAGGTCGTCGACGTCGAGAAGGCTGTGCGCGGTTCGATCGTCGACCGCAACAACGACAAGCTCGCCTTCACGATCGAGGCGCGCGCCCTGACCTTTCAGCCGGTCAAGGTCCGCAAGCAGTTGGAGGAGGCCAGGGCGAAATCCACCGAGGCGCCCGAACCGAACCGCAGGCTGCGTGAGATCGCCGCCGAGGTGGCGTCGCGGCTGAACAACAAGCCCGACGCCGCCACCGTGCTCAAGAAGCTCAAGAGCAGTGAGACGTTCGTCTACCTCGCGCGTGCGGTCGACCCGGCGATCGCCGACGCGATCACCACCAAGTTCCCCGAGGTGGGCTCGGAGCGCCAGGATCTGCGCCAGTATCCGGGCGGCTCGTTGGCCGCCAACATCGTGGGCGGTATCGACTGGGACGGACACGGCCTGCTCGGCCTCGAGGACTCGCTCGACGCCGTGCTGGCGGGCACCGACGGGTCGATCACCTATGACCGCGGGTCCGACGGCGTCGTCATCCCGGGCAGTTACCGCAACCGCCACGACGCGGTCGACGGTTCCACGGTGATGCTGACCATCGACGACGACATCCAGTTCTACGTTCAGCAGCAGGTGCAGCAGGCCAAGAACCTGTCCGGCGCCAAGAACGTCTCGGCCGTCGTGCTGGACGCGAAAAGCGGTGAGGTGCTGGCGATGGCGAACGACAACACGTTCGACCCGAGTCAGGACATCGGCCGTCAGGAGGACCGCGAACTGGGCAACCCGTCGGTGTCGTCTCCGTACGAGCCCGGCTCGGTCAACAAGATCGTCACCGCCGCCTCGGTCATCGAGTACGGGTTGTCGCATCCCGACGAGGTGCTGCAGGTGCCGGGGTCGATCCACATGGGTGGCGTCACCGTCGGCGACGCGTGGGAGCACGGCACGATGCCCTACACCACCACCGGGATCTTCGGTAAGTCCTCCAACGTGGGCACGCTGATGCTGGCCCAGCGTCTCGGTCCCGAGCGCTTCTTCGAGATGCTGCGCAAGTTCGGTCTCGGGCAGCGCACTCGGGTCGGACTGCCGGGGGAGAGCGCGGGTCTGGTCCCGCCGATCGACCAGTGGTCGGGTAGCACGTTCGCCAACCTGCCCATCGGACAGGGCCTTTCGATGACGCTGCTGCAGATGACGGGCATGTATCAGGCGATCGCCAACGACGGTGTGCGCGTCCCGCCCCGCATCGTCAAGGCCACCATCGCTCCCGACGGCACCCGCACCGACGAACCGCGGCCCGAGGGTGTGCGGGTGGTGTCGCCCAAGACCGCGCAGACAGTGCGGCAGATGCTGCGGGCGACGGTGCAACGCGACCCCACGGGCGAACAGCAGGGGACCGGCTGGCAGGCCGGCGTCGAGGGGTATCAGATCTCCGGGAAAACCGGCACGGCACAGCAGATCAACCCGGCGTGCGGGTGCTACTACGACGACGTCTACTGGATCACCTTCGCCGGCATCGCCACCACCGACGATCCTCGCTACGTGGTCGGCATCATGATGGACAACCCGCAGCGCACCGCCGACGGCCAGCCTGGAACGACGGCAGCGCCGCTGTTCCACAACATCACGTCCTGGCTGCTGCAGCGCGAGAACGTGCCGCTCTCGCCGGACCCAGGTCCACGGCTGACGCTGCAGGCCACCTGAGGGCGGCGCCGACGGCCTCCGACATGCGGCGGGCGCCCAGAGTGCCGGGTCGGTAGGGTGTCTTGGCCATGAACCTGCGACCCAGCCATCCCGCCGGTCCGGCGCTCGGGCCACTGGCCGAGCAGGTCCAGGCGGTGCCCGCCGGGGGCGGACCTGTGCCGCAGATCAGCATCACCGGAGTCACGTTGCGCAGCGGCGACGTCGAACCCGGCGACCTGTTCGCGGCGCTGCCCGGCGCGTCGTCGCACGGCGGGCGGCATGCGAGTGAGGCCGTCGCGCGCGGCGCGACCGCGGTCCTGACCGATCCGGACGGGCTGGTGCTGGTGGGAACCGAGGTGGACGTGCCCGTCCTCATCCACCCGTCCCCGCGGTCGGTGCTCGGCGAGTTGGCTGCCGCGGTGTACGGACGACCGTCCGAGCGGCTGCGTGTCATCGGGGTCACGGGGACTTCCGGCAAGACCACCACCACATATCTGGTGGAGGCCGGGCTGCGGTCGGCGGAGCGGGTGGCGGGGCTGATCGGCACCGTCGGCGTCCGAATCGACGGACGCGATCAGGCCAGTGCCCTCACCACGCCCGAAGCGCCTGATCTGCAAGCGTTGCTCGCGGTGATGGTCGAGCAGGGGGTCGACACCGTCGTGATGGAGGTGTCGAGCCACGCACTGTCGCTGGGCCGCGTCGACGGTGTGCGGTTCGCGGTCGGAGGGTTCACCAACCTGTCGCGCGACCACCTCGACTTCCACCCGACGATGCGCGACTACTTCGAAGCCAAGGCGCGGCTGTTCGATCCCGAATCCCGCAATTGCGCAGACGTTTCCGTGCTGTGCGTGGACGACGACGCAGGCCGCGAGATGGCCAGGCTGGCGCGCGACCCGGTCACCGTCAGTGCGACCGGACGCGACGCCGACTGGCGTGTCGACGACATCCGCACCGTCGACCGCAACGCGCAGGAGTTCTTCGCGGTCGACCCCGCCGGTGTGCATCACGGGCTGCGGATCGGGCTGCCGGGTCGCTACAACGTGGCCAACTGCCTACTCGCGGCCGCGCTGCTCGACGCGGTCGGGGTCTCGCCCGAACAGGCCGCGCCCGGATTGCGCACCGCGACCGTGCCGGGCCGGATGGAAGCCGTCGAGCGCGGACAGGACTTCCTGGCGCTGGTCGACTACGCGCACAAGCCCGGAGCGCTGCAGGCGGTGCTGGAGACACTGCGGGCGCAGACCGAAGGCCGGCTGGCGGTGGTGTTCGGTGCGGGCGGCAACCGCGATCAAGGTAAGCGGGAGCCGATGGGACGCGTCGCCGCCGAGTTGGCCGACCTGGTGGTCGTCACCGACGACAATCCTCGCGACGAGGATCCCGCCGCGATCCGCGCGGCGATCGTCGCGGGAGCATCGACCGGGTCCACGAAGGTCGTCGAGATCGGGGACCGCCGCGCGGCGATCGCTCACGCGGTGGCGTGGGCGCGGGCCGGGGACGTCGTGTTGATCGCGGGGAAGGGCCACGAGGCCGGCCAGACCAGCGCCGGGGTGACCCGCCCATTCGACGACCGCCAGGAGCTGGCGGACGCCCTCGAGGCAGCGGGTCACCGGCCATGATCGACCTCACGATCGCCCAGATCGCCGAGATCGTCGGCGGCCGGCTCGCCGACGTCTCCGCCGAGGACGCTTCATCCACCCGGATCACGGGCAGCGTCGAGTTCGACTCGCGGGCCGTCACGCCCGGCGGCCTCTTTCTCGCGCTGCCCGGGGCCCGTTCGGACGGACACGACTTCGCTGCCGCGGCCGTGGCGTCCGGCGCCGCCGCAGTGCTCGCCGCGCGGCCGGTCGGGGTGCCCGCGATCGTCGTCGATCCGACCCCCGAGACATCCGACCGTGGCGCAGGCGTGCTGGAGCACGACTCTGACGGCTCCGGCGCAGCGGTGCTGGCAGCGTTGGCGAAGCTGGCGGCCGCGGTCGCCGCGGAACTCGTCGAGAGCGGGCTCACGATCATCGGCATCACCGGATCGTCCGGCAAGACCTCGACCAAGGATCTGGTGGCCGCGGTGCTGGCACCGCTGGGCGAGGTGATCGCGCCACCGGGCTCCTTCAACAACGAACTCGGTCACCCCTGGACGGTGCTGCGCGCGACGCGCTCCACCGAATTCCTGGTGCTGGAGATGTCGGCTCGCCACCGCGGCAACATCGCGGCGCTGGCCGCCATCGCCACGCCGTCCATCGCGGTGGTGTTGAACGTGGGCACCGCGCACCTCGGCGAGTTTGGTTCCCGCGAAGCGATTGCGGCGACGAAAGCCGAACTGCCACAAGCTGTTCCGGCGTCCGGGGCGGTAGTGCTCAATGTCGACGACAGCGCGGTGGCCGCGATGGCCGCGCAGACCGAGGCGCGGGTGGTCCGGGTGTCCCGGGAGCCCGGCGGTCGGGACGCCGACGTCTGGGCCGAGGCGGTCACGCTCGACGAGCTGGCCCGACCGCGGTTCAGCCTGCACGCCGGGACCCGAGATGTCGAGGTCGCGCTTTCCGTGCACGGCGATCACCAGGTCTCCAACGCCCTGTGTGCGGCGGCCGTCGCGTTGGAGTGCGGCGCCACTCTCGAGCAGGTCGCGGCCGCGCTCGCCACCGCCGGGCCGGTGTCCAAGCACCGCATGCAGGTCACCACCCGCAGCGACGGGGTCACGGTCATCAACGACGCGTACAACGCCAACCCCGACTCGATGCGCGCGGGCCTCAAGGCGCTGGCGTCGATGGCGCGCGTGGGCCCACACCCGGAGGGTAGGGGAGGCGGGGGACGACGCCGCAGCTGGGCGGTGCTGGGCGAGATGGCCGAACTCGGCGACGACGCGATATCCGAGCATGACCGCATCGGCCGACTGGCCGTGCGATTAGATGTGTCACGACTTGTCGTCGTCGGAACCGGGAGGGCTATGAGCGCCATGCACCACGGCGCAGTGATGGAGGGATCGTGGGGGGCTGAGGCCACCATGGTCGCCGACGCCGACGAGGCGCTGGCACTCCTGCGCGCCGAACTGCAACCGTCAGACGTGGTGCTGGTGAAGGCCTCCAACGCGGCCGGGCTGGGCGCGTTGGCCGACGCTTTGCTTGATCTTGGGGCCGCCGAGACCGGGGACCCGCACGCATGAGGCAGATCCTCATCGCCGTCGGCATCGCGCTGACGGTCTCGATCCTGCTCACCCCGTTGCTGATCCGGCTGTTCACCCGGCAGGGCTTCGGCCACGAGATCCGCGAGGACGGGCCGCCGACCCACCACAAGAAGCGCGGCACACCGTCGATGGGCGGGGTCGCGATCGTCGCGGGCATCTGGGCCAGCTACCTGGGCACGCACCTGGTGGGCGTCGTGATGGACGGCCGGGGCCCGTCCGCGTCGGGGTTGCTGGTGCTGTTCCTGGCAACCGCGCTCGGCGTCGTCGGCTTCGTCGACGACCTGATCAAGATCCGGCGCTCGCGCAACCTCGGCCTCAACAAGACCGCGAAGACGCTCGGGATCCTGGCCGCCGCGATGCTGTTCGGCGTGCTGGCCCTGCAGTTCCGCAACGCCGACGGGTTGACCCCCGGCAGCGCCGAACTGTCCTATGTGCGTGAGATCGCCACCGTCACGTTGCCGCCCGCGCTGTTCGTTCTGTTCTGCGTCGTCGTGGTCAGCGCCTGGTCGAACGCAGTGAACTTCACCGACGGTCTGGACGGCCTCGCCGCGGGCGCGATGGCGATGGTGTGCGCGGCCTACGTGCTGATCACCTTCTGGCAGTTTCGCAACGCCTGCGCGACCAGCCCCGGGCTGGGCTGCTACAACGTGCGCGACCCGCTGGACCTGGCCATCATCGCGGCCGCGACCGCGGGGGCGTGCATCGGTTTCCTGTGGTGGAACGCCGCGCCGGCCAAGATCTTCATGGGCGACACCGGATCGCTGGCGCTGGGCGGCATCATCGCCGGGCTGTCGGTAGCGAGCCGCACCGAGATGCTGGCCGTCGTGCTCGGCGCGCTGTTCGTCGCCGAGGTGGTGTCGGTCGTCGTGCAGATCATGGCGTTTCGCACCACCGGCCGCCGGGTGTTCCGGATGGCGCCGTTCCACCACCACTTCGAGCTGGTCGGGTGGGCGGAGACCACGGTGATCATCCGGTTCTGGCTGCTCACCGCGATCGCCTGCGGGCTTGGTGTCGCGCTGTTCTACAGCGAGTGGCTGACCACCGTCGGTGCCTGAGATGGTCCGGATCGAGCCGCTGGTACCCGGTGCCCGTGTGCTGGTCACCGGCGCCGGGCTCACCGGCCGCTCGGTGAGCGCCGTGCTGGAGCCGACCGGCGTTCGTCTGACGATCTGCGACGACGACCCGCTTGCGTTGCAGCGGCTGATCACGCCCGCGACGGTCGTCACGACCGCCGAGGCTGAGGCGAACATCGGCGACTACGCGTTGGTCGTCACCAGCCCGGGTTTCGCGCCGACCACGCCGGTTCTGGTCGCGGCGGCGGCCGCCGGCGTGCCGGTCTGGGGTGACGTGGAGCTGGCCTGGCGGCTGGACCGGGCCGGCTGGTTCGGACCGCCGCGGCGCTGGCTGGTGGTCACGGGGACCAACGGCAAGACGACGACCACGTCGATGTTGCACGCCATGCTGATCGCGGCGGGGCGCCGCGCGGTGCTGTGCGGCAACATCGGCAACCCGGTGCTCGACGTGCTGGCCGAGCCTTCCGACCTGCTCGCGGTCGAGTTGTCCAGTTTCCAGCTGCACTGGGCGCCGTCGCTGCGGCCGGACGCGGGGGTGGTGCTCAACGTCGCCGAGGACCACCTCGACTGGCACGGCTCGATGGCGGCTTACGCACGCGACAAGGCCCGCGTGCTGGACGGGCGCGTCGCGGTGGTCGGCCTCGACGACCCGGTCGCCGCGGGCCTGCTCGACACCGCCGCCGCCGCGACCCGCGTCGGCTTCCGCCTCGGCGAACCGGGCGCCGGTGAACTCGGTGTGGTGGGCGGCACGCTCGTCGACAACGCGTTCGGTGATCGGGTCGCGCTCGCCGAAGCGGCGTCCATTCCGGTGGCCGGACCGGTCGGGGTGCTCGACGCGCTGGCCGCGGCCGCCCTCGCCCGCGCGGTCGACGTGGCGCCGGGCGCCATCGCCGACGCGTTGGCCGGCTTTGAGGTCGGCAGGCACCGCGCCCAGGTGGTCGGGACGGTCGACGGGGTCACCTATGTCGACGACTCCAAGGCGACCAACCCGCACGCCGCCCGGGCCTCGATCGCCGCCTACCCCCGAGTGGTGTGGGTCGCCGGCGGCCTGCTCAAGGGCGCATCGGTCGACGAGCTGCTCGCATCCATGGGGAATCGGCTGGTCGGAGCGGTGCTGATCGGTCGGGACCGGGCGTCGATCGCCGAGGCGTTATCGCGACACGCCCCGGATGTCCCCGTCATCGAGGTTGTGACGGGGGAGGATTTTGGGGTGCAAGGGACAATTGGGTCGGAAGTTAGTCCTGTTACCAATGTGATCACGCTCGCGGGCGCCTCCTCCGGGAGCGAGATCATGGCCGCGGTCGTCGGCGCGGCCCGGGACCTCGCCCGCCCGGGCGACACCGTGTTGTTGGCCCCCGCCGGCGCCTCCTTCGACCAGTTCAGCGGCTACAGCCACCGCGGCGACGCGTTCGCCGACGCCGTGCGCGCCCTGTCCGGATAGCGGGCGATGAGCGCGATCCTGACCCGGCTGCGGCTTCGCAGGGCGGGCGCCGAGGACAAGCCGGCGGAGCCGGTGCCCGAAACGGCCGGGCCCCGAACCCGTTTCGGGGCGTGGCTCGGCCGGCCGATGACGTCGTTCCACCTGATCATCGCGGTTGCCGCCCTGCTGACCACTCTCGGGCTGACGATGGTGCTGTCGGCATCCGGGGTGTACTCCTACGACCAGGACGGCTCGCCCTGGGTCGTGTTCGCCAAGCAGGTGCTGTGGACGGTCGTCGGGCTGTTCGCGTTCTACCTCGCGCTGCGCGTCCCCATCCAATTGATGCGCAGCCTCGCCTTCTCCGGCTTCGCGATCACGATCGTGCTGCTGATCCTGGTGCTGATCCCGGGAATCGGCACGGTGGCCAACGGTTCTCGGGGCTGGTTCGTGGTCGCGGGACTGTCGATGCAGCCCTCGGAGCTGGCCAAGATCGCATTCGCCATCTGGGGCGCGCATCTGCTGGCCGCCCGCCGCATGGAACAGGCCTCGCTCAAGGAGATGCTGATCCCGCTGGTGCCGGCCGCGTTCGTCGCGCTGGCGCTCATCGTCGCGCAGCCCGACCTCGGACAAACCGTGTCGCTGGGCATCATCCTGTTGGGCCTGCTGTGGTACGCGGGGCTGCCGCTGCGGGTGTTCGTGTCCTCACTGTTCATGGTCGTGGTGTCGGCCGCCGTACTCGCCATGGCCGAGGGCTATCGGTCGGCGCGGGTGCAGTCCTGGCTGAACCCCGCGGCCGACACGCAGGGGTCGGGGTATCAGGCCCGTCAGGCACGGTTCGCGCTGGCCAACGGCGGGGTGTTCGGGGACGGTCTGGGCCAGGGCGCGGCCAAGTGGAACTACCTGCCCAACGCGCACAACGACTTCATCTTCGCCATCATCGGCGAGGAGCTGGGCTTCATCGGCGCGGCGGGGCTGTTGTGTCTGTTCGGCCTGTTCGCCTACACCGGTATGCGCATCGCCCGGCGCTCTGCCGACCCGTTCCTGCGCCTGCTGACCGCCACCGCGACGTTGTGGATCATGGGCCAGGTATTCATCAACGTCGGCTACGTGGTCGGGTTGCTGCCGGTCACCGGGCTGCAGCTGCCGCTGATCTCTGCGGGCGGAACATCAACGGCGACAACGCTTCTGATGATCGGCATCATGGCGAACGCGGCGCGGCACGAACCCGAGGCGGTGGCGGCTCTGCGCGCCGGCCGCGACGATCGCGTCAACAACCTGCTGCGGTTGCCGCTGCCCGCACCCTATGTGCCGTCGCGCACCGAGGCGCTGCGCGACCGGCTCAACAGGCGCGGCGCCGAGCGGTCCGGCAAACCGAGCAAGGGCAAACGCGCCCGGCCTGCCAAGCCCGCGGCCAAGCAGGCCCCCAAGCCCGCGCGCAAGCAGGCCGCCGGCGACCGTCGCAAACGTCAGACGGCCGGCGGGCCGGTACGGGCCGCAAGGCATCATGGAGGCGGCCGTTCGGACAGAAGCCGGCGGCGCGCACTGGAAGGTCAGCGTTACGGGTGAACGACACGGTCTCCGTGGTACTCGCGGGCGGCGGCACCGCGGGGCACGTCGAACCGGCGATGGCGGTGGCCGACGCCCTGGCCGCGCTCAGCCCGACTGTGCGGATCACGGCGCTGGGCACGCCCCGCGGCCTGGAGACCCGGCTGGTGCCTCAACGCGGTTACCACCTCGAACTCATCCAGCCGGTGCCTTTGCCGCGCAAACTCTCCGGTGATCTCGTCCGCCTGCCCGTGCGGCTGCGACGGGCCGTTCGGCAGACCCGGGCGGTGCTCGACGAGGTCCAGGCCGACGTCATCGTCGGATTCGGAGGCTATGTCGCGGTGCCGGCATATCTGGCCTCGCACAGCCTGCGACGACGCCGGCGGGTGCCGGTGGTGGTGCACGAGGCGAACGCCAGCGCCGGCTGGGCCAACCGGGTCGGGGCCCGATCGGCGCGGCGGATCCTCTCGGCGGTGCCCGACCCCGGGTTGGGCGATGTCGAGGTGGTCGGCGTGCCGGTGCGCGCGGCGATCACCTCGCTGGACCGGATGGCATTGCGGGCCGAGGCCCGCGCCCACTTCGGATTCGCCCCGGATGCCCGCGTGCTGTTGGTGTTCGGCGGATCGCAGGGTGCCCAGTCCCTCAACGGTGCAGTGTCGGCCGCGGCCAAAGACCTTGCCGCTGCTGGAATTTCGGTATTGCACGCCCACGGCCCCAAGAACACCCTCGTCCTGCGCGAGCCCGCCGACGGCGACCCGCCCTATGTCGCGGTGCCGTATCTGGACCGGATGGATCTGGCGTACGCCGCAGCGGACCTGGCGATCTGCCGATCCGGCGCGATGACGGTCGCCGAACTGACCGCGGTCGGGCTGCCCGCGGTGTACGTGCCGCTGCCGATCGGCAACGGCGAGCAACGGCTCAACGCACTGCCCGTGGTCGAAGCCGGCGGCGGGCTGATCGTCGAGGACGCCGACCTGTCGCCGGGCGTCGTCGCCGACACCGTCGTGAACCTGCTCACCGACCCCGGCCGGATGCAGACGATGACCGCGGCCGCCGCGCTGGCCGGTCACCGCGACGCGGCCAGGCGGGTCGCCGAGATCGCTCTCGAGGTCGCGCGCGGCCCCAGACGAAAGAGCCTGCGATGAAAGCGAAGTCGCTGCCGGACGAGCTGCAGCGGGTGCACATGGTCGGCATCGGCGGCGCGGGCATGTCGGGTATCGCTCGCATCCTGCTGGACCGCGGCGGGCTGGTGTCGGGCTCCGACGCCAAGGAGTCCCGCGCGGTGGCCGCGCTGCGGGCCCGCGGCGCGGCGATCCGGATCGGGCACGATGCGTCCTCGCTGGACCTGCTGCCCGGTGGGCCGACCGCGGTTGTCACCACCCACGCCGCGATCCCGAAGACCAATCCCGAACTGGTCGAGGCGCGGCGGCGCGGTATCCCGGTGATCCTGCGGCCGGTGGTGCTGGCCAAGCTGATGGCGGGATACACCACCTTGATGGTGACCGGCACGCACGGCAAGACCACAACCACGTCGATGCTCATCGTGGCCTTGCAGCACAGCGGTTTCGACCCGTCCTTCGCCGTCGGCGGGGACCTCGGCGAGGCCGGCACCAACGCACACAACGGCAGCGGCGACTGCTTCGTCGCCGAGGCCGACGAAAGCGACGGCTCACTGCTGGAGTACACCCCCGACGTCGCGGTGGTGACGAACATCGAGGCCGACCATCTCGACTTCTTCGGCAGCGCCGAGGCCTACGGCGCGGTGTTCGACGACTTCGTCGAACGCCTCAAACCCGGTGGCGCACTGGTTGTCTGCACCGACGACCCGGGTGCCGCGGCGCTCGCGGAGCGCACCGCGGAATTGGGTATCCGCGTGCTGCGGTACGGCAGCGACCCGGTCCTGCCCCTGCAGGGCACGCTGCTGAGCTGGGAGCAGCACGACACCGGTGCGGTGGCCCACATCCGGCTCGCCGGCGAACCGCAACCGCGGGTGATGCGCCTTTCGGTGCCGGGACGGCATATGGCGCTCAACGCGATCGCGGCGGTGCTGGCGGCGATCGAGGTGGGCGCACCGGTCGACGCCGTGCTCGACGGGCTGGCCGGCTTCGAAGGGGTGCGCCGCCGGTTCGAGTTGGTCGGAACGGCCGGCGGTGTCCGCGTCTTTGACGACTACGCGCACCATCCGACCGAGGTTCGGGCCACGCTGAGCGCGGTGCGCACAGTGACCGAACAGTCCGGCGGCCGGTCCATCGTGGTGTTCCAGCCGCACTTGTATTCGCGCACACAGACTTTCGCGCGTGACTTCGGGCAGGCGCTCGACGGCGCCGACGAAGTGTTCGTGCTCGACGTGTACGCGGCCCGCGAACAACCGATCGCCGGCGTCAGCGGCGCCAGCGTCGCCGAACACGTCGGCGTGCCCGTGACGTACGTGCCGGACCTGTCCGCGGTGCCGGCGCGCGTGGCCGAGGCCGCCGCGTCGGGCGACGTCGTGGTCACCATGGGCGCCGGTGATGTGACCATTCTCGGCGCCGAAATCCTTGCCGCGCTGCGGGTCAAGGCAAACCGCGGCACCCCGGGGTCGCGATGACCGAGCCGACCGACAGCGGCCCGACCGAGCAGGCGGACGCGCCCGAGACACCGGCGGCCCCTGCGGCGGCTCCGGATTTCGAGGGGCCGCGGCGGCGGGCACGCCGCGAGCGGGAAGAGCGCCGCGCCGCGCAGGCCCGCGCCACCGCGATCGAGCAGGCCCGCAGGGAGGCAAAGCGGCGCGCGCTCGGCAAGCCCGCCGAGAACACCCGCAAGCTCGGCCGCGGCACGGTCCGAGGCTTGAAGGTGCTGATGTGGTCCGCGCTGGTCAGCGTGATCGTCGTCGGACTGGGGCTGCTGCTGTACTTCACGCCGGTCATGGCCGTGCGCAACACCGTGGTCACCGGGTTGGGCGCGGTGACGCGGGAGGAGGTCGTCGCCGCCGCGGCTGTCGCGCCGGGCACGCCGCTTCTGCAGGTGAACACCGACAACGTCGCCGAACGGGTGGCGACGATCCGGCGGGTCGCCAGCGCGCGCGTCCAACGCCAGTATCCGTCGACCCTGCGGATCACCGTCGAGGAGCGAGTGCCGGTGGTGGTCAAGGACTATCCCGACGGACCGCACCTGTTCGACCGCGACGGCGTGGACTTCGCGATCGGTCCGCCGCCGCCGGGGGTGCCGTATCTCGACACCGATCACCCCGGCCCCAACGACGGGCCGACGAAGGCGGCGCTGCAGGTGATGACGTCGCTGCGTCCGGAGGTCGCCGCCCAGGTCGCGCGAATCGCGGCGCCGTCGGTCGCGGCCATCACCTTGCAGCTCGTCGACGGCAGACAGGTGATCTGGGGCACCACCGATCGCACCGAAGAGAAGGCATTGAAACTCGGGGCGCTGCTCACCCAGCCCGGACAGACCTACGACGTGTCGAGCCCGGACCTGCCGACGGTGAAGTAGCCGCACACGCGAGGGGAAAAATCTGCGACACGTCGGCGCGCCTGCATGGCAACCGCTCGACCTCGCCCTACCGTTCTGGTTGCGCGGAAACAACTTGACATAACTATAACCCTCTGGTTGAGGTTTAGGGTTTGCCAAGCGGTCGGCGTGTCGACAGCCAACCCGGGAGGAAGGGATCGCAATGACCCCCCCACACAACTACCTCGCCGTCATCAAGGTGGTCGGCATCGGTGGCGGCGGCGTCAACGCCGTCAACCGGATGATCGAGCAAGGCCTCAAGGGCGTGGAGTTCATCGCCATCAACACCGACGCGCAGGCGTTGTTGATGAGCGACGCCGACGTGAAGCTCGACGTCGGTCGCGACTCCACCCGTGGCCTCGGCGCCGGCGCCGACCCCGAAGTCGGGCGCAAAGCCGCCGAGGACGCCAAGGACGACATCGAGGAGCTTCTGCGCGGCGCCGACATGGTGTTCGTCACCGCGGGCGAGGGCGGCGGCACCGGCACGGGCGGCGCACCCGTGGTGGCAACGATCGCGCGAAAACTGGGCGCATTGACCGTCGGTGTGGTGACGCGGCCGTTCTCGTTCGAGGGCAAACGGCGCAGCAACCAGGCCGAGAACGGCATTCAGGCGCTGCGGGAGAGTTGCGACACCCTGATCGTCATCCCCAACGATCGACTGCTGCAGATGGGCGACGCCGCGGTGTCGCTGATGGACGCCTTCCGCAGCGCCGACGAAGTGCTGCTCAACGGCGTGCAGGGCATCACCGACCTGATCACCACGCCGGGCCTGATCAACGTCGACTTCGCCGACGTCAAGGGCGTGATGAGCGGGGCGGGCACCGCGCTCATGGGCATCGGTTCGGCCCGCGGCGACGGCCGCGCGCTCAAGGCCGCCGAGATCGCGATCAACTCGCCGCTGCTGGAGGCGTCGATGGAGGGCGCGCAGGGCGTGCTGCTCTCGGTAGCCGGCGGCAGTGATCTCGGTCTGTTCGAGATCAACGAGGCCGCATCGCTCGTCCAGGACGCCGCCCATCCAGATGCCAACATCATCTTCGGCACCGTCATCGACGACTCGCTGGGCGACGAGGTCCGCGTGACCGTGATCGCCGCAGGGTTCGACTCCACCGGCCCAGGGCGCAAACCGGTGGTCAGTCCCGCCGAGGGGCAGGGCATCACGCCCGGCAAGGCCGGCAAGGTGACCACGTCGCTGTTCGACCCTGCCGATCCGGCGAGCGTGCCGGTGCACACCAACGGCGCGACGGTCAGCATCGGCGGAGACGACGGCGGCATCGCCGACGACGACGTCGACGTGCCACCGTTCATGCGCCACTAGCCATACTGGCGACCGTGACGGTTCGGATACGGCGCGTGACCACCACACGCGCCGGCGGCTTCTCCGCGCCGCCCTTCGACACCTTCAACCTCGGCGACCACGTGGGCGACGACCCGGCTGCCGTCGCCGCCAACCGCAAGCGGTTGAGCGCGGCGGTCGGATTGGGGGACCACGGAATCGTCTGGATGAATCAGGTGCACGGCGATCACGTCGCTGTGGTGGACCATGCGCCGGACGTGCCGGTCGACAATACTGACGCATTGGTTACGACCCGACCGCGTTTGGCATTGGCGGTGGTTACCGCCGATTGCGTTCCCGTTTTATTGGGCGACGCGCGGGCAGGAGTGGTGGCTGCCGTGCACGCCGGACGGGTCGGCGCACAGAAAGGCGTCGTGGCGCGCACGGTCGAGACGATGATCGCGCTGGGTGCGCGGGCCGAGGACATCTCGGCTCTACTGGGCCCCGCGGTCAGCGGCCGCAACTACGAGGTTCCGGAGGCGATGGCCGCGGAGGTGGAGACCACCCTGCCCGGCAGCCGCACGACGACCGCGAAGAATACGCCCGGACTCGATCTGCGAGCCGGAATCTCCCGGCAACTAACCACTTTGGGTGTCGCCGCCATCGACGTCGACCCGCGTTGCACGGTCGAGGACCGCGACCTGTTCAGCCACCGGCGCGACGCGCCGACCGGGCGGCTTGCATCGCTGGTGTGGATGGAGTGACGGACGCCTTGCCTACGCCGCGCGAACTCGAGTTGGCCGAATCGCTGGCCGCCGTCCGCGCCCGAATCGCCGCCGCCGCCGGCGCCGCCGGACGCGATATCGACGAAATTGAATTACTACCGGTGACCAAATTCTTTCCGGCAACCGATGTCATTATTTTGCGCCGTTTGGGATGCGAAGCTTTTGGCGAGTCACGCGAACAGGAAGCGTCGAATAAAGTCAAAGAAATCGCTTCGATGGCGAATGTCGCGGCCATTCGCTGGCACATGGTCGGACGGATTCAACGCAACAAAGCGCGGTCCATCGCGGGCTGGGCGTATGCGGCGCACTCCGTCGACAGCCACCGATTGACAGCCACCCTGAACCGCGCGGCCGCCGACGCGCTCGAGGACGGCCGCCGCGCCGAACCGCTGCGCGTCTTCATCCAGGTGAGCCTTGATGGCGACGAGAGCCGGGGCGGCGTCGACGTCAACAGGCCCGAGCAAGTCGACGAACTGTGCGCGGCCGCGCACGCGGCGCCTGCGTTGGAGTTCGTCGGCCTGATGGCGATGCCGCCCCTCGGTGCCGACCCCGACGCCGCGTTCGCGCGTCTGCAGGCCGAACATCAGCGGGTGCAGGCGGCCTACCAGCAACGTCTGCAGTTGTCGGCGGGCATGTCCGACGACCTCGAGGCGGCGGTCAAACACGGCTCGACGTGTGTGCGTGTCGGTACCGCGTTATTGGGACAACGTCCTCTACCGTCACCAGAAGTAGTCACTCCAGTCACACATTCATCACAGACACCAGAGTCCAGGGCATGAGAAGGGTCGAGCGATGAGCACACTTCACAAGGTCAAGGCCTACTTCGGTATGGCCCCGATGGATGACTACGACGACGAGTACTACGAGGACGACGACCGCGGCGCCTCCCGTGGATATTCGCGCCGTAGCCGCGACGACCGCTTCGACGAGGAGGGCTACGGCCCGGGCCTCCGGGGCTACGACGACCGCGAGTACGACGACGCGCCGGCCGGCTACCGGGGCGGTTACGACGACCGGTTCGAGCCGAGGCTGCGACCCCGCGAATTCGACCGTCCCGCACCACGATTCGCGCCGATGCGCGGTGCGACCCGCGGCGCGCTGGCGATGGACCCCCGCCGGATGGCCGAGTTGTTCGAGGCGGGCAGCCCGCTGTCCAAGATCACCACGCTGCGGCCCAAGGACTACAGCGAGGCGCGCACGATCGGCGAGCGGTTCCGCGACGGCACCCCGGTGATCATGGACCTGGTGTCGATGGACAACGCCGACGCCAAGCGCCTGGTCGACTTCGCCGCCGGCCTTGCGTTCGCGCTGAGGGGTTCGTTCGACAAGGTCGCCACCAAGGTCTTCCTGTTGTCACCCGCGGACATCGACGTCAGCGCCGAGGAGCGGCGCCGCATCGCCGAGGCGGGCTTCTACGCCTATCAGTAGGCACTCCGGAACGGACAGGTAGGCTGGCGTCGCACCTCGGGCGTGACCAGCCGCGAGGGCTGTATCTGATGTCACACCCCTGCCCGTAGCGAGGTCGGCTCCGTTGTCGCTCTTCTTCGAAATCCTGGGCTTCGCCCTGTTCGTGTTCTGGCTGCTGTTGATCGCCCGGGTCGTGGTGGAGTTCATCCGGTCGTTCTCCCGCGACTGGCATCCCAAGGGCGCGACGGTGGTGATCCTGGAGATCATCATGACGGTGACGGACCCGCCGGTGAAACTGCTGCGACGCCTCATTCCGCAGCTCACGATAGGTGCGGTGCGGTTCGACCTGTCGATCATGGTCTTGCTGCTGGTCGCCTTCATCGGCATGCAACTGGCGTTCGGCGCGGCCGCCTGAGCCCCGGCCGCGCCGCGCGGTGATCGGGGCCCGCTGCGAGTTGCGGACACGATTTGCCGGGGCCGAAATTGAGCCGCGAAATCGTCCCCGAACGTCCGACGATGTTTGAAATTCGTTCTTAATTTCATCCACTTCTGCAACGGCCGCGGCTGGTGTGACAGGATGGACGCCAGTTACGTTCCACCCAAGCTCTACACTTTGAGACCGGTTGACTGTCCAGACTTCAAGGGGGCGACAATGCCGCTCACACCCGCCGACGTTCACAATGTCGCGTTCAGCAAGCCACCCATTGGCAAGCGCGGCTACAACGAGGATGAGGTCGACGCGTTCCTCGACTTGGTGGAGAACGAGCTGACGCGGCTCATCGAGGAGAACGCCGACCTCCGTCAGCGCGTCGCCGAGCTGGACCAGGAGCTGGCCTCCGCCGGCTCCGGTGGCACCGGCCAGTCGACGCAGGCCATGCCGGTCTACGAGCAGCCCGCCCCCGAGCCCACCCCGGCGCCTGCCCCGCAGCAGCCGGCCTATGAGGCCCCCTCCGCGCAGGTCAGCGAGGATCAGGCGCTGAAGGCAGCCAAGGTTTTGAGCCTCGCCCAGGACACCGCCGACCGGTTGACCAGCACTGCGAAGGCAGAGTCGGAGAAACTGCTCGCCGATGCGCGCGCGCAGGCCGACGCGATGGTCAGCGAGGCGCGGCAGACGGCCGAGACCACCGTCGCCGATGCGCGTCAGCGCGCCGATGCCATGCTGGCCGACGCCCAGACCCGATCCGAGGCCCAGCTGCGCCAGGCGCAGGAGAAGGCCGACGCCCTGCAGGCCGACGCCGAGCGCAAGCACTCCGAGATCATGGGCACCATCAACCAGCAGCGCACAGTTTTGGAGGGCCGCCTCGAACAGTTGCGCACGTTCGAACGCGAATACCGCACCCGGCTCAAGACGTATCTGGAGTCTCAACTCGAGGAGTTGGGCCAGCGCGGCTCGGCCGCACCAGTCGACTCCAGTGCTGGTAACGACGGCGGTGGGTTCAATCAGTTCAACCGGGGAAACAACTGAGCGCACTGAAGACCTAGGGTTGATCAATGCTGATCGTTGCGCTCGTCCTCGCTGTCATCGGCCTCGCCGCGCTCGTGACCGCGGTCGTCACAAGCAATGAGCTGATCGCCTGGGTCTGTATCGCCGCCAGTGTCATCGGTGTCCTGCTCCTGATCGTCGACGCGGTCAGGGAACGCTCCCGTGGCCGAGCGGCCGGCACCGACGAGGAGCAGGCCGACGCGGAACCCGAGTACTACGAGGACTATCCGGACGACACCCCGGCTGAAGACGAACCAGAATACGCGGACGAATCCGAGGCGGAGTCCGAGACCACGATCGTCGAACAGGCCGATTCCGGCGAAGACCGCCGCTGAGCCAGTCGAGCCGCTGAGTCGTCTAAATCGTTGGCGCCGCGAGTAATTCGCGGACTTCATCATCGGTGACCTGGTGGAAGTCGGCGAACACCTGGCCGACCGCTTCGAACCCCGCCGGCATCGTCGCGCACACCACCTCGTCTGCTTCCTTGGCCAACTCCCGACAAGCCGACGGTGGTCCGACCGGAACCGCGACGACGATCCGAGCCGGATTCTGGGCGCGAACGGCGCGCACCGCGGCGAGCATGCTGGCGCCGGTGGCGATCCCGTCGTCGACCAGGATCACGGTCTTGCCCGCGAGCTCGAGGGGTGGGCGGTCGCCGCGGTAGGCCCGCTCACGGCGATTCAGCTCCTCGGTTTCGCGCGCGATCGCGGCCTGCAGCGCCTCGTCACCGATCCCGAGGTTGCTCACCAGGTTGTCGTTGATGACCACGCCGCCCCCGCTGGCCAGCGCGCCCATCGCGAGCTCCTCCCACTGCGGCACGCCCAGCTTGCGGACCAGGAACACGTCAAGCGGGGCGTGCAGCGCGTGCGCCACCTGCCAACCGACCGGCACGCCGCCGCGCGCCAGCCCCAGCACCACCAGATCCTGATCGCGGTAGGACGTCAACTCGTTCGCCAAGACTTCGCCGGCGTCTCGGCGGTTCTGATACACACGTCTGGCGCTTCGGCGGGCGAGCCCGCTCCATCCGCTCATCACAGTTCGTTTCGATGTCGGGACTTTGTCAGCCTATGTCCGTGGGTACCCCACCCGGGCACAATCCACCGGCGCGACGGGAGCGAATATCAGTCATGGGAATCGAGTACCGCAGCGTCGTCGAACATCCATTGGACGAGGTGTTCGCGTGGCACGCGCGCCCCGGTGCGATGAGGCGGCTGGTCCCGCCGTGGCAGCCGATGAAGGTGGTGGCCGAAGCGGGCTCACTGGCCGACGGGCAGGCGGTGCTCGGACTACCCGGCGGTCTGCGCTGGGTCGCACAGCACGATCCCGCCCGCTACGACCCGCCGCGCCGCTTCGTCGACGTGCTGTCCACGCAGGGACCGGCCTCGTGGCCGCCGCGCCTGGTCGGCAGGTGGACGCACACCCACGAGTTCGCCCCGGCGCCCGGCGGCACGACGGTCTACGACCACGTCGCCACCCCGGTGCCCGCGGCGGCGCTGCGGCCCATGTTCGTCTACCGCCATCGGCAACTGGCCGACGACCTCGCCGCGCACCGCAGCGGCGCCGCCGCCGGCCTGCGACCGCTCACCGTCGCGGTCAGCGGAGCGTCCGGCCTTGTCGGCTCGGCATTGTCGGCGTTTCTGAGCACCGGCGGCCACCGGGTGATCCGGCTGGTACGACGGGCGGCGCACGGCCCCGACGAGCGGCAGTGGAATCCCGATCGGCCGCATCGTGACCTGCTGAGCGGCGTGGACGCGGTCGTGCATCTGGCTGCCTCGTCGATCGCCGGGCGTTTCACCGACGCGCACAAGGACGCCGTGCGTGCCAGCCGCGTCGAACCGACCCGCCGGCTGGCCGAGGCCGCGGCCGACGCCTCGGACGGACCGGGGGTGTTCGTCAGCGCTTCGGCGGTCGGCATCTACGGCTTCGACCGTGGCGATGCGGTATTGGCCGAGGAAAGCGTGCGCGGCGACGGTTTTCTCGCCGATGTGGTGGCGGACTGGGAGGCGGCGACCACACCTGCCATTGACGCGGGACTGCGGGTCGTCACCGTGCGGACGGGAATCGTGCAGTCCGCGCGTGGAGGCACGCTGCGGCTGCTGCGACCGCTGTTCGCCGCCGGCCTGGGCGGGCGGCTGGGCAGCGGCAGTCAGTGGTTGGCGTGGATCGCGCTCGACGACCTGCTGGACGTCTACCACCGCGCGCTCTACGACGCCCGGCTGACCGGTCCGGTCAACGCGGTTGCGCCCCACCCGGTGCGCAACACCGACTACACCAGGACGCTGGCGCGGGTATTGCGGCGACCGGCGATCGTGCCGGTACCCTCGCTGGGTCCGCGGCTGCTGCTGGGGGAGCAGGGGGCCCGTGAGCTCGCCGAGGCCGACCAACGGGTGGTGCCGGCCAAACTGCAGACGGTGGGCCACCGATTCCGTCATCCGTCCCTCGACGCCGCGCTCGCTCATGAGCTCGGGCACGGCTGACGGATAAATTGACGCGCGAGCGGGCACTCCACGGGGTGTCAGTGCTGGCCGAGTGGTTCCTCACGTCAGGTGAGCGCGGCAACCCGAATTGGGCACTGCCGGCATGGAGCGAGGGCAACCAGGCCGAAGCCCTCATTCACGGCGCGACGTACTTCGATCGGCTCGTCACCGAGGTAGAGGCACTCGGGGCCGGCGATCACCTGTTCTTCGCCGACTGGCGAGGCGACGCCGATGAGCGACTGCGCGACGACGGGCCGACCGTCGCGGAGCTGTTCCGCGCGGCGGCGGAACGCGGCGTCCTGGTGAAAGGGCTGATGTGGCGGTCGTATCCGAACCGATTGCAGTTCAACGAGGAACAGAACCGCCATCTCGCCGAGACGATCGAGCGGGCCGGCGGCGAAGTGCTGCTCGACCAACGGGTGCTGGTCGGCGGGTCGCATCATCAGCGACTGGTTCTGCTCCGCCATCCCGACGAACCGCACCGCGACGTCGCGTTCATCGGCGGCATCGATCTGTGCCACTCCCGGCGGGACGACGCGTCGCACCGAGGTGACCCGCAGGCGGTGCAGATGTCGAGCCGGTACGGCGAGCGCCCACCGTGGCATGACGTGCAGCTGCAGGTGCGCGGTCCCGTCATCGGCGCGCTGGACACCACGTTCCGTGAACGCTGGACGGCCCGTGCGCCGCTCGACTTGTTCAATCCGCTGGCGTGGTTACGCGACCGGTTTCTCGGGTCCGAGGCCGCGCGGCATCCGCTGCCGGAGCAGCCGCCCGACCCACCGCGCTGCGGATCGCACGCGGTGCAGGTGTTGCGAACCTACGGCGATGCGTTGATCCAGTACGAATTCGCCAAGGAGGGTGAGCGCAGCATCGCCCGCGGCTACACCAAAGCGGTCCGGCGGGCCCGGCGCCTGATCTATCTCGAAGACCAATACCTGTGGTCAGAGGAGGTCGCGCGGCTGCTGGTCGACGCGTTGAGCGCGAACGAGGATCTACATCTGGTGGCGGTCGTGCCGCGCTATTTCGACCTGGAGGGCGGCCTGGGCCGGCCCCCGACGCTGGTCGGGCGACAGCTTGCGCTGGATGCATGCCGCCGCGCCGCGCCCGAGCGAGTGCACGTGTTCGACGTCGAGAACCACGAGGGCACACCGGTTTACGTGCATTCCAAGGTTTGCGTCATCGACGACACCTGGGCCTGCATCGGTAGCGACAACTTCAACCGGCGGTCCTGGACGCACGACAGTGAGCTGTCGTGCGCGGTGCTCGACGCCGACGGTGCGTTCGCACTCGACCTACGGCTGCAGCTGATGCGTGAACACCTCGACCGCGCCGACGACGGCAGCGAAGACGAGGGATTGGCCGAACCCGACGAAGCGGTACGCGAAATAGTGTCTGCCGCAGAGGCTTTGGAGGCGTGGCACCAGTCGGGCTGCCAAGGGCCGCGGCCGCCGGGGCGATTGCGGCCGCACGAGAGCGAACGAGTAGATCCGTTGACGCGTTTGTGGGCCGAACCGGCGTACCGGATGATCTTCGACCCGGATGGCCGGTCGTATCGCGATCGACTGTTGAGGCGGCGGTGGCCGTGAACGTTCACGAGTGGTTCCTCACGGCGGAGGAACGGGGCAATCCCGCCTCCGACCTGCCGGCGTGGTGCTCGGGCAACCGCGTCGAACCGCTCGTGCACGGCGCGACATATTTCGAGCACCTTGCCACCGAGGTGGAAGCGCTGCAGGCGGGCGACTACGTGTTCTTCACCGACTGGCGTGGGGATCCGGACGAGAAGATGCGTGACGACGGCCCGACGGTGCGCGAATTGTTCTGCCGCGCAGCCGAACGCGGTGTGATCGTCAAAGGTCTGGTGTGGCGGTCGCATCTGGACAAGCTGGCCTACAGCGAGGAGGAGAACCGCCACCTCGGAGAGCACATCGAGGAGGCGGGCGGTGAAGTGCTGCTGGACCAGCGGGTCCGGATCGGCGGTTCGCATCACCAGAAGCTGGTCGTGATCCGGCATCCCGGCGCGCCGGAGCGCGATGTGGTGTTTGCGGGCGGCATCGACCTGTGCCATTCGCGTCGAGACGATGCCTCGCACCGCGGGGATGCGCAGGCGGTGCAGATGTCGAGTCGGTACGGTGAGCACCCGCCGTGGCATGACGTCCAGCTGCGGCTGCAGGGACCGGTCGTCGGCGCACTCGACATGACGTTTCGTGAGCGGTGGAACGACCCGGCGTCGCTCGACATGCTGAACCCGCTGGCATGGCTTCGGGACAAGTTCGGCGGAGCCGACATGACCGCCGACACGCTGCCCGAACAGCCGCCGGATCCGCCGCCGTGTGGAACCCACCTTGTCCAGGTGCTGCGCACCTACCCGGACGCACACTTCGCGTACGACTTCGCGCCGCACGGCGAACGCAGCATCGCCCGCGCCTACAGCAAGGCGGTGCCGCGCGCCCGCCGGCTGATCTACCTGGAGGACCAGTACCTGTGGTCGAAGCGGGTGGCCGAGCTGTTCGCGCGAGCCCTGCGCGAGAACCCCGATCTGCATCTGGTCGCGGTCGTGCCGCGCTACCCCGACGTGGACGGTCGGCTGGCGTTGCCGCCCAACCAGGTTGGCCGCTGGCAGGCGATCGAGACCTGCCGTCAGGCAAGCCCCGATCGGCTGCACGTCTTCGATGTCGAGAACCACGAAGGCACACCGGTTTACGTGCACGCGAAGGTATGTGTGATCGACGACGTGTGGGCGTGTTCGGGCAGCGACAACTTCAACCGGCGGTCCTGGACGCACGACAGCGAACTGTCCTGCGCGGTGCTGGACGAGGACGGTGTCTTCGCCCGTGACTTCAGGTTGCGATTGTTGCGCGAGCACTTGGACCGAGCCGAGGACGGCAGCGAGGACGGGGGACTGGTCGATCCGGTCAGCGCGGTAGACGAGATCGTCGCCGCCGCCGAGGCGTTGGAAGCGTGGCACGCGTCCGGCCGCAGGGGGCCGAGGCCGCCGGGTCGGCTGCGTCCGAACAAAGCCGAACGGCTCGGGCTGCTGACGCGGCTGTGGGCTGAGCCTGCATACCGGTTCATGTACGACCCCGACGGGCGGTCGTACCGCGACCGGCTCAGGCGCCGAGTATGAGCATTGGGCCGTAGATATACGCGCATGCGCTGATGTTTTGCCGGATACGGCGTCGCATGCTGGCTAGCATGAGCGCAACTGAGTGGAGCGAGCTTGGTGTGCGTGGACTTCCGACCGGAACGGTGACGTTGCTGTTGGCGGACGTCGAGGCTTCCACGCGGCTTTGGGAGACGCAACCCCACGACATGAGGGCGGCGGTCGCGCGGCTCGACGAGACCTTGGCCGATCTCGTCGCCGCATATCGCGGCGTGCGACCAGTTGAACAAGGCGAGGGCGACAGTTTCGTGCTGGCTTTCGCGCGGGCTACCGATGCGGTGGCATGCGCGTTGGCGTTACAGCGGGCACCGCTGGCGCCGATCCGGATGCGCATCGGAATCAACACCGGCGAGATCGAGTTGCGCGACGAGGACAACTACATTGGGCCAACTATCAATCGGACCGCCCGGCTACGCGATCTCGCGCACGGTGGCCAGACCGTGCTGTCGAGTGCGACCGAGTCGATGGTGCTCGACCACCTGCCGGCCGACGCGTGGCTCCGCGAGCTGGGCAGCCATCCGCTGCGAGATCTCCCGCGGCCCGAACGGGTCGTCCAACTGTGCCATCCCGATCTACGAAACGAATTTCCCCCGCTGCGGACAGCCGATGGCGTCGAGAAGCGAGTCCTGCCCACTCAACTGACTCGCTTCATTGGCCGCGAGAAACAGATCGACGACATTCGACAGGCTCTGGCTGACAACCGATTGGTGACGTTGACAGGCTCCGGTGGAGTCGGGAAGACCCGCCTGGCGGTACAGGTTGCGCAGTCAATGAGCACCGGCGCGATCTGGTACGTCGACCTTGCACCGATCACTGACCCAGATGTAGTGCCAGTAGCGGTCGTTCGCGCCATGGGCTTGCCCGATCAGCCTGGGCGCTCGACGCTGGAGACCATTCTCGAATCCATCGTGGGACGGCTCGGCTTGATGCTGCTCGACAATTGCGAACACCTGCTCGACGCGAGTGCCGAGCTGATCGTCGCTCTCTTGGAGCAGTGCCCGGAGCTGACGCTTCTGGCGACCAGCCGCGAACCCATCGGGGTCGCAGGCGAACTCACGTGGCGAGTTCCGTCCTTGTCACTGCGGGACGAAGCCATCGAGTTGTTCTACGACCGTGCTCGACACGTGCGGTCGGACTTCACTGCCACCGACGACAACATCGTTCTCGTCGGCGAAATCTGCAAGCGCCTTGACGGAATGCCGCTTGCGATCGAGCTGGCCGCCGCCCGGGCACGAGCCTTATCGGTGTCGGAGATTCTCGACGGCATCCACGATCGATTCCGGTTGTTAACCGGAGGATCGCGAAAGTCGGTGCGACGCCAGCAGACGTTGCGGGCGTCCGTCGACTGGTCGCACGCAATGTTGACGCAACCCGAGGCCGTGCTGTTCCGGCGGCTCGCGGCGTTCATGGGCGGGTTCGATCTCGAAGCTGCACAGTCTGTCGCCGACGGTGGCGAGGTGGCCTCCTTTCAGGTGCTCGACCTCCTCACACTCCTTGTCGATAAGTCGCTCGTATCAGCCGACAGCACCAGCGGACTGATGCGGTATCGGCTTTTGGAGACCGTCCGCCAGTACGCGCTGGAGAAGCTGAGCGAATCAGGTGAGGCCGACACCGTCCGCGACCGGCACCGCGACCACTACACGGCCATGGCCGTGCAGCTCGAAACGCCTACGACCGCCGACCGCGATGGGTTGCTGCAACGCGCCGAAATCGAGATCGACAACCTGCGCGCCGCATTCACATGGAGCTTGGAGCGCGCTGACGTCGACTCTGCATTACGACTCGCCTGCTCGCTACAACCGCTCTGGCTCATGCGGGGTCGAGTGCAAGAGGGCTTGGCATGGTTCGACCAAGGATTCGCGGAGTACGTGGCCGGCGGCGTTGAACTGTCGCCTGTCACCCATGCCAGCGCTCTCGCCGATCAGGCTTTATTGGGTTCGTGGGCTGTCACAACCGGCGGCATCGGCACTGCTGAACAGGCCCTTGCGATAGCGAGAGAAGTTGATGATCCTGTCCTGTTGGTTCGCGTACTCACAGCCTGTATCGGGGCCGCCTCGTTCGATGCCGAGGCAGCGCGCCCACATATCGAGGGGGCCCTCGAATTGGCGCGGGCGTTGGGCGATGACTGGCGGCTCGGTCAGATCCTCGGGTGGAAGGCGTACATCGCGACTCTCGCGGGTGACTCGATTTCCGCCCGCGCTGCGGGGGATGAAGGCTACCTACTGGCCGACGCCGTCGGTGACCGTTTCATCTCGCGTTTCTGTCGGTACTGGGGTCCGGCCATGGCGTCTTTCCAACAAGGCGATCCAGACCGGAGTTCCGCCGAACTTCAATCGATCCTCGTTGAAGCAGACGCCTCCGGAGATGTCATACACGGCTTTCTCGCGCGTATCGGCCTCGGACACCTACAGGTCATAAGGGGAGACATCGCCGGTGGTCGCGCCCGTGCGGAAGAGGCCGTGGCAGCAACGCCAAGACTGGGGCCCTATCTTGAACCGTGGGCTTATGCGCCGCTGGCGCTCGCGGCATTCGCCGAAGGAGACTTGGTCGCCGCCGCAGAGGCGTGCGAGTTGGCGTGGCAACGGATCAGTGCCCAACCCGAAACGGCCATCGCGAACGTTCTTCCGCTGGCGGAGCTCGAACTCGCGCGACGGGACTTGCCCGCGGCCAGGAAGTGGGCCGACGCCAATGTGGCCGTGATGATGGGCTGGCATCTCGCGAAAGCGTTGGTGTCGCGTGCTCGGGTTGCCAGCGCGCAGGGCGAGTTGGAGTTGGCACAGAGTGATCTACATCAGGCGCTCGCATGCGCCGCCGGCCACCAGGCGTACCAAATCGCTCCCGAGGCTTTCGAAATTCTGGGCGAAGTGACGGGCAAGACGGGCGATCACCGTGAAGCCGCGCGGTTATTGGGCGCGGCCTACGCCATGCGGCAGCGAACGGGTCTGGTCAGATTCCCGGTGTATGACACTGCCTATACGGCGTTGGTCACGCATCTTCGTGAAGCTCTGGGAGAGGACGAGTTTCACGCGCTGTGGGACGAGGGCTCGGCTCTCTCGACCGAAGAGGCGATTGCGTATGCGCAACGCGGGCGCGGTGAGCGCAAGCGCCCGTCCAGCGGTTGGGCATCATTGACCCCGACGGAGCTAGACGTCGTCCGGTTGGTCTCCGAAGGGCTGGGGAACAAGGACATTGCCGCGCGTCTGTTCGTCTCGCACCGCACGGTGCAGACCCATCTGACGCATGTGTACGCCAAGCTGGGACTCACCTCGCGTGTGGCGCTGGCGCAGGAGGCTGCTCGCCAACCCTGACCGGACGTCGGTGGGTCCAGATACACTCGAACACATGTTTGAATCCGAGAGCGATGCGGGGTTGCTCGACGCGATACGGGATGCCCAGCATGCCGAACGCGTCGCCATCGCTCGAAAGATTTTCGCCGCAGGCCGGTTCGGTTTGCAGCGCTTCGCCGCGATGGGCAATACGCACGAGAACTGGTGCATCGACGACTGGGATGTCATCGCTTCCGAAGTCGCGGCCGAACTCGGAGTGACCCGTCGACGCGCGTCCTCGCTGATCGATTACGGCCGAACGCTTATCGAGGAGATGCCGCGGCTGGGCGAGGTCTTCCTCGCGGGGCGGGTGGATTTCCGGGTGATCAGGATCATCGACTTCCGGTGCGGATTGATCATCGATGAGCAGGCCATCGCCGCGATCGACGAGATGGTGGCGCATCAGGCGTCGTCGTGGAACAAGTTGTCCGACGCCAAAATTGCCCAGCTGGTCGACTGGATGGTGCTCGATGTCGATCCCGAAGCGTTGCGCGTTGCCAAGGAGCGCGACGACGACCGTTATATCGAGATCACCCCCGATCAGTACGGAACGGCCAATCTCGAGGGCAAGCTGCGCGTTGCCGACGGCGCCGCCCTGGACGAGAAACTCAACCAGCTGGCGACCACAGTCTGCCGAGACGATCCGCGCACCGCGCGGCAACGCCGCTCGGATGCGGTGATGGCCCTGGTCGCCGGAGAGACCACCATGGCGTGCAGGTGCGAAAAGCAGCGGTGTGCCGCCGCGTCCGACGGCCCGGCCGGGTCGTCGGGTGTGGTGATTCACGTGATCGCCGAGGCCGCGACGCTCACCGGTGAGAAGGACACCCCCGGGTATGTGGCCAACTTCGGTCCGGTGCCGGCGCCGTTAGTGCGCGAAATGGCCGCGACCGCCAAGCTCAAACCCCTGAGCGTGCCGAAGGACTCGGTCGCCGAACCTCGATACCGGCCGTCGGCCGCGTTGGCCGACTTCGTCCGCTGCCGTGATCTGACCTGCAGATGGCCCGGATGCGACAAGCCGGCCTGGAAAGCCGACATCGACCACACCGTGCCTTACCCGTCAGGACTGACACATCCGTCGAACAACGCCTGCTATTGCCGCTTTCACCACCTGATGAAGACCTTCCACTGTGGACCCGGTGGATGGAGCGAGCAACAGTTACCTGATGGCACAATCGTTTACACTTCGCCCAGCGGCCGAGTCCACCTCACCGAACCGCTGGGCGCGCAGTTGTTCTCGCAACTCGCGGCGCCCACCGGCGCCCTCACCCTGAGTACCGGTCCGCCGCCAGGTGAGTGGCGTGGTGTGGCGATGCCAAAGCGAAAACGCACCCGCGCCCAAGAGCGGGCGTATCGCATCCAACGGGAGCGCGCGATCAACGCCGCACGCTATGCCGCGGACCCGCCACCGTTCTGATCGCCTGTCAGCCGACGTAACCCACGCCACATTTGTTTCCGGTGCGTTTCAGCGGTCCCGACGTGCATGCGGTGCCTATGTGAGGGGGTGTTGACGTTTCCGACACGACCGTGCAACGGATGCGGAATGGGCTCACGCGACTCTGGTGCCCGTGAAGACTTTGCGCCGCAGCCGCACGATCGAAAACTGGGACGCCGAAGACGTCGAAGCGTGGGAATCCGGTGGCAAGCAGATCGCCAAGCGCAACCTGATCTGGTCGATCTTCGCCGAGCACGTCGGCTTCTCGGTGTGGTCGATCTGGTCGGTGATGGTGCTGTTCATGCCGCAGGACGTCTACGGCATCGACGCCGCGGGCAAGTTCTATCTGGTCGCAGTGCCCACGCTCGTGGGAGCGGCGATGCGCATCCCGTACACCGTCGCCCCGGCCAAGTTCGGCGGCCGCAACTGGACCATCGTCAGCGCCCTGCTGCTGCTCATCCCTGCGCTGCTGACGCTGTGGGCGATGAAGCGCCCCGACACCTCGTACACCACGTTCATGATCGTCGCGGCCTTCGCCGGTTTCGGCGGCGGCAACTTCGCCTCGTCGATGACCAACATCAACGCGTTCTACCCGCAGCGGCTCAAGGGCTGGGCGCTCGGCCTGAACGCAGGCGGCGGGAACATCGGCGTCCCGGTCATGCAGCTCGTCGGCCTGCTGGTGATCGCCACTGTCAGCAACACCGCAGCCGAAGTCGTCTGCGCCATCTACCTCGTGCTGATCGGGCTCGCCGCCCTGGGCGCCGCGCTGTTCATGGACAACCTCGGCAACCAACGGTCGAACATCAGCGCAATGGCAGAGGCGTTGCGGTTCAAGCACTCCTGGGTGATGAGCTTCCTCTACATCGGCACGTTCGGCTCGTTCATCGGGTTCTCGTTCGCGTTCGGTCAGGTGCTGCAGATCAACTTCCTCGCCGCCGGCGACACCCCGGCTGAGGCGTCGCTGCACGCCGCGGAGATCGCGTTCATCGGCCCGCTGCTCGGCTCGATCTGCAGGCCGTTCGGCGGCAAGCTGGCCGACCGAATCGGCGGCGGCAAGATCACGCTCTACACCTTCGTGGCAATGATTTTCGCCGCCGGCGTCCTGGTGACCGCGGGGACCCTGGATGACGGCGCCACTGGAGCTCCGTCAAGCGGTCAGATGATCGCCTACGTCATCGGATTCATCCTGCTGTTCATCCTCTCGGGACTCGGCAACGGCTCGACCTACAAGATGATCCCGTCGATCTTCGAGGCCAAGGCGCAAGGCCGCGATGACTGGAGCCGCGACGAGAAAGCCGCTTGGTCCCGCAGCATGTCCGGCGCGCTGATCGGTTTCGCCGGGGCCATCGGCGCTCTCGGGGGCGTGTTCATCAACGTCGTGCTGCGCGCCTCCTACGTCAGCGATGCCAAGTCCGCGACCAACGCCTTCTGGGTGTTCCTCGCCTTTTACGTGATCTGCGCGATCGTCACCTGGTTCGTGTTCCTACGCATGCAAACCCCGCGGGCCCGCGCCGGCGAGCAGTTCGACAGCGCGGCATCGCCGGTGCCGGCCTGACGCCCATGGTGACCCGGACGGCGTGCTCCTACTGCGGCGTTGGCTGCGGTATCGAGGTGCACACCACGACCGACCGCGAGACCGGCAGACCAGTCATCGCGCGAGTGGCCGGAGACAAGTTGCACCCGGCCAACTTCGGCAGGTTGTGCACCAAGGGCGCCACCCACGCCGAGATGATGCGCGCCGATGCTGGCAGGCTGACATCGGCGTTCCTGCGGCCCACCCGGGACGAGGAACTGGTTCCCACGCCCGTCGACGACGCGGTCGCCGAGGCGGGTCGGCGGCTGCGAGCCATCGCCGACGAGCACGGGCCGGACGCCGTCGCGCTGTACGTGTCGGGGCAGATGTCCATCGAGGCTCAGTATCTGGCGACCAAACTGGCCAAAGGCTTCCTGCGCACCGTGCACATCGAGTCGAATTCACGGCTGTGCATGGCGAGCGCGGGCACCGGGTTCAAGCAATCGCTGGGTGCCGACGGCCCGCCGGGGTCGTACAGCGACTTCGACTGCACCGACTTGTTTTTCGTCATCGGCTCGAACATGGCCGACTGCCACCCCATCCTGTACCTGCGGATGGTCGACCGGCTCAAGGCCGGAGCCAAGCTGATCGTCGTCGACCCCCGCCGGACCACCACCGCCGAACGCGCCGACCTGTTCCTCCAGATCAAACCCGGCACTGACCTGGCGCTGCTCAACGGCCTGCTGCATCTACTGGTCGAGAACGGCGACATCGACCGGGATTTCATCAACGAGCACACCGACGGCTGGGACACGATGCCGGCGTTCCTCGCCGATTACACCCCCGAACGCGTCGCAGCCAGCACCGGCCTCGCCGAGGCCGACATCCGGACCGCCGCACGCATGATCGCCGATGCGGGGGAGTGGCTGAGTTGCTGGACCATGGGACTCAACCAGAGCACCCACGGCACGTGGAACACCAACGCGATCTGCAACCTGCACCTGGCCACCGGCGCGATCTGCCGACCGGGCAGCGGACCGATGTCGCTGACCGGACAGCCCAACGCGATGGGCGGACGCGAAATGGGCTACATGGGACCGGGATTGCCCGGCCAGCGCTCGGTGACCTCGGCAGAGGATCGTGCATTCGTCGAGGAGCAGTGGAACCTGCCGCCCGGCACCATCCGTTCCGACGTCGGCCCCGGCACCATCGACATGTTCCGTCAGCTCGCCGACGGCGAAGTCAAGGCGTGCTGGATCATCTGTACCAATCCCGTTGCCACGGTGGCCAACCGGTCGACCGTGATCGCCGGGCTGGAGGCGGCCGATCTGGTCGTCACCCAGGACGCCTACCGCACGACGGCGACCAACACCTACGCCGACATCGTGCTGCCTGCCGCGCTGTGGGCGGAGTCCGACGCGGTGATGGTCAACTCCGAACGCAACCTGACGTTGCTGCAACAGTCGATTCCAGCGGTGGGACAGGCCCGCCCGGACTGGCAGTTGATCTGTCAGGTGGCCGCGCACATGGGGTTCGGCGACCACTTCTCCTACACGTCCAGCGAGCAGATCTTCGACGAGATCCGACGGTTCTGGAACCCCAAGACCGGATACGACCTGCGCGGCGTCAGCTATGCACGGCTACGCCAGACACCGGTGCAGTGGCCCTGCCCGCCGGACGACGAGGCGGACCGGCACCCCGTGCGCTACCTCAACGACGGGGTCAGCCAGGAGTACTTCGTCGACGAGCACGGAAACGCTCCGCGCCTCGCGTTCCCGACGCCGTCGCGCCGCGCCGTGTTCCACGCCCGACCGCACATGGACCCGCGCGAACTGCCCGACGACGATTATCCGTTGGTGCTCAACACAGGTCGGCTGCAACATCAATGGCACACCATGACCAAGACGGGTTTGGTCGACACCCTCAACAAGCTCGACGCCGGACCGTTCGTCGAGATCCACCCCGACGATGCGCTGACGCTCGGCATCGACGACGGTCAGCGCGTCGAGCTCGCGTCGCGGCGCGGCCGTGCGGTGCTGCCCGCAGTCGTCACCGACCGGGTGCGACCGGGTAGTTGTTTCGCGCCGTTCCACTGGAACGACGACCACGGCGTGGATCTCACCGTCAACGCGCTGACCAACGACGCCGTCGACCCCGACTCGCTGCAGCCGGAGTTCAAAGCCTGCGCGGTCAGCCTGCGGCCGGTCCCTTCGCCGACACTCACCGAACACGAATCGCTCTATGTCGCCGGGTTCTTCAGTGGCCTGACCGAGGCTCAGTCCGATGTGCCGACACTGCCGGTTTCTGCGCCGTTGAGCACCGAGGCGCGCCAGTGGATCAATGGTCTGCTCGCCACGCAGTCGCGCCGGCCGGCCGAGGATCCGGTGCGGCCGCACTCGGGTGACGGGCCGCTCGTGCTGTGGGCCTCGCAGACCGGAACCGCGCAGGACTTCGCCGCGCGCCTGGCCGACCGGCTCGACGGGGCGCAGCTGGTGAACATGGACGACATGGCGCCCGCCGACCTGGCCGCGGCCCACGACGTGGTGGTCGTCACGAGTACCTTCGGCGACGGTGAGCCGCCCGACAACGGCGCGAGCTTCTGGCACCGCCTGGAGGGGACGGAGGCGCCCGCGCTGACGGGTGTGCGGTACGCGGTGCTGGGCATCGGCGACCGGTCGTATGACAACTTCTGCGGGCACGCCAGGGCGCTCGACGCCAAGCTGGCCGACCTCGGCGCCACCCGCCTGCTCGACCGCGCCGA
Organism: Mycobacterium sp. IS-1556; assembly: GCF_001499985.1. Lineage (NCBI taxonomy): Bacteria > Bacillati > Actinomycetota > Actinomycetes > Mycobacteriales > Mycobacteriaceae > Mycobacterium > Mycobacterium sp. IS-1556. Next base: position 182,808 of record NZ_LQIM01000038.1, read on the forward strand.
GTGCGAGGCCTACGACGACGAGCCCATGCAGCGATGGGCCGACGACCTGACCGCGTTGCTCAACCCCGGCATCACACCGTCACCCGCCGCCGGAAGTGTCTCGATCCTCGCGCGGCCCGCCACTATCGCGCAGCCGTTCACCCGCGCGCGGCCCATCGTCGCCCCGCTGTCGAGGAACGCGGTCCTCACCGGATCGGCATCGCGGAAAGAAGTGCGCCAGTTGGGCTTCGACATTTCCCAGCACGAGATCAGCTATGCCGCGGGAGATTCGCTGGGAGTGTGCCCCACCAACGATCCCCTGGTGGTCGACGCGTGGCTGGCGGCCACCGGGATGCCGGGTCAGCACGTGGTCGAGGTGGACGGCACCGAGCAGCCGTTGCGCGATGCGCTGCTGTCGCACTACGACTTCTGCCGCGTCACACCGGACCTGCTGCGCTTCATCGCCGAACACAGCCGCGACGCCAAATCGTTGCTGGCGCCCAGAGCCAAGCTGGACAAGTGGCTGCGGGGCCGCAACGGGCTCGACCTCGTCCAGGAGTTCGTCGTGCACGCCGACCCGGACGAATGGCGCGAGGTGCTGGTCCGGCTGACCCCGCGCAGCTATTCGATCTCGTCTAGCCCGCTGGTCAGCCCGCACGAAGTGCAGTTGACGGTGTCGGTGGTGCGCTACCGCAGCGTCCACGGCGGCCGGCGCGGTGGGGTTTGCTCGACGTTCCTCGCCGACCGCGCCTCGTCGGCACCGGTATTTCTGCAACGCTCCCCGCACTTCCGCCCGCCGGAGGACGGCGCGGTCCCGATGATCATGGTCGGCCCGGGCACGGGGGTGGCGCCGTTCCGCGGGTTCCTGCAGGAACGACGCGCCCTCGGCCACCGCGGCCCCAACTGGTTGTTCTTCGGTGAGCAGCACCGCAGCCAGAACTACTACTACCGCGACGATTTCGAGGACATGGCCCGCGACGGCCTCCTGGACCGGTTGGACCTCGCGTTCTCGCGTGACCAGAAGTCGCGGGTGTACGTCCAGCACAGAATGCTCGACCGCGGCGCCGAGATCTGGCGTTGGCTCGACGACGGGGCGCACTTCTACGTCTGCGGCGACGCCACCCGCATGGCCCGCGACGTGGACGCCGCACTGACCACGATCATCGAGAGACACGGCGGGATGTCGCACGAGCAGGCCCACGACTACAAACGCGAACTGGTCGCCGAGAAGCGCTACGTCCGCGACGTGTACTGACCTGGCGTGATCGCGGCTTCGCTCAACACACTCATCGGTTCGGATATGAATGCGAGCATCCATATCGCTCGACTCAGTCGTGTGTCCGAGGGGGGACTTGAACCCCCACGCCCGTTAATAGGGCACTAGCACCTCAAGCTAGCGCGTCTGCCATTCCGCCACTCGGACCTGTTGTGGGCAGCTAAGGCTATCGGATCACCGAGGCCGGACCCAAACCCAGCAGCCACGTCAATGGTACGAATGGTGGCGGACGAGAGGAGCACTACCCATTAGCACTGTGACTGGTCCTGTCAATGCCGAGGCCGAGGTCGTCGACCTCGTCAGCACGCTGATCCGGTTCGACACGTCCAACACCGGCGACCCCGCCACCACGAAGGGCGAGGCAGAATGCGCGCGCTGGGTCGGCGAGCAACTCGAGGAAGTCGGATACGCGACCGAGTACGTCGAGGCGGGAGCTCCGGGCCGCGGCAACCTGTTCGCCCGGCTGGAGGGCGCCGACCGTTCGCGTGGCGCGTTGTTGCTGCACGGCCACCTCGACGTGGTGCCGGCCGAGGCGTCCGACTGGAGTGTGCACCCGTTCTCCGGCGCCGTCACCGACGGTTACGTGTGGGGCCGCGGCGCCGTCGACATGAAGGACATGTGCGGCATGCTGATCGCGATCGCACGGCACTTCAAGCGCGCCGGAATCACTCCTCCGCGCGACCTGATCTTCGCGTTCCTGTCCGACGAGGAGGCCGGGGGCAAGTTCGGTTCGCACTGGCTGGTGCACAACCGGCCCGACCTCTTCGAGGGCGTCACCGAGGCGGTCGGCGAGGTCGGCGGCTTCTCGTTGACCGTGCCACGCAAAGACGGTGGTGAGCGACGCCTCTACCTGGTCGAGACGGCCGAGAAGTCGATGATGTGGATGAAGCTGACCGCGCGCAGCCACGCCGGCCACGGCTCGATGATCCACGACAGCAACTCCGTCACCGCGGTCGCGGAGGCGGTCGCCAAGCTGGGCCGCCACGAGTTCCCCCTGGTGATGACCGACGCCGTCGGCCAGTTCCTGCAGGCAGTCACCGAGGAGACCGGGTACTCGTTCGACATCGACTCGCCGGATCTGCCCGGCGCGATCGCCAAGTTGGGCCCGATCGCGCGCGTTGTCGGCGCCACGCTGCGCGACACCGCCAACCCGACGATGCTCAAGGCGGGATACAAGGCCAACGTCATCCCGGCGTCCGCGGAAGCGGTGGTGGACTGCCGCATCCTGCCGGGCCGCCAGGCCGCCTTCGAGCGGGAGGTCGACAAGCTGATCGGGCCCCACGTCACCCGCGAATGGATCACCGAGCTGCCGTCGTATGAGACCACCTTCGACGGCGACCTGGTCGACGCGATGAACGGTGCGATCCTGTCGGTGGATCCCGACGCCCGCATAGTGCCGTACATGCTCTCCGGTGGCACGGACGCAAAAGCGTTCGCGCAGTTGGGAATCCGCTGCTTCGGCTTCGCGCCGCTGCAACTGCCGCCGGACTTGGACTTCACCGCGTTGTTCCACGGCGTCGACGAACGGGTACCCGTTGACGCGTTGAAGTTCGGTACCCAGGTCCTCGAGCACTTCCTGTTGCACTGCTGACCCAGAAAGGACGAGTCATGGCATTTGACTACAACCCGTACGAGTTCCTCCCCGAGTTGCCGTCGTTCACGCTCACTTCCGACACGTTCAACGACGGCCAGGCGTGGGGCAACGACCAGGTCAGCGGCATCATGGGCGCCGGAGGCAGCGACGTATCGCCGCACCTGACGTGGTCGGGTTTCCCCGAGCAGACCCGCAGCTTCGCCGTCACCGTGTACGACCCCGACGCCCCGACCGCCTCCGGCTTCTGGCACTGGGCGGTGGCGAACCTGCCCGCCACCGTGACCGAACTGCCCGCCGGTGTGGGCGACGGCAGCAGTAGCGGATTCCCGGGCGATGCGCTCACGCTGCGCAACGACGCCGGGCTCAAGCGCTTCATCGGCGCCGCCCCGCCGCCCGGGCATGGTGTGCACCGCTACTTCGTCGCCGTGCATGCCGTCGACGTCGAAAAACTCGATCTGCCCGAGGATGCGACGCCGGCCTATCTCGGTTTCAACCTTTTCCAACACGCGATCGCGCGGGCGCTGATCCATGGCACTTATGAGCAGAAGTAGCGCAGAAGTAGCGCATAAGTAGCGAAATCCGCTCTGCGCGCTTCGATTACCTGCATGACTGGCTTTTCCCGGGAACTGACGTATGGTCGCGGTTGAGTGATTGCCACTTCTGCTTAAGGAGCGACAATGGCTGACAAGAAACCGGGCAAGAACCCGAAGAAGGCCGAACGATCCCTGAAGGAGCGGCGCGCTGAGAAGCGTCAGCGCGAAGCCGAGGCGGGTGAGTTCATCCGCAAGCGCAAGCGCGCCGGCTAGGCCGCCGACCCCACCGCGTCGGTCAAGGACGCAAAGCCGCCCTCGTGTAGGCGGCGGGCGATGCCGTCGTGAATGCGCTTGGCCCACAGCCCGCCGCCGTATACGAAGCCCGTATAGCCCTGCAGCAGCGAGGCGCCGGAGGTGATGCGGTCCCAGGCGTCGTCGGCGGTTTCGATGCCGCCGACGCTGATCAGCACCAGGCGGTCACCGACGCGCCGGTAGAGCCTGCGCAGCACCTCCGTCGAGCGTTGCGCGACCGGAGGTCCGGAGATGCCGCCGGGACCGAGTTCGTCGACGCCAGGCGTGGCCAGCCCGTCGCGCGACACTGTGGTGTTGGTTGCGACGATGCCTGCCAGGCCGAGTTCGGTTGCCAGATCGGCGATCTCGTCGACGTCCTGGTCGGACAGGTCCGGCGCGATCTTCACCAGGACCGGTGTCGACGTCTCCGCCAGCACAGCCGTCAGAATCGGCCGCAATGACTCCACGGCCTGCAGATCGCGCAATCCGGGGGTGTTCGGCGAGCTGACGTTGACCACGATGAACGACGCGAGCGGGCCGAGCAGCCGGGCGGACGTGGCGTAGTCCTGCACGGCCTCCTGCGGCGGGGTGACCTTGGTCTTGCCGATGTTCACGCCGATCGGCACGTCGGGCACGTGACGCGTCAGCTTCACGGCAAGTTCGCCGGAGCCGTGGTTGTTGAAACCCATCCGGTTCAGCAGCGCGCGATCCTGCGGCAGCCGGAACATCCGCGGTTTGTCATTGCCGGGCTGAGCTTGCGCAGTCACGGTTCCGATCTCGGCATACCCGAAGCCAAGTGCCCCCCAGGTGTCGAGCCCGCTGCCGTTCTTGTCGAACCCGGCGGCCAGGCCGAGCGGACCGGGAAACCTGACCCCGAACACGGTGGAAGCCAGCACCGGATCCCGCGGTACCAACCAGCGTTTCAGCGCGCGTCGCGGCCACGGCAGGTAGGTGGCGGCGCGCAAGAGGGCGAACACCCAGGTGTGAATCCGTTCGGGCGCAACCAGAAACAACGCCCGCCGCAGCGCGCCGTACATCATCGAGTCACAGCGCGGGCTGCTCGGGAACGCCTACCCGGTCGGCCGCGGTCTTCCTGCGCCGCAGTAACACCCGCCGCGAGCCGTCGGTGTACAGCCGGACGCGGGTGAGTTCCCACCCCCGGTATTCGGCCTCGATGGACAATCGGGTCGACGCGCTGACGCGGGTCACATCGGGCGGCAGCCGCAGCGGAATCCATTCGTAATCGTCGGAGAGGTCCTGATCCCAGCCTGCAGGCAGGCGACCGCGGTGAATGGCACTCACGGGCGCCCACCCGCGGCGTCGGTGATCACCTGCACACCCGCTCCCACTCCGGACACGACGTACAGCGTGCCAGAGGATTCGTCATAAGCCAGGGAGTTCGGTTGCCGCACGGTTCGATATCGCACCTTCTCGACGGGGATCCCGGTGGCCAGATCGTAGCCAACGACCGTATTCGCCGCCGTCTGCGACACCCAGGCCAGCGTCGATGACCCGGCCAGGCCGTAGGGGGCCTCGGGCACCGGATAGCGCTGCCGAAGGATCAGCGGGTTCGTGCCGAAGACCAGCAGTCCGTCGCCGCGGGTGTCGGCGACCAGCACCCGGCCGGCGGGGTCGGCGACCATCGTCGTCGCCCCCTCACCGGCCCGCAGTGCCTGCTCCTGCTCGGTGCCGCTGTCGGACAACGCCGTCACCGACGTCTGCCCGCGATCCAGTACGACGGCTGTATTACCTTGCGTGACAAGGTCATCGACGCGAGCGAAGATCTTCAGCTGTGCGGCCACCGAGCCGTCCGAGCCCAGCGTGTACACCGCACCGTCCGCGCTGCCGAGAACCAGCCGCCCGTCCGCGCGTCGGGCGATCGCGGTGAACTCGGTGTCGGGTTGTCCGCCGACGTCGGACCTGGTCGCGTTACCCGTCGAGAGATCGATCCGGTAATAGCCGCCGCGGGTCGCGGCATAGGCGTGCCCGCCGTCGTCGCCGGTCAACGCGGTCGCGGCGGCGGGCAGCGGCACCGTCGCGACGACGTCGCCCGCCCTCGAGAACACGGTGACCTGCGACTGGCCGGCCGGGCCCGGGGCCAGCACCGCCAACGAGCTGCTCGCCGCGTCGACGATCGCCGCCTGCGCATGGCCCGCCAGCGGCCACACCACGCCGTCCGGCCCGCCGGTGACCGGTGGCGACTCAGCGGCCGACGCGGGCGCGATGGTCGGCGGTGCCACCTCCGCGGGCTCGGACGAACAGCCACTGACCACGCCGACGGCCACGACAATTGCCAGCGACACCACGATCCCGCGAACCAGCTGATTCGAGGCGTTTATGAACGGCGGCAAGGGGTAGCTCTCGGTCGTGGGTACGGGACATCGACTGAATGGCCAGTCTAGGCAGCCGGCTCGCCAGGAGTTTCCAGCCGCTCGCCGTGCCCTCCCAAGTAGCGGGCGGGCCGGAGGTATGGTGCGAACATGACCCTCGCCGCAGACCGTGATTTGGGTGCCCAAGAGTTTGCTATAGAGGACATCACCACTGGTGTGCACGCCAGCGGGTTTGGCCAACTCGGCGACGGCCGCAGCTTCTCGTTCCACGTCGAGCGCCAGAATCTCGTCGTCGAGATCTATCGTCCCCGGCTGACCGGGCCCGTCCCGGGCGCAGAGGACGTGGTGGCGACGTCGACCCGCAAGCTGACCGACATCGACCTCACCGACCAGCGCAGCGTGGGTGCCGCGGTCCGGGATGCGGTGGCCGCGGCCCAGCCGGTGGCGCGCGCCGGGCGCTAACAGCCGCCCACGGTACGGTCGTCGTCGTGACGGACGTGCCGGCGATGTCGTGGGTGCAGGTGGTCGTTCTCGCGGTACTGCAGGGGCTGACCGAATTTCTGCCCGTTTCGTCCTCGGCGCATCTCGCGATCGCCTCGCGCGTGTTCTTCGCCGACGACGCGGGGGCGTCGTTCACCGCCGTGACCCAGCTCGGTACCGAGTTCGCGGTGCTGCTGTACTTCGCAAAAGACATCGGCCGCATCATCAAGGCCTGGTTCCACGGGCTCTTCGTCGCCACCCAGCGCACCGCCGATTACCGGCTCGGTTGGTACGTGATCATCGGCACCATCCCGATCGGGGTGTTCGGGCTGTTGTTCAAAGACGAAATCCGCACGGGCGCACGCAATCTCTGGGCGATCGCGATCGCGTTGATCGTGTTCTCGGCCGTCATCGCCGCCGCCGAGTACTTCGGCAGGCAGATCCGCAACGTCGAGCAGCTGACATGGAAGGACAGCATCGTCGTCGGCCTCACGCAGTGCCTCGCGCTGCTGCCCGGCGTGTCCCGCTCGGGCGCGACGATCAGCGCGGGCCTTTTCCTCGGCCTCAACCGCGAACTCGCGGCCCGGTTCGGCTTCCTGCTCGCCATCCCGGCGGTGTTCGCCTCCGGGCTGTTCTCGCTGCCCGACGCCTTCCATCCCGTCGGTGAGGGCATGAGCGCCAGCGGGCCCCAGTTGCTGGTAGCGACGGTGATCGCGTTCGTCGTCGGGTTCGCGGCGGTGGCATGGTTCCTGCGGTTCCTGGTCCGGCACAGCATGTACTGGTTCGTCGGTTACCGCGTGGTGCTGGGCGCGGTGGTGCTGGCCCTGTTGGGCACCGGAGTGGTGGCCGCGACATGACGGTGATCCTGTTGCGGCACGGCCGCTCGACCTCGAACACCGCGCACACGCTGGCGGGCCGCTCCGAGGGCGTCGACCTCGACGACAAGGGGCGTGAACAGGCGCAGGCGGTTGTGGCCAGGGTCGGCTCGCTGCCGATCCGTGCGATCGTGCGCTCGCCGTTGCTGCGGTGCGAACGGACCGTGGAACCCCTGGCCGCTGCGCTGGGCGTGACACCGATCGTCGACGACCGCATCGCCGAGGTCGACTACGGAGCCTGGACCGGCCGCAAGATCGCCGATCTGGTCAAGGAGCCGTTGTGGACGGTGGTGCAACACCAGCCGAGCGCCGCTGTCTTTCCGGACGGCGAGGGCCTTGCGCAGGTGCAGGCCCGCGCGGTCGCCGCGGTACGCGAGCACGACCGTCGGCTGGCGGAGGAACACGAGGGCGACGTGCTGTGGCTGGCCTGCACCCACGGCGATGTGATCAAAGCCGTCGTCGCCGACGCGCTCGGCACCCATCTCGACAGCTTCCAGCGCATCACCGCCGACCCCGGGTCGATGAGCGTGATCCGGTACACGGCGGTGCGACCGTTTGTGATCCACGTCAACCACACCGGTGACCAACTGACGGCCGGGCTGCGCCCCAAACCGGCCCAGACCGACGGCCGGGCCGACTCCGGAGAGGGGGAGGTGCCTCCGGAGGATGCCGTCGTGGGCGGGTCGACCGGCTAGTCGCGATTACGGCTGACAAGCCCTAACCGGTATTTTGGAAAGTGCCATGGCCCGCGCAATTCACGTCTTCCGCACACCCGACCGCTTCGTGGCCGGGACCGTCGGCCAGCCCGGCAACCGCACCTTCTACCTGCAGGCCGTTCACGACAAGCGCGTGGTGTCGGTGGTGCTGGAGAAGCAGCAGGTTGCCGTGCTCGCCGAGCGGATTGCCGCGCTACTGCTCGAGATCAACCGCCGGTTCGGCACCCCGATCCCGCCGGACACCGGTGAGGTCGAGGACCTGAGCCCGTTGATCACCCCGGTCGATGCCGAGTTCCGGGTCGGGACGATGGGACTGGGCTGGGACTCCGAGGCGCAGACCGTCGTCGTCGAATTGCTCGCGGTGTCGGAAACCGAATTCGACGCATCGGTGGTGCTCGACGACGCGGAGGAAGGGCCCGACGCCGTGCGCGTCTTCCTCACGCCCGAATCCGCACGCGAGTTCGCGACGCGCTCCAACCGGGTCATCTCGGCAGGCCGACCGCCCTGCCCGTTGTGTGACGAGCCGCTGGACCCCGACGGTCACATCTGCGTGCGCACCAACGGCTACCGGCGCGGCGCCTTCGCCGAGTCCGACGATGACGTCGACATCTGACCGCGGGCCCGACGCCGCTTGCGAAGACGTCCTGCAGCGCGGCGAGCTCACCGTCATCGGGCGCATCCGCTCGGCGAGCAACGCGACGTTCCTGTGCGAAGCGAATCTCGGTGAGCAGCAAGTGCATTGCGTCTACAAGCCGATCGCCGGCGAGGCGCCGCTGTGGGATTTCCCCGACGGCACGCTGGCCGGCCGAGAACGCGGCGCGTACCTGGTGTCGGCGGCGTTGGGTTGGAACCTGGTGCCCCACACCATTATTCGGCCCGGGCCCGCCGGCGAGGGCATGGTGCAGCTGTGGGTGGACCAGCCGGGCGACGAGATCGAAGACGAAAAGCCGACGGGGCGCGAGCTGATCGATCTGTTGCCCGCCGGCAGGGTCCCTCCGGGGTTCCTGCCCATCCTGCAGGCCTACGACTACGCGGGCGGCGAGGTCGTGCTGGTCCACGCCGACGACGACCGGTTGCGCCGGATGGCGGTGTTCGACGTGCTGGTCAACAACGCCGACCGCAAGGGCGGCCACATCCTGTGCGAGGTGGACGGGCGCGTGTACGGCGTTGACCACGGGGTCACGCTGCACGTCGAGGACAAGCTGCGCACCGTGTTGTGGGGCTGGGCCGGTAAACCCGTCGACGACCAGACGCTGGAGGCGGTGGCAGCGTTGCGCGATCAACTGCGCGACGGGCTCGCCGACCAGCTGTGCGTTCACATCACCGAACGCGAGGTCGCCGCGCTGCTCGCGAGAACCATTGCGCTACTTGACGATCCGGTGATGCCGACGCCCGACCGGCACCGCCCCATCCCGTGGCCGGCGTTCTGATCGATGACCCAGACCGATGCGGCGCTGGCCGCCGAGGTGGCCGTTGAGGCAGGCGAACTGCTGCTGCAGGTGCGTGAGGAGCTCGGTTTCTACGACCCGTACGACCTCGGTGACGCCGGCGATATGCAGGCCAACAAGCTGATCCTGCAGCGCCTGCGCGAACGTCGACCCGACGATGCGGTGCTCTCCGAGGAGGCCGTCGACGACGTGTCGCGGGTGCACGCCGACCGGGTCTGGATCGTCGACCCCGTCGACGGCACCTGGGAGTTCTCGCTGCCGGGCCGCACGGACTGGGCGGTGCACATCGCGCTCTGGCAACGCGACGGCAGCCCCAACGGCCGCATCACCGACGCGGCCGTCGCGCTGCCGGCTCGCAACGAGGTTTACCGCAGCGACACCGTGGAACCGCCGCCGCCACGCGCCGACGGCCCGATCCTGATCACGGCAAGCGCCAACCGGCCGCCGCCGGTGTTGTGGTGGTTGCGAGATCGGATGGACATCCAGCTGGTGCGGATCGGGTCCGCGGGGGCCAAGGCGATGGCCGTGGTGCGCGGCGACGTCGATGCCTACCTGCACGCCGGCGGCCAGTGGGAGTGGGATTCGGCGGCACCGGCCGGGGTCGTGCAGGCGGCCGGCCTGCATGCGTCGCGGCTGGACGGCTCCGAGCTGATCTACAACCGGCGCGACCCCTACCTGCCCGACCTGCTGATGTGTCGGCCGGAACTGAGTGAACCGCTGCTCGAGGGCATTCTCTCGGCGTATCGGAGCCGCGGGAGGGGTTGAACCGGGAATGAAACAGGCGCCGCCCTTGTCGATCACGGCGATGCTTAGAGTCGAGGCTATGAATCCGTGGCCGGCACCCGTCGTCCCGGCGCTGCCGGGCCGCGGCCCGCAGCTACGCCTCTACGACAGCGCCGACCGGCAGGTGCGCCCCGTCAGCGCCGGCGACACGGCCACCATGTACGTGTGCGGCATCACGCCGTACGACGCCACCCACCTCGGCCACGCCGCCACCTACCTTGCGTTCGACCTCGTGCACCGCATCTGGCTGGACGCCGGCCACCGGGTGCACTACGTGCAGAACATCACCGACGTCGACGATCCGCTGTTCGAGCGCGCGCAGCGCGACGGGGTCGACTGGCGTGAGCTCGCCGACCGGGAGACCGACCTGTTCCGTGAGGACATGGCGGCGCTGCGGGTGCTGCCCCCGCACGACTACGTCGCGGCCACCGATGCCATCGCCGAGGTCATCGAGGTCGTCGAGAAGCTGCTGGCCTCGGGTGCGGCCTACGTCGTCGAGGACGCCGAATACCCCGACGTCTATTTCCGCGCCGACGCCACCGCCCAGTTCGGTTACGAGTCCGGCTACGACCGCGACACCATGCGGCGGTTGTTCGCCGAGCGCGGCGGCGACCCCGACCGTCCCGGAAAGGGCGACGAACTCGACGCGCTGCTGTGGCGGGCGCAACGACCGGGGGAGCCGAGTTGGCCGTCGCCGTTCGGGCCGGGCCGCCCCGGTTGGCACGTGGAGTGCGCCGCGATCGCGCTGAGCCGGATCGGCACGGGCCTCGACATCCAGGGCGGCGGCAGCGACCTGATCTTCCCGCACCACGAGTTCTCGGCCGCTCACGCCGAATCCCTCACCGGCGAACGGAGATTCGCCCGTCACTACGTCCATGCCGGGATGATCGGCTGGAACGGCCACAAGATGAGCAAGAGCCGGGGCAACCTGGTGCTGGTGTCGCGGCTGCGCGCCGACGGCGTCGACCCTTCGGCGATCCGGTTGGGGCTGTTCGCCGGTCACTACCGCTCCGACAGGTACTGGAGCGACGCGGTGCTCGCCGAGGCCGTCGAGCGGCTGGACCGCTGGCGCTCCGCGGTGGCGTTGCCCGCCGCGCCGGACGCGACCGACGTCGTCGGCCGGGTGCGCCGTTATCTCGCCGACGATCTCGACACCCCGAAAGCGCTTGCGGCTCTGGATGGTTGGAGCACCGACGCGTTGACTTACGGCGGCCACGATCCCGATGCGGGCGGCACGGTGGCCACCGCCGTCGACGCGCTGCTCGGCATCCGGCTGTAGAACCGCCGAGACCCCGCCCGCCGCGGCGCCGTCCCGGGTACGTTGACGGCCATGGGTTCTGTGAACGGGAAAGTCGCGCTGATCACCGGTGGCGCCAACGGGATCGGGGAAGAGGTGGCGCGCCGCCTGCACCACAAGGGCGCCAAGCTCGTGCTGACCGACCTCGACGGTGACAGGCTGGCGCAGGTCGCCGCCAAGCTCGGCAACGAGGGCGTGCTGACCGTCGTCGCCGACGTGCGCGATCTGGCCGCGATGGAATCCGCCGTCGCCGAGGGCGTCGAGCGGTTCGGCGGCATCGACATCGTGATGGCCAATGCGGGCATCGCGACCTACGGTTCGGTGCTGCAGGTCGACCCCCAGGCATTTCGGACGCTCATCGACGTCAATGTCGTCGGCGTGTTCCACACCGTGCGGGCCGCGCTGCCGTCCGTCATCGACAGACGCGGCTACGTGCTGATCGTGTCCTCGGCGGCGGCCTACGCGGCGTCTGCCGGCATGGCGCCCTACGACGCTTCCAAGGCCGCTGTCGAGCATTTCGCCAACGCATTGCGTCTGGAGGTGGCGCATCAGGGTGTCGACGTCGGGTCGGCGCACATGCTGTGGATCGACACGCCGCTGGTGCAGGAGAGCAAGGCGGATCTGGCGAGCGCCCGCGAGATGCTGGACTCGCTACCCGGGCCGCTGGGCAAGACCACCTCGGTGCAGAAGTGCGGGGAGCTGTTCGTCAAGGGCATCGAGGAGCGCAAACGACAGATCAACTGCCCGCGTTTCGTGGGCCTGCTGCGCTTCCTCAAGCCGGTGTTGTCGTCGCGGCTGGGGGAGCGCGCCACTCTCAAGTCGGTGCCCGAACTGTTGCCGAAGATGGATGCGGAGGTGGCCGCGCTCGGCCGTTCGATGAGCGCACGCACCGAAGCGTTGGAAAAGCGGGGTTAGCCGCGAAAGCCGGGACCTCGACGACGCAGGTAGCGCTCGAACTCCGCGGCCAGCGCGTCCCCGTCGATCTTGCCGAGCGCCTCGTGCATGTCGACCTCGGCGTCGCCGCGTTCCTCCAGTGAATGCACGTACTCGGCGATCTCGTCGTCCTCGGCGGTCATCTCCGACACCGCCTGCTCCCACTCCTCGGCCGCCGACGGCAGATCGGCCAGCGGCACCTCGATGTCGAGCACATCCTCGACACGGCGAAGCAGCGCCACGGTTGCTTTGGGGTTCGGTGGCTGGGAGACGTAATGCGGCACCGCGGCCCAGAACGTCACGGCGGGGATACCCGCCTGCACGCAGGCATCCTGGAACACCCCGGCGATGCCGGTCGGCCCTTCGTACCGCGTCTCCTCCAGCCCGAACACCTTGGCGGTGTCCGACGAGTAGGCCGCTCCCGACACGGGCACCGGGCGGGTGTGCGGCGTGTCGGCCAGCAGGGCGCCGAGGATGACCACGGTCGCGACGTTGAGCTTGTCGGCGATCGCCAACAGCTCGGCGCAGAAGGTGCGCCAGCGCATGTTGGGCTCGACGCCGTGCATCAACACGATGTCGCGGTCGGATCCGGGCGGGCGGCAGTGCGAAATCCGCATCGACGGCCACACCAGTTCGCGGGTCACCCCGTCGACCAGCCGGATCACCGGCCGGTTCACCTGGTAGTCGTAGTACGCCTCGTCGTCGATCTCGACGATCGTGTCGGCCTCCCAGATGGCGTCCAGGTGCTCCAGAGCATCGCTGGCCGCATCACCGGCGTCGTTCCAGCCTTCGAAAGCTGCGACGACGATCGCGTCGTTCAGTTCGGGCAGGCCCGGGCGGTTTTCAGATGAGCCGCTTGCGCGAAGACCATCTGGCATGCCGCTCGCATCCGAAGAGGTCACAACGCCAGCGTAAGCCCTGTGCGGCGGGTTCGAGCGCCATCGCCACACGGGGTGATTTGATGCGGCGACTACCCTGTATGCGTGGCTGATGCTGGCGATCGCGCAGGCGACACCGATTTGCTCGGGGCCGCGTCGACCAGGGTGATGGTCGGCGACCGCGCGCTGAAGACACAGTTACAGGCCGCCGATCTCATCGAGACGAAATACGTACGGCTGCAATCTGGTTAGCCTTGGTGACGACGACACTGCCGACAGGGTCCGTGAGCTGCCGCTCAACGGCGCCGCGATTGCCGGTCGGGTCGGTTTCGATCGCCGCGACGAGGCGGGCGTCCAGACGTCGATCGGGTGACGACGTAGACTTTTCTGGTCGAGAGGCGTTGCAACGGTTCCGGGTTTCCGCCGGTATCCGCCACGCTCGGCAGATTCAAGGACGCCTTCCATTACGGAAGGAGCGCGCGTGAACGCCTTTGAGCCCAACATCCGCCCGGACTGCACAGACGAACTGACGGCTGCGCTGCGCCAACGGATCGTGGTGATCGACGGCGCGATGGGCACGGCGATCCAGCGCGACCGGCCCGACGAGGCCGGCTATCGCGGCGAGCGGTTCAAGGACTGGCCGAGCGATGTCCAGGGCAACAACGACCTGCTCAACCTGACACAGCCCCAGATCATCGAGGCGATCCACCGCGAGTACCTCGACGCCGGCGCCGACATCATCGAGACCAACACGTTCAACGCGAACGCGGTCTCGCTCTCCGACTACGGCATGGAAGAGCTCGGCTACGAGCTGAACTACGCCGGCGCGGCCTTGGCCCGTACAGCCTGCGACGAGGTCAGCACCCCTGACAGGCCCCGCTACGTCGCCGGGGCGCTGGGGCCGACGACGCGGACCGCGTCGATCTCGCCCGACGTCAACGACCCGGGAGCCCGCAACGTCACCTACGACCAGCTGGTCGCCGCCTACCTCGAAGCGGCCAACGGCCTGGTCGACGGCGGCGCCGACATCATCCTCGTCGAGACGATCTTCGACACGCTGAACGCCAAGGCCGCGGTGTTCGCGCTCGAGACGCTGTTCGAGGACCGCGGGCGCCGCTGGCCCGTGATCATCTCGGGCACCATCACCGATGCCTCCGGGCGGACGCTGTCCGGACAGGTCACCGAGGCGTTCTGGAACTCGATCCGGCACGCCAAACCGCTCGCGGTCGGACTCAACTGCGCCCTGGGCGCACCGGAGATGAGGCCCTACATCGCCGAGATGTCGCGCATCGCGGACACGTTCGTCTCCTGCTACCCGAACGCCGGCCTGCCCAACGCGTTCGCCGAATACGACGAAACCCCCGAGCGGCAGGCCGGATACGTCGCCGACTTCGCCGAGGCGGGCTTCGTCAACCTGGTCGGTGGGTGCTGCGGGACGACGCCGGCGCACATCGCCGAAATCGCCAAGGCCGTCGAGGGCAAGCCGCCGCGCCAGGTGCCCGAGATCCCCGTGGCCACCCGGCTGTCGGGCCTGGAACCGCTCAACATCGACGACAACTCCCTGTTCGTGAACATCGGTGAGCGCACCAACATCACCGGCTCCGCCCGGTTCCGCAACCTGATCAAGGCCGAGGACTACGACACCGCGCTGTCGGTGGCCCTGCAGCAGGTCGAGGTCGGTGCGCAGGTCATCGACATCAACATGGACGAGGGCATGATCGACGGCGTCGCCGCGATGGACCGGTTCACCAAGCTGATCGCCTCCGAACCCGACATCAGCCGCGTCCCGGTGATGATCGACTCCTCCAAGTGGGAGGTCATTGAGGCGGGCCTGAAGAACGTGCAAGGCAAGCCGATCGTCAACTCGATCTCCATGAAGGAGGGCGAGGAGAAGTTCATCCGCGAGGCACGGCTGTGCCGCAAGTTCGGCGCCGCCGTCGTCGTGATGGCCTTCGATGAGCAGGGGCAGGCCGACAACCTGGAGCGTCGCAAAGAGATCTGCGGGCGTGCCTACCGGATCCTGACCGAAGAGGTCGGCTTCCCAGCCGAGGACGTCATCTTCGACCCGAACTGCTTTGCGCTGGCCACCGGTATCGAGGAGCACGCGACGTACGGCATCGACTTCATCGAGGCCTGCGCCTGGATCAAAGAGAACCTGCCTGGGGTGCACATCTCCGGCGGCATCTCGAACGTGTCGTTCTCGTTCCGGGGCAACAACCCCGTCCGCGAGGCGATCCACGCGGTGTTCCTCTTCCACGCCATCAAGGCCGGGCTGGACATGGGCATCGTCAACGCCGGCGCGTTGGTGCCCTACGACTCGATCGACCCCGAGCTGCGGGACCGCATCGAGGACGTCGTGCTGAACCGTCGCGAGGATGCCGCTGAACGGCTCCTGGAGATCGCCGAACGGTTCAACAACACGGACAAGTCGGAGGATCCGAAGGCAGCCGAATGGCGCAGCCTGCCGGTCCGCGAGCGGATCACCCACGCCTTGGTCAAGGGCATCGACGCCCACGTCGACGCCGACACCGAGGAGCTGCGGGCGGAGATCGCCGCGGCAGGAGGTCGCCCGATCGAGGTGATCGAGGGCCCGCTGATGGACGGCATGAACGTCGTCGGAGACCTCTTCGGCTCGGGCAAGATGTTCCTGCCCCAGGTCGTGAAGTCGGCGCGGGTGATGAAAAAGGCCGTGGCGTACCTGCTTCCGTACATCGAGGCGGAGAAGCAGCCGGGCGATGCCGAGAGGTCCAACGGCACCATCGTGATGGCGACGGTGAAGGGCGACGTTCACGACATCGGCAAGAACATCGTCGGGGTCGTGCTGCAGTGCAACAACTACTCCGTGATCGACCTCGGCGTGATGGTGCCCGCGCAGAAGATCCTGGACGCGGCGAAGGAACACGGCGCCGACATCATCGGGCTGTCCGGCCTGATCACGCCGTCGCTGGACGAGATGTCCAACTTCGCGGTCGAGATGGAACGCGAAGGCCTGGAGATCCCGCTGCTGATCGGTGGCGCGACCACGTCGCGCGCGCACACGGCGGTAAAGATATCGCCGCGTCGTAGCGGTCCGGTGGTCTGGGTCAAGGACGCGTCCCGTTCGGTGCCGGTCGCTGCCGCGCTGCTGGACGACAAGCAGCGCCCGGCGCTGCTGGAGGCCACCGAGAAGGACTACGCCGCCCTTCGCGAACGGCACGCCCAGAAGAACGAGCGGCCGATGCTGACGCTGGAGAAAGCCCGCGCCAACCGGACGCCGATCGAGTGGGACGGCTACACGCCGCCGGTACCCGCGCAGGGCCTCGGCGTACGCGAGTTTCTCGACTACGACCTCGCCGAACTGCGCGAGTACATCGACTGGCAGCCGTTCTTCAACGCCTGGGAGATGAAGGGCCGCTTCCCCGACATCCTCAACAACCCGGCCACCGGCGAGACCGCCCGCAAGCTGTACGACGATGCCCAGGAGATGCTGGACACCCTGATCAAGGAGAAGTGGCTGACCGCCAACGGCGTGATCGGGTTCTTCCCGGCGAACGCGGTCGGCGACGACATCGAGGTGTACACCGACGACACCCGGACCGAGGTGCTCACCACGCTGCACAACCTGCGCCAGCAGGGCGAGCACCGCGACGGCATCCCGAACCGGTCGCTGGGCGACTTCATCGCCCCCAAAGAAACGGGCCTCCGGGACTACGTCGGCGCCTTCGCGGTCACCGCGGGGCTCGGCAGCCAGGACAAGATCATGGAGTTCAAGGCGGCGCTCGACGACTACAGCGCGATCCTGCTGGAGTCGATCGCCGACCGGTTGGCGGAAGCGTTCGCCGAACGGATGCACCAAAGGGTCCGCACGGAGTTCTGGGGATACCAGCCGGAAGAGCAGCTCGACAACGACGCACTCATCGCCGAGAAGTACGTGGGGATCCGCCCGGCCCCCGGCTATCCGGCCTGCCCGGAACACACCGAGAAGGCCACGCTCTGGGAGTTGATGGACGTCCATCGGCGGACCGGCATCGAACTGACCGAGTCGATGGCGATGTGGCCCGGCGCTGCGGTCAGCGGCTGGTATTACTCGCACCCGCAGTCGCAATACTTCGTGGTCGGCCGGGTGGCCCAGGATCAGGTCGCCGACTACGCCAAGCGCAAGGGCTGGACACTCAAGGAAGCCGAGCGCTGGCTGAGCTCCAACCTCAGCTACAACCCGGAGGACTGAGCCTCACGTCGGTTCAGGAGCGGAACAACTCGGCGTTGCGGGCGGCCCAGCGGGCGACCGACTCCGCGGGCGTCCCGGTGAGCTCGGCGACCAGCTGGTTGGCCTGCTGCGCCTCGGCGTCCTTCATCAGCTTGAGATACCAGTCGACCTCATCGCCCATCAACGGCCGCAATCGGTCACGCGCCTCGTCCAAGCTGCACTTCTCGAACCTCACCTCGGCGCCGATGCCCGCCCCTATCTGTTCGGCGATCTGCGCGCGGGTCAGCGCTTCGGGACCGGTGAGCTCGTAGGTCTGACCGAAGTGCACCTGCTCCGGTTTGACCAGCAGCGTGGCCGCCACTCTGGCGATGTCGTACATCGAAATCGGCGCCTCGACCACTTCCGGATAGGGCTCTCGCACGGTCCGGGTGGCCTTGATCGGCTCGGACCACATGGCGAAGTTCTCCAGGAACTCGCCCGGCCCCAGCTGCGTGCTCACGAGGCCGGATGCGGCGATGGTGTCCGTGTGCTCCT
Source organism: Mycobacterium sp. IS-1556 (assembly GCF_001499985.1). Taxonomy (NCBI): domain Bacteria; kingdom Bacillati; phylum Actinomycetota; class Actinomycetes; order Mycobacteriales; family Mycobacteriaceae; genus Mycobacterium; species Mycobacterium sp. IS-1556. The sequence goes on from NZ_LQIM01000038.1 coordinate 200,941, forward strand.
GCCAGTGCGCGCCGCCGGACAGCGCGACGACGTACTGCACACCGGCCTTCTTGGCCAGGTCGAGGGTGACGTCCAACGTCGACGGCAACGGGGCCAGATACATCCGCTCCACCCCCTCCAGCGCGGCGGGCAGCGTGTCCGGGTCGCCGAGATAACCGGTGATCGCAGCGACCTCGTCCGACAGGTTCGCCTTTGCGGGGTTCTTGGTCAGCGCGCGGATGTCCGGAATGTCACTGCCGCCCAGACGAATTAGCTCGTCCACTACGAGGCGGCCGATGTTTCCAGTGGCTCCGGTCACAAGAATCGTCATGATTTCACCGTACGTGCGCCCTCTGACAGAATCGGGGTCATGCGTGCGGTCCTGTTCGATATGGACGGCACGCTCGTCGACTCCGAAAAGCTCTGGGACATCTCGCTGGCGGCGTTGTACGACCACCACGGCGGTCGGCTCACCCCCGAGGTGCGTGCATCACTGGTGGGCAGCTCGGCCGAGAACACCATCGCGACCGTGTATGCCGACCTCGGTCTCGATCCGGATCCCACGGCCGTGGCCGAGGCCAACCGCTGGCTGCACGACTACACCGCGGAGTTGTTCGACGGCGGGCTGCCGTGGTGCGACGGTGCCCGCGAATTGTTGGAAGCCCTTGCCGCCGAAGGAACTCCGATGGCGCTGGTTACCAACACCCAGCGCGCGTTGACCGACCGCGCTTTGAACAGCATTGGGCGACATTACTTTTCGGTTACCGTATGCGGAGACGAGGTGGCCCGCGGCAAACCCGCCCCCGACGTGTATCTGCAAGCGGCGGAGTTGCTGGGGCTTGGGCCGGCCGCATGCCTCGCGATCGAGGATTCGGTCACCGGCACGGCGGCCGCCGAGAGCGCCGGATGCCCGGTACTGGTGGTGCCCAACGATGTAGCGGTGCCCGACGGGCCGCGGCGACGCCACGTTTCCTCGCTTGTGGGACTGCGGACGGCCGATCTACGCACCGTTCATTGCGAGCTGACGACGGGCAGGGAAGACCGCAGCGCGTGAACCCCGTCTGTGATTGAATGTGACGTCCATCACCCAAATCTGCGGAAGGGTGTCACATGGCCCATGGTCCCGTCGGTGAGCCCTCGTCAGGTTTGGATTACGAAGAATCCGAACACAGTGGCCGCGTGGTCCGGATCGCCTCCGTAGCGGCCCTGGGCGGTCTGCTTTTCGGCTATGACAGCGCGGTCATCAACGGGGCGGTATCGGCGGTCGAGGACCACTTCCAGATCAGCAAGACCGTGACGGGCGTCGCCGTCGCGGCCGCGCTGATCGGTGCGGCCCTCGGCGCGGTCGTCGCGGGTCGGCTGGCGGACAAGATCGGCCGGCTGTCGGTGATGAAGATCGCCGCGCTGCTGTTCCTCATCAGCGCCTTCGGCACCGGCCTGGCGGTCAACGTCTGGATGTTCGGGATGTTCCGCATCGTCGGCGGCCTGGGCGTCGGCGTGGCATCTGTGATCGCTCCGGCGTATATCGCGGAGACCTCGCCGCCGCGGATCCGCGGCCGGCTGGGCTCGCTGCAACAATTGGCCATCGTCTCCGGGATCTTCGTTTCGCTGGCGATCGACGCGCTGCTGGCGCATCTCGCGGGCGGGTCGCGGGAAGAACTGTGGCTGAGCATGGAGGCTTGGCGCTGGATGTTCCTCGTGATGGCGGTGCCCGCGGTGGTCTACGGCGGTCTGGCGTTCACGATCCCGGAGTCTCCCCGCTATCTCGTTGCGACATACCGGATTCCGGAGGCGCGGCGGGTGCTGAACAAGTTGCTGGGGGAGAAGAACCTCGAGCTGACGATCACCCGCATCAAGGAATCGCTGAAGTCGGAGAAGCCGCCGTCGTGGCGCGATCTGCGCAAGCCCACCGGCGGGCTCTACGGCATCGTGTGGGTCGGTGTGCTGCTGTCGGTGTTTCAGCAGTTCGTCGGCATCAACGTGATCTTCTACTACTCGAACGTGTTGTGGGAGGCCGTCGGTTTCGGTGAAGGCCAGGCGTTCATCATCACCGTGATCACATCGGTGACGAACATCGTCACCACGCTGATCGCGATCGCGCTGATCGACAAGGTCGGCCGCAAGCCGTTGCTGCTGTTCGGATCGACCGGCATGGCCGTGACGCTGGGCACCATGGCGATCGTCTTCGGCACCGCACCGGTGATCGACGGCCAGCCACACCTCACCGGGGCGGCCGGGCCCATCGCGCTGGTCGCCGCCAACCTGTTCGTGGTCTCCTTCGGCATGTCGTGGGGCCCGGTGGTCTGGGTGTTGCTCGGCGAGATGTTCCCCAACCGCATCCGCGGTGCCGCGCTCGGCCTCGCCGCCGCCGCGCAGTGGGTGGCCAACTGCGCGATCACCGCGTCATTCCCCGCACTTGGTGATTTTTCGCTGGGTATCGCGTACGGCTTCTACGCCGTCTGCGCAGTGCTGTCGCTGCTGTTCGTGTGGCGGTTCGTCTCCGAGACCAAGGGCAAGCACCTCGAGGACATGGGCAGCGAGGTTCCGCATCAGCAGGAGCCGGTCTGAGCCCGCGCCGACGCTAGCTGGCGTTGCGCGAACCGAACTCAACAAACCGGCGTGACCCGGCGGGCGAAACCGTGACACAATCGCGTGCCGTGAAGACCTTCGACGCCCTGTTCGCCGAGCTCGGCGAACGCGCCCGGACCCGCCCCGCCGGCAGCGGCACCGTCGCCGCGCTGGACGGCGGTGTGCACGGGCTCGGCAAGAAGATCCTCGAGGAGGCCGGCGAGGTGTGGCTGGCCGCCGAACACGAGAGCGACGAGGCCCTGGCTGAAGAGATCAGTCAGCTCCTGTACTGGACGCAGGTGTTGATGATCGCGCGCGGCCTCACCCTCGACGACGTTTACGAGAAGCTGTGATGTCTGCTCTTCGCCCGAGCGGCTCATCGCCGAACCGCGTGCTTCGCGTCGCCGTCCCGAACAAGGGCACGCTGTCTGAACCGGCGAGCGAGATCCTGTCCGAAGCGGGTTACCGGCGCCGCACCGATCCGAAGGACCTGACCGTTGTCGACCCCGCGAACAACGTCGAATTCTTCTTTCTGCGCCCGAAGGACATTGCGATCTATGTCGGCTCGGGGCAGCTCGATTTCGGCATCACCGGGCGCGACCTGGCCGCCGAGTCGGGTGCACCCGTGCGGGAGCGGCTCGCGCTGGGCTTCGGATCGTCGACGTTCCGGTACGCGGCGCCGGCCGGACATCAGTGGCGCGTCGAGGACCTCGCGGGCAAACGAATCGCGACCGCGTTTCCGAACCTCGTCCGCAAAGACCTTGCGGCACATGGCATCGACGCGACGGTGATCCGGCTCGACGGTGCAGTGGAAATATCTGTGCAACTCGGTGTCGCCGATGCGATCGCCGACGTGGTCGGCTCCGGCCGCACGCTCGGTCTGCACAACCTGATGGCGTTCGGTGATTCCCTGTGCGACTCGGAGGCGGTGCTCATCGAGCGTGAAGGCGCCCCGGACAGCCCGACCGGCGGCCAGTTGGTGGCTCGCGTGCAAGGTGTGGTGTTCGGGCAGCAGTACCTGATGCTCGACTACGACTGCCCGCGCAGTGTGCTCGACGAGGCGACCGCGGTCACCCCCGGACTGGAGTCACCGACGATCGCTCCGCTCGCCGACCCGGCGTGGGTCGCGGTGCGCGCGTTGGTGCCCCGGCGCGATGTCAACGCGATCATGGACGAACTCGCCGCCATCGGAGCGAAGGCGATCCTGGCATCCGACATCCGGTTCTGCCGCTTCTGATTCAACCGGAAGTGGCCGCGCAGGCGTGTTAGCGTCCCGGCATGACGCTAGCGTTCGTTCTGTTGCTCGCCCTGCTGATCGGTGTGATCGCCGGTCTGCGCGCGCTGACGGCCCCCGCGGTGGTCGCCTGGGGGGCCGCGCTCGGCTGGATCGACGTCGACGGCAAGTGGTCGGAGTGGATGGCACACCCGATCACCGTGGCGGTGCTGACGATTTTCCTGCTCGTCGAACTCGTGACCGACCAGCTGCCCACATTGCCGAGCCGCAGGACCGCGCCGCAGTTCATCACCCGGCTCATCATGGGCGCATTCGCCGGAGCAGTCATCGGCAGCGCGCACTTCCACACGTTCAGCGCGATGGGCGCGGGCATGATCGGTGCGGTGCTCGGCACGCTGGCCGGGGCGGCGGCACGCCGACGCTTCGCCGACGCCCGCAAGGGGCAGGACCGTCCGGGCGCGATCATCGAGGACATCGTCGCGGTCGGCGGGGGCTTCCTGATCGCGTTCCTGGCCAGCCTGGTGTGAACGGAACTGTGACACAGCGATTCGACGCGATCATCGTCGGCGCCGGTCAGGCAGGGCCACCACTGGCCGGCCGGCTCACCCAGGCGGGCCAGAAGGTCGCTGTGATCGAGCGCAAACTCGTCGGCGGCACCTGCGTGAATTACGGCTGCATACCGACCAAGACGCTCGTCGCGAGCGCGCACGCCGCCCATCTGGCCCGCCGCGGCGCCGAATACGGTGTCGGCACAGGCGAAGTCAGCATCGACATGGCAAGAGTCAAGGCACGCAAAGACAAGATCGTGCTCGGCGACCGCAACGGTGTCGAATCCTGGCTCAACGGCATGGACGGGTGCACGTTCATCCGTGGCCACGCGCGTTTCGAGGACCCGCACACGATTCGCGTCGACGACCAGGTGCTGCGCGCCGACAGGATCTTCCTCAACGTCGGCGGCCGCGCCGTGGTACCCGACCTGCCCGGCCTCTCCGACATCGACTACCTGACCAACGTCGGCATGCTCGAACTCGACACGGTCCCTGAGCATCTCGTCATCGTCGGTGGCAGCTACATCGCACTCGAGTTCGCGCAGATGTACCGCCGCTTCGGGGCCCGTGTCACCGTGCTCGAGAAGGGCCCCAGGTTGACCTCTCGCGAGGACGAGGACGTATCCGCCGCGATCAAGGACATCCTGGAGAGCGAAGGCATCGATGTGGTACTCGACGCCGACGCGATCCGATTCAACAAGACCGACAACGGCTTCGAGGTGGTCCCCGCCGACGGTGCGGCGCCGATTGCGGGAAGCCATGCGCTCATCGCGGTCGGGCGCACGCCCAACACCGACGACCTCGGGCTCGACAAGGCCGGCATCGAGACCGACGCCCGCGGTCATATCGCCGTCGACGACCAGTTACGCACCAACGTCGAGCACATCTGGGCGATGGGCGACTGCAACGGCAAGGGAGCGTTCACGCACACGTCGTACAACGATTTCGAGATCGTCGCGGCCAACCTCCTCGACGACGACCCACGCCGCGTCAGTGACCGGATCACCACCTATGCGCTCTACATCGACCCGCCGCTGGGACGGGCCGGGATGTCGGTGGCCGAAGTGCGCAAGTCGGGCCGAAAGGCATTGGTCGGCAAGCGCCCCATGACAAGGGTGGGCCGTGCGGTGGAGAAGGGGGAGACCCACGGCTTCATGAAGGTGGTCGTGGACGCGGAGACCGAGCAGATCCTCGGCGCGGCGATCCTCGGAGTGGGTGGCGACGAGGTGGTCCACGCCATCCTCGACATCATGACCGCCAAGAAGCCCTACACCGCGATCTCGCGCACGATGCACATCCATCCGACGGTCAGCGAGTTGGTGCCGACGATGTTGCAGGAGATGACGCCGCTCGATTAGAGCCGCGCCAAGTCAAGCGCGAGTGTCGCCACCGCCAGCGCGAGAAAGGCCGCCGGGTAGGCGATGTTGCCGAACACCCGATAGTGGACGTGGAAAGCGACCGCGCCGATGAAGAACAGTACGAGGCCGACCGCCGCCGCGAGGCCGATCATCGGGACACCGAGCAACCCGACGATCAGGCCGGCCGCTCCGGCGGCTTTGAGCACACCCAGCGGAGCGATGGAGCGGTCCGAGAGGTGCACTGCGGCAGCGTTGTCGAGCACGAATTGGGCACGGGCGAAGTCCGCGACGGCCGCCGCGAGGTTGACGCTGGCGGTGACCACCGTGACGACGACGTACGCGGTGGTCAGCATCAGTGAGCCGCCGACGAAACTGCAGGAGACGAAGCCGCTGGAGTGGCGGACCGGCCGACCTTGAGTTGGCGGGTCACGATCGCCACCCGCCAGCCGAGGTGCCGGCAGGTCTGCACATCGGACGGATGCACCTGGTCGGGGTTGGCGTCGACGTCGGTCTGCGCGCCGGCGCCGAGCCAGAAGCCCAGCCGGTTGAGATCGCTGTCACTACTGCCGGAACTGTTCCATCCTGGCCCCAAACCCAAACTGACCCAATGCATATGGTGCTGGGCCGCAAAGACCGCCATCGACACCAGTGTGTTGAGCTTGTCGCCGCTTTTGGCGCCGGAGTTGGTGAACCCCGCCGCGACCTTGTCGCGCCAGTCGCCGTTGGCGCACCGCCGCCCGGTCTTCTCGGCGAACGCCTGGAAGCCGGCCGACAGATTACCCATGTATGTGGCGCTGCCGAAGATGATGCCGTCCGCCCCGTCGAGAACGTCCCAATCCGCGTCGGTCATCTGGTCCACGGGCAGCATCGTGACCGCGGCGCCGGCTTCGCGCGCACCAGCGGCCACCGCGTCGGCGAGCGTGGCGGTGTGACCGAAGCCGGAGTGATAGGCGATCGTAATCGCAGGCGCGGCGACATCGGATCCGTTGTGAGACATCTTAGTTCGCTCCCTGCCGCGCGAGTTTGTTCACTTCCAGCCGACGGGTTTCCCAGTCCGGTAACTCGGTGCCCGCCAGATAGGCGGCCAGGCGGTCGAGGTAGGCGTGGCTGCCACCGTAGAAGCCCGACGCGTTGCGGACGCTGAGGCCGCGGTGGCTGAATCGCAGCAGCGTGCCCTCGCCGTCGGGCGTCAACTCGTAACGCACCACGCCGTCCTCGACGATGGGCTGCTTCCACTCGTGTTCGAACACGCGCGGTGGATCCCAGACCAGAATGCGCCCGGTCATCCGCTTACGTTCGGGGGGCAGCGGCGGATCGGTCGCGACCATCTCGATCGAACCGCCGTCCCGGGCATCGAGCGTCGTCTCGCCGAACCACTGCGCCCGTTGCGCTGGATCGGTGATGGCCGACCACACCGCTTCGATCGGAAAGGGCAGGTGGCGTTCGAAATTCAACACGGCGCGGTCGCCGTCGACCGTCAGCCGGCCGTCGAGTTCGGTCACTGTGACTCCTTGTGCGTGCGTTCCAGGTGCCGCTCGAGAGCGTTGAGGTGATCGGTCCAGTAGCGGCGGTACCGGTTGATCCAGGCGTCGATGGCGACGAGCCCGTCGGCGCGCAACGCATAGATGCGACGTTGCGCGTCGGGTCGGACCTCGACGAGTCCGACCTCGCGCAGCACCCGCAGGTGCCGTGACACCGTCGGCTGGGTCAACTCGGGCAACGTCGCAACGAGTTCACCCGCGGTGCGTTCGCCGTCGATCAGTTCGTCGAGCAGCGCCCGGCGGCTGGGTTCGGCGACCGCTTCGAAGACGTCCATACGGCTAGTATAGCACTACATCTATATAGACGCAAACACATATTGTCGTTGGTCAGGTGGCCGTCGTGAACGGGTTGTGCTCCGCGATCAGCTTCTCGATGCGGGCCTCGTCGAGCCGAACCCTGATGGTGGCGGCTTCCTGCTGGTCGCGGATCACCTTGGCCAGCGTGAACGAACTGGTGACCAGAAAGAGGGCGGTCATGCCGAGGAACAGCCGTTGCCAGGAGTCGAGCGGCAGGAAGAGGATTCCGCCGAGCATGCCGAGCAAGCTCACGCCGAAGGCGATGGCGCCTGCAGAAAGTAGGCGGCGGTGTTGCGCGGGTTGTTGAGTGTGTTCATGTCGCCAGCCTGCAACCTCCGGCGACGAAGCGGGTAGGTAGAACTACCCGACTTACTCCAAACGCTCTCGCGCAATGCGAGATTCACGGGCGGCGCTGCACCAGCAAAGTCTGCGCCGAGGTGCCGATGAACCCCTGCCGGTCGAACAGGTCCGCGGTCGTCGCGCCGATGCCGTCGGGTCCGATCGAGCCACGAGCGCGCACCGCGAAGTCGTTGCCGACCGGCAGGCGGTGCAGATGGACGGCGGTGTCGGTGTTCATGAACACGAACCGCTGCGGATCCAGTGCCGCGCCCGCACCGTTGGCGCTGTCGACCACCATCGCCAGCCGCTGGAGATCCGTCGTTGGCTCCGAATCAACCAGCGGGACAAGGGGACTCATCCAGACCACGTTTCCGGCCTCGCCGGTGTCGGGCTGGCGCCGCCAGCTCACCGTCTCGAGGTACCCCGTCGCGCCCACCCAGTCGTGCGGCACCGGCACAGATTCGCCCTCGATCAGCGGGGGATAGCGGTCGGTCACCGCATCGGCGGTGTCACTCGTTTTCAACAGCCAGGCGGTGACGCGGGCGACCGCCCGTTGTCCGCCGCCCGACCTGTCCGCTGACATCTCCGCCACCATCAGCGAGATCCGTGCGCCCGGGCGGTCGACCCAGGCCCGCACCCGCACCCGGGCGACCGGAATCGCGCCGAGGATGTCGAGAGTCAACCGGCCGATGCGCAGACCCGAATCGCCGGCCATTTCCTCGATCCGTTTCGTCATCAGTGCCAGCGGCGGTGAGCCGTGCTGAATCTCTGGATCCCAGTTACTGCGGGTCCCGTCGGTGGACTCGAAGACGGCGAACTCGCCCTCGGCGCCGACGCGCCGGTAGTGGCAGTCGATCACGCAGCCGGCTCCGTCGTAGCGTTCAGCACCGGCTCCTCGGCGGAATCCGATCCTTCGTCGGGCGCCTCGGGCCAACCGGGATACGGCGGAGGTGTGCCGCCGAACACCGGGCAGTGGGCATGGTGTGCGCACCAGTCGCACAGCGCAGACGGATGTGGCCGGAAATCACCTGTGGCGCCGGCATTTTGGATGGCCCGCCAGATCGCGGTCAGGGTCTTCTCGAACCTCATCAGTTCCTCGAGGTCCGGGGTGTAGTCGAGGATCTGGCCGTCGGCCAGGTACAGCAACCGCAGCCGCGCCGGCAGCACGCCGCGCGAACGGAACAGCGCCACGGCGTAGAACTTCATCTGGAACATGGCCTTGAACTCGGCCAGCGCCCGAGCCTCCGGCGGCGCCTTGCCGGTCTTGTAGTCGACGACCCTCAGTTCACCGGTCGGCGCGACGTCGATGCGGTCGACGAACCCGCGCAGCAGCGTCCCGTCCTCGAGCTCGACCTCGACGCGCTGTTCGCAGCCCTGCGGGTCGAAGCGGGTCGGATCCTCCAACCGGTAGTAGCCGGCCAACAGGGCCCGCGCCTCGGCCAGCAGTGCCGCCCGCACCTCGGGCGCGAACTCATCGGCGACGGCTGGTTGTTCGGCGACCACCGTGTCCCAGGCCGGGTCGACCAGCGTCAGCGCTGCTGCGGGTCCGCGTTCTGCGGCGGGTAACGCATAGAGCTTCTCCAGCACGGCGTGCACGACCGAGCCGCGAACCTGGGCGATCGACACCGGCTCCGGCAGCCGGTCGATGGCGCGGAAGCGGTAGAGCAGCGGACACTGCTTGAAGTCGGCGGCCCGCGACGGTGACAGCGCCGGGCGCCGCCGCGTCGGCTCACCACGCTCGTCGCTCATGCGCGATCCGCCTTCGGCTTCTCGCTCGTCGCTCATGCGCGATCCGCCTTCGGCTTCTCGCTCGTCGGTCATAGGGGCAGCCTAGGACGGGGTCCTGACAACCCCGCGCACCAGCGGCGGCGCGTCAACTGGCAGGCTGATGGGCTGTGCCAAGAACCGGTCCGTTCGCCGTCGGCGATCGGGTGCAACTGACCGACGCCAAGGGCCGCCACTACACGATGGTGCTGACCCCGGGCGGGGAGTTCCACACCCATCGCGGCATCATCGCGCTCGACACGGTGATCGGGCTGCCCGAGGGCAGCGTGGTCAAGTCCACCAGCGGTGACCAGTTCCTGGTATTGCGTCCGCTGCTGGTCGACTACGTGATGTCGATGCCCCGCGGCGCGCAGGTCGTCTATCCGAAGGACGCGGCGCAGATCGTGCACGAGGGCGACATCTTTCCGGGCGCGCGCGTGCTGGAGGCGGGTGCCGGTTCCGGTGCGCTGACGTGCTCGCTGCTGCGGGCCGTCGGCCCCGACGGGCGGGTGGTGTCGTATGAGGTCCGCGCGGACCACGCCGAACACGCCGAACGCAATGTCGTGACGTTCTTCGGTGCGCGACCGGCCAATTGGGAGCTGGTCGTGGCGGATCTCACCGAATACTCGGGTCCGGAAGTCGACCGCGTGGTGCTCGACATGCTGGCGCCGTGGGAGGTGCTCGGCACCGTGGCCGACGTGCTCGTTGCCGGCGGCGTGTTGATGATCTACGTCGCCACCGTCACCCAGCTGTCGCGTGCGGTGGAGGCGCTGCGCGAACAGCAGTGCTGGACCGAGCCCCGGGCGTGGGAAAGCATGCAGCGCGCCTGGCACGTCGTCGGCCTGGCGGTGCGTCCACAGCACACGATGCGGGGGCATACCGCGTTTCTCATCAGCGCGCGAAAGTTGGCGCCGGGCGCGGTGGCGCCGATGCCGGCGCGACGCAAGCGTCAGATCGGAATCTAGTAGCGATCGCCAGACCGACGCTATGGTCGAAATCCGCGCGCGGAAACGACCAAAGCGTCGGTTTCGGCGCTAGGTCCGCTCAGTCGGTGCTGCGGCGCAGGCCGCGGTGTGCAGAGAGCAGTTCGATTTCGGGCCGCGCCGCCACCAACCGCTCGGCGGCGTCGAGGATGTCGACGACGTGGCCGCGGTCGGCGGCCACCAGGGCGACGCCGACATTCGCGCGCCGATGCAGATCCTGAGCGCCGGTCTCGGCCGCCGAGACGGCGAACCGGCGGTGCAGTTCGGCGATCACCGGGCGGATCGCAGAGCGCTTCTGTTTGAGCGACCGCACGTCGCCCAGCAGCAGGTCGAATTCGATCCAGCCGATCCACATCGGCGGGTCAGGGGGTCGGCGTAGGCGTGGGATTCTCGCCGAGGTGCAGCAGCGCGTCGGCAGTCCCGCGTGTCAGCTGCCAGTGGTTGTCGGCGAGGCGGAACTCCATCGGGAACGTGAAGTCGCCCGCCTGCGGATCGGCGGCCTTGACGGTGATGGTCGCCAGCACGACGCCGTTCGCGCCGTCGGCCCATGCGAGGTCCTTCGCCTCGAAGGTGGCCGGAGCGTAGCCCCCATCGCGCAACGCCGTTGCGAACTTGTCCATCGCCGCGCCGTCGGCGGGTGTGGCGTTCTCGACGAGGTCGAGCTTTTCGGGGCCCGGGATGTTGGCGTCGGCGAGCCGCGCGAGGACGTCGGTGAGCGCGTTCGGAGGCGGCAGCGGCGCGATCGTCGACGGCGGCTGCGCGGCCGGCACCGGCGACGCCTCGGTGGTCGGCGGCACCACTGGCGCCGGCTCGGTACGCGGCTCGTCGGCACCACACGCGCATAGCCCGAGCGCCGTCGCGATCGCGACGGCGCTCAGGACTGCGGCACGGGCGGTGCGCTGCACCGGGCTCCTAGCGGACGGACGACAGCAGCGCCATGAGCGACTGCTTGGACATCTGCCAGCCGGTCGGGCTCGGCCCGGGTACGAACTGGATGTTCTGGCTGGCCGTGCCGCCGGTGGCAGCGGTCGCGGTCACGTCGGCCGACACCACGGCCCCGTTCTGGTCGATGTTCGCCACCGAGAAGGTCAACGGGAATTTGCCCTCGGCGGCCGCTTCACGAAGCTTGCTGTCGGCGAGCCTGCCCTCGATCCGCCCGATGCCACCCTGAACGTAGGGCGCCTTGCCGGCGGAGGTGCCGCCCGAGCCGAGCGCCTGCAGGGTCTGCACCAGCGGGCCTTCGAGTTCGGGGGCCGGGGTCTGCGGCATCGGAATGTCCCACACGACCGGGGTGACGGCCGGTGCGGAGGCGACATTGGAGGATGCAATGGATGTCACACCTGCCGCGGCACCGCCGACGACAGCGACCGCTGCGACGCCGGTAACGAGGGATTTCAGGGTCACGATTTTCCTTTCGATGGGCCCAACTCAGCAGAGAGGTTAACAAGTGGTGCTGGTGTGTCGAATTGCTACACCGCACACAATGGCTGAATCGCCGGTAGCGTTGATGTTGTTACTGCACCAACTCTCGGTGCGGGGAGGGGCGCAACATGAGTGAATCAGAGCGTTCTGAAGCCTACCCAGAAGGCTTCGACACCCACGAATCAGGCATGTCCAGCGAGGACGCGGCCGAGCTCGAAGAGCTCCGCCGCGAGGCCGCAATTCTGCGCGAGCAGTTGGAGAACGCGGTCGGCCCGCAAAGTGGTTTGCGCAGCGCCCGAGACGTCCACCAGCTCGAGGCACGGATCGACTCACTCGCCGCCCGCAACGCCAAGCTGATGGAGACGCTCAAGGAGGCCCGTCAGCAACTGCTCGCATTGCGCGAAGAGGTCGATCGACTCGGACAGCCGCCGAGTGGTTACGGGGTGCTGCTGGGCGTTCAGGACGACGACACGGTCGATGTGTTCACCTCCGGGCGCAAGATGCGGCTGACGTGCTCACCGAACATCGATGCCAAGGCGCTCAAGCAGGGCCAGACCGTCCGACTCAACGAGGCCCTGACGGTCGTCGAGGCCGGCAACTTCGAAGCGGTGGGCGAAATCAGCACGCTGCGCGAGATCCTGTCCGACGGGCACCGCGCGCTGGTGGTCGGCCACGCGGACGAGGAGCGCATCGTCTGGCTGGCCGAGCCGCTGGTCGCGGCCGAACACCTGCCCGAGGGCTACGACGACGACCTCGACGACAGCCGGCCCCGCAAGCTGCGTCCTGGCGACTCGCTGCTGGTCGACACCAAGGCCGGTTATGCGTTCGAACGCATCCCCAAGGCCGAGGTCGAGGATCTGGTGCTCGAAGAGGTGCCCGACGTCAGCTACAACGACATCGGCGGCCTGGGCCGGCAGATCGAGCAGATCCGCGACGCGGTCGAACTGCCCTTCCTGCACAAGGAGTTGTACCGGGAGTACTCGCTGCGTCCGCCCAAGGGTGTCCTGCTCTACGGTCCGCCCGGCTGCGGCAAGACGCTGATCGCCAAGGCGGTGGCCAACTCGCTGGCCAAGAAGATGGCCGAGGTCCGAGGTGACGACGCCCGAGAGGCGAAGAGCTACTTCCTCAACATCAAGGGCCCGGAACTGCTGAACAAGTTCGTCGGCGAAACCGAGCGTCACATTCGGTTGATCTTCCAGCGCGCCCGGGAGAAGGCGTCCGAAGGCACGCCGGTGATCGTGTTCTTCGACGAGATGGACTCGATCTTCCGCACCCGCGGCACCGGCGTCTCGTCGGATGTGGAGACGACGGTTGTGCCGCAGCTGCTTTCGGAGATCGACGGCGTCGAGGGCCTGGAGAACGTCATCGTCATCGGCGCCTCCAACCGCGAGGACATGATCGACCCGGCGATCCTGCGGCCCGGCCGCCTCGACGTGAAGATCAAGATCGAACGGCCGGATGCCGAAGCGGCGCAAGACATCTACAGCAAGTACCTCACCGAGGAACTACCGGTCAACGAAGACGATCTCGCGGAGTTCGGCGGCGACCGGTCGCTGACCATCAAGGCGATGATCGAAAAGGTCGTCGACCGGATGTACGCCGAGATCGACGACAACCGCTTCCTCGAGGTGACCTACGCCAATGGCGACAAAGAGGTCATGTACTTCAAGGACTTCAACTCCGGCGCGATGATTCAGAACGTCGTCGACCGGGCCAAGAAGTACGCGATCAAGTCCGTGCTGGAGACCGGCAAGCGAGGGCTGCGGATCCAGCACCTGCTGGACTCGATCGTCGACGAGTTCGCCGAGAACGAGGACCTGCCCAACACCACCAATCCCGATGACTGGGCACGGATCTCGGGCAAGAAGGGCGAGCGGATCGTCTACATCCGCACGTTGGTCACCGGCAAGAGCTCGTCGGCCAGCCGTGCCATTGACACCGAGAGCAACTTGGGCCAGTACCTGTAGTGCGCACATGTCCGGGGACTTGTCAGTGACCGGCGATGTGTTCGGCAAGCGCTACGGCGAAGTGCTGCTCGTCGCTTCCACACCGTCCGGACCCGAGGCCACGGTGTACAACACGTTCCCGCTCAACGACTGCCCGGCGGACCTGTGGAATGCACTCGACCCGCAAGCCATCGCCGCGGAAACCGGCGCCGTCGCCGCACTGCTCAACGGGCCGCGGCACTGGTTGATGAGCAGTATCGGCAAGCGTGGTCGAGACACGTTGGAGCGCAAGAGTTTCGGCGGAATCGAGATGCTGCGGCAGGCCACCGTCAAGCTCGCTGCGATGAACCCGGCGCCGTACCAACTGAACCGGGTGGACCGCAAGGCGGTCTTCACCTTCGATGCCGGACGTGAGATCTACGAACTCGTCGGCCCCGACGGCAGGCGGTGGGTCATGCAGACGTACAGCCAGACCGTCGACCCGGCCCTGTCCTTGACCGACCTCGCCGGCCTGGCCGAGCGGCTGTCGTTGCCCGCGGGATGGTCCTACCAACCGCGCATGCTCACATCGCCGCTGGTTGTGGACACCGCCACCGAGGCCGCCTGCGTGACGCAGGACGATCTGGCCAACAGTTACTCACTGCAGGCGTAAAGACCCCGTCGGAAGTTCCGCACACACACATGGTCGGTGCGGTTACCGCGCCGGTACCGCCGCCCGGTACCGGTTGCGGGCGGTCAGCGTGAGCCGTAGTCCGTCGATCAGCGGAGTGACGAAACGGTCGCGGTAAGCGTCGTCGCCGACCGCCCGGGCGCTGACGTACATGAACGTCAAGGCGCCGAGGAACAGCGTGACCTGAATCAGCGCCTCGGGCACCGGGATGGTCATCCCGAGGAACCGGCCATCGCTGGACCCGTTGCGCGTCCACGCCGCAAGCAGTTCGGGGGAGAGCAGGATCAAACCCAGTACGAAGAACAACAACGCCGTGACCACCGCCACCACCAGGATCTGGGCCAGTTGTGACACCGCCAGCACGAAGTACACGTTCAACCGCTCGGCGCGGCCCAGCGGCTTGACCTCCGTGGGATCCGGCATCCCCGCGAATGGGGTGTCGTCGAGCTTCGCGACGTGTCGCGTGTCGGGTTCGGCCGCGTTGATCATCGGCCGCATTCGGTCGACCGTCACCGACACGACGAATGCCACCGCGACAGCGCCGAGGAACCACAGCGCCAACCACAGCCGGGTACGCGACACCGTCGCCGCCATCAGCCACACCGGCGAGTTGAAGAAGACCAGGATGGTCAGCAGCAGCACGGGCAGCGCGCGCAGCAGCAGTGACCCTGCCGCAGCGAGATGGCTCAGCGTCACGTGAGCGGCCCAACCCAGAATCGAGCCGACCCCGGATGCGGTGAGCGCCAACGTGATTGCGACCGAAACCGCCACCAGCACCAGATTGCTCGACAGGTACGAACTCGGGCCGCCGAAGACAGCGCCGACGACCGAAACGCCCACGGCGCCCGCCGAGGCGAGCAAGCGACCGCTCTGCGACACGATCCGTGACACCCACCAGCCGACGGCCGCCGCGACCGGGAGCACCAGCACCAGCAGCGCCAGCACGAACCACTCGGCACGCGTCGGCCTGCCGTCGATGTCCACGGCGTGTTTGCCGGTCACCGCCACGACCACCACGGAGGTCGCCATCAGAACGGCGAAGCCTGCCAGGGCCGGCGCCGACCGGGACCACAGCCGGCGCACCAGGCGGCCCGGCCGCAGCACCGCCGGCAGCCCGTGCGCGAGGAACCAGCGGTCGGCCGCGCGCCGTTGCGCCGCGTCGACCAATGAAGGATTAGCCCCATCGGAAGGCACGGTCGCAGGCTACTTCGCGCCGTCACCTACGCTTGGCGACATGCAACGGATTATCGGAACGGAAGTCGAGTACGGCATCTCGTCGCCGTCCGACCCGACCGCGAATCCGATTCTCACGTCCACCCAAGCGGTGCTGGCGTACGCCGCCGCCGCCGGGATCCAGCGGGCCAAGCGCACGCGCTGGGACTATGAGGTGGAATCACCGCTGCGCGACGCCCGCGGATTCGACCTCAGCCGGTCGGCCGGCCCGCCCCCGGTGGTCGATGCCGACGAGGTCGGCGCGGCGAACATGATCCTCACCAACGGCGCGCGGCTGTACGTCGACCACGCCCATCCGGAGTACTCCGCGCCGGAGTGCACCGACCCGCTCGACGCCGTGATCTGGGACAAGGCCGGCGAACGGGTGATGGAGGCCGCCGCCCGGCACGTCGCGAGCGTGCCCGGCGCCGTGAGGCTGCAGCTGTACAAGAACAACGTGGACGGCAAGGGCGCTTCGTACGGGTCGCACGAGAACTATCTGATGAGCCGGCAGACCCCGTTCTCCGCGGTGATCGCGGGCCTGACCCCGTTCCTGGTGTCGCGCCAGGTGATCACCGGCTCGGGCCGGGTGGGCATCGGTCCCTCGGGCGACGAGCCGGGGTTCCAGCTGTCGCAGCGCGCGGACTACATCGAGGTCGAGGTCGGCCTGGAGACGACGCTCAAGCGCGGCATCATCAACACCCGCGACGAGCCGCACGCCGACGCCGACAAGTACCGCAGGCTGCACGTGATCATCGGCGATGCGAACTTGTCCGAAACCTCGACGTACCTCAAGCTCGGCGCGACGGCGCTGGTGCTGGATCTGATCGAGGAGGGCATGGAGCTCAGCGATCTCGCGCTGGCCCGTCCCGTGCACTCCGTCCATGTGATCAGTCGCGATCCGTCGCTGCGCGCCACCGTTGCACTGGCCGACGGCCGCGAAGTGACCGCCCTTGCGCTGCAACGCATGTACCTCGACCGGGTGGCCAAGCTCGTGGACAGCCGCGACCCGGACCCCCGCGCCAACGACATCGTCGAGACGTGGGCGAATGTGCTCGACCTGCTGGAGCGCGACCCGATGGAATGCGCGGAGCTGCTGGACTGGCCCGCCAAACTGCGGCTGCTCGAGGGCTTCCGGCACCGGGAGAACCTGGGTTGGTCGGCGCCGCGGCTGCACCTGGTCGATTTGCAGTACTCCGACGTCCGGCTGGACAAGGGCCTGTACAACCGGCTGGTGGCGCGCGGATCGATGAAGCGGCTGATCACCGAGCAGCAGGTGCTCGACGCGGTCGACAACCCGCCGACCGACACCCGCGCCTACTTCCGCGGCGAGTGCCTGCGCCGGTTCGGGGCCGATATCGCCGCGGCCAGCTGGGACTCGGTGATCTTCGACCTGGGTGGTGATTCGCTCGTCCGAATCCCGACGCTGGAGCCGCTGCGCGGCAGCAAGGCCCATGTCGGGGCGCTGCTGGATTCGGTGGACAGCGCCGTCGAGCTGGTGGAACAGCTCACCACCTGAGCGCGCTATCGCAGGAATTCCGCGCGGCGACCGGTAATGTGGAGTGACGGCGGGCAGCAGTGAGCCGCCGATGACATACGCAGGAGGCAGCGATGGCTCAGGAGCAGACCAAGCGTGGCGGTGGCGGCGGCGATGACGACGACCCCACCGGCAGCACGGCCGCCGGGCAGGAGCGTCGCGAGAAGCTGGCTGAGGAAACCGACGACCTGCTGGACGAGATCGACGACGTTCTCGAGGAGAACGCCGAGGACTTCGTCCGCGCGTACGTCCAGAAAGGTGGACAGTGACCTGGCCGCACCGCGATCAGCTGGCCTTTCCCACACCTCTACCAGGAGCTTTCTCCGTACCCGTGGACTTGTCGTCCTTTTCTGAACTGCTGCGCCGACAGGCGCCCGAACTCCTGCCCGTCAACGAGCACGCCGTCGCCACGGATGCGTTGCCGCACGGCACCACGATCGTCGCGCTGAAGTACCCCGGCGGCGTGGTGATGGCCGGTGACCGCCGCGCCACCCAGGGCAACATGATCGCCAGCCGCGATGTGCAGAAGGTCTACATCACCGACGACTACACCGCGACCGGCATCGCCGGGACCGCGGCGATCGCGGTCGAGTTCGCCCGGCTCTACGCCGTCGAGCTCGAGCACTACGAAAAACTCGAAGGCGTCGCGCTGACCTTCTCCGGCAAGGTCAACCGACTCGCCACCATGGTGCGCGGCAACCTCGGCGCCGCCCTGCAGGGGTTCGTCGCGCTGCCGTTGCTCGCGGGCTACGACCTCGACGACGCGAACCCCGAGGCGGCCGGGCGCATCGTGTCCTTCGACGCGGCCGGCGGCTGGAACATCGAGGAAGAGGGTTACCAGTCGGTGGGATCGGGCTCGATCTTCGCGAAGTCGTCGATGAAGAAGTTGTATTCGCAGGTGACCGACGGGGATTCGGCGCTGCGGGTGGCCATCGAGGCGCTGTACGACGCCGCCGACGACGATTCGGCGACCGGCGGGCCCGACCTGGTGCGCGGCATCTATCCCACCGCGGTGATCATCGGTGCCGACGGCGCCGAGGAGGTGTCCGAGGAGCGCATCGCCGAGTTCGCCCGGCAGGTGATCGAAAACCGTTCGCGCTCTGACACCTTCGGCCCGGACGCCGTCCACCGTTCGACCGACGCGCGGGGAGATTCGTGAGCTTTCCCTATTTCATCTCGCCTGAGCAGGCGATGCGCGAGCGTTCCGAGCTCGCGCGCAAAGGCATCGCCAGGGGACGCAGCGTGGTGGCGCTGGCGTACGCCGACGGCGTGCTGTTCGTCGCCGAGAACCCGTCTCGCTCACTGCAGAAGGTCAGTGAGCTCTACGACAGGGTCGGCTTCGCGGCCGTCGGGCGGTTCAACGAGTTCGACAGCTTGCGCCGCGGCGGCATTCAGCTCGCCGACACCCAGGGCTATGCCTATTCTCGTCGGGACGTCACCGGCCGCCAGCTCGCGAACAGGTATGCCCAAGCGCTCGGCAGCATCTTCACCGAGCAGGCCAAGCCCTACGAGGTCGAGTTGTGCGTCGCGGAGGTCGCCCATTACGGCGAAACGAAACCGCCCGAGATGTACCGCATCACCTACGACGGGTCGATCGCCGACGAACCGCACTTCGTGGTGATGGGCGGTACGACTGATCCGATCACCGCGGCGCTCAAGGAGTCCTACACCGAGAACGCCGGGCTGCAGGACGCGGTGAAGATCGCCGTCGACGCACTGAAGGTCGATGGCAACGGCGGCTCGGAACAGCGCACGCTGGGGCCGTCGACGCTCGAGGTGGCCATTCTGGACGCCAACCGGCCGCGCCGGGCATTCCGCCGGATCACCGGCGCCGCACTGGAATCGCTGCTCCCGACCGAGGCGTCTTCGGAGACGTCCGAGAGCTCGGGCGAGTAACTCTTTACTCGTACCGACGCGGTCAACCCGCGGCCGGTGCGGGTCGAGCCCGAATGAGGATAAGCTCGGCGAACTGCTCGGGACACTCGAGCGGGGTGAAATGCCCTGCATCGTAAGCGAAGTGCAGCTCCACATCGGTGAAGTAGTGCCCCAGCCGGTCCGACCACTCGACCGGGAACAGGGGATCATGGCGCGGCCACACCACATCGGTGGGCACATGGATCTTGATGGCTCGTTCCGGTGGCAGTTCGGTCAACGACTGGGCGATCATGCCGGCGCCCGCGCGGTACCACGCGATCGAGGCGGTGAACGCGCCGGGCAGGCCGTAGTCGGACACCAGCCGCTCCAGATCATCATCGGAGACAGTGAAGTCCGGACCCGACCAGTGCGTCCAGAAGTGCCGCAGGTAGTCGCGGACGAGGTCGGGATTGCCGTCGATCAACTGCGCCGCCAACGGCAGCTGATGAAACGCCTGGTACCAGAACTCGCTCTGCGCCTTCGCCGTCAGGACGCGGTCCCCTGCGCCGGGCAGCGGCGGGGACAGCACCAGCGAGCGCACCAGATCCGGCTGCATGCGGGCGACGCTCTGCGCGACTCGACTGCCGACGTCGTAGCCGGCGAGCACCACCTGCGACAGCTCCAGATCCTTGATCAGGCCGATGACGCTGCCCGCCTGCGCGGTGGCGCTGTAGAAATGCCGGATCGCGACCGCGTGTTTGTCCGAGCCGCCGAACCCGCGCAGGTCCGGCACGACGACATCGGCGGCATCACCGAGCAGCGGTATCACCCGGCGGTAGTCCTGGCGGTTGCCGGGCCAACCGTGCAGCAGAACCACTGGCGGCGCGCCCCGGATGCCGAACCGGTCGTAGGCGAGCCGGAACCCGTCGACAGGAGAGCTACGGGACCACATCGGCTCATTCTGGCCGGATGTCAACCCGCTTGTTGCGCGGTTGCGCCATCCCTTCCGAGATCGCCGGTGATCACCCCCAGAATCGCCCGCCATGAGTCCGATGGCGCGTTGAGCACGTCGGAGTGGGCACCCGGACCGGCCATCGGCCGCCCGTCGTCGTAACGTCCGGTCGGTAACCGGATCACACCGGGCATCTCGTCGGGGTCGGCGCCGTGCGGGCCGCCAGGAACGCCCTGCACCAGCGCGATGAGATCGCCCGGCGGCGTCATCGAGAAGCGCACCACATCCGGGTTGCGGTTGTGCCAGTCACCGGGATCGTCTACCCCGACACCCGCGCCGGCGGCCGCCACGTACAACGTGCGGTCGGAGGTCAGTCCCAACGATTCCGCCGTGCCCACGATCGACCCGCCATAGGAGTGGCCGATGACCGTGACCGGCACCCGGCGGCCGGTCGCGTCCACGGTGCGGTCGACGTCCTCGCTGAACGCGACCAGTCGCGGCGCCATGGCGAGCGCGTACCGAGGATCGGCCGCAGCCGCCAGCGCGCTCGCCGGATTGTCGCCGCGCGGAAACGGGCCACCGAGATAGGTGATCGTCGCGGTGTCGCCGCGGGTCGCCGAGACGAACCGGCGCGCGGTCCGCGCGTTCGCCGCCGAACCGGCGATCGTCGTGTTCAAACCCGGCACCAGCACCGCGACGCTCGACGCCGACGCGACGTCGCCGTGCAGTTCCACCAGCGACGCCCGGGCCGGGTCGAACGCGAGCAGCTGGCGGTCGATGCGGCCGTGTTCGCCTGCCGGATCGTCGATTTCGGCTAACAGGCCCCGGTACAGCGCAAGGCGGTCGGGATCGGGTTCACGCAGCACAGCCTGTGCGACGTTCGTCCGGTTGGCCTCGATCCGCATCTCCCACGGCACGCCGTCGGTATTGCCGACCTGCGCAGGGAACGCGTCGACCAACTGCTGCCGCTGCTCGGGCGTCATCGTCGTGATCTGGTCGGCGATCCGGTCCTGGCTCGAGGTCGGCCACGCGGCGACGACGTCGGCTTCCGCTCCCACGTCGCCGGCGGCCCGCATCGCGAACGCCTCCACGATGTCGTTCGCGGCGTCGGCGTCCGCGGCGTCCAGGCGATCGAGCGCCTGACCGAGCTGGCTGGTCAGTTCGGCCGCCCGCACAGTGAGCATCTCCACCGCGACGGCCGGGACGCCACCGGACAACGCGACCAGCAGCTCCGAGGGGTCCGCCTGCACGGACACCGATCCGGCGTCGTCGACGGCGAACCCGTCAGCGGTGGCCGCGGAGGCCAACGCCATGACCTCGGCGCGCGCCGAGGCGATCTGAGACGCTCCGTCGCGCGCCGCGGCGGCCCCCAACACAAGGGCGCGAGCAACCGTATCGGCCGTTGCCACAATGGTTTTCGCCTGCATGCGAGCCGCGTCGGCGGCCGCGCCGGACCAGAAGCCGAACTCGGCGGCCAGGGTGTCGGCATGAGCCGACACGAGCCGGGCGTGGCGGTCCCATTCCGCTGCCAACACGTGCAGCGCGTCGGGTCGCCAGGCTTCGGCCTGGCCGATGGTCGGCCGCGTCACCGTCCGAGACGGTCGACGTTGCGTTCTTCTGCGCGCTCGAACGCATCAGCCGACTTCTCGGCCGCCAGGGCCCATCGGCGCATGTCGGCGACCACCCCGGCGAGCCGCGCCGCGCCGAGCGTGGGTGCCGTGACGTTTCCGACGGCTGAACCGGGCAGGGCGTCTGCATCCAATTCGGGCCACGGTGTCTCGGCGATCCGTTCGGCGGCGGTCATGACTCTGTCGGCGACGGTGCGCAGCTGCGACACGTCGACCTCAACGATTTCCCCCATGGCTCATGCTGACAGAACCGGGGCCAACCGTGCCGAAGTTATCCACAGGGCCGGCCGTGACGGACCGCGCCGACAGTGTCAACGCCCTGTCAACGCCGATGTCCGCCGCGATCTTCGGCGCGGCTTGCCCGACGTGGCCGCCGGGCAACCAGTAGTCTCGATGAGGTGCAGCGACGGATCATGGGCATCGAGACCGAGTTCGGTGTCACCTGCACGTTCCACGGCCACCGGCGGCTGAGCCCCGATGAGGTCGCCCGCTACCTCTTCCGGCGGGTGGTGTCGTGGGGCCGCAGTTCGAACGTCTTCCTCCGCAACGGCGCCCGGCTCTACCTGGACGTGGGCAGCCACCCGGAGTACGCCACCGCCGAGTGCGACAGCCTGAGCCAGTTGGTCACCCACGACCGGGCGGGTGAGCGGGTGCTCGAAGACCTGCTCATCGACGCTGAGCAACGGTTGGCCGACGAGGGCATCGGCGGGGACATCTACCTGTTCAAGAACAACACCGACTCGGCGGGCAACTCCTACGGCTGCCACGAGAACTACCTGATCGTGCGCGCGGGCGAGTTCTCGCGCATCTCGGATGTGCTACTGCCGTTCCTGGTCACCCGTCAGCTGCTGTGCGGCGCGGGCAAGGTCCTGCAGACGCCGAAGGCGGCGACGTTCTGCCTGAGCCAGCGCGCCGAGCACATCTGGGAAGGGGTGTCGTCTGCGACGACGCGGTCGCGCCCGATCATCAACACCCGCGACGAGCCGCACGCCGACGCCGAGAAGTACCGCAGACTGCACGTCATCGTCGGCGACTCGAACATGTGCGAATCCACCACGATGCTCAAGGTCGGCACGGCGTCGCTGGTGCTGGAGATGATCGAGGCCGGGATCGCGTTCCGCGACTTCTCGCTGGACAACCCCATCCGGGCGATCCGCGAGGTCAGCCACGACCTGACCGGCCGGCGCCCCGTGCGGCTCGCCGGCGGCCGGCAGGCCAGCGCGCTCGACATTCAACGCGAGTATTACTCCCGCGCGGTGGAGTACGTGCAGACGCGGGAGCCGAATACGCAGATCCAGCAGGTCGTGGACCTGTGGGGACGCCAACTGGATGCCGTGGAGAGTCAGGACTTCGCCAAGGTCGACACCGAGATCGACTGGGTGATCAAGCGCAAGCTGTTCCAGCGCTACCAGGACCGCTACAACATGGAGCTGTCCGATCCGAAGATCAGCCAGCTGGACCTGGCGTATCACGACATCAAGCGTGGTCGCGGCGTGTTCGACCTGTTACAGCGCAAGGGACTGGCCGCGCGGATCACCACCGACGAGGACATCGAGGCCGCGGTCAACACGCCGCCGCAGACCACGCGGGCCAAGCTGCGCGGGGAGTTCATCAGCGCCGCGCAGGAGGCTGGTCGCGACTTCACCGTGGACTGGGTGCACCTGAAACTCAATGACCAGGCTCAGCGCACGGTGTTGTGCAAGGACCCGTTCCGCTCGGTCGACGAGCGGGTGAAGCGACTCATCGCCTCGATGTAGGTCTTCAGCCATTTAGCTCGAGCGCTCAACCACGTACGGTTTCGGCGCGAAAATCCGTACCAGGGTGAGCGCTCGGCAGTTATCCACAGGCCCTGCTGGCGATTTCGTGGCGGCTCAACACACAATGCGCAAATGCCGCCAGAGCTCTGCGCCGTCTTCGCTGCGCAGGGCGGAGTCGCAACCTATTCGCAGATCTTGGATCACCTGAGCCGTCGCGGTTTGCAGCGCTTACTGAGGACCGCCGAACTGGTCAAGATCTTTCCTGGTATTTACAGCCGTGGTGCACCCGATGCGTTTACTCGTCTGCACGGGTTGGACCTGCGCTGCGGTGGTCGGGTTGCGGTGTGTCTGGGCACCGCCGCGGCGCTTTTCGGTTTCGACACCGAGAACGTCACCGACCTGCATGTCCTCAACCCGGAGAGCCGCCTTCTGCGGGACCAGCCGGGCCTTCGAGTGCATCGGAGGCAGGGCGCGCCCCTTACCAGCTACCGTGGCCGTCCGCTCACCGCGCCGGGTTGGACTGCGGTCGAGGTGGCGCGAAGCCTGCACCGCCCTCGGGCCTTGGCGACGCTCGATGCCGCCTTGCGCAGTCAGACGTGCGATCGCCTCGACCTGCTGGCAGCCGCTCAAGCACAGGCCGGCCGGCGCGGCGTCGTGACCGTCCGAGAGCTCATACCGCTGGCCCGGCCTGAAGCCGAGTCACCGATGGAAAGCGAGGCCCGTCTCGTCATGATCGATGGCGGGTTACCACATCCGGCCCTGCAGCACGAGATCGTCGACCGAGACGGTCGATTGTGGCGGGTCGACTTCGCCTGGCCGGATCGCAAGGTTGCCGTCGAGTTCGACGGATTCGACTACCACAGTTCGCGAGAATCGCTACGCAAGGACCGCCAAAAGCGGGCTGCCCTCGAGGAGATCGACTGGGGGGTGATGTCGATCGTCAGCGACGATGTGCGGAGGCAGCCCGATGTGATGGTCCGCCGCATTCGTGTCCAGCTCACGCGAACGATGGCCGCATGAGCGCTCAACCAAGTACGGTTTCGGCGCGAAAATCCGTACCAGGGTGAGCGCTCGCCGTGGGCCACCCACACTAGGCTGAGCCGAGTGGCGATCTCCAAAGTCGAGCGGCTGATGAACCTCGTGATCGCGCTGCTGTCGACGCGGAACTTCATCACCGCCGAGCGCATCCGCGAAACGGTCTCCGGCTACTCCGACAGCCCCAGCGACGAGGCCTTCTCGCGCATGTTCGAGCGGGACAAGAACGAGTTGCGCGACCTCGGCATCCCGCTGGAAACCGGCCGCGTTTCGCAGTTCGATCCCACCGAGGGCTACCGGATCAACCGCGACGCCTACGCGCTGCCCGCGGTCGAATTGACGCCCGACGAGGCGGCAGCCGTCGCCGTCGCCACCCAGCTGTGGGAGTCGCCCGAACTGATCACCGCCACCCAGGGCGCGCTGCTGAAACTGCGCGCGGCCGGCATCGACATCGACGCCGTCGACGCCGCGCCCGCGATCACGTCGACCGCGACGCTGCCGGGATTGCGCGGCTCGGAGGAGGTACTGGGAATCCTGTTGTCGGCCATCGATTCCGGACAAGCAGTGCAGTTCTCGCACCGACCCTCGCGAAGCGAGCCCTACACCACCCGCACGGTGGAGCCCTGGGGCGTCGTCACCGACAAGGGCCGCTGGTATCTGGTCGGACACGACCGCGACCGCGACGCCACCCGGACGTTTCGGCTCTCCCGGATCGGCGAGGTGGCGGCCATCGGGCCGCCCGGCGCGGTACGGCGCCCGCCCGACGTCGATCTGCGCGAGATCGTCGGGCGCGCGGTCGGCGACTGGCCGTCGGGCGGGCAGGCCCGGGTCTGGATCGCCGAGGGCAGGGGCACTGCGCTGCGGCGACGGGCCGTCTCGGTCGCTCCGCACACGCACAACGGACGGGCCGGCGAGGTCATCACCATCGACATCGGCATGTTCGACCGGTTGGCTCGCGAGGTCGCCAGCTACGGGCCCGACGCGGTGGCGCTCGAGCCCGAGCCGCTACGCGAGGACGTGCTGGCCAGGTTGCGAGCCCAGGCGGATAGCGCATGACAACCGTGTCGACACGGCTGGTGCGGCTGCTCAACATGGTGCCGTACTTCCAGGCCAACCCCAGGATCACCTACGCCGAGGCTGCATCGGACCTCGGCGTCACCGTCAAGCAGTTGCGCGACGATCTCAACCAGCTGTGGATGTGCGGCCTGCCGGGCTACGGACCCGGCGACCTGATCGACTTCGAATTCTCCGGCGACACAATCGAAGTGACGTTCACCGCGGGTATCGACCACCCGCTGCGGCTGACTTCGCCGGAGGCGACCGGCGTGTTGGTCGCCTTGCGGGCGTTGGCCGACATACCGGGCATGGTCGACCCGGAGGCCGCGCGCAGCGCGATCGCGAAGATCGAGTCGGCCGCCGGGACCGTGGGCCACGGCGGCGCGGCGGTCGACGAGCCGGCGCCCGTGGAGAGCGAGGCCGCCGCGGCGGTGCGGCAGGCGGTGCGCGACGGACGTGCGCTGTCGATCGAGTATTACTCGGCGTCGCACGACATGCTGACCAGCCGGGCCGTCGACCCGATCCGCGTCGTGCTGGTCGGCGACCACAGCTACCTGGAGGCCTGGTGCCGGTCGGCGGAGGGAGTGCGGCTGTTCCGATTCGACCGCATCGTCGACGCGCACGTCCTCGACGAGCCGTCGGCGCCGCCGCCTCCGGCCGTGCAGGCGGAACCGGACACCTCGCTGTTCGACGCCGACCCCTCGCTGCCGTCGGCGACGTTGCTGATCGACCGCTCGGCGGCCTGGATGTTCGACTACTACCCGTTGCGGGTCCTCCGGGAACTGCCCGACGGCGCCTGCGAGGCCGCGATGACGTATGCCTCCGACGACTGGATGGCCCGGTTCGTGCTCGGCTTCGGCTCGGCCGTGCGCGTGCTCGAGCCCGCCGGGCTGGCTGCCCGGGTGCGCGACTCGGCCGCCGCGGCGCTGAGCGAGTATGGGGTGAACGAGTAGACTGGCCGCGACGTCTGGAGGTGACCAAATTGGGTGGTCTACAACCCTGGCACTGGGTGATCGTTATCGCTGTGTTCGTGCTGCTCTTCGGTGCCAAGAAGCTCCCGGACGCGGCGCGCTCGCTCGGTAAGTCGATGCGGATCTTCAAATCGGAGATCAAGGAGATGCAGGCCGATTCGAAATCGGACACGCGTGAGTCCGATGCCGCCGGCCGAACGGCTCCGCCGACGCCGATCGCCTCGGAGCGGGTCGAGACGGCGCCGGAGACCGAGCAGCCGTCGGACAAACGTCCGGCCTGATCGTCACCGATCACCTAGCCGCGGCCGCGCTGCCGCGTCAGTAGGCATGCCGTGCAGACTCCAGGACTCCTCAAGAAACTCGATCCTCGCCGGCGGCGCTCCCGCGTCAACCCCGACGGCACGATGTCGCTGGTCGAACACCTGCACGAGCTGCGCACCCGGCTGCTGATCTCGGCGGCCGCGATCGTGGTCACCACGATCCTGGGCTTCCTCTGGTACACCCACGGCGTCTTGGGGCTGCCCAGCCTCGGCGACTGGCTGCGCGGTCCGTACTGCGAGTTGCCCGCCTCGGCCCGCGCGGACATCACCGCCGACGGGGCGTGCCGGTTGTTGGCAACCTCGCCGTTCGATCAGTTCCTTCTGCGCCTGAAGGTCGGTCTCACCGCCGGCATCGTGCTGGCCTGCCCGGTGTGGCTCTACCAGTTGTGGGCGTTCATCACCCCCGGCCTGTACAAGAAGGAGCGCCGGTTCGCGGTCGCGTTCGTCACCGTCGGCGCCGCGCTGTTCATCGCCGGCGCGGTGCTCGCCTACATCGTGCTGTCCACGGCACTGGGCTTCCTGCTGACCGTCGGCAGCGACGTGCAGGTCACCGCGCTGTCCGGCGACCAGTACTTCGGCTTCCTGATCAACCTGCTGCTGGTGTTCGGCTTCAGCTTCGAGTTCCCGCTGCTGATCGTGATGCTCAACGCGGTCGGCGTGTTGACCTACGAGCGGCTCAAGGCGTGGCGGCGCGGGCTCATCTTCGCGATGTTCGTGTTCGCCGCGCTCTTCACCCCCGGGTCGGATCCGTTCTCGATGCTGGCGCTGGCGTTCGCATTGACGGTGCTGCTCGAGTTCGCGATCCAGATCGCGCGGCTTCACGACCGGCGCAAGGCCCGCCGCGCCGCGCTCGAGGATGTGCCCGACGACGTCGCGGCGCCGATCGGACCCGCCGAGCCCGTCGAGGCGCCCAGCACCGTGCCGACGTCGGCGCGGCACGTGGTCGATGACGATGCCACCTAGTGAATTGGGCTGCGAGCTAGCCCGTTTCACCGAGCAGCTGACGTTCGCGCTCGATGACTTCCAACGCCGCTCGTGTGAGGCGCTGGAGAACGGGCACGGCGTGCTGGTGTGCGCACCGACAGGCGCGGGCAAGACCGTGGTGGGCGAGTTCGCGGTGCACCTCGCGCTGGCCGCGGGCGGCAAGTGCTTCTACACCACACCGATCAAGGCGCTGAGCAACCAGAAGCACAACGACCTGGTGACCCGCTACGGGCCGGACAAGATCGGGTTGCTCACCGGCGACCAGTCGATCAACGGCGACGCCGACGTGGTGGTCATGACCACCGAGGTGCTCCGCAACATGCTCTACGCCAATTCCTCAACGCTGCACGGGCTTTCGTACGTCGTCATGGACGAGGTGCACTTTCTGGCCGACCGGATGCGCGGTGCGGTGTGGGAGGAGGTCATCCTGCATCTGCCCGACGAGGTGCGGCTGGTGAGCTTGTCGGCGACGGTCAGCAACGCCGAGGAGTTCGGTGGCTGGATCCAGACGGTGCGCGGCGACACCACGGTGGTCGTCGACGAGCACCGGCCCGTCCCGCTGTGGCAGCACGTGTTGGTTGGCAGGCGCCTGTTCGACCTGTTCGACTACCGCGCCACGCGAGCATCCCGCGCATCGAGAGCAGAGGGCCGGGAGTTGCTCGTCGACCCGGAGTTGTTGCGACACATCGCACATCGGCGCGAAGCCGACCGCCTGGTCGACTGGCAGCCACGCGGCCGCGGCCGCTACCGGGATCGGCCGAGCATGTACCGCCCGCCGTCGCGCCCCGATGTGATCGGCACGCTGGACCGCGAAGGGCTGTTGCCGGCGATCACGTTCATCTTCTCGCGCGCCGGGTGCGACTCCGCGGTCAAGCAATGCCTGCGGTCCTCGCTTCGGCTGACCACCGACGAGGAACGGGTTCGCATCGCCGAGGTGGTCGACCGGCGCTGTGGTGACCTGCCCGAAGCCGACCTGATCATTCTCGACTACCACGAGTGGCGCGAGGGTCTGCTGCGCGGATTGGCGGCCCACCACGCCGGGATGCTGCCGGTGTTCCGCCACACCGTCGAAGAGCTGTTCTCCGCGGGACTGGTGAAGGCGGTATTCGCCACGGAGACACTGGCTTTGGGTATCAACATGCCCGCGCGCACGGTGGTGCTGGAGCGGCTGGTCAAGTTCAACGGCGAGCAGCATGTGCCGTTGACGCCGGGGGAGTACACCCAGTTGACCGGGCGCGCGGGCCGCCGCGGCATCGACGTCGAGGGCCACGCGGTGGTGCTGTGGACGCCGGACGTCGAACCGGCCGAGGTGGCCGGGTTGGCGTCGACGCGGACATTCCCGCTGCGCAGTTCGTTCGCGCCGTCGTACAACATGACCATCAACCTCGTGCAGCAGATGGGGCCGGCGCAGGCGCACAAACTGTTGGAGAGCTCGTTCGCGCAGTACCAGGCCGACCGGTCGGTGGTCGGGCTACGGCGAGGCGTCGAGCGCGGTGAGCGGATGCTCGACGAGATCGCCGCCGAACTGGCCGGCGGCCAGGAAGCCGATGTTCTCGGCTACGTCCGGCTGCGGCTGCAGATCTCCGAACGGGAACGCGCCCAGTCACGGGCGTCGCGGCTGCAGCGGCGCCGGGCGGCCAACGAAGCGCTGGCGGCGCTGCGCCGCGGCGACATCATCACGATCACCCACGGTCGGCGCGGTGGACTGGCCGTCGTGCTCGAACCGGCCCGCGACGAGGACGATCCGCGGCCGCTGGTGTTGACCGAACATCGGTGGGCCGGGCGGATTTCGTCGGCCGACTACTCGGGAACCTCGGCGCCACTGGGTTCGATGCCCCTGCCCAAGCGCGTCGAGCACCGAAACCCGCGCGCGCGCCGCGACCTTGCGTCGGCGCTGAACTCGGCCGCGGCCCGCCTCGATCTCCCGGCGCGCAAACCCAAGCGCAGCGGCAATGCCGGCCAGGAGCGCGACATCGACCCCGAATTGGCCGCGCTGCGAGAGCAATTGCGCTCCCACCCCGCTCACCAGTTGCCCGAGCGGGAGGAGAAAGCGCGGCTGGCCGAGCGGTACCTGCGCATCGAGCGCGACAACGAACAGATCCGGCAGAAGGTCGCGGCGGCGACGAACTCGTTGGCGCGCACGTTCGACCGGATCGTGGTGCTACTGACCGAACGCGGTTTCATCACCGGCCCTGCAGAGGACCCGAAAGTGACCGACGACGGTCGCCTGCTGGCCCGGATCTACAGCGAGAGCGACCTGTTGGTGGCGGAGGCGTTGCGCACCGGCATCTGGGAGGGCCTGGACGCGGCAGAACTGGCGGCTGTGCTCTCGGCGGTGCTCTACGAATCCCGCGGCGACACGCCGGGAGGACGCGACGGGGCCGACATCCCGACCGGCAAGCTGCGCCGGGCGGTGAACCAGACCCGGCGGCTGTGGGCGGAACTGCGTGCCGACGAGCAACGTCACCGCATCAACCAGAGTCGCGAGCCCGACGACGGCTTCGTCGCGGCGGTCTTCCGGTGGGCCACCACCGGCGACCTGACCAGCGCACTGGCCGCCTCTGACGCGGCGGGCAGCGGATCGCCGTTGTCGGCGGGCGATTTCGTCCGGTGGTGCCGTCAAGTGCTCGACCTGCTCGACCAGGTACGCAACGCCGCACCGACCCCGGCACTGCGGGCCACGGCGAAACGCGCGATCAACGACGTTCGACGAGGCGTCGTCGCTGTTGACACCGGCTAGATCAGCCGGGGCACGAAGAAGTCTGCGGTACGGAATGCGAGAGCCAGCGGTCGGGCCAGGACTGCCACCAGCGTCCCCCGTGCGCGGCCGCGACGCCTGGCGGTGACCCGCGGCGGAAGTGTCGCGAACAGTGTCGCCACTGCCGGCAGCGGACGGGCGAAAACCGTGAACTCCGCGATCAGCCCGTCTTCGTTCACCCGAACGACGTTCATGGCCTCGAGTTTCTGTCCGCGCACGCGCCCGGTGAAGGGAAACGATCCCGTATCGCCGAGGGTCAGTGCTTCGCCTGTGCCGAGATCATCGAGCACGGCGAAGATATCGCGGTGCAGCGCCACTACTTCGTCCTTGCCCTCGAAGCGGATGCGCGAGGTGAGCGGGGAGTGGAAGACGACGTCGGGCGCCAGAAGATCGGCCACCGCTTCGGGGTCGCCGTTTTCCGCGGCCGCGCGCAGGGCGGTGATCGCTGTGCACAGCGGCGCGTTGGGTCCGGTGGCAGCCATTGAAACTCCTTGTCGGCAGAGAGCATTCGGGGAACGGGATCCGTCAGCCAGACTGCTTGATATAATCAAGCGAGCTTTAATAAGTCAAGCATAGGTGGTGGGATGAGTCGAAACTACGGCCAGTACTGCGGGCTCGCGCGGGCGCTCGATGTCGTCGGCGATCGGTGGAGTCTCCTCATCGTTCGCCAACTCCTCGTCGCACCGGCTCGTTACCGCGAGTTGCTCGACGGGCTGCCGGGCGTGGCCACCAATCTGCTCGCCGGTCGGCTCCGCGATCTGGAGGCGGCCGGAGTGGTCGAACGGCGGCTCGCTGACGACGGTGGCGCCGTTACCTATGCCCTCACCTCATGGGGCGCGCAGCTGCGGGAGCCGATCGAGGGCCTCATTCGCTGGTCGAGTCCGCTGATGGTGCACGGACCCGGCGACGACGTCTTCCGCACCGACTGGCTCGTCGTGGCGCTACCCGCCCTGCTCGGTGGCACGGCGGCTGGGCGCCGGGCCTTGACGGTCGGGATCGCGGTCGACGGCCGGATGGTGCAGCTCCGGGCGACGCGCACGGGCATCACGGTCGGCCCGCACGACGGTCGCGAACTCGACGCCGTCGTGCAGGCCGACGCCGCAATCGTCTTGGGCCTGGCAGCGGGAATGCTCGCGCTCGACGATGTACTCCCGCTCGTCGACATAGACGGCGATGAGGCCGCTGTGCGAGCCGTCTTCGGCGCCGATGGCAGGGCCAAGGCAAGCGGCAAGGGCACCGTCGCGCAATGACGCGCGGCTGCGCCCGCCTGAATATGTCATCGCAAGTGCATGCAACGGTAGGGTGTTGAAGCACGACACCGGATGTACTCGCGGCTCGGCCGCGGTCGATCAAGGAGTGAGATGAGCGGACCGCAGGGATCTGATCCGACGCAGTCATGGCCCGGCCAGCAGCCGGAACAGCCGACGGACCAGCCGTCCAGCGAGTCGTCGGCCAACCAGCCGTGGCAGCAGCAGCCGCAGAGCAGCGAACCGACGCAGGCCGCGCCGCAGTGGCAGCCACCCGCCTACGACCCGTCACAGGCGCAGCAGTACCCGGGATACCAGCAGCCCGCGTACCAGCCGCCGCAGCAGTATCCGGCGACGGAGCCGCAGTACGGTCAGCAGCCCGGCGAGTACAACCCGCAGGCCTACCAGCAGCCCGGTCAGTACGGGCAGCCGCAGTACGGCCAATACGGGCAGCCGCCCGGCCAGCCGCAGTACGGCCAGCCGCCCACCGGGCAGTTCGGGCAGCCGGGCCAGTTCGGCCAGTACCCGCAGTACCAGCAGCCGGGCGCCGAGGAGGGCTCGAAGCGCTCGCTGGCGGTGATCGGCGGCGTGATCGGCCTGCTGGCCGCGGTGATCGTCGTGGTGGTGCTGGTGCTGGGCTTCTGGAAGCCCGGCTTCTTCGTCACAACCAAACTCGACATCGACGCCGCGCAGTCCGGGGTGCAGCAGATCCTCACCGATGAGGCGAACGGTTACGGCGCCAAGAACGTCAAGGACGTCAAGTGCAATGACGGCCAGAACCCGACCGTCGAGAAGGGCGCGACGTTCGACTGCGAGGTCAGCATCGACGGCACCAAGCGTCAGGTGACCGTCACGTTCCAGGACGACGACGGCACCTACGAGGTGGGCAGGCCCAAGTAGCGGGCCGGTGGCGGCTCAGCCGCCGGGCAGCCCGTCGAGGGCCTTCTGCAGCCGGCCTATCGACGACGTGACGCCGTAGGTCTCGGCGAGCTTGACGACCTTGCGCGGGTGCTCGGCGGCCAGCGGCAGTGCATCCGACGGTGTGGACCAGTTCAGATCGGCGTCGGTGGCGACTTTGACCACCGGGTCGGCGGCCTCGATGTAATCGGCGGCGTTGCGCAGCTTCGTCCGATACGCCTTGCTCATCTTCGACTTCGGGTCGTTGGCCGCGGCCAGGATGTTCTCCAGTGAGCCATGCTGCGCCAGCAGCGTCGCGGCCGTCTTCTCACCGATACCGGGCACGCCGGGCAGGCCGTCGCTGGGGTCGCCTCGCAGCAGGGCCAGTTCGGCGTACGCGGGCCCGGCACGATCGACCGGCACGCCGTACTTCTCGGCGACCTCCGTCGGACCCCACTTGGTGGCCTTGGCCAACCCGCTGCCGAGGTAGAGCACCCGAACCGGTACCGGCTCGTCGCGCACCAACTGCAGCAGATCCCGGTCACCGCTGACCACCACCACTGGGTCACGTTCTTCGCGGGTGACAAGGGTGCCGAGCACGTCGTCGGCCTCGCACTCGGGCGCGCCGGCGGTGGCGATGCCGAACGCGTCGAGAATCTCGAAGATCATGTCGACCTGCGGCGTGAGGTCGTCGGGCACCACCTCGACGTCGGGTTCGCCGTCCGGGTGCTCCTCGAGTACCCGGTGCGACTTGTAGGACGGGATGAGGTCGACGCGCCACTGCGGTCGCCAGTCGTCGTCGCGGCACACCACCAACCGCGACGGACGCTCGCGGGTGATCACGGTCGCCACGGCGTCGAGGAAGCCGCGCAGCGCGTTGACCGGGCGGCCGTCGGGCGCCTTGATCTTGTCGGGGACTCCGAAATACGAGCGGAACCACATGCTGGCACCGTCGAGCAGCACGAGGGATGACATGCGAGCCATCCTGCCAGTGCGCCGCGGATTAGCCTCGTGGCATGACCGCCAGTCGATTCAGCTCCGATGTCTACGCGCACCGACTCGCCGCGGCGGCGTCCGCGGCGGCCGACGCCGGCCTCGCGGGCCTGGTCATCACGCCGGGCTATGACCTGCGCTATCTGGTCGGCTCGCGGGCGCAGACGTTCGAGCGGCTCACCGCGCTGGTGCTGCCCGCCGACGGTGACCCGACGATCGTGGTGCCGCGCCTGGAGTTGGCGGCGCTCACGGAATCCGCGGTGCCCGAGCTCGGCCTGGCGGTACAGGACTGGGTCGACGGCGACGACCCGTACGCGCTGGTCGCCCAGGCGCTCGGCGGTGGTATGTGCAAGACCGGGCCGTCTGGGCGGCTCGCCGTCGCGGTGACCGACTCGATGCCCGCGTTGCATCTGCTGCCGCTCGCCGACGTGCTGGGTGCGGTGCCGGTGCTGGCCACCGACGTGCTGCGGCGCCTGCGGATGATCAAGGACGCCGCCGAGATCGACGCGTTGCGCAAGGCCGGCGCGGCCATCGACCGCGTACACGCGCGGGTGCCGGAATTCCTGGCGCCGGGCCGCACCGAAGCCGACATCGCGGCTGACATCGCCGAAGCCATTGTCGCCGAAGGTCATTCGGAGGTGGCGTTCATCATCGTCGGGTCCGGGCCGCATGGCGCCGACCCGCATCACGAGTGTTCGGACCGGGAGCTGCGGGCCGGCGACATCGTCGTCGTGGACATCGGCGGACCCTACGAGCCCGGCTACAACTCCGACTCCACCCGCACGTACAGCATCGGCGAGCCGGACCCCGACGTGGCGCGGCGCTACGCGGTGCTGCAGCGCGCCCAGCGGGCCGCGGTCGCGGCGGTCCGGCCCGGCGTCACCGCCGAGCAGGTGGACGCCGCGGCGCGCGACGTGCTGGCCGCCGAGGGCCTGGCCGACGCGTTCGTGCACCGCACCGGCCACGGCATCGGGCTGTCGGTGCACGAGGAGCCCTACATCGTGGCGGGCAACACGCTCCCCCTCGAAGAGGGCATGGCTTTCTCCGTCGAGCCCGGTATCTATTTCCCCGGCGAGTGGGGCGCGCGCATCGAGGACATCGTGGTCGTCACCGCCGACGGCGCCATGGCGGTCAACAACCGGCCACACGAGCTGGTGGTGGTCCCCACCGGCGCGAGTTAGACCTCGACCCGGTCCAGCAGGTCCGACGACCCGAGCACCCGCTCGACCCGGACCTCGATGACGACGCGCTTCGGATTGACCCGGGGGGTGCGGTAGCGCTGCGCGTACCGCAGCTCGGCGTCACGGACGGCGTCGGGATCCGCGTTGACCTTGGCCTTGCCCTCCAGCGACAACCAGCGGGCGCCGTCGACCTGGCTCAGCACCGCGACACCCTGCCGGTCGGCGTTCACCGCCTTCTGCGACCCGCCGCTGGTGATGACGCGGGCGATGTGGGTCTTCGGGTCGAACGTGAAGCCGACGGCGACGACGTGGGGTGAATTGTCCGATCGCAGCGTCGTCAGCATGGCCAGATGACGTTCGGACAGAAATGCCAGCGCGTCGTCTGTCAGCCGGGTGGTTGCCTTGCGGCTTGACTGGGCCATCGGGCTTCACGGTAGCGCAGGAGATAATCGCTGCCATGACAGACACGGCTGACACCGGTCCGGCATTGGTCGTGGTTTTCGGCGGTCGCAGCGAGATCGGCGTCGAGGTGGCCACCCGGCTGGCGCCCGGATCGACGGTGGTGCTGGCGGCCCGGCGCGCTCATGACCTCGAGGCGCAGGCGGCGGCCGTTCGCGCCGCGGGGGCGGCGGCCGTG
This sequence comes from Mycobacterium sp. IS-1556, assembly GCF_001499985.1. Classification (NCBI taxonomy): domain Bacteria; kingdom Bacillati; phylum Actinomycetota; class Actinomycetes; order Mycobacteriales; family Mycobacteriaceae; genus Mycobacterium; species Mycobacterium sp. IS-1556. The sequence goes on from NZ_LQIM01000038.1 coordinate 236,609, forward strand.
CACGTGCGTGAGTTCGACGCCGACGACCTTCCGTCGCACGGTCCGGTGGTCGACGCGATCGTCGCCGAGCACGGGCCGATCGACACCGCGGTGCTCGCGTTCGGAATCCTCGGCGACCAGGCGCTCGCGGAGAAGGACGCCGCGCACGCCGCGGCGATTCTGCACACCGACTTCGTCGCCCAGGCCAGCCTGCTGACGGTGCTCGCCGCGACGATGCGCGGCGCAGGGTCCGGGTCGATCGTGACGTTCTCGTCGATCGCGGGCGTCCGCGTGCGCCGCGCCAACTACGTGTACGGATCCGCGAAGGCCGGGCTGGACGGCTTCTGCCGCGGACTGGCCGACGCCCTGCACGGTTCGGGGGTGCACCTGCTGTTGGTGCGGCCCGGGTTTGTGATCGGACGCATGACGGCAGGGATGTCGCCCGCGCCCCTGTCGAGCACGCCGGCGCAGGTCGCCGACGCGACCGTGCGCGCACTCCGTCGAAGGCGAGGCGCGGTCTGGGTGCCCGCACCACTCGCGCTGCTGGCATTCGCGTTCCGTGTCACGCCCCGGTTCGTGTGGCGAAGGATGCCGCGATGATCGTCGTCGTCGGCATCGGAGCTGACGGGATGGCCGGGCTGCCGTCCGGCTCGCGGGCTGAATTATGCAGGGCAACAGTGGTTTACGGTTCGAAGCGCCAACTCGCGCTGCTGGACGACACCGTCACCGCGGCGCGGCGAGAGTGGCCGTCGCCGATGCTGCCCGCACTGCACACTCTGCTGGAGGACGTCGACGGTGACGTGCATGTGGTGGCCAGCGGCGACCCGCTGCTGCACGGTGTGGGTAGCTCGCTGATCCGGCTCTACGGCGCCGAGCGGGTGACCGTCCTGCCGCACGTGTCGTCGGTGACGCTGGCTTGCTCGCGGCTGGGTTGGGCAGTGCAGGACACCGAGGTCATCAGCCTGGTGCGGAGTGATCCACACACCGCGGTACGCCGCGGCGGACACGCCGTCGTGATGTCCCGCGACGGCACAACCCCTGCGGCGCTGACGCGACTGCTCACCCACACCGGTCGCGGCGACTCCGAGATCACCGTGTTAGAACAACTCGGCGGGCCCACAGAGCGCCGCCGGGCCGCCACCGCCCGCGAATGGGCGCAGCGACCCCCGGACGACGTCGACGACCTCAACGTGGTCGCGGTTCGCTACCTGCCCGACGAGCGGCAATTCGGGGTGCTGCCCGACGAGATGTTCGCCAACGACGGCCAACTCACCAAGCAACCGGTGCGGGCGGTGACATTGGCGGCGCTGGCCCCGCGGCCCGGACAACTGCTGTGGGACGTCGGTGCCGGATCGGGCAGCGTCGCGATCGAATGGTGCCGCAGCGGTACCGGTTGTCGTGCAATCGCCTTCGAGCGCGATGAACAACGCCGCAACCGCATCACCGACAACGTGGTGGCGTTCGGCGCGCGCGTGCAGGTGCAGCGCGAGGCGCCCGAGTCGTTCGAGTCCGTACCCGCGCCGGACGCGGTCTTCGTGGGCGGCGGCCTGACCCAGCCGGGACTCCTGGAGGCCTGCTTCGACCGGCTGCCGGTTGGTGGCCGGCTCGTCGCCAACACCGTCACTGTGGAGACTGAAGCGCTTGTCGCCCAGTGGTATTCGCGACACGGCGGTACGCTCAGGCGCTTCGAGCATCACCGCGGCGAGCCGCTCGGCGGGTTCACCGGCTGGCGTCCGGCGATGCCGATCACGCAGTGGGCGGTGACCAAACGATGACCGTCTACTTCATCGGCGCCGGGCCCGGCGCCGCCGACCTGATCACTGTGCGCGGACACCGACTTCTGAGCAGCTGCCCGGTCTGCCTCTACGCGGGTTCGATCATGCCCGAGGACTTGCTGGCGCTGTGCCCGCCGGGCGCCCGCGTCGTCGACACCGGCCCGTTGACTCTCGAACAGATCGTCACCGAACTCGCCGATGCCCACGCCGCCGGCCTCGACGTGGCGCGGTTGCATTCCGGCGACCCGTCGATCTACAGCGCGCTCGCCGAGCAGTGCCGCCGTCTCGACGATCTCGGTGTCGACTACGAAATCGTGCCCGGGGTCCCGGCTTTCGCGGCGGCCGCTGCAGTGCTGGGCCGCGAGCTCACCGTTCCGGGTGTCGCGCAGACGGTCACCCTGACCCGGGTGGCGACGCTGTCGACCGCGATGCCGCCGGGTGAGGATCTGCGGACGTTGTCCAAGCCGGGTGCGACGCTGGTGCTGCACCTCGCGGCCGCGCAGATCGACGCGATCGTCCCGCAGCTGCTGGCCGGCGGGTACCGACCCGAAACGCCCTGTGCCGTGGTGGCGTTCGCGAGCTGGCCGCAGCAGCAGGTGGTGCGCTGCGCGCTCGCGGAGTTGGCGGGGCAGACGAAAGCCGCGGGCATCACCCGCACCGCGGTGATCGTCGTGGGCGACGTGCTGGCGGCCGAGGGGTTCGCCGACAGCTACCTGTACTCGTCGAGCCGGGTGCGGCGGGGACGACATTGATGCGAATACTACTGCTGGGCGGTACTTCTGAGGCTCGCGCGCTGGCTGCCCGTCTGCATCCGGACGTCGAGGTGATCAGTTCGCTCGCGGGCCGGGTGCCCGATCCCGCGCTGCCGGTGGGCGAGGTACGCATCGGCGGCTTCGGCGGCGTCAAGGGGCTGCGGCGCTGGCTGTCCGACAACCGGGTCGACGCGGTGGTCGACGCCACACACCCGTACGCCGCGACGATGACCGCGCACGCGGCGGCTGTGTGCGCCGAGGTGCGGCTGCCGCACCTGGTGGTGGCCCGACCCGCTTGGCCGACCGGCGATGCGATCGTCGTGAGCTCTGATATCGAGGCCGCGAAAACCGTTGCTGCCGAGCGGTTCACCCGCGTATTCCTGACCACCGGGCGCTCTGGCGCCGCAGCGTTCAAGGACGTCGATGCATGGTTTCTGATTCGTGCTGTCACGCCGCCCGACGTGTCGGATCTGCCGCGTCGTCACCAGGTGGTGCTGTCGCGCGGGCCGTACCGCTACGACGACGAACTGACCCTGCTGCGCGAGCACCGCATCGACGCGTTGGTCACCAAGAACAGTGGAGGACAGATGACCCGGCCGAAACTGCATGCGGCTGCGGCCCTTGGTGTTGCGGTGGTGATGGTGGACCGGCCGCCGCTGCCGTCGGGGGTGGCGACGGTCGCCACCGTCGACGACGCGGTCGACTGGGTCAGGCTGATGAATACGACTCGATGAGCTCGAGCGTGCCGAGTTCCCGAATGGCTCGACAGCCGCGGCTCAACATCGCGAGCATCATCTCGTCGCCCCGTTCGGTCGACGTCGCGAACGCGGTGCCCAACGCGACGAGCAACGGTGCCTGCACCACCCCGAGGCGGTAGTCGGTCCAGCAGGTGTCCAGGTCGTAATCCCGCACACCGTATCCGAGCAACGCACGGTGATAGTGCTCGACGAGATCTCGCTCGATCTCCGCCCGGACTGTGGGTTCGAGGCTGGTCGCGGTGAAGTACGCAAGGTCGCGGGCCGGCAACCCGACGCCGACGGTCTGCCAATCAACCACAGTGATCCGCGTGCGGCCGGGATCGAACAGCATGTTGTCGAGCCGATAGTCGCCGTGCATCAGCGCATAGCGGCCGGGCTCGGCCATCAGCCACGGCGTCACCGAAGCCATTGCCGCGGTGAGCGTTTCCTGGTCCTCGGCGCTGATCGACGAGCCGAGGCGGTCGATGACAATGTCGGCAGCCATTCGCGAGACATCGCCGAGTCCCTTGGCCGCGTCGGCGTCACCGGGTTTGGGCATCACGACCGCGGACAGCTCCATCCATTCGGGCGCACACCAACTCGGGCCGTGCAGCCCGGCGAGCGCCTCGACCGCGAGCCGCGCCTCGACCGCGTTGCACCCGGTGATCTGGTCGCCCTGGACCGCGGGTGCCATATCGGCCAGCAGTAGCACCACGTCGGCGCCATCCTCGGAGATGTCCTGATGGAAGCTGCGCGGAACGGGGATGCGCATCCGGTTGGCGACCAGCGAGTAGAACTCCACCTCCGAGCGGTAACCCAGCGCGACGCGCTCGCGCACCGTGTCGTCCTGCGCCGAGAGCTTTATCGCGAACGAGGCGGGCAGGTCGGTTTCCCCGCCGTAGGTCGCCGACACCCGGTAGGTGGCGCCCGTCTGACCGGTTCCGATGGGTGTCACGGCGACCGCCTCGACATCGGTTCCCAGCACTGACCCGAGCCACGCCGGCGTTACATCTTCGGGCCCGCGTGGAATGTTGAGGACGGAGGTCACGCGCCGGAGATTAACACTGCCGGCCGTCGCGAGCGCTCACCCTGGTACGAAAATAAGGCCCAAAACCGTACCGGGATGAGCGCTCGCGGCTGGTGAGGTCGCGGGTAGCGCTACGTGGGGTAGCGGCGCGGTGTGAAGACCCGATCGCCGTCCCCGGAATACCACTGCGTCTGCGAGGAGCCGACGATCAGCAGGCAGCGCATGTCGACGTCGGCGGGATCCAGGTCGGCCAGGCGCACCACCGTGACCTGCTCGCGGGGCCCGGACACGTCGCGACCGATCACCACCGGAGTGCCGGGATCGCGGTGCTCGAGCAGAAGATCCCGCATCGCCCCCACCTGCCAGGTCCGGGTCTTCGAGGCCGGGTTGTAGATCGCCAGCACCAGGTCGGCCGTCGCGGCCGCGGTCAACCGCGCCGCGATCACGTCCCACGGCTTGAGCCGGTCCGACAGCGAGATCACCGCGTAGTCATGCCCGAGCGGGGCGCCGACCCGGCTCGCGACGGCCTGCGCGGCGGTCATCGCCGGGATCACCCGCACCGAAACCCCGGGCCACTGCTTGGCCTCTTCCAGCACCGCGGTCGCCATCGCGAAGACCCCCGGGTCGCCGGAGGACACCACCGCCACCGCGCGGCCCTGTTCGGCCAGCGTGCAGGCCAACCGGGCGCGCGCCGGTTCGTCGGTGTTGTCGCTCGGATGTCTGCGCTGATCGTCGCGGGCGGCAACGCGGTCGAGGTAGGGGCCGTAGCCGATGAGGTCGGTGGCCGCGGCCAGTTCGCGTCGCGACTGCGGGGTCATCCAGTTCGGGTCGCCGGGACCCAGTCCCACGACGGCGACGCTGCCGGTGGTCGTCACGTCCTGGCGGCGGCGCCCCGGCAGCATCGCCAGCGAGAAATACGGGACCGTTTCGTCGTCGACGTCGCCCGCGTCCAGGACCCGCTGCCGCGGAGTGCTCGCACGCTCGACGTAGAACGCGTCGTCCAACCGACCGGATGCCGAAAGCGCCTGGCGTACAGCGGGGTACGAGCGACCCAACTTCAGCATCACCGCTGCGTCGGTGTCGGCGAGCCTGCGCTCGAGCTCGTCGGGCGGCAGCGTTCCCGGCAGGATCGTCAACACCTCGTCGCCCTGGACGAGGGGAGTGGCGACCGCCGCCGAAGCCGCGCTCACCGACGTCACGCCCGGCACGATGACCGCGTCGAACCGCTCGGTCAACCGGGTGTGCATGTGCATGTAGGAGCTGTAGAACAGCGGGTCGCCCTCGGCGAGCAAGGCCACATTGCGGCCGGCCTCCAGGTGGGCGGCGATGCGGTCGGCGGACTCGCGGTAGAAGTCCTCCATCGCTCCGGCGTAGCCGCCGGGGTGATCGGTGGTTTCGGTGGTGACCGGGTAGACCAGGTGCTCCTCGATCTGGCCCGGCCGCAGATATGGCTCGGCGATGCCCCGCGCGATGCTGTTGCCGTGCCGCGCGCTGTGGTACGCCACGACGTCGGCCTCGCCGATCACCCGTGCCGCCTTGACGGTGACGAGTTCAGGGTCGCCGGGCCCCAGCCCCACCCCCCACAACACTCCGCGGTCGCTCATTCGCGTTCGGTCGCAATCGCATTCACGGCCGCGGCGGCCATCGCACTGCCGCCGCGACGGCCCGTCACCACGAGATACGACATTCCGCGCGGCCGGTCGATGAGTTCCTGCTTGGACTGTGCCGAGCCGACGAAACCGACCGGTCCGCCCAGTACCGCAGCGGGCGTCGGGGCGCCGTCGTCGAGCAGTTCGAGCAGCCGGAACAGCGCGGTCGGCGCATTGCCGATCGCCAGCACGGCACCGCCGAGCCGGTCGGCCCACAGGTCCACGGCCGCCGCCGACCGGGTGGTGCCGAGCCGGGCGGCCAGGTCGGCGGCTCGCTGGTCGGCCACCAGCGACACCACCTCGTTGGCGGCGGGCAGGCGCGACCGGGTGATGCCCGCGGCGACCATCGAGGAATCACACAGCACCGGCGCGCCCGCGGCCAGTGCGGCGTGGGTCCTGGCGACCACGTCTGCGCTGAACGCCACGTGATCGGTGACGTCGATCTGTCCGCAGGTGTGGATCAGTCGGACGACCACGCGGGCCACGTCGTCGGGAAACCGAGCCAGGTCCGCCTCGTCGCGAATCGTCGCGAACGATTGCCGGTAGATCTCTCCGGCGTCGCGGATGTAGTCGAGCACGCGATCACCCTACGGGTGCGTGTCGCGCGCCCGATATCCGTCTCCGGTCGCCACCAGCACCTCACCGGTGGGCGGGCTGCCGCAGGCCCTGTCGCAACCGACGAAATGGCGGTGGCCTGGGATTGGATTGCCCGTCGCGTGCGCTGAAGCCGGTTCGACGACCGCAGCGGCGGCGTCCGCCCGGACATCGGCCATCGAGTGCTCGCAGCCGGGGCTTCCCGTGCACGCGCTGACCGAGAGCCAGGGGGAGTTCTCGTCGAACACCAGTCCGAGGGGGGCGAGTACACGAAGGGCGACGTCGGCGACTCCCTCGTCGAGGTCGAAAACGAGGATCGAGCGCCACGGCGTGATCGCCATCGGCGCCCCGATCGCGGCGAGGTACTCGGCGGTCCGGGCGGGCAGCACGCCGAGCGGGGCCGCGGCGCCCAGCGTGACGCGGCCGTCGTGCTGGTCGAGCCAGCCGACGGGCGGGCGGGTGACCGCGGGCCACGTCTCTCCCGGCGCTTCCGACCGGGGCAGCTCGCCGAGCAGAACGTCGGGGTCGACGAGTTCCTTGACGCGCCAAGCGGTCCCGCGACTGGCAGCGAATCGCCGCGCCAGCTCGACCATCGCCGGCACCGCGGCGTTCAGCTCCAGTCGGACACCGGTGTCGCGACCGGCCAACAGCAGCGCGGCGGTGTCGCCGGCCGCATCAGTCTGGAAGTGGATGCCGACGTCCGCGCCGAGGCCCGAGATGTCGGCGCGGCCGTCGTCGATGCCGAACAGGAACCGGCCCGGCAGCGCGGCCAGTGCCGGGTCGGCGCAAATCGCCACGTCGAGCTCGGTGATCAGCGCACGGATGTCGGTGGTCGCGCCGACCCGCCCGGACAGCGGCGAGGCGACGATGTTGCGCACGCGTTCGTGGGTCGGCGACGGCAGCAGGCCGGCGGACGCCGCGGCGTCGGCGACCGCGGCCGCGTCGGTGACGCCACGAATCTGAAGGTTGCCCCGCGAGGTCAGCTCTAGCGTGCCCGCGGCCCAATCGATGGCCGCCCGCGCGAGGGTCTCCAACTGCGCGGCGGTGATGGCGCCGCCCGGTAACCGTATCCGCGCCAACGCACCGTCCGCGGCGCGATGCACCTGCAACGCACCGGGGCAGGCGTCCTGCTCGCGGGTTCTGGCCACCGGTTCACGGTACGCCCGCAGCGCTACGGACCGAAGTCGTCGTCAGCTGGCCAGCGCCCCGATCCCGAGGGGGTTGACCACTTCGGAGTACGTCGAGGCGTCGCCGACGACGGAACGGCTGCGCCGGCCGTGGACGTCGACCGGGACGTCGCCGGCCAAAGTGATGCGGTTGAGCCGTCGATACTGGTCGTCGTAGTCAGCGACGGCGTAGTGCTGCGTCGCGCGGTTGTCCCAGAGCGCGATGTCACCGGGCCGCCAGTTCCAGCGAATGGTGTGCTCGAGCTTGGTGATTCGCTTCTGCAGCAGATCGAACAATGCCGCCGACTCCGTCGAGCCGAGCCCCACGAACTTCTCGACGAAGTGGCCGAGCAGCAGCACTCGCTTGCCGGTTTCGGGGTGCACGCGGACCACGGGATGCTCGGTTTCGTAGCGGTCTGAGACGAATTCCTCACGGTAGGAACGCTGTTCGGCGGTAGGCGCCGAGTCCGGCTCGTCGTGCAGTGACGCGTAATCGTATCGATTGGTGTGCACCGCCCAGAGGCTTTCGGCCAACGCGCGCAACGATGCCGGAAGGCGGTCGTACGCGGCCTCGGTGGACGCCCACGTCGTCGTGCCGCCGTATTGCGGCAGGGTGACGGCCCGCAGGACCGATGCTTTCGGTATCCGATCGACAAACGTGACGTCGGTGTGCCAGCTGTTCGCCTTGTCGTAGCGGGAATCGATGGGCAGCAACCGGTCCCCGCGCGAAGTCACCGTCGGGTGGGCGGTCGTGGGGGTGCCCAGCGCCCGCGCGAAGGCGAGCTGCGCGTCGTCGTCGACGTTGTACTGATTACGGAAGAAGACCACTTTGTGTTCGAGCATCGCGGTATTGATCGCGTTCGCGGTCTCCGGATCGATCCCCTTACCGAGATCGACACCGTCGATGTGGGCGCCGATGTGGGCGCCGAGCTTTATCACCCGCAGAGATGACGGCACGTGGGTAACCTCCAGACGATGCGCGAATCAATTCGCTACGTTCGCCGTCCGAACGTGCGAGGACAACCTTTCGACTCAGCGCGAATCGAACCGGGCGCGGTTTCGGTCCCATCAAGATCGGGTAGGGCAGCCCCGTGAGGGCACTGTGGGACTACGTCACCGCCCATTACGCGCAGTTGATGTTCGACTCGTACCAACACCTCAGCGCGGTCGTCCAGAGCGTTCTCATCGCGACGGTCCTCGGGGTGGCGGTCGGCGTGCTGACCTACCGCAACCCGCTGGCAGCCAACCTCGCGACCGCGACGTCCAGCGTGATTCTGACCGTGCCGGCATTCGCGCTGCTCGGCCTGCTGATCCCGCTGTTCGGGCTCGGGGTGGTGCCCAGCATCGCCGCCCTGGTGCTGTACTCACTGCTGCCGATCGTGCGCAACACGATCGTCGGACTCAACGCGGTCGATCCCGCGCTCACCGACGCGGCGCGGGGGATCGGGATGAGCCGGCTCGACACCCTGGCCCGGGTGGAACTGCGGCTGGTGTGGCCGTCGATCCTGTCCGCGATGCGGATCAGCACGCAGATGTCGATGGGCGTGCTGGCCATCGCCGCCTACGTCAAGGGGCCCGGCCTGGGCAACCTGATCTTCACGGGCTTGGCCCGCGTCGGAAGCCCGACCGCGGTCCCGATGGCGTTGACCGGGACGCTGCTCATCGTCGTCCTAGCACTTGCGCTGGACGCGATTCTCGTGCTCGTCGGGCGTCTCACCACCTCGAAAGGCATTCGATGACAACGCAATCCGCCCCCGAGAACACCGAATCGCACGGTAGCACCGGTGTGCGCATCGTGCTCGACCACGTGTCCAAGGTCTATCCCGGTGCAGACCGCCCCGCGGTGGACGACGTGTCGCTCGACATCCCCGCCGGCGAGATCGTGGTTTTCGTCGGTCCGTCGGGCTGTGGCAAGACCACGATGATGCGGATGATCAATCGGCTGTCCGAACCGACATCGGGCAAGATCATGATCGGCGAAAACGATGCGTTGTCGATCCGGCCGACGGACCTTCGCCGCTCGATCGGCTACTCCATCCAACAGGCGGGCCTGTTCCCGCACATGACGATCCGACAGAACGTGGGACTGGTGCCCGGACTTCTGCGCTGGGACCGCAAGCGCATCGCCGAGCGTGTCGACGAACTGCTCGACATGGTCGGTCTGGAACCTGCGCAGTATGCCGGTAGATATCCGCGTCAACTGTCCGGCGGGCAGCAGCAGCGCGTGGGTGTCGCGCGTGCGCTGGCCGCCGATCCTCCGGTTCTGCTGATGGACGAACCGTTCGGCGCGGTCGACCCGATCACGCGCAGCACGTTGCAGGACGAACTTCTGCGGCTGCAAGGCGAACTGCGCAAGACGATCGTCTTCGTCACCCACGACTTCGGCGAGGCGGTCAAGCTCGGTGACCGGATCACCGTGCTGGGCAATCAATCCAAGGTGCTGCAGTACGATACGCCGCAGAACATCCTCGCAAGTCCCGCGGACGACACGGTCGCCGGATTCGTCGGTTCTGGCGCATCGCTGCGCCAACTCGGCCTGATGCGGATCAAGGACGTCGAGTTGCGACCGCATCCTTCGGTGCGCCAGTCGGATTCGATCGACGAGGTGCGAAACAGTCTGGCCGACAGTGAGTTCGACTGGGTCGTGGTGCTCGACGAGCGGGACCGCCCGGTCAGCTGGGTACGGGAGAGCAGCCTCGCCCACGCCACCTCGCTGGCCGATGCCGCCGAATCGCTCGACGTCGTGAGCACACAGTCGACGTTGGAGGACGCGCTGGAGGCGATCCTGGCCGAACAGCACGCCTCGGCCGTGGTGACCGGCGCGGGCAGCCGGTACGAGGGTGTGGTCACGCTCGACACGCTGATCGACACGATCACCTGGCTGCGGGCCTCGGCGGAGGCGAGCATGGACGGGCAGCCGTGACCGCCGTCGCGGACACTGCGCAGTCGGCCCGCGCCGACCCGGGCGAGCGCAGAAGGCTGCTCATCCAACCGGTTCTGGTGCTCATTGTCGCTGCGGCCGTGGTGTTCTGGGCGTTCAACCGCGACCTGACCGCCACGCAGCAGGAGAACATCAACCCCGGCAACATCGCGACGCTGATCTGGCAGCACCTCCTGATCACGGTTGCGGTCACCGCGATCGTGCTCGTCGTCGGTGTCCCGCTCGGTGTGCTCGTCACCCGTCCGGGAGCCAGGCTGTTGCGGCCGGTGTTCATGGGCGTGGCCAATGTCGGGCAGGCCGCGCCGGCGATCGGTCTGCTGGTGTTGCTGTTCCTGTGGACCGGTAGGACCGGATTTTGGATCGGGGTGCTGCCGATCGCCCTGTACTCGCTGCTGCCGGTGCTGGCCAGCACCATCCTCGGTATCACTCAGGTGGACCGATCGCTGGTCGACGCCGGACTGGGACAGGGCATGTCCCGCCGCTCGGTGCTGACGCGGGTCGAGATGCCGCTGGCGATTCCCTACATCCTAGCCGGCCTTCGAACCTCGCTGGTACTTGCGGTGGGCACCGCGACGTTGTCGTTCCTCGTCAACGCCGGCGGGCTGGGCATACTCATCGACACGGGATACAAGCTGCAGGACAACGTGACCCTGATCCTGGGCAGTGTCCTGGCGGTGTGCCTGGCCCTGCTGGTCGACTGGTTCGGAGGACTGGCCGAGTTCTACCTCAACCCCAAGGGCCTTCGATGATCCGCCGCAGGATCGGCGCCGCGCTGGCCTGCGCGCTGCTGCTGGCCGGTTGCGGTCTCGGTGCGGGTGGCGCGGTGCCGCTGAAGGTCGGACCTGGTTCGATTCAACCTCACCCTGCGCTGGAAGGCGTGCCAATCACGGTGGGTTCCAAGGAATACACCGAGCAGGTGATCCTCGGGTACATCCTCGAGTACACCTTGGTGGCGGCCGGTGCCGACGTGCGCGACCTGACCGGCATCGTCGGCTCACGCAGCACCCGGGAAGCGCAGTTGTCGGGTCAGGTCGACGTCGCCTACGAATTCACCGGCAACGCGTGGATCAACTATCTCGGCCACGAGAAGCCGATTCCCGACAGCCGCGAGCAGTTCGAAGCGGTCCGCGAGGAGGACCTGGCCCGCAACGACATGGTCTGGTTGAAACCCGGGCCGATGGACGACACATATGCGTTGGCGGCCAGCCGGGCGGTGGTCGAGCGGACCGGGGTGCGAACCCTGTCGCAGTACGCAGACCTGGTCAGGCGAAACCCGTCCGCGGCCCGCACCTGCGTCGACACCGAATTCCGCGCCCGCCAGGACGGTTACCCGGGGATGGCGGCGGCTTACGGGTTCGACCCCGCGCGTGCGCAGACGCCGGTGCTGCAGGTCGGCATCATCTATCAGGCCACAGCGGACGCGACGCAGTGCGACTTCGGTGAGGTGTTCACCACCGACGGCCGCATCGCGGCGCTCGATCTCGTCGTGCTGACCGACGACAAGCAGTTCTTCGCCCACTACAACCCCTCGGTGACGATGAAACGTGCCTTCTACGAGGCACATCCACAGATCGCCGAGGTGACGGCGCCAGTCACGGCGGCGTTGACCAACGACGCGATCATCGAGATGAACAAACAGGTCGACGTCGAGGGTCGCGACCCGAGCGTGGTGGCGCGCGACTGGATGGTGGCACAGGGCTTCGTGACCGCGCAATAGCGGCGATCGCGTCAATAATTGCGCGGTACCGGCGTACTCTTTTCTCTCGCCGAAGGAGGCCTCATGGCAGAGAAGCGCGCGGTCAAGGTCGCGATCGTCGGTGCCGGCATGTCAGGCATTTGCATGGCGGTCAAATTGCAAGAGGCGGGCATCGACGACTACGTCATCTACGAGGCGGCTGATGACGTCGGTGGAACATGGCGCGACAACACCTATCCGGGGCTCACGTGCGATGTGCCGTCGCGCTTCTACTCGTATTCCTTCAGGCCCAACCCGGACTGGTCGCATCTGTATTCTCCAGGCGGCGAGATACATTCGTACTTCAGCCAGGTCGCCGTCGAACGGGGCATCCGCCCGCACATCAGATTCGGCACGGCCGTCGAGTCGGCACGCTACGAGCGCGGGCGGTGGGTGGTCAGCACTGCCGACGGCGACGAGGAGTTCGACGTTCTCGTCACCGCGACCGGTGTGCTGCGGGTGCCCAAGACCCCCGACATACCTGGACTCGAGACGTTCGGCGGCGCATGCTTTCACTCTGCGCGGTGGGACCACTCGGTGCGTTTGGAGGACAAGCGAATAGGCCTGATCGGCACCGGCTCGACCGGTGTTCAGATCACCGCCGAACTCGGTGGGAAGGTGCGAGAACTCAGCGTTTTCCAGCGCACGCCGCAGTGGGTGTTCCCCGTGCCCAACCTCCGCTATTCGGAGCTGACCAGGAAGGTACTGCGTCGGTGGCCGAAACTGTGCATGATCGGATACCGGTTCTGGCAGAACGCTTTCGAACGCTTCCCCGCGCGCGCGGTCGTCGAACCGGGCTGGCAGAGACGGGTGATGGTGGCGTTGTGCCGGCTGAATCTGCGCCTTTCCGTGCGGGATCCAGAACTGCGGGCCAGGCTCACTCCGGCGTATCACCCGATGTGTAAGCGCCAGGTGTTTGCGGGCCACTACTACCAGGCATTGCAGAAGCCCGGCGTCCGGCTCGTCACGGAGGCAATTCAGAGTGTCGAGCCACGAGGCGTGGTCACCGCCGACGGCAAGCTGCATGAGCTCGACGTACTCGTAATGGCGACCGGCTTCGACGCGCGCGCCTATGTCCGGCCGATGACCATCGTCGGGGCTGCGGCGCTCACGCTCGACGAAGCCTGGGCCGACGGCCCGCACGCTTACCGATCGGTGGCCGTCCCCGGATTTCCCAACATGTTCATGCTGATGGGCCCGCATTCGCCGATCGGAAACCAGTCGCTGGTGATCATCGCCGAGCACCAGGCCGACTACGTCGTGCGGTGGATCGACCAGATCCGCGCCGGTGAAGTCTCGGCCGTCGCACCCACCGAGGTGGCCACCAAGGAGTACAACGAGGACATGAAAGCCGCCATGCCACAGACGGTCTGGGTAACCGGATGCAACAGCTGGTATCTCGGCAAGGACGGCCTGCCTGAGCTGTTTCCTTGGCGGCCCGAACGCCACCGCGAGCTGCTTCAGGCGCCCGACGTCGCCGACTTCGAGGTTCGCACCGGCTGAGAAGTGACGGCCGTCACATCGACGGATCGAGTGATCCGTGCCACACACAACGGTCACAAACGCGCGCTGACGTCGTAAGTTCCGAGTTACTGCACGCGTGTGCAGTAACGATGTCTGGAAGGAACGACGATGTTCGAACTCATCGTTTTCGGCGCTCTTCTGGTTGTGCTCGTCGCCGCGCTCGGGCTGCCGTATCCGCAGAGCACCTATGGCCGCTGGAATCGGCGCTGACCCGTCGGTGACGGGCGTGGGGTAGTAATGGTGGGTGGCTCAGCCGTTTCGCAACCCCACCGTTCTCCTCCTGTCCACCTCTGACACCGACCTGATCACCGCTCGTTCCAGCGGTGCGCGGTATCGGTGGGCCAACCCGTCCCGGCTCGTCGACGGCGACCTCGAGGACCTGCTTCGTGACGCCGACGTCGTGGTGGTTCGAATCCTCGGCGGATACCGCGCATGGCAGGACGGCATCGACACGGTGGTGGCCAGCGGGGTGCCGACCGTCGTGGTCAGCGGTGAACAGGCGCCCGACGCCGAACTGATGGGCCACTCGACGACGCCCGCGGGCGTTGCGCTGCAGTCGCACGTCTACCTGGCCCAGGGCGGTGTGTCGAACCTGCGAAATCTGCACGCGTTCCTGTGCGACACGCTGCTGATGACCGGTTTCGGCTTTCACCCTCCGGAGGCCACCCCGAACTGGGGCGTGACGCACCGCGACGGCGGCTCCGACGACGGCCCCACGGTGGCGGTGCTGTACTACCGCGCCCAGCATCTCGCGGGCAACACCGCGTACGTCGATGCGCTGTGCGGGGCGATCGAAGAGGCCGGGGGTCGTGCCCTGCCGGTTTTCTGCGCATCGCTGCGCACCGCCGACGCGGAACTGCTCAAACTGCTGGGCACCGCCGACGCGCTCATCACGACCGTGCTCGCCGCGGGTGGTGCGACCCCGGCATCCGTATCGGCCGGCGGCAGCGACGACAGCTGGGACGTCGCCCATCTGGCGGCCCTCGACGTCCCGATCCTGCAGGGTCTGTGTCTGACGAGCTCGAGGTCGGACTGGGCCATCAATGACGACGGGCTCTCACCGCTGGATGTCGCGTCACAGGTGGCGGTGCCGGAATTCGACGGCCGGATCATCACCGTGCCGTTCTCGTTCAAGGAGATCGACGACGAGGGCCTGATCTCCTACATGCCCGATCCAGAGCGCTGCGCCCGCGTCGCCGGGCTCGCCGTGCGGCATGCGCGGCTGCGGGCGATCCCGGCCGCCGACAAGCGGATCGCGGTGGTGTTCTCGGCCTACCCGACCAAGCACGCCCGAATCGGCAACGCCGTCGGCCTCGACACACCGGCCAGCGCGGTGCGCCTGCTGCGCGCGATGCGCGAGCACGGTTACCGCATCGACGACGCCGACGGTGCCGGCGACGTCGGCACGATCATCGCCTCCGGCGATGGTGATGCGCTCATCCACGCACTGATCGAACGTGGCGGCCAGGACCCCGACTGGCTCTCCCAAGGTCAGCTCGAGGGCAACCCGATTCGGGTGTCCGCCAAGGACTATCGCGATTGGTTCGCCACGCTGCCCGCCCAGCTGGCCGACGCGATCGTCGAGCACTGGGGCCCGCCGCCGGGGGAGTTGTTCGTCGACCGCAGCGCCGACCCGGACGGCGAGATCGTGATCGCCGCACTGCAGGCGGGCAACGTCGTGCTGATGGTCCAGCCACCGCGCGGGTTCGGCGAGAACCCGGTCGCCATCTACCACGACCCGGACTTGCCGCCCAGCCACCACTACCTGGCGGCGTACCACTGGATCGACACCACGTTCGGCGCTGATGCGATCGTCCACCTGGGCAAGCACGGCAACCTGGAGTGGTTGCCGGGCAAGACGCTTGGCATGTCGGCGGCGTGCGGTTCCGACGCCGCGCTGGGCAACCTGCCGTTGATCTACCCGTTCCTGGTCAACGATCCGGGAGAGGGTACGCAGGCCAAGCGCCGCGCGCACGCCACCCTCGTCGACCATCTGATCCCGCCGATGGCCCGCGCCGAAACCTACGGCGACATCGCGCGTCTGGAACAACTGCTCGACGAGCATGCCAATGTCTCGGCGCTCGATCCCGGCAAGCTGCCCGCGATCCGCCAGCAGATCTGGACGCTGATGCGCGCGGCGAAGATGGACCACGACCTCGGGTTGCAGGAGCGGCCGGAAGAGGACTCGTTCGACGACATGCTGCTGCATGTCGACGGCTGGCTGTGCGAGATCAAGGACGTCCAGATCCGCGACGGGCTGCACATCCTCGGCCAGGCGCCCGGCGGCGAGGAAGAACTCGACCTCGTGCTGGCCATCCTGCGGGCCCGGCAGTTGTTCGGCGGCGAACAGACGGTGCCCGGACTGCGACAGGCGCTCGGCCTGGCAGAGGACGGCAACGACGAGCGCACCGCCGTCGACGCCGCCGAGGCCCATGCCCGTGAACTCGTTGCAGCACTGCAGGATTCGGGATGGAATGCCGATGTGGTCGATACGTTGACCGACAACGCCGACGTCGCTGCCGTGCTGCGGTTCGCCGCCACCGAGGTGGTGCCCAGGCTGGCGGGCACGGCCGAGGAGATCGTGCACATCCTGCGGGCGCTCGACGGGCGCTTCATCGCCTCGGGCCCGTCGGGTTCACCGCTGCGCGGTCTGGTCAACGTGCTGCCCACCGGGCGCAACTTCTACTCGGTGGATCCCAAAGCGGTGCCGTCCCGACTGGCGTGGGAAACCGGTGTGGCGATGGCTGATTCGCTGCTGGAGCGCTACCGCAACGACTACGGTGACTGGCCGCGGTCGGTCGGCCTGTCGGTGTGGGGCACGTCCGCGATGCGAACCGCCGGTGACGACATCGCCGAAGTCCTTGCATTGCTGGGTGTACGACCGGTGTGGGACGAGGCCTCGCGGCGCGTGGTCGATCTCGAACCGATTGCGCTCGCCGATCTCGGCAGGCCGCGCATCGACGTCACGGTGCGCATCTCCGGGTTCTTCCGCGACGCGTTCCCGCATGTCGTCACGATGCTCGACGACGCCGTATCGCTCGTCGCGAACCTCGACGAACCCGATGCGGACAACTTCGTCCGCGCCCACGCCCAAGCCGACCTTGCCGAGCACGGCGACCAACGCCGCTCCACCACAAGGATTTTCGGCTCGAAACCGGGCACCTACGGCGCAGGCCTGCTGCAGCTGATCGACAGCCGCAACTGGCGCGACGACGCCGACCTCGCCGAGGTGTACACCGCCTGGGGCGGCTTCGCCTACGGCCGCGGGTTGAACGGAGCCGCCGCCAGTGATGACATGAGCCGGCAGTACCGCCGGATCGCGGTCGCCGCGAAGAACACCGACACCCGAGAGCACGACATCGCCGACTCCGACGACTACTTCCAGTACCACGGCGGCATGGTCGCCACCGTGCGGGCGTTGACCGGGAAATCGCCGGCGGCCTACATCGGCGACAACACTCGTCCCGACGCCGTGCGGACCCGCACCCTTTCGGAGGAGACCACCCGGGTGTTCCGCGCCCGCGTGGTCAACCCGCGCTGGATCAACGCCATGCGAAGGCACGGCTACAAGGGCGCCTTCGAGATGGCCGCCACCGTCGACTACCTGTTCGGCTACGACGCCACCGCCGGCGTGATGGCCGACTGGATGTACGAGCGGCTGTCGGCGGAATACGTACTCGACGACGAAAATCGCAAGTTCATGGCGGAATCCAACCCGTGGGCCCTGCACGGCATGGCCGAACGGTTGTTGGAGGCCGCCGACCGCGGCATGTGGGCAGCTCCGGAGAAGGCCACCCTCGACGGATTGCGCCAGGTGCTACTGGAGGCCGAAGGCGATCTCGAGGGCTGATCCGAGCGGTGACTTCGCGCTCTGTGCGCGGAGCCGGCGGCGGCACAGTATCTTCGGTGGCGTGGCTGCCACCTTTGCTGATGTCTCGAAGTCCGAATACATCCTGCTCACGACGTTCACCAAGGATGGGCGGCCCAAGCCGACGGCGATCTGGGCGGCGTCCGACGGCGACGGGCTGGTGGCCATCACGCAGGAAAAGTCGTGGAAGGTCAAGCGGATTCGCAACACGCCACGGGTGACCATCGCGCCGTGCGACGTGCGCGGCAATCCGAGAGGTGAGCCGGTCGAGGCCGTCGCGACGGTGCTGGACTAGTCGGCCAACGGCGCGACCTACGACGCGATCGGCAAGCGCTACGGGCTGCTGGGTAGGACCTTCAACTTTTTCTCGAAGCTGCGCGGGGGAATGAAGAACAACGTGACCATCGAGATCAAGCCCCGGTGACCATGGCCGACACCTTCGATGACATCGCGAACTCGAAGTACATCCTGCTGACGACGTTCACCAAGGACGGTAGGCCCAAGCCGACGCCGATCTGGGGCGCTCCCGACGGCGACAAGCTGCTGGTCATCACCGACGACGGCTCGTGGAAGACCAGGCGCATCGCCAACACGCCGCGGGTGACCATCCAGAAGTCCGGCGTGTTGGGCAAGCCGAAAGGCCAACCTGTCGAGGCCGTCGCCCGGGTACTGCCGAAATCCGAAACCCGCCGGGTGTTCGACCGGGTGACCAAGCGTTACTGGTACCACGCGTGGTGGTGGATCCCGCAGGCGCTGTTTCGCGGCGGCATCGACAAGGTCCACATCGGCATCGAAATCGAGCCGGCCATCACGCCCGCGGGGTAGCCGCCAGGTGCTCGCCGAAGAACGAGAACACGCGATCCCAGGCGTCGTTCGTGGCGGCCTCGTTGTAGCCGAAGCCGGTGATCCGCAGCAGCGGTTGCGCCGGCAGCTTGTTGGCAAAGCTGTGCCCGGCATCCTGATAGACCTTGATGTCAGCGGGGATGCCCTTGTCCTGCACCACTTTTCGGAGCTTGTCTGCGGCCCCGATCCCCGCCGGGTCTCGCCGGCCGAAACTGGCGACGATCGGGCACGCCCCGGTCAGCGTCTCGTCCAACGGGCGGGGCAGCGGTGTGCCGTAGAACGGTGCCGACGCGCCGAACCCCTTCGGTGACATCACCAACGCGAACTGTCCGCCCATGCAGAACCCCGCGATTCCCACGGCACCCGTGCACTGCGGCATCGCGAGCACGTGATCGCGCGCGGCCAGCACGTCGTCGAGCGCGCGTCCGCGTTTGGTGAGCAACTCGCGGAAGACCCGCGTGATGCAGCGCGCCCGACCGCCGCGCGAGTACAGATTCGGGGAGATCGCGAGAAAACCCGCCGCGGCCACCCGCGCCGAGATCGCCTCGTTGTCCGGGCCGTAGCCGATTGCGTCGTGCACCACCACCACGGCAGGCCACGGCCCCGGGCCGTCCGGAACACCGAGCAACGCGTCGATCTGGCCGTCCGGGGTATCGATCTTGATCGTTGTCACGTCGCCAATCTACGGAACCGATCGGGTCGTCCGGACGTTTACCGCGTATGGCAATGCGGCTGTTCCTGATCTATGTGGTCATCGAGATCGCGGTCGTGGCGGCGCTGGTGTCGACGATCGGCGTCGGCTGGACGCTGCTGCTGTTGCTCGCGACGTTCGTGCTCGGCTTCGTCCTGGCCGGATCGCAGGTGAGGCGTCATCTCGGCCGGCTGCGCAGCGGCCTGACACCGTCGAACCTGCACGGAGCCGCCGCCGACAGCGTGCTGGTCGCGCTCGGCACGGTGCTCGTCGTGATCCCGGGCCTGGCCAGTTCGGTGGCCGGAGCGGTGCTGCTGATCCCCGCCACCCGGGCGGCGGCCCGCCCGCTGGTGACCGCACTCGCCGCGCGCCGGATGCCGCTGATCACCGCGGGTGTCGCGGGCTACGGCGCGGCCAGGACGCGGCGGGACTACATCGACGGTGAGGTTGTCGACGTCGTCGACGTCGAACCGCCCGCGGTGGAGCCCGCACCCCGCACCGCCCCGCCCCGCACCGCCGAGGGGCGTGAGAACCTCCCGTAGGTGACAACCCTTCTGCTCAACGGGCGGGTCTACAGCCCCGCCATGCCCGACGCCACGGCACTCGCCGTCCGCGACGGTGTGATCGCCTGGCTGGGCAGTGACGACGTGGGGCGCGGCCAATTCCCCGACGCGCGGGTCGTCGACCTCGGCGGCGCATTCGTCGCGCCCGCTTTCGTCGACAGCCACATCCACCTCACCGCCACCGGGCTTTCGCTGTCCGGGCTCGACCTGCGGCCCGCCACCTCGCTGCGACACTGCATGCAACTGCTCGGCGAGTACGCCCGCGCCACTCCCGATGATCCGATCTGGGCGCACGGTTGGGACGAGTCGAACTGGCCCGAACGCATCCCGCCCAGCACCGAAGACGTCGATTCGGTCGTCGGTGACCGGCCCGTCTATCTGGCGCGGGTCGACGTCCACTCGGCCGCGGCGTCCACGGCGCTGCGCCGGCTGGTGCCCCACCTGCCGGAGGCGCCCGGCTTCGCCCCGCAAGGACCGCTGACCGGCGACGCGCACCATCTGGCCCGCGCCGCCGCTCGGGCACGGCTGACCCCTGAGCAGCGCGCTCGCGCGCGATCGGCGGCGCTGAGCGCGGCGGCAGCGTCGGGCATCGTCGCGGTGCACGAATGCGCAGGACCGGACATCGGCGGCCTCGACGATTGGGACGAGATCCGCGCCCTCGAGCACGGCGTCGAGATCGTCGGGTACTGGGGCGAAGCGGTCACCACCGCCAGTCAGGCGCGCGAGCTGATCGAGCGCACCGGGGCCCGCGGGCTGGCGGGCGACCTCTTCGTCGACGGGGCGCTCGGGTCGCGCACGGCCTGGCTGCAGCGGCCGTACGCCGACGCGCCCGACTGCTCTCCCGGACTGACTGGCAACACCTACCTGGACCGCGAGGCCATCGCGGCTCACCTGCACGCCTGTACGGAGGCGGGCATCACGGCCGGTTTCCACGTGATCGGTGACGCGGCCGTCGCCGCGGTGGTCGAGGCGTTCGAGTCCGTCGTCGCGACGCTCGGCGCGCCCGCTGTCGCCCGGTGCGGGCATCGGCTCGAACACCTGGAGATGGTCACCGAAGAGCAGGCGCGCCGGCTCGGCGCATGGGGCGTGCTCGCCAGCGTGCAGCCGAATTTCGATGCGCTCTGGGGCGGTGAAACCGGGATGTACGCCCAGCGGCTCGGCGCCGACCGCGCCAGGTCATTGAACCCGTTCGCGCTGTTAGCATCCCAAGGCGTGCCACTTGCGTTCGGCTCGGACAGCCCGGTCACTGGCATGGACCCGTGGGCGACGGTGCGCGCAGCGACGCGTCACCGGACACCGGGAAGTGCGTTGTCGCCTCGGGCGGCGTTCGCGGCGCTCACTCGCGGTGCCTGGCGGGCCGCCGGGGTGCGGGACGGGGTGACGGGCACCCTCGTTCCCGGCGCGCCGGCGTCGTATGCGATCTGGGAAGCCGACGAACTCGAGGTGAGCGCCCCGGCCGACGCGGTGCAGCGCTGGTCGACCGACCAGCGGTCGCGGGTGCCACCGCTGCCCCGGCTCGACGGCCCGTCGCCGCGGTGCCGGCAGACGGTCCATCGGGGTGTCGTCCTCCATGGTTGAAAACGATTCCAGGGCACGGCGGTTCAGTCGTGCTGTGGTGGATCGGCTACCGCAGCTCGGTGTGGCCATAGTCGCGGGGCTGCTGTTGTGCCTGAGCTTCCCGCCGTTCGGCTGGTGGTATCTGGGGTTCGCCGCGTTCGCGCTGCTGGCCTGGGTGCTGACCCGCGAAACCACAACGGTGCGAGGTGGATTCGGGTACGGCTTCGTGTTCGGTGCGACGTTCTACCTGCCGCTGCTGCCGTGGGTCGGCGCGTTCGTCGGCCCGGTACCGTGGATCGGATTGTCGCTGGTGCAGGCGCTGTTCCCCGCGCTGTTCGGCGCCGCCGCGGTGGCGGTGCGCAGGCTGGCAGGCTGGCCGCTGTGGTTCGCCGGGCTGTGGGCGGCGCAGGAGTGGCTCAAGTCGACGGTGCCGTTCGGCGGGTTCCCCTGGGGCGTCGTCGCCTACGGCCAGACCGAGGGTCCGCTTCGGTCGATCGCACAACTGGGCGGGGCGCCGCTGCTGTCCTTCGCGGTCGTGCTCGTCGGGTTCGCGTTGGCGGCAATGGTTTTGGAGGTGGTGCAGTGGTGGAGTCGTGATAGCGGACGCAACTCCGCGCCGCCCGCTGTGGTGGTGCCGGGTGTGTGCATCAGCGTGGTGCTGCTCGTCACCGCGTTGACGTGGCCGCACGTTCGCCAGTCCGGTGTCGGCGCCGGCGACGACAGGTCGATCACCGTTGCGGTCGTGCAGGGCAACGTGCCCCGGCTCGGGCTGGACTTCAACGCCCAGCGGCGCGCCGTGCTGGACAACCACGTCCGCGAGACGATGCGGCTGGCCGAGGACGTGCGTGCCGGGCGGGCGCCGCAGCCACGGTTCGTCGTCTGGCCGGAGAACTCCTCGGACATCGACCCGCTGGCCAACCCCGATGCGCGCGAGCTGATCTCCAGCGCCGCGGCGGCCATCAACGCGCCGATTCTGGTCGGTGGAGTGGTCGAGGCTCCCGGCGCCAGTCCCGAAAATCCCACCTCGACGAACTCGGTGATCGTGTGGAATCCGGGTACCGGACCCGGCGAGCGTCACGACAAACAGATCGTGCAGCCCTTCGGCGAATATCTGCCGTGGCGCGGCTTCTTCCGCCATTTCTCGAAGCATGCGGATCGCGCCGGGTACTTCATTCCGGGCGACGGCACCGGGGTGGTGCACGCCGCCGGTGTGCCGGTGGGGGTGACCACCTGCTGGGAGGTGATCTTCGACCGGGCACCCCGCGAGGCGGTGCGCAACGGCGCGCAACTGCTCGTGGTGCCCTCCAACAACGCGACCTTCACCGAGTCGATGAGCGAGCAGCAGCTCGCGTTCGCTCGCCTGCGCGCGATCGAACACGACCGCTACGTCGTGGTGGCGGGGACGACCGGAATCAGCGCGATCATCGCCCCGGACGGGCGGGAGCTGGCCCGTACCGCGTTCTACGAGGCGGCCTACCTTGACGCCGCGGTGCGCCTGAAAACGCAGCTCACGGCGGCAACCCGGTGGGGTCCGCTGGTGGAAGGGCTGCTCATCGCGGTCGGCGTCGGAAGCCTGTTCGCCGCGATGCTGCACAATGGTGGCTTTGTGCGTCGTCGAGTGAGCGGCGACAACAAAGGTAGAGGAGCTACATGACGACGGGCCGGGTCCCGGGGGAAAGCCCAAGCCAGCGCACGCTGGTCATCATCCCCACCTACAACGAGCGGGAGAACCTGCCGTTGATCGTCGGCCGCGTCCAGCAGGCGCGGCCCGAAGTCCACATCCTGATCGTCGACGACGGCAGTCCCGACGGCACCGGCGCGCTGGCCGACGAGCTGGCTCTCGCCGACCCGGACCGCATCCACGTCATGCACCGCACCGCCAAGGGCGGCCTCGGCGCGGCCTATCTGGCCGGGTTCGCGTGGGGGTTGAGCCGCGAGTACGCCGTGCTCGTCGAGATGGACGCGGACGGCAGCCACCCGCCTGAGCAGCTGTACCGGTTGCTCGACGCCGTCGACGCCGGGGCCGACCTCGCGATCGGCTCGCGCTACGTGCCCGGGGGAGAGGTGCGCAACTGGCCGCGCAGGCGCCTGGTGCTGTCGCGGACCGCCAACGGCTACTCCCGCATCCTGCTCGGCGTGGACATCCACGACATCACCGCCGGCTACCGCGCCTACCGGCGCGAGGTGCTGGAGAAAATCGACCTGACCGCGGTCGATTCGAAGGGGTATTGCTTCCAGATCGACCTGACCTGGCGCACGATCAACAACGGGTTCGTCGTCGTCGAGGTGCCGATCACCTTCACCGAGCGCGAATTCGGTCAGTCCAAGATGAGCGGATCCAACATCCGCGAAGCCCTGTTCAAGGTCGCGGACTGGGGCATCCGCGGCCGCTTCAACCGCGCCCGCGGGGTCGGCGTCACGCGCTGAGCGTCGCCGAAGGTCAGCCCCGGCGGCGGGCCTTGATGATGTCGAGCCGCTCCTTGAGAAGCTCTTCGAGCTCCTCGACCGATCGGCGCTCCAGCAGCATGTCCCAGTGCGTCCGCGGCGGCTTGGTCTTCTTCGGCTCCGGGGCGTCACCCTCGATGAGGGTGCCCTCCATGCCGTTGCGGCACAGCCAGGTGTGGGGAATCTCGGCGTCGTCGGCGAACGGGACGTCGAACTCCTCACCGTTGTCGGTGCGGTAGCGCGCGACCTGACGCGGCGCCAAGTCGTGGTTGCGGTCGGTCTCGTAGCTCACGGCTCCGAGGCGACTTCCCCTCAAGACACGATCAGCCATCGTCAAACACTCCTCGATCAGCGCGTAAAGATCCGGACAAACAACGCAGCAACACGCTGTGAAGTTCCCGACTCGACCGTCCATGCTACCGGGAATCGCCGGAGGCCGGGATTACAGTCACGCCGTGGCACCCGGGATCAAGAAGCGTCTACGCCCCCAATCATGTCGCTGGTGCGGCCGTGTGGTCGATGACGTGGGGTTGGGCAGGCGCCGGCAGTACTGCAGGCAGTCGTGCCGGCAACGCGCATACGAGCAGCGCAGCCTGATCAAGGGCACCTCGCTGGCCCCCGACGCGGTCGTCCTCAGCCCCGAGGAGGCCGCCGAACTCTCCGACCGGGTCTACCAGGTCAGATGCGCCGCCGAAGACGTCGCGATCGCGGTCGAGGAAGGCGCCGACACCGGCGAATTGCGGGAGCTGTGCGACGCGCTGATACAGGTTGCCAAGGCCGCCGACGGTTGGCGATGACCAATCGGCCGCGCTGGTAGTCCACCGCGCCTTCGAACCGCCGGGTCGCTCGATCAGGGCTGGGCGGAAATCCCGAGCAAGTTGTGACCGCAGGGTTGGGCGGGCAACCCTGACTACTCGGGCACCGACGACGGCGGCGGCAACAAAGCAGTGGCGGAAGAATGACCCGTTACCAGAGGGGCACGCACCGCCCGCGTAGTTACCGGCAGGGCCGCGTCTTTCCCTCAGCCCGAATGAAAACCTTCAGGCCCGATGCTGCCGCACGTAGCGTCGAGCCACCGTGACCAGTCCAGTAGATCTCGCTGCGCCCAGCGCGCCCGTTGCGCCCGTTCCATCGCCGAATCCCGGCTGGCGGCAACGGAAATGGGATGCGATCAGGCTCGCCTCACCGGTGGTACTGCTGGCGCTGTGGCAACTGGGTAGCGCCGTCGGGTGGATCCCGCAGGACGTGTTGGCCGCGCCGTCGCTCATCCTCGAGGCGGGTGTCGAGTTGCTCCGCAACGGGCAGCTGGCCGATGCACTGCACGTCTCGGGTATCCGGGTGCTCGAGGGTCTGATACTCGGCGGTGTCGTCGGTGTCGCGCTGGGCACGGCTGTCGGGCTGTCCCGCTGGGTCGAAGCGAGCATCGATCCACCGATGCAGATGATCAGGGCGCTGCCGCATCTCGGTCTGATCCCGCTGTTCATCCTTTGGTTCGGCATCGGCGAACTGCCCAAGGTGCTGCTGGTCGCGCTGGGGGTCAGCTTCCCGCTCTATCTGAACACCTTCTCAGCCATCCGCCAGGTCGACCCGAAGCTGTTCGAAACCGCTCAGGTTCTGGGCTTTTCGTTGTGGCAGCGGTTCCGCCGCATCATCGTGCCGAGCGCGGCACCGCAGGTGCTCGTCGGTTTCCGGCAGTCGCTGGCGATCGCCTGGCTGACGCTGATCGTCGCCGAGCAGATCAACGCGGACAGCGGAATCGGGTTCTTGATCAACAACGCTCGCGACTTCCTCCGGATCGACATCATCATCTTCGGCCTGATCGTGTACGCGCTGCTCGGCATCGGCACCGACGGGATCGTCCGCACACTCGAACGACGCGCATTGAGGTACCGCTCATGACATTGACCGCCGCACGAGAACTGGACACCGCGGGCGAACTGCGGCACGTCAACAAGTGGTACGGCGACCATCACGTGCTCGTCGACGTGTCGCTCCGCATCGGCCGCGGCGAGATCGTCGCGCTGATCGGCCGCAGCGGATCCGGTAAGTCGACCGTGCTGCGGGTGCTCGCCGGTCTGTCGACCGGACACACCGGGGAACGAGCCGTGCCGGAGGCACCGGCGTTGGCGTTTCAAGAGCCGCGGCTCCTCCCGTGGCGCAGCGTGCGCACCAACGTGGTCTACGGGCTCACCCGCAGCGGACTGCGCAACGCCGAAGCCCATGCGCGGGCCGAGCGGGCGCTGGCCGACGTGGGCCTCGCCGACCGGGCCGACGCGTGGCCGCTGACACTGTCAGGCGGTCAGGCGCAACGGGTTTCACTCGCCCGCGCGTTGGTCGCCGAGCCGGCGCTGTTGCTGCTCGACGAGCCGTTCGGCGCACTGGACGCGTTGACCCGGTTGAGCATGCGGAAGCTGTTGCTCGATCTGTGGCGTGAGCACGGCTTCGGGGTCCTGCTTGTCACTCACGATGTCGACGAAGCCGTCGCGCTCGCCGACCGTGTCCTCGTCCTCGACGAGGGCCGGGTCGTGCACACCCTGCAGATCGCCGACCCGCGCACGTCGATCGGTGCAGACAACCACCGCATCGAACTGCTCGACCAGCTCGGCGTGCAGAGCTGAACCACCTGCAACCGAGAGGAATTGCCATGCCCAGAGTCATCGCTGCACTCGTACTGCTCGGCGTGCTGCTCACCGGGTGCGTGTCGCGGGAGGAAAGCCCGGTGGCCCAGGAGGCGCCGGCCACCGTGCCGCTGTCCGAACTCGCCGGAGTCACACTCAACGTCGGCGACCAGAAGGGCGGCACCGAGGCGCTGCTACGCGCATCCGGAGCGCTCGACGGTCTGCCGTACGAGATCAACTTCTCGACGTTCACGTCCGGGCCACCGCAGATCGAGGCCGCCACCGCGGGCAAGATCGACTTCGCGATCACCGGTAACACTCCGCCGATCTTCGGTGCCGCCTCGAACGCCAAGGTCAAAGTGGTGTCGGCCTACGACGGCGGTGGATACGGCGACCAGATCCTGGTCCACGTCGACGCGCCCATCCAACGCATAGCAGACCTGCGCGGTAGGAGCATCGCCGTCGCCAAAGGCAGTTCGGCGCACGGACATACGTTGGTTCAGCTCAATCGCGCAGGGCTGAGCGTGTCCGACGTGAAGCTGGTGTTCCTACAGCCCGCCGACGCGTTGTCGGCGTTCACCCAGCGCCGCGTCGACGTGTGGGCGGTATGGGACCCCTACACCGCTGCGGCGGAGACCGATCACGCGGTGCGCAGCATCGCCCGCGCCACCGGCATCACCAACGGCGCGGGGTTCGGCGTCGCGTCCGAAGCCGCGTTGGCCGACCCGAAGCGCAACACCGCATTGAGCGATCTGCTGCAGCGGTACGCCAAGGCAGTGCGGTGGGCCAACGATCACCGCGAACAGTGGGCGAAGCGCTACGGCGAGGAGGTCGGTCTCGATCCCGCGGTCGCCGCGCTGGCGCAGGGCCGCAGCCTGCGGTTGCCCACCGATTTGTCAGACGAGTTGATCGCATCGGAGCAGGAGATGGCCGACCTGTTCGCGGAGTCCGAACAGATCGCGGCCGCACCGGACTTCGCGCGGTGGGTCGACCGCCGCTACACCGATGTGCTCAAGCCCCTGTATCTGGATCGCAATTAATCGCAATTAGGAGTCTCGTTGCCAACCCCCGCCAAGTTCTTCTGGTTCCTGCCCACCAGCGGCGACAGCCGCTCCATCGTCGGCTCGTCGCACGCGTCGTCGCAGCAGACCGTGCCCGCCAACTACCGGCCGCCGTCGCGGCGCTACCTGGCCGAGGTGGCCCGCGCCGCCGACCGCCTCGGCTACGAAGGAGTACTCACGCCAACCGGAACCTGGTGCGAGGACGCCTGGTTGACCGCCTCGGCCCTGATCGCCGAGACCGAGCGGCTGAAGTTTCTGGTCGCATTCCGGCCGGGGCTGACACCGCCCACACTCGCCGCGCAGCAGGCCGCGACGCTGCAGCGGTTCTCAGAGGGTCGTGTGCTGCTCAACATCGTCACCGGCGGCGACAACCTCGAGCAGCGCCGCTTCGGCGACTGGCTCGACCACGACGAGCGCTACGCACGGACGGGGGAGTTCCTCCACATCGTCGACTCGGTCTGGCGTCAACCCTCGGTCGATTTCGAGGGCGAGTACTACACCGTCGCCGACGCACGGGTGTGGGCGCCGCCGGACCCACTGCCGCAGATCTACTTCGGCGGGTCCTCACCCGCCGCGATGCCGATCGCCGCACGGTACGTCGACGTATACCTGACCTGGGGCGAGCCGCCACAAGCCGCGGCGGCGAAGATCGCCCGCGTCCGCAAGCTGGCCGAGGATCGGGGCCGCACCGTGCGATTCGGAATCCGGTTGCACACCATCAGTCGCGACACCTCGGAGGCTGCGTGGGCGGCCGCCGACGAGCTGCTCGCCAGGCTGAGCTCGGAGCAGATCGCCAAAGCCACTGAATTGCATGCGAAATCGGAGTCCGAGGGGCAGCGACGGATGACCGCCCTGCACGGCGGCCGGATCGACCAGCTGGAGATCTACCCGAACTTGTGGGCCGGCGTCGGGCTGGTCCGCGGCGGTGCCGGCACGGCACTGGTCGGCAGCCATGAGGAGGTCGCCAACCTCATCTACGAGTACTACTCGCTTGGCTTTGACGAATTCATCCTGTCGGGCTACCCACACCTGGAGGAGGCGTACTGGTTCGCCGAAGGTGTGCTGCCGTTGCTGAAGCAGAAGGGCGTGGCCTGATCAGTGCGGCGTGAGGCCCCGCCGGTCAGCAGCTGAACTTCTCGCCGGTCTGCGGGGGCGCGGTGACCGGTTGCAGGCAGCCGAACGGTTCGATGCCGGCGTCGCTGAACTTCACTGCGGACCGGTTCGCGTAATTGACGCAGAACAGCCCGACGGGATCGGCACGGCAGCGGTAGTTGCCGAACGCCAAGGTCTGGCCGTACGGCAGCTCGGGACCCTGACCGGCGGTGAACCGACCCGGATCGCCGTGCACGGATCCGACTGTCAGGCTGCTGCCGTCGTAGTCGACCCAGCCGCCCTTCCACTCACCGTAGGCGTCCGCCGGCCGCGGCGGCGGGTCGAGCAAATCCACCAGGCACGCCAGGGCGCCTTCGCTGTAGTCGGCGTCGGTCATGCAGCTGGTCTTGCCGGACGGCGTCGTGAACGCGACATCGTCGCCGAGCTGTGTGGTCTGGCCGTCGCGGGTGGCCGCATGGTACTGCGCGTCATCGGCAGGTTCGCCGGCCTCGATCCAGGCGATGACGGCCCCGACCGGCGCGCCGGGTGCGGGCGGAGCGACGGGCTTGGTCGTGCTCGGCGTGGTCGTGGTGACCGAGGGTGAACTCGCCGAGGGGTCCGGCGGAATCGGCTCGATTCGTTCGGCCTCCCCGCCGGTCGTCGAGGAACATCCCGCTACGAGCACAGACGCGATCAGCACAGCCATTCGCATACGGCCAGGCTAGCGGTCCGACACGCAATCCATGACCAGGCGCGGCGGAAGAGCATTGCTACCGTCGGGTGATGCACGAACACACTGTCCGCGCAACGATCTCCTCCGGCACGGTCGAGGGTTTCACCCGCGATGGGGTGAACCGGTGGCGAGCCATTCCCTATGCCCGCCCGCCGGTGGGTCCGCTGCGACTGCGCGCCCCCCAGCCCGTGCTGCCGTGGCGCGGCGTGCGGTATTGCCACGGATACGGCAACTGTGCGCCGCAGCAACGCATGTACACGATGCTGGCGCCCGGCAAGTACCAGCCGATGAGCGAGGACTGCCTGACGCTCAACGTGGTGAGCCCGAAGAAGCGGTCGGGGGCGGCCCGAAAGTCGGCACTGCCGGTCATGGTCTTCATTCATGGTGGCGGTTACTTCATGGGCAGTTCGGCCACGCCGATCTACGACGGTGCGGCGTTGGCACGCAACGGTTGTGTCTACGTCTCGGTCAACTACCGGTTGGGTGCGCTCGGCTGCCTGGACCTTTCGTCGTTGTCCAACAAGGACGTCACGTTCGACGACAACCTGTACCTGCGCGACCTGGCGATGGCGTTGCGCTGGGTCCGCGACAACATCGCGGTGTTCGGCGGCGACCCCGAGAAGGTGACGATCTTCGGCGAGAGCGCCGGTGCGCACGCCGTGGCCACGTTGCTCGCCGTACCCGCGGCCAAAGGGCTGTTCGCCCATGCGATTTCGGAGAGCCCGGCCGCGGGAATGGTCCGCACCCCGGAGGTGGCGGCCCAATACGCGACGAGGTTCGCGGCGCTACTCGGGGCGGGGGAGCACGACGGCGCCGACGCGGTGATGGCGGCTCGCCCGGCCGACCTGGTGACCGCGTTCGAACGGCTCGTCAGACAGGGGCAGCGCGAGATGCTGGGAGCTTTCGCTGCGGGGCCCACCAGCGGCACCGACTATCTGCCGCTGGACCCGATCGAGGCGATGCGCAGTGGGACGGCGCACCGGGTGCCGCTGATCGTCGGGACGAACGCCGAGGAGGCGCGGCTGTTCGGCCGCTTCCTCAAGCTGCTGCCGATGTCGGAGCCGATGATCGAGCGGCTGCTCGCCGAAACCGAACCCGAAGAGCGCGAACGGATCACAGCGGCGTATCCGGGATATCCGGATCAGAGCGCGTGCATCCAATTCGGCGGCGACTTCGCATTCGGCTCGGCCGCATGGCAGATCGCCGAGGCACACAGCCGCCATGCCCCGACCTACCTGTACCGCTACGACTACGCGCCGCGCCCCCTGCGTTGGTCGGGGCTCGGCGCCACGCACGCCACCGAACTGCTGGCCGTTTTCGACGTGTACCGCACGAAGTTCGGTCGACTGCTCACCGCGGTCGGCGATCGCCGCACCGCGCTGCGCGTCAGCGATGACGTGCAGCACCGTTGGCGCGAGTTCGCCCGCACCGGGATTCCCGGCGCCGACTGGCCTGCCTACACCACCGCCGACCGTGCTGTGCGAGTGTTTGATCAGCGTCCGCGCATCGAGTACGACCCCCATGCCGCCCGCAGGGAAGCGTGGGAAGGCTTCTCGCTGGCCGCGCGATAAGTGGTGGCCCGCCGGGCCCCTGTCACACGGAGGTGACCAGTGCCCACGACAGTCGTCGAGCGTCCCGCAGACCTGACCGCCGAATGGCTGACGTCGTCGCTCGGCGTACCGGTCGCGGACTTCTACTACGAGCGCATTGGCACCGGCCAGATGAGCGAGTGCTACCGCGTCGCACTGACGTATTCGGGCGGCGACGACGGACCGGCGTCGGTGGTGCTCAAGGTCGCCGCCAGTGACCCGGTCAGCAGGCAGACCGGGTTGGCGCTCGGCCTCTACGAACGCGAGGTGCGGTTCTACACCGACATCGCGCCGCGCATCGGCGGACCGGTCGCGCCGTGCTTCTCGTCCGCCTTCAACGCCGACACCGGCGCGTTCCATCTCCTGCTCGGCGACGCGGGGCCTGCGATCGTCGGCGACGAAATCCGCGGCGCTGCAGCCGAACAGGCGATGCTGGCGCTGGCCGAACTCGGCCGCTTGCACGGCCCGCTGCTCGGCGACGCGGCGGCGGCCAGCGCCGACTGGCTCAACCGTGACGCACCGGTCGACCAGGCGCTGATCTCTGGGCTGTACGCCGCGTTCGCGGAGCGCTACGCCGACAAGATCGCGCCCGAGCACCGCCTGGTGTGCGAACGGTTGGTCGGCAGCTTCGACGCGTATCTCGACGCGGAGGCCGCGGCCGACCGGGTCAAAGGACTCGTGCACGGCGACTACCGCCTCGACAACATGCTGTTCGGGCAACCCGGCGCGGACCGTCCGCTCACCGTGGTGGATTGGCAGACCGTCACATGGGGGCCGGCGATGACGGACGTCGCATACTTCCTGGGTTGCGCGCTGCCTGTCGACCTGCGTCGCGAGCACTACGACGCGCTGCTGGTCGCCTACCACCGGGCGCTCGGGCCGGACGCGCCCATCAGTCTCGACGACGTCCGCGACGGCGTGCGCAGGCAGAGTTTCTTCGGAGTGATGATGGCGATCATCTCCTCGATGCTGGTTGAGCGGACCGACCGTGGCGACGAGATGTTCATGACCATGCTGAAGCGCCATTGCGAGCACGTTCTCGACGTCAACGCGCTGAGCGTGTTGCCCGAACCCGTTGCCCCCGAGCCGCTTTGCCCGTCGGTGGAAGACGAAGGCGAACATCCCGCCGGTGACGAGCCGCTGTGGAACGAAAGCTGGTACTTCGACTTCGTCGACCCGCAGCAGGAGATCGGAGGATGGGTGCGGCTCGGGCTGTACCCGAACCTGAAGACGTCCTGGGTCAACAGCTTGGTGTGCGGTCCGGGTATGCCGACCTACGCCCTGCTCGACTTCGAGGACACCGGTGCCATCGAGCTGGTACTCACGGCCACCGAACCGCTGAAGACCTACCGCGTCACCATGCGTGGACGCGGTCACGCGCACGACGATCCGGCGGCACTGCTGCGTGACGAGCCGGGCAGACCGGTCGATGTGTCGATGGAACTGCAGTGGACGACGGCGGGAACGCCGTATCTGTACCGGATGACCCCGCGATACGAGATTCCGTGCACGGTGTCGGGCTCCGTTCGGGTCGACGGCCGCGAGTTCACGTTCACCGACGTGCCGGGGCAGCGCGACCACTCCTGGGGTGTGCGCGACTGGTGGGCGATGGACTGGGTGTGGAGCGCGTTGCACCTCGACGACGGCACCCACCTGCACGGCGTCGACATCCGCATTCCCGGTGCGCCGCCGCTCGGAATCGGTTACGTGCAAGCGCCCGACGAGCCGTTGACCGAGCTGCAGACGGTCGCGGCGCGAGAGACGTTCGCCGACAACGGTTTACCGGTGCAGACAGCGCTCACGCTCACGCCCGGGGACGTCACGGCGACGGTCGAGGTCCGCGGTCACGCGCCCGTTCTGTTGACCTCGCCGGACGGTCGGATCAGCCATTTCCCGCGCGCCTGGGCCACGGTGACGACAGCCGACGGCCGTACGGGCGTCGGCTGGCTGGAGTGGAACCGCAACCAACCGTAGGAGACCTGACCGTTCTGCCGCGAGCATGAGTTACCGCGGCGCGTACATGATCAGGCCCACCCCGACGAGGCAGATCAGGGCGCCGGTAACGTCCCATCGGTCGGGCCGGAACCCGTCGGCGACCATGCCCCAGGCGAGCGAACCGGCGATGAAGACGCCGCCGTAGGCCGCCAACACCCGGCCGAAGTGGGCGTCGGGCTGAAACGCGGCGACGAAACCGTAAGCGCCGAGCGCCATCACGCCCGCGCCGATCCACCACCAGCCGCGGTGCTCGCGCACCCCCTGCCACACCAGCCACGCGCCGCCGATCTCGAGCACCGCGGCGAGGACGAACAGCACCACCGATTTGAGCACCATCACGACACTCAGCGTGCCGTGAACGTGCTCAAAATGCTGGCAGACCGTGGCATGTCGTGCGCAAACACACACGCTCGCGGACAAGAAATCAGCTCAGGTGGGCGCTGTCGTCGTCGAGGTCATCGCGGCTGAGGCCCATCGGCGTCGCGGCCGGGAGGTCGCCGCCGGCGATCACCTTGCGGGTGATCGGAGTCAATGCCCGAAACAGTGTCTCGACCTCGCCATCGTCCAAGGCGTCCAACGCAGGCAGCGCAAGTCTGTCGGTGCTGTCCTCGATCCGCTGCTTGAGGTCGCGGCCTGAATCGGTGAGGCCGCCGTCGTGGAGGAGTCCGCGGCTCGCAAGCCGGCCCTCGTAGAAGCGCCACTGTTCGTCGTCGTAGTCGCGGCTGCGCATGATCATCTCCGTGGGCACCCGGCCTGCCGCGGCGTGCATGACATTGCTTTCGCGACCCGATATTCCATGGGCCACGAGCGCCGCGACGTGGCCGTCGCCGCGCTGTTCCCGCAGCAACGTGGTCGCATGCCAGAGCTTGGCCAACGGCTCGTCCGGCCACGGCAGCGCGGCATTGGCGGCGAACAGGACGCGGCCGTCCAGCGAGGCGTTACGCGCCGCCTTTGTCGCCAGATCCGCCGCAACGGCCACGTCGTCGCCGTCCCCCACGCCGTACCGCTTCAGCGCCGCAACAGCGGAATCCAGTCGAGCGCGCAGCGCGTCGGCCGGCGCAGCGACGTCCCAGACCGCGGGCAAGGCTTTGGCAACGCGGTGGGGGGCGAAGTTGTAGAAAGCCGCCGCCACCACTTCGGCGGGCACCACCCCGAACGGTGCCGACCGGGCCGCGAAGTATCCCATCCAGAACCCCTTGTAGCCCAGCAAGTCGAGCGCGGCGCGAGCCTCAGGAGCGAAATAGGTGACGGCGTGCACGGGTTCGAGTCGCTCGAAGAATCGGCGCGCCAGGGTTGGTTGCCTGTCCACCTCAGAAGTTAACCACGATCCCCGCCGCCGGGCCGCTGAAGACGGCGCCGGCATGCGGCATGCGGTCTAGCTCGGCTCTGAAACCTCTTCGGATACAGCTGAACTCGCCTCGTCGATGATGGCGCGCATCGCCTTCTCGGCGGCTAATTCGTCGCGCATCCTGATCGCTCGTGCGACCTCGTCATGCAGGTCGATGGCGGCCGGGTTCGGTGTCGCGGGCATCATGCCGTGATGCGTCCGCCCGGTGAGTACCTCGGCGACCACGCCGTCCAGCGCACGGAACATCTCGTTCCCGCTGGCCTCCAGCAAGGTCCGGTGAAACAGCTTGTCGGCCTCCAGATAGGCGTCGAGGTCACCGGCCCGCCCGTGCATCACCATGTCGGAAACGGCTGCCGCCATGATGCGGCAGTGATCGGGATCGGCCCGCCGCGCGGCCAACGCCGCCGCGGCAGGTTCGAAGCCGCGGCGCAGCTCGGAGAGCGAAACCAGTTGAGCGGCACGATCGCCGGCATCCAACCGCCAGCGGATCAATCGGGGGTCGAAGACGTTCCACTTCTGGGCGGGCTGAATCGTGATGCCGACCCTGCGCCGCGATTCCACCATGCCCATCGACTCGAGCACGCGGATCGCCTCGCGCGCGACGCTGCGTGACAACCCGTGCCGCGCGCTTACTCCGTCGAGGGTGAGCACCGCCCCGGCTGGATACTCTCCGGAAACGATCGCCGTCCCGAGCGCAGTGAGCAGACCGCCGTGCAACGCGCCGACGATTGGTTCAGACGCCACGCATACATCTTTTCATAGGTTTACCTACCAGGCTAAAGACATATCTTTGTGTAACCCTATTGCAATAGTATGCCTTTTAAGGCATGCTGTGTGACGCCAAACACAAGTTGAGTAGGTGGAGGAATGGCCTCACCAATCGTCGTCATGGGCGTCTCGGGCTCCGGAAAGTCGACTGTGGGCGCCGCGCTGGCGCAGCGCCTGCGGGTTCCGTTCGCCGACGCGGACGACTTCCATCCGCCGGCGAACGTCGCGAAGATGACCGCCGGTGAACCGCTGAACGACGACGACCGCTACCCGTGGCTGGAAGCGATCGGTCAATGGTTGGCCGAGCGGTGCGCCACCGGCGGGGTGATGAGCTGCTCGGCGCTCAAGCGCAAATACCGCGATCAGTTGCGACGGCACTGCCCCGGCATCGAAATGCTGCATCTGACCGGGACACCGGAGGTCATCGCGAGGCGACAGGCCAGCCGGCCCGGTCATTTCATGCCCGCCTCGCTGCTGGCCTCGCAATTCGACACACTCGAACCACTGGAACCCGATGAGCGCGGTGTCGATATCGATGTCGACCAGAGCATCGATGCCATCGTCGAAAAATTCGTGGTCTCAACCGATGTGCGCTCAACCGAGGAGAACTGATGAACGCGACGCTCACCTTGCTGGCGGCCGACACCGAGTTGCCTGAACCCGTCGCGTCGGGTTGGCAGTTGATCGCCGCGGCGCTGGCCGGTATCGCGCTCATCGTCGTGCTCATCACGGTCGCGAAGATCCACCCGTTCCTCGCGTTGATCTTCGGTGCGTTGGCCGTCGGTGTGGTCTCCGGCGTGAACATCGGCGACGTGCTCGACTCGTTCGGCGACGGTTTCGGCACCACCGCGGCCGGCGTCGGCATCCTGATCGCGTTGGGTGCGATGTTCGCCAAGCTGCTCGCCGACTCCGGAGGGGCCGATGAGATCGTGGACACGATCGTGGGACGTGCCTCGCCGAGGGCGCTTCCGTGGGCGATGGCGTTGGTGGGCGCGATCATCGGCCTGCCGATGTTCTTCGAGATCGGCGTGGTCCTACTGATGCCGGTCATCTACCTGGTGGCCAAACGGTCGGGCCTCTCGCTGATAACCATCGGAATACCTGCGCTGGCAGGCCTTTCCGCGATGCACGGGTTGGTGCCCCCACATCCGGGTCCGTTGACCGCAATCGACCTGTTGGACGCTGACCTCGGTGTCACCCTGGCTTTGGGTGTGGCCGTTGCGATTCCGACCGTGATCGTCGCGGGGCCGCTATTCGGCAAGCTCGCGGGCCGCTGGGTCGTCATCGACATCCCCGACCGGTTCGAAGCCGACGACTTCGGCGGCAACGGTGGTGGCGGCGCGCGAACTGCGCAGGCCGAAGGCGGCACCGCGACGCAGACTGCGACCCGTGTCCGGCCGAAGTTCGGTATCACCCTGTTCTCGGTGCTGCTGCCGGTTGGTCTGATGATGGGCAAGGCGCTCGCCGACATCTTCATCGACGACGAAAGCAACGTACTGCGACAGGCTTTCGACATCCTGGGCCGCCCACTGATGGCGTTGCTGATCGCCGTCATCGTCGGGATCTTCACGCTCGGCCGGGGCGCCGCGATGACCCGCGATCAGATCACCAAGTGCATCGAATCGTCGCTGCCCCCGGTCGCGGGCATCATCTTGATCGTCGCGGCCGGTGGCGGATTCAAGCAGGTGTTGGTCGATACCGGTATCGGCACCCAACTGGCCGAGTGGGCCAAGGGAGCCAATGTCTCGGTGATCCTGCTGGCGTGGGTGCTGGCCGTGTTGATCCGACTGGCGACGGGTTCGGCGACGGTTGCCACGATCACCGCGTCCTCGTTGATGCTCGGTCTGGTCGAGGGTATGAGCACCGGCCAGGTGTCGTTGGTGGTGCTGGCGGTGGGCGCGGGTTCGCTGTTCTTCTCACACGTCAACGACGCGGGCTTCTGGCTGATCAAGGAGTTCTTCGGCATGACGGTGGGGCAGACCATCAAGTCGTGGTCGATCATGGAGACCGTGCTGTCGGTGACCGGCCTGGCGCTGGTGCTGCTACTCGGGCTGGTCATCTGACGCCCCGAGTCGTCGTCAGCCCTTGACGACTTGGGTGCCGCCTGCGAGCTCATCGTGCTTGCCCTGCTTGGTCGGGCTTCCGCTGATCGTGACTGCGATGACGATGATCGCGATGACCCCCAGTAGGCCGCCGACGAACGGTATGACCGGAAGCACCGTCCAGGAATTGCGGATGGCCGACTGCGCGGCCGTCGGCTTGGACGCTCCACCGGGCCCGCGGACCCTGAGCCCAAGCACCTTCTTGCCCGGTGTCCAGCCCTGAGTGGTCTCGAATGCGAAGAAGTAGAGGAACATCAAGACCCCGGTGAACAGGCCGGTCACCATGATGTTGGAGGCGCTGTCGGTCGCGAACGCGAGCAGCCAGCTCACGATTCCGACGATGATTCCGTCGATGAGCCGGGCGAGCCAGCGCATGAGCAGGCCACCGGGCTGCCCGCTCGTCGAATAGCCGCCGTACTGGCCGGGGTCGGGTGCGAAGTTTCCGCTAGTCATTCGGGTCAATGTACCGGTGAGCGGCACCGGTCAGGGTCCCTTTGGCGCGCGCCCCGGGAGCCTCAGCGAAGCTTGCGCTGTTGCCGCTTGGCCTCTTTGCGCGCCTGCTCGGCCTGCTTCCGCGCCGTCTTGGCTTGCTTGCGCGCGGTCTCGGCGAGCTCCGCGGCACGACCACGCGCGGTCTCGGCCAGTTCCGGTGCGCGGTCCCGGGCCACATCGGCGAACTCCGAACCCCGCTCGCGCGCGGCGTCGGCGAGCACCGCTCCTCGTTTGCGCGCGACCTCGGCGATCTCCGGTCCACGTTCGCGTGCGACATCGGCCAGTTCGGCACCGCGCTTGCGTGCCAACTCGGCGATCTCCGGGCCGCGCTCGCGCGCAACCTCGGCGAGCTCGGCGCCGCGTTCGCGCGCGACGCCGGCGAGCTCGCGACCTCGTTCCGCGCCGACGTGGAGACCGTGGCCGACCTTGTCCGCGAACGCACTGTCAGAAAGTGCGCCACCTGCGGCTGCGCCGACGGGCAGCGCCGCAGTGACCGCTTCGGACACCTTGTGTGCCGCGCGTCGACCGCGCCAGCCGAGCGAGGGTTTGCCTTCGGTGTCGACTGCGGCGATGATCAGCCCGCCGATCAAGCTCACATCGGTGATGAATGCGCGGCGTTCGTCGGCTTTGCGCTGCGGGTCGGTCTCGCTCCAGAACGTATGCCCGCCAAGGCTGCCAGGCACGACGCTGAGCGCGAGCGCCGCCGAAGCCACCCGTGGCAGTTTGCCGGTGGCCAGGAGCAGTCCGCCGCCGATCTGGACGGCCGCAGTAGCCCGGGCGACCGTCTCGGCGTTGGCGGGCACGTTGGTGCCGACGGGATCGGGCAGCTTGCTCAACCCCTCGAGGGTGGGGCGTGCGGCGTCGGCCGCCGGTTTCGGGCTGCGTAAGGCCTCGACACCTCTGGCGATGAAGGCTGCTGACAGCATCGGGCGCGCGATACGTCGAATCAACATGGCGCAGGAGTTCCCAGGCGGATCGGGGCGCAAACGTCAATATGATGCGGCGTCGGAGCCACGTCGGCGTAGCGGCAGGGCGTACCAGAACAGAGCGAGCGCGACCAGTGAAACCCCACCGGCGATCCAGGCCGGGGTCCGCCCGACGACGGTGTCGAAGATGATCGTCGCCACGCCGGCGAGGGCGATACCCAGCAGGAGCATGCCGATGAGCGCGTAGGTGTGCGCCGAGGACACCAGCACTCTCATGCGGCGACGGCGGAACAGCAGCCGGTGCATGCT
The DNA here is from genome assembly GCF_001499985.1 of Mycobacterium sp. IS-1556. Classification (NCBI taxonomy): domain Bacteria; kingdom Bacillati; phylum Actinomycetota; class Actinomycetes; order Mycobacteriales; family Mycobacteriaceae; genus Mycobacterium; species Mycobacterium sp. IS-1556. The sequence continues at coordinate 275,488 of NZ_LQIM01000038.1, forward strand.
GACGGGGGCGATCAGCAGGATCGTCGCCCCGATCGAGCAGCCCACGGTGACCAGATACACCGTCCGCATGACGAGGTCCAGCCCGTAGAAGCGGTCGGTGAACGGCAAGATCAACAGGAAGCCGGTGAGCAGCTGGACTCCGGTCTGCGCGACCCGCAGTTCCTGCAGAAGGCTCAGCCAATTGCGGTCCAACCGTTGAGTTTCCGTCTCGTAGCGGCCGTCGTCCCCGCGCTTGTGCGCTTCGGGGTGCTCGATGTCCACAGCTGATTCTGGCAGCCTGTTCGGCGGCCGGCCCGCTGAATAGCGGTTTTCCGGTTTCGCGGTGAGCTTTGTCTGCTCATCCCACGTCGTCGCGAGCGCCTCTGCCAGGGTGAATGAAGATGCCCTCGGCCTCGACGGTGACGCCCTCGTCGTCGGCGATGTGCCCGACCGCGAAGGTCTTGACACCGTCGACGCGATCGACATGAGCCTCGGCGCGCAGCGGCCGTCCCAGCCGGGTGCCGCGACGATAGCGCAGCGTCAAAGTGCCTGTGACAGCAGGCATTCCGGGTTTATGCGCGGTGGCGCCGAGAACATGGTCGAGCAGCATCGCGCACACCCCGCCGTGTACATGTCCGGCCGGACCCTCGAAAGCCGCGCCGAGCACAAAATCCGCCCATACTGATCCATCGGCCTCATGGTGCACGATCAGCGGGGGAGCGACGGGGTTGCGCACTCCCATCACGACGTTGCCCCAGGCCATAGGCTGTCCGTCGTTGGTTTGCTCGAGGCCGAACGAGCCGGCTCGCAGCGCGGCGCTCTCGAGTTGGTTTGCGGCGCAGTCGATGTTGTCGATCGCGGTCTTGACCGTCGCCTCGTCGGCGTGCGTGCGGATGCTGACGTCGATGAGTCGACGTACCGACTGCGCGAGAGGTTCGTAGACCTCCCGCAGCTGCTCGAGGGGTGAAGTCGTCACCGCCTCAGCGTCGGCGGATCGGCGGTGGGCCGCAACACCATGTCCCGGCCAGTGGTGAGACGACGACCTATCTGACCTGCCATTGTTAGTCTGGACAAATGACCGACGACGCGTCTGGCGCGAAGCCGAACCTGGCGGCGACCAGTTTTGCGCTGCTGGGCATGCTGTCGTACGAGTACGAACTCTCGGGCTACGACATCCGTAAGTGGATCGAATGGAGCATGCGCTTCTACTACGGAAGCCCGGCGTACAGCCAGATCTACACCGAGCTCAAGAAGTTGGAGAAACTCGGCCTGGTGACATCGCGCTCGGACGACACGGGCGCGCGCAATCGCCGGTTGTACAAGATCACCGAGGCGGGCCTCGATGCGGTCACGCGGTGGGCGAACGAAGCCCCGGTCGATCCGCCCAATCTCAAGCATGGGCCGCTGCTGCGGGTGACGTTGGGACATCTGACGACACCCGACCGGCTCAAAGAGGTGCTGCAGGAACACGTGGCGTATGCCGACGAGATGCATCGCAACGCCGCCAAGGACGCTCGGTGGGCGGGCGCGGATCCGGCCTGGGCATACGCCCGCGTGGCGCTGCAGTGGGCCGAGCGGTACTACGCCAACGAGCGCGAGCTGGCGTTGAAGATGATCAAAGAGCTTGATGAGGCTCAGGCTTCGTTCCCCAAAGCGGGGGAGGGCGGCCGTACGAAAGTTCCGTGGCCGGCGCCCGAGTACTGGTACGAGATCGAGAAGAAGGCCGAAGCCGACGACTGACTATCCGCCAGCCGCGTCGTGCGCCGCGATGTAGCCGTACACCATGCCCTGCGCGATCGTCGCGCCGGCACCGGGATAGGTGGCCCCGAATGCGTTGGCGGCGGTGTTACCGATCGCGTACAGGCCGTCGATGGCGGTGCCGTCCTCGCGTAGCACCCGTGCCCGCTCGTCGGCGCGCAGGCCGCCACAGGTGCCCAGGTCGCTGAGCACCATCTTCACCGCGTAGAACGGGCCGCGCTCGAGCGCCCGCAGATTCGGATTCGGCGTGACGGTCAGATCTCCGTAGTAGCGGTCATAGGCGCTGCGGCCGCGTCCGAAGTCCGAATCCTGTCCGGCACGGGCCATCTCGTTGAACCGGTGCATAGTCGCGACGAACGGCGATTCCGGTACGCCGATCTTGCGGCCGAGGTCGGCGAGGTCATGGGCGCGGTGCGCGATGCCGGCGTCGTACCACGCCGCCGGAATGGCCATCCGTGGGTACAGATCGGCGGCGAAGACGTAACTGTTGCGGTACTTCTGGTCGAACACGATCCACATCGATTCGACCGGATTGCCCGCGCGTTCACGTTCCAGCACCTGCTGGCCGAACGACATGTAATCGGTCGCTTCGTTGACGAACCGGTTACCCGTCTGGTCGACGATCAGTGATCCAGGCAGTGAGCGTTCGGCCAGCATCACCTTGGGGGCACCGCCGGGGAGCGCGGCGACGGCCGGGAACCACCACGACTGGTCCATGAGATCGATTGCGGCGCCGACCTCTTGGGCGACGCGGATCGCATCGCCGGTGTTGGTCTCCGCGCCGAGGCTTGCATGTTCGCCGAGCGATTCCGATTGGAACTTCCAGCGCATGTCCATGCTGTGGTCGAAGCCGCCGGCCGCGAGCACGACGCCGCGGCGGGCGACGGCGGTGATCGAGCGGCCTCGATGGTCGAGGACCGCGCCGGTCACGCGGCCGTCGTCATCGGTGGTGAGCCGCTGCAACGACGTCGCGGTCCAAACGGGGATGCCGGCCTTGAGCACACCGGCGAACAGTCCGGCGGCCAGCGCTTGACCACCTGCGGCGTACCGACGGCCCAACAGCAGGCCGCCGACGCCTTGGCCGAGCCGTTTCACCACCAAAGGCAAACCTTTTCGGGGAACCCGCGACATCAGGTTGAGCCAGCGATAGTCGGCGCCCGTCGTCGGCATCGGGATCTTCGCCTCCATGACACCGGGACGCAGTCGCGAGCGGTACGCACCGAGCACGGCGGTGTCCAGCGGGCGGCACTCGCATGTCCGGCCCGCCGCGGAACCGCCGGGCGCCTCCGGGTGATAGTCCGAGTAGTCCCTCGCCCAGAACAGCCTCATCGGCGTGGTCCGCCGCAGTAGCTCGACGGTCGCGTCGACGTGTGCGACAAACGCCGTGGATCGCTGTGCCGCTGCGGTGCCATCGACCACCGCGTCGAGATACGTTTGTGCCCGCTGCGTGGTGTCGCCGCCACCGCTCTCCGCGAGCACCCGGCTGGCGGGGAACCACAGCGCTCCGCCGGAGCGCGCCGTCGAACCGCCGACGTAATCGGATTTCTCGACGATCAAGACGCTCAGGCCCTGCTCGCGGGCCGCCAACGCGGCCGCCATCCCGGTGCCGGATCCCACGACCAGAAGGTCCACGGTGCAGTCCTCGAGGGGCACGCTCGAGGGAATGGCGGGGTGCGGCGCAGTGGTCACGGCCTGACGCTAGGCCGTCTCGGCGTCCGTTGGCACCAGGCGTCCTGATGAGCGGAACGATCGGTGTTGCGCCGTTGCGTGCGGGAGTACAAAGGTCCAATGACGTTAGAGTCCGATGTCGAGGTCCGACAGATCGAAGCTGGGTCGGCGCCGACCCGGTTCGCCCGGGGTTGGCATTGCCTGGGGCTCATCCGTGATTTCGGTGACGGCCAACCGCATTCGGTGAGCGCGTTCGGTCAGAAGTTGGTGGTGTTTCGCAGCGGCGACGGGAAGATCAACGTTCTCGACGCCTACTGCCGGCACATGGGCGGCGACCTCAGCCAGGGCACGGTGAAGGGCGACGAGATCGCGTGTCCCTTCCATGACTGGCGGTGGGGCGGTGACGGCCGGTGCAAGCGGGTTCCCTACAGCAAGCGCACACCGCGCCTGGCGCGCACCGCGACGTGGACCACGCTCGAGCAGGACGGGATGTTGTTCGTGTGGAACGATCCCGAGGGCAATCCGCCGCCCGATGACGTGACCGTTCCGCGGATCGAGGGCGCCACGAGCAATGAGTGGACCGACTGGCACTGGTACACGACCGTGGTCAACACGAACTGTCGCGAGATCATCGACAACGTCGTCGACATGGCCCATTTCTTCTACATCCACGGCTCGATGCCGACACACTTCAAGAACATCTTCGAAGGGCATCTCGCGACGCAGTACATGAACAGCGGTTCCCGTGGGGACATTCCTGATCCAGAGGGTCAGCCGCGACTGCTCGGCACGACCTCGGTGGCGTCCTACTACGGCCCTTCGTTCATGATCGACGACCTGACCTACCATTTCGAGAACGACGATCAGAACACGATTCTGATCAACTGCCATTACCCGATCGACGCCAATTCCTTTGTGCTGCAGTACGGCATCATCGTCAAGAAGTCGGCAAACCTTCCCGAGGAAGCGGCGATGCAGGCTGCGATCGCGCTCGGCGACTGGGTCAAGGTCGGCTTCGAGCAGGACGTGCAGATCTGGAAGAACAAGGCCCGCATCGACAATCCGCTGCTGTGCGAGGAGGACGGGCCGGTGTATCAGCTGCGCCGGTGGTACGAGCAGTTCTACGTGGACGTCGCCGACGTAGCACCGGACATGGTCGACCGCTTCGAATACGAGATCGACGTCACGCGGCCCCGCGAAGCCTGGCAGCAGGAGGTTGAGGCGAACATCGCACAGGCGGCCAGCGGGTAAGGCTCTCATGGCTGTTCGCGTCGACAACCGTCTGCAGGATTCACCGCTGGTTCCTGTCGATTGCGGCACTTGTGGTGCCCGCGTACTGGTTCGCAAGAGCAGCTGGGAGCAGACCAGCATCCAGTGGGACGCGGATGCGATGGCCAGCTGCCAAGAATTGCGCGAGGCCGAGGCGCTCAAGAATCACGGCCGGGGCCTGGTCCTCGTCTGCGCGGCGCTTCGCGAATCGATCGAGGATGCGGCGAGGCGCGGTTCAGTCCCGATCCTCGATGAGGTCGTCGACTAGCCTCCGCCGGCGACGTACTGCGCAACCAGCGGCCGGACGTCCTCTGCGAAGGCAAGGACCTGCGCCCCGATGTCACGAACCGCTTCCGGGCTGAGCCGCCGATACGGCTGAGCCGACACCGACATGACGATCGCGCCGGTCGAGTCGAGGAGGGGAGCCGAGATCGTCGCCAGCGGGCATTCCGCTGCGTCGTCGAGTTCGTCGGGCAGCAAGTACCAGACGATCGTCAGTCACACATTCTCGTTCGAGGACATCGACGCGGCGTTAGAGGCCGCCTCCACCCCCGGGGCGACCGACAAGGTGGTGGTCACGTTCTAGCCCTACGGTGTACGCCGCACCGTAATCTCGTGTGGTGACCGAAAACCTCGACGCGCCGGTCGCCGTCGTGACAGGTGCGAGCCGCGGCGCCGGCCGGGGCATCGCCCGGGCACTGCTGGCGTGCGGCTGGCGGGTGTACGCGACGGGACGGACGGTGACCGATGCCGGCGACGGTGCGATCGCGGTCCGGGTCGACCATCGCGACGATGTCGCTGTTGCCGCGCTGTTCAGCCGGGTAGCCGACGAGTGCGGTGGCCTGGACCTGCTCGTCAACAACGCCGCGGCGGTCCACGACGCGCTTACTGATCCGAAGCCGTTCTGGGAGAAGGAGCTTGAACTCGGCGATATCCTCGACGTCGGATTACGTTCGGCCTACGCCGCGTCGTACTACGCCGCTCCGTTGATGGTGCGCCGGCCGCGCGGGTTGATCGCGTTCACGTCCTCGCCGGGTTCGGTCTGTTACATGCACGGGCCGGCCTATGGTGCGCAGAAGGCCGGCATCGACAAGATGGCCGCTGATATGGCGATCGACTTCCGGGATACGGCGGTGAATACGGTGTCGATCTGGATGGGCATCCTGCTCACCGAGAAGATGCGCGCGGCGTTCGACGGCAAGCCGGAAGCGTTGGCCACCATGGCCGAACACGCGGAAACCCCCGAGTTCACCGGCCGGGTGATCGACGCGCTGTACCGCGACCCGGAACTGGACCAACTGAGCGGCCACACCTTGATCGGTGCCGAACTGGCGCAGCGGTATGGCGTCACGGATGACGGTGGCCGGCAACCGCCATCGCACCGGGCGATGCTGGGCGCGCCGCGCGAGCCGAGCGACGTGGTGGTGCGCTGAGCGCTAGGCGTGCGCGCCGCCGTCGACGCGGATCTCGGTGCCGGTGATGAAGGCGCCGTCGTCGGAGGCGACCATGGCGATGACCGACGCGACCGAACTCGGGTCGCCCAGGACCTCGCTCTCGCGGCCGTGCAACAGCGGCGTCTGCTTCGCCCACAGCGCCAGGTCATAACCTTCAGGCATCTTGTCCAGCGTCGAATTGGCCAGAGCCGTTGCGACTCCACCGGGTTGGATGTTGACCGCGCGTAGACCCTGTTTGGAGTATTCGAGTGCCAGCGAGTGGGTGAACGCGAGGACGCCACCCTTGCTGGCGGCATACGCGGCCATATAGGGATGCGCGAACGAAGCGGCAGTCGAGGTGAAGTTCACCACCACGCCGCGGCCAGAGTCGAGCAACGCAGGCAAGGCGCGCCGCGTCATCAGGAAGGTGCCTGTGAGGTTGATTGCCAGCGTCGTGTTCCAGTCCTCGAGCGTGTGCTCGTGGGTGTGCGCACACCGTTGGATGGCTGCGGCGTTGACCAACACGTCGAGCCCGCCCATCTCGGCGACCGCCGCGTCGACGGCCGCCGCGACCGCAGCTTCGTCCGAGACGTCGAGCACCGTCGTCGTCAACCGCTTGCCCGTGCCCGCGTCGTCGGCCGCGGTGGCGGTCGCCGCCAGGCCGTCCGGTGAGACGTCGCAGGCGACGACCGTTCCGCCCTCGTCGAGCAGTCGGGCGACGGTGGCCGCACCGATGCCGGATCCGGCGCCGGTCACGATGATCCGCCGGTCGTTGAAGCGCTCCACGCTGAAAGCCTTTCTGGGTCAGGCGAGTTGGAACGCGCTGATCGGCGCTTCCTTCGGGTACTCGGCCGGCCCGCCAAGGTCGTAGACCGCATTCAGCGCCCCGATGAACTCCGGGTCGTGCAGCGGCTCGCCGGGCACGTCGAGCTTGATCCCCTTCTTGCCGGCGTCGTCGACGAGCATGTCGATGGCCTTGTCGATCGTCAGGTCGTCGCTGCCGTCCATGTTCTTCTTCAACTCGTCGTAGTCGGCGAACACTTCGGCCGACCAGTGCACCAGGAACCGCAGTTCGTCGGTGTGGTGGCGGGCGATCACGTCGTTGCCGTTCTTCAGCAGCCAGGCATCCTTGTCGGCCGGGTCGCCGGTGAACACCGTGTCGAACGCCAGGCCCGCCGGGGTCTGCTGCTCGAGCGGGCCGTTGGCCTCGCCGCGGTGCACCATCATCTCGTTCTGCACGAGCACACCGCGGTTGTACACCGGCGGCAGGAGACGCCGCGGCGCCTTGAGCGGACCGTCCGGCCAGTAGGTGAAGCCGCTGCTCTCGTCGTGTGAGAACCAGGTGATGACCTGGGCCATCTTGATCAGGTAGTCGCGGAACAGACCGGACTTGCCCATGACGCTGGTGAGCCATGTCGGCGCGTTCTCGTGACGCACACCGCGGAAGCTGGGGGAGTCGAGGTGGCCCGGATCCCGGTTGGCGCACGGCCCATTGATGTTGAACAACATCATCTCCGGCTTGGCGTACTCGGCGTTCCAATAGCTCTTCGCCAACTCCACGAAGCGCTGGTTGTAGAAGCAGTCGTGCAGTTCGGGATACAGCACGGTGCCGTAGTTGGCCAGGTAGCCACGGAATGTCGGCGTCAGGAACAGGTCCAGGGACGGTTCGAAGCCCTCCGGGAACATGCCGCTCATCGTGGCCATCAGCTCTTCCGCAGAGGCGAAGTGCTGGGCGATGATCAGCCGCCACGGCCCCTGCGTGCGAACCACGTCGAGCAGGCGCTCGCGCTGATCGTCGGTGTAGATATCGTCGATCTCACGCGGCGGCGACGCCGGCCGCAGAACGTCGGAAAGCTCCATGCGCTGCTGGTCGGTAAGCATGGCTCGATTGTGGTGCGGCCGCGCACCTTCGAAAGGCCACCTGTCCAGTGATCGGGACACGCTCATTTCTCCCGTCGAGCAGACGCGAATGTCCCCGACACGCCGAGGTCTGAGGGACATTTGCGTCTGCTCGCGCGAAGGCTCGCGCGGACGGAGGCGCGCTCAGAAGGGCAGGGGGTTGGCGAACTTGGCGCTCATCAGCGCGCCGATCTCGGCCACCGCCAACCGACCACGCGCGGTGGCGTCCGACCGCATCAGGAAACCGTGATACGCCCCGGGATAGCGGGTCAGTGTGGTCTGCACGCCGGCGTCCTGCAGTCGTGCGGCGTATCGCTCGCCCCAGTCCCGAATGGGGTCGGCGGCCGCGGTCACGACGATGGCTTGCGGTAGACCGGACAGATCGTCCGCACGGGCGGGCACCGCGTACGGGTGGTCGGGGCCGTCGGCCAACTCATACATGTACTCGATGTCGACGAGGGTGAGCATCGGGGCGTCGGGCATGGCTCTGACCGACGGCACCGTCAGATCCTTGTCGAGTCCCGGGTACATCAGCAGCTGCGCGAACAGGTCTGGGCCGCCGCGGTCTCGGGCGGCCAGGGCGACGGCCGCGGCCAGGGTGCCGCCCGCGCTGTCGCCGGCCACCGCCAATCGGCTTGCGTCGATGCCGAGTTCGTGCGCATTCGCCGCAACCCAGGACGTCGCGGTGTATGCGTCGTCGAACTGGGCCGGGGGCGGCGCTTCCGGCGCCAGGTGGTAGTCGACGGAAACCACGGTGGCGCCGGATTTCTCGGCGAGGGTGCGCGCCAGCGGTTCGAACGAATGATTCGATCCCAACACCATGCCGCCGCCGTGGAAGTAGACCATCGCCGGCGCCGCCGCCTGCACAGTCGGTCGGTAGATCCGCAACGCAATCTGCCCGACCGGTCCGTCGATCACCCGGTCTTCCACCTCGGCCATCTCCGGCATGGGAGGCAGGGGAGCGGACTCCAGGGCCTCGCGGACCGCGGCCAGTCCGCGCTCGCGCATCGGCGGCACAACACCGAACTCCGCGACGCGGGCCGCGGCGTCCGGATCCAACAGCGGTTCAGCGGCTTTGGAGATCGTCATTGCTGTGCTGGATCGAAACGACGCTTGGTGCGCAGCGCCGGCGGGCGGCGGTCCGCCAGGATGTCGGCGCGCTCAGCCATCGCGTTGCCGACATATTCGGGTTGCGTCAGCAGATAGAAATCGCCTGCGGCCGCCTGCTCGAACACCGTCCGCGCCGCCTCGATCGGGTCCATCGCGTCGGCCTTGATGTCGAGCATCGCCGATCGCTGCGACTCGGCCGCCGCGACATCGCCGCCGTCGACACCGCCTGCCGCCTCGAAGATGTTCGACTTCACCGCGCCGGGTAACACCGCCTGCACATGGATCCGGTCGGCGTGGCCGGCCAATTGCACCTCCAGGCGCAAGCATTCGGTGAGGGCGAGCACCGCGTGCTTGCTCATGATGTACGGCGCCTGCAATGGCACCGCCGCGACGCCGCCGATCGACGAGACGTTCCACACCCACGACGGCGTATCGGCGGCGAGCATGTGCGGCAGGAACGCGCGCACGCCGTAGAAGACGCCGCTGACGTTGATCGCCACCAGGCGATCCCAGTTGACCACGGGCGTGTCCCACAGGTAGCCGAACTGTTCCACACCGGCGTTGTTGACCAACAGCCGCACCGGACCGGTCTCGGAGTACACCTGGGCTGCAAGTCTTTCCAGCGCATCCGGATCGCGCACGTCGCACACGGCGTCGATGGAGCTGGGCAGTTCGTCACGCAGTGCGGCGATCGCCTTACCATCGACGTCGACAAGCACCACCGTCATGCCAAGCGCGGCGGCATGGCGGGCCAGACCGGCCCCGATCCCGTTACCGGCGCCGGTGATGACCGCGACGCCGCCGGAGAACGTCTCGCGAGCGGTCACCGAACTAGCTGCCGGATGCTGCGGTTTCGGTGGCGAGCTCGGCCAGTGGCACCGAGTCGGTGGTGTCGAGAACCATCTCCATTTCGGTGAACTCGAGCCCGTCGGCACCGCGGCGCACCGCGACGTTGGCGATACCGCTGGACACCGCGAACGGCACGAAGTTCGCGATCTGGTTGACGAAGATATAAAAACGGACGAGAGCGGCGTCCTCTTTAACGCCGGTGCGGTGCACGTTGGTGGCGTGGTGACGCAGCGGGTACGGGCTCTGCTTGCGGTGGTCGGTGAGCCACTCCATGACGGCGTCGCGGCCGTGCAGCTCCGGCGACATAAGCTCTTCGAAGGGGCTTGCGCCCGAATCGCTGCGGGTTACGAATCGGATGTTCTCGGCTTTCGCCGCCGCCATGTCGTCGTAGTTCGCCTCGTCGTAGGCGTACCAGTAGGCCGCGATGAATTCCTGCAATTCGGACAGCGTGATGTCGTTGCTCACCATTGCAGTCAACCGTCGGAGCCGCCGGTCGACACCGGGAGTGCCCGGTGAGTGGAACGTCGCCAACTCTCATGGAACCTTTCAGAGATACGTCGCGAAGTTCTTAGAATTCGCACATACGTTCGAGTCATGAGTGCGGAAGCGGTGCAGGCCACGGTTGCCTCGCTTCGCGCCGCCTATGACGAGCTGGCCGCGTTGCCCATCGAGGCGCTCACCGAGCACGACCTGATCGGTGCGCTTGACGACCTTGAAGCCCTCGCCTGCCAGCTGCCGACTCAGAGCCATCGCATGTTGGCGCGCTTGCAAGGGGAGACCACCGCCACGGAAATGGGCGCAAAATCCTGGCGCGACGTGCTGGCGATCCGGTGGCGGATCTCGACCAGTGAGGCCGGCCGCCGGCTCGACGAAGCCGCCAAGTTGGGTCCGCGTCGCACACTGACGGGTGAACCGCTCGAGCCCGAGTTACCCTGCACCGCACTGGCCCAAGCTCACGGGTCGATCAATCGCGAGCATGTCAAGGTCGTGCGCGAGGCGATGGAGCGCATCCCGGCCGGCGTCGACGCCGGCACCCGCGCACAGATCGAAGTCGACCTGGTGCGCACCGCGATCGGCGTGGGACCGAAGGAATTGAAAGACAACGCCGAGCGCATCCTGTTCCTGCTCGACCAGGATGGTCCCGAACCCGACGAGCGTGAACGCGCGCGGCGCCGTGGCGTGTGGAAAGGACCCCAGGGGTCAGACAAGATGATCCCGTTCAGAGGCAATCTGACTCCCGAAGCCTGGGCGATATACGAGGCGATCTTCGCGAAGTGGGCGGCGCCGGGCATGTGCAACCCCGACGACGAGCAACCCTGCGTTTCAGGTACGCCATCACAGGCCCAGATCGATAACGACCACCGCAGTCTGGCGCAGCGCCAGCACGACGCGCTGGTCGCGGTCGGGCGCAGCGTGCTGGAAAGCGGTGAATTGGGGCAGCACAACGGGTTACCAGCCTCGATCATCGTCCGCACCACACTGCAGGAGTTGGAGAGCCGGGCAGGGGTCGGCGTCACCGGTGGGGGCACCGTCATCCCCATCGGCGACGTGATTCGGATGGCCGCCCACGCTAACCATTACCTGGCGGTGTTCGACAAGGCGACCGGGTCGGCGCTGGACTTGTTTCGCGCTCGGCGCGTGGCCTCGCCGGCTCAGCGGATTATGCTCATCGCCCGCGACGGCGGCTGCACGAAGCCGGGCTGCACCGTGCCTGCCTACGGTTGCCAAGCCCATCACGCGGCTCGCGACTGGGCCGACGACGGGCAAACAAACGTCGACGAACTCGGTTTGGCGTGTGGGCCCGACAACCGCATGGTCGGGCCAGGCGGCTGGCAGACACGGATCAACGAAGACAACGACGTCGAGTGGATTCCACCCCCACATCTCGACACAGGGCAAGCCCGCGTCAACGAGTACCATCGCCCCGAGCGTCTCCACCGACCGTCCGACGAAACCGACGAAATCGTCGACGGACGAACCCCGAACGACGACAACGAAAGTCGAGCGGGACCAACAACCGACGCCGCGTGACGAACGCGCCTCGCGGCTGACCGTCATTCGCCGTAACCCTAGCCAGTGACCATGCTCCACAGTCCGGCTGCGCCCGCCGCCAGGGCCGCATCGGTCACCCGCTGGTCCCAGTACCGTACTGAGCCGAACTCCGAGCGCCAGGCTAGGGCAGCCCGGGTGAATTCGTGCAGTCGGTGCTCCTGTGTGGTGCCAATGGCGCCGTGGACCTGGTGCGCGTTGCGCACCACGACTTCCGCGGCATGGCCTGCGCAAGAACGGGCCGCCGCCACCCGGAATTCGAGGCTCTCGCCCGACCAGTCGGTGGTCACGGCCGTGGTCAGCGCGGCTTCGGTCGCCGCGCGGGCGAGCGCGGCCTCGGCGGTGAGATCGGCGATCAGATGCTGCACCGCCTGAAAGCGGGCCAACGGGCGACCGAACTGGATGCGCGACGTCGCATGCTCGACGGACATCTGGACGACGCGATCGAGCGCTGCGCACACCTGAATTGAGCGCACTAGTGCAGACTTCAGCCGCAATTGCGTGACTAGTGGTGCGGGAACCGACACGCCGTCGAGGGCCGAGATGTCGGCGGTGACAGTGTCGCGTGGCTCGCCGACCGTATTGAATCCCGATGTGATGCCCAGTCTCTCGATGTCAACGTCGGCGGCACGGTGTTCGCCACCGGCGTTCCACACCACCACGACCCGCTGGGCGCCCGCCGCCCATGGCACACCGCGCGCCGTCCCATACGAGTCCAATAGGCAAACCGTACGCACCGTCCCGGTACTGGGCAGGCCGATCGCATCCAACAGCCAGCACGCCAGCAAGTCGTTTTCGGCCAACGGAACTCGCACGCCGTGACGGGCCGCGGCGCTCAGCAGTTCGGCGGCTTCGTACCATCCGGCACCACTGCCGCCGACATCCTCGGGACCCGTGAGCCGCACCAGTCCGAGTTTGTCGAGTTGTTGCCACAGCGCCGGATCGCCGCGATGTTCCGCGAAGACGGCGTCCATCATCGCGACCAGTGCCGGATCCACGCCGGCCGACGGTGTCTCGGTCATCGAAGGCCCAATCCGCGCGCGATGACACCGCGCAGCACTTCGTTTGTTCCGCCGCGCAGCGTGAAACCCGGACGCTGATCCGCCGCAGCCGAAACGAGTTCGGTAAACGCCGGATCGATATCGCCATCGTCGAACTGGCCGGCGAATTCGGCGATATCGCCCTCGGTGGTGGTGCCGAGGACCTTGACGACGGCCGCGGGCACATCCGCCGGGGCATTTCGCTCCAGCGCACCCGCCACCGCGGTCGACATCTGGTGCAGGCCGGCGATGCGCGCCACCAGCCGCCCGAGGTCGGCGTCGGGCGAGATCCGCTGAGACGCCATGTGTTCGGCGCACGATGCGAGCAGAACGAACGTCGACAAGAACCGCTCAGGTCCGCTGCGCTCGAACGCCAGCTCCGAGGTCACCTGCTGCCAGCCGTCGCCGATCGCACCGAACACCATTGCGTCGGGCACGAACGCCGCATCAAGGACCACCTCGTTGAAGTGGTGTGCGCCGTTCATCGAGACGATCGGCCGGATATCCACACCCGGACCCCGCAGGTCGACGATGAACTGGCTCAGCCCGGCGTGCCGATCGCCCGGATCCACCGGTGCGGTACGCGCCAGCGCGATGAACGCGTGCGCGTGATGGGCCCCCGATGTCCACACCTTGGTGCCGGTTAGCTCCCAACCCCCGTCGACGCGAACCGCTTTCGTCCGCACGCTCGCCAGGTCAGAGCCGGAGTCGGGTTCGCTCATCCCGATGCCGAAGTAGCATTCGCCGCGCACGATCTTCGGCAGGAACTCCGACTTCTGGTGTTCGGTGCCGTACTTCAACAGCGACGGCACGATCTGCCGGTCGGCGATCCAATGCGCGGCCACCGGCGCGCCGGCCGCGAGCAGTTCCTCGGTCACCACGAAGCGTTCGACGAATGAGCGCCCGTGGCCGCCGTATTCGACGGGCACCGTCATGCCCAGCCAGCCCTTAACGGCGAGCGCGGCAGTGAACTTCTCGTCCCAGCCGGTCAACCAGGCATCGACGGCGGGGGTGTACGTGCCCGCGGCGCGCTGCTCGGCCAGAAAGGCGCGAACCTCGGCGCGCAGCGGCTCCGTGGTCGCCGGTTCGACAGTCGCCGGCGGCACCAGCCGCGGAAGTGACACCTGCGACGTCACCATCTCCTCCACTCATATCGGTGGCTGCGCTGCATGGCCGCCGCCATGGACAACGTTGAGTCCAGCGGACCCACCCGTGATTCTTGCAGCAGCCGCTTGGCCATCCGCAACGCGTGCGGGAGGTTGCACTGCCCGTCGATGAACAGCGTTTCACGCGTGTGATGGTGCATGGACTTCCTTGATCAAGGAACGATGCTGGCGCGGACATCGCGCTTGCCGTCGGCGGCGGCAAACGCCTCGTTGATATCGTCAAGCCGATACTGCGCCGCAGCAAGGCGTTTCAGCGGAAGCGAGTCCTGGTGCTGCTCGAGGAAGGTGAGCGCGCGCGACAGCACCGGCGGGTCGTAGAGCGAGACGCCGACCATCGTCTTGTTGGCGAACACGAACCGCGACGGATCGAACTCGAACGTCTTGCCGATGTTGATGTTGCCGATCTCCACGTAGCGGCCGAACTGGCCGAGCATCTTGAGACCCTCGTCGATGGCCGACGGGTGGCCGACCACCTCCACCACCACGTCGGCGCCCTGCCCGTCCGTGAGTTCGCGTACGACCTTCGTCCGGTCCTTCGCGGTGGCCGCCTCGTTGATGTCGATCACCGCATCGGCGCCGAACGCCGTCGCCAACTCCAGACGTTCGGGCACCCCGTCGATCGCGACGACCAGCCCCGCCCCACGTGCCTTCGCCACGGCGACGGCGTACAGGCCGAGAGCGCCGGCGCCCTGCACCACGACGATTTCCCCGAGTTGCTGATCGACGCGCTCCAGGCCGTATATAACCTGGGAGAGAGCGCAATTGGCGCCAGAGGCGATGTCGTCAGACACGGAGCCGGGAACGGCATAGATCACAGCACCGCTGGGCAGCAGGAAGTAGTCGCCATAGCCCCCCACGAAGTACGGAGGTTCGTCGGCGCGGCCCAGCATCGCCATCGTGAGGTTCAGGCATGCATTTCGCCGACCCATCAGGCAGTTGCGACAGCGGTGGCAGCAGAAGAAGTACGGAAATACCACCCGGGTGCCCACCTCCAGCGGCGCGCCGTTGGAGTCGGTGCTGACGCCGTCGCCGAGGGCCTCGACCATGCCCACCATTTCGTGCCCCAGCACGGTGGGCAGCTTGCCACCGAGTCCACCGGTCGCGAATGTTCCGTGCCAGGCGTGCAGATCGGATCCGCAGATGTTGGTGCGAGTGACCCGGATCAGGATCTCACCGGGTTCTGCCCCGGTCAGGCCGACGGTCTCGATCTGGAACGGTTCGCCGGGCCCGTCGAACCGCGCGATGCGTCCTGTGAACACGACGGCGTTATCCCTTCAGTGGGTGAGCGCTTCGGAGCCGAAGCGCTGCCTCAGTTGACGTTTCAACAGCTTGCCGCTCGGGTTCTTGGGCAGTGAGTCGACGAAGAAGACCCGCTTGGGCGTCTTGAAGCCGGCCAGATGCTTGCGGCAGTGCGCGATCACGTCATCCTCGGTCAGCGTGAAACCGTCGCGCGCGACCACCGCGGCCACCACGACCTCGACCCACGTGGGATGCGGCAACCCGAACACCGCGGCTTCCTGTACTCCGCTGTGCCGGTAGAGGATTTCTTCGACTTCGCGGCTGGCGACGTTTTCGCCGCCGGTCTTGATCATGTCCTTCTTGCGGTCCACGACGTGCAGCAGGCCATGCTCGTCGTAATAGCCGAGGTCACCGGAGTGGAACCAGCCGCCACGGAAGGCCTCCGCCGTCTTGGGGGGGTCGTCGAGATAGCCCAACATCAGATGTGGGCTGCGGTGGGCGATTTCACCCACCACGCCCGTCGCGACGGGCTGGTCCTCTTCGTCGAGGATGGTTGTCTCGACGTTGACCACCGGCCGCCCGGCCGCGCCGCCGTGTGCTTCCTGCTCGTCGGGTGCAAGCGCGGACGCCAGCGGCGCCATTTCGGTCTGCCCGTAGAAGTTCCACAGCCGCAAGTTGGGCAGCCGTTCCCGGATCTCGTTGATGATCTCGACCGGCATCGCGGAGGCGCCGTAGTAGCCCTTGCGCAGGCTGGACAGATCCACAGTGTCGAAGACTGGGCTGCGGAGCAGGCTGATCCACACCGTGGGAGGCGCGAAGTAGTTCGTCACTGCGTGGCGGGCGATCGTGCGCAACACCGTGTCGGGGTCGGGTTTGGGAAGGATGATGCTGGTCGCACCGAGGTAGATGTCGGTCGCGAGGAAGTTGTCGAGCTGCGCGCAGTGGTAGAGCGGCAGCGAGTGGATCTCGACGTCGTCGCCCGACATCGAGCCGGCAACGATCGTGCTGATGTACTGCCACATCAGGGTGCGGCTGCTGTGCATGACTCCCTTCGGCCGTGATTCGGTGCCGCTCGTGTACATCAACCGCAGGAGCTGGTCGTCGTCGATGTGCGGGGCCGGGGCCGCGGTGGTGGTGGTCAACCAGTGGGCGAAGTCGCCCCAACCGGGTGGTGCGGGCCGGCCGGCCGGCATCAGCGCAGTCGTGGTGCGCACCGTCCCGCCTTGCCGCATCGCCTGCTCGGCCGTCGGGATCAGGCCGGCCTCGACGATGAATCCGCTGGCCTTGCTGTGGCCCAGGACGTAGGAGATCTCGTCGGCGGTGAGCATGAAGTTGACCGGGACCAACACCACCGCGGCGCGGGCGGTCGCGAAAGCCAACACGGCGTACTGCCAGCAGTTGTGCGCCAAGAGCGCCAGGCGGTCACCGGGTGCAAAGCCGTTGTCCTGCAAAGCCGCCGCTGCTCTATCCACCAGGTTGTCGAACTCGGCGAACGTCAGGACGACGTCGCCATCGATGATCGCCACCTTGTCCGGCTGCTTGCGGGCCGACCGCCGTGGGATGTCGCCGAGCGTATGGCTGCGCGCCTGGGCTACCACGGTGTCCAGTTGCATGGCCGCAGCGTATGGCCTGGCACCGGTGGCTCAGCGGCTGGTGTCCCGCTCAGTAGGCAGGATGGCGCTCGTCGGGCCGTTGCGCTCCGATACTCGGAGCCGTGACTGCTGATGCGCAAACCAGGCCGGAGTCGACGGTTGACCGCGACGAACTGAGGACGCATCTGCGTGAGGCGGACGCTGGTGTGCTGGTCGCGGTGCTCGCCCAATTGACCGGTGATCCGTCTGTCATCGACCGGTACGGCGCCAATATCACCCATGTGCCGGATCCACCGGAGCGCCTGGGCACCACCGATACCGGCACCATGGAGGAGCTCGTCACGGCCGTGATCGAGGCGATCGACGCGCCCCGGCCGGCCGGTGCCGTGGCCCCAGAGGACCCGCAACTGTTCGCCCGATTGCTGCCGGTGGCACTCGGCTCCGACGTGGAGGACGAGTTCATTCCGTTGCTGCTCGAACAGGGCGGCTTCCAACTGTCGCAGCCGACGCTGCCGCGCACGGTGCCGATTCCGGAGACCACGACGGTGGCGATCATCGGCGCCGGAATCGCCGGCATCATCACCGCGCTCGCCGCCGCAGACGCGGGCGTCCGATATCAGATCTTCGACCGCAACGACGAGGTCGGCGGCACCTGGCTGACCACCCGCTATCCGGGGATCGGCGTCGACACGCCGTCGGCGTATTACTCGCTGTCGCGTGAGGTGAATCCGGACTGGACGAGCTACTACCCGCAAGGCGGGGAGTACCAGAACTACCTCGTCGCGCTCGCCGACAAGTACGGCCTTCGCCAGCACACCCGATTCGGCACCGAAGTCGAGGCGTTGTGGTGGGACGAGGACCGTAAGCAATGGCAGATTCACGCGGTCGATCGCGACGGCAACCGCGACGTCAGTTTCGCCACCGTCGTCGTCACCGCCGCCGGCTATCTCAACCGACCGCGGTGGCCGGATCTCGAGGGCCGGGAGTCGTTCGAGGGCATCAGCATTCACTCGGCCATGTGGGACCCGACGCTCGACCTCAGTGGCAAGCGCGTCGCGATCATCGGGGCGGGCTGCACCGCGGTGCAGATCGTCGACGCGTGCATCGACGAGGTCGACCATCTCACGGTTTTCCAGCGACAGCCGCACTGGGTGGCGCCGCGCAAGCGGCCCTCCGACGACGTGCCCGAGTACCGCCGATTCCTGGGCCGTCACGTGCCGTATTACGCGAACTGGCACCGACTGAAGTCGTATTGGGCGACGGCCGACAACAACTATCCCGTCATCCTGCAGGACCCCGAATGGGCCAAGGATCATCTGTCGATCTCGCCGGCCAACGACGTGCTGCTGCAGATGTGCCTGACCTATATCAACGAAACATTCGGCGAGGGAAGCGAACTGGCGAAGAAGGTCACTCCCGACTTCGCGCCGTATGGTAAGCGGATCATCCGCGACCCGGGCGGCTACTACGCGGCGCTGACCCGCGACCACGTCGACATGGAGGCCAGCGAACCGGCCGTGGTCAACGCGCGCGGCATCGTCACCCAGGATGGTCGGCAGATCGACCTCGACGTCATCATCTACGCCACCGGCTACCACCTCGACTTCCTGTCGACCCTCGACATCCGCGGCCGCGACGGCCGGACCCTGCGCGAGGAGTGGGGGGACAGTCCGCGTGCATACCGCGGCGGCACCGTGCCCGGTTTCCCGAACCTGTTCATCAACTCGGCTCCGAACTACAGCCCTGGTCACGGTGCCGGTGCCAACTTCTCGATGGAAGTGATGGCGCATTACATCATCGAGTGCCTGCAACTGATGGCGTTGCGCGACGCGGCGACCATGGAGGTGAAGCGCGACGCCTACGTGAGCTACGTGGCGCAGATCGACGAGGCGATGTCGCGGACGGTGTGGTGTCACACCCCGAATGCGCACACCTACTACCGGTCCGGTTCGGGCCGTGTGGTGGTCGCGACGCCATACCGACTGGTCGATCTGTGGCATCAGCACCGGGCACCCGTCGAAGAACACTTCGAGCTGTCGTGACCGGATTGCTGGAAGGCAGGACGGCGCTCGTCACGGGCAGTAGCCGCGGAATCGGCCGAGCTGTGGCGCAACGGCTTTCGGCCGAAGGCGCCACCGTTGTCGTGACGGCTCGGGCGTTCGAGCCGTCGGCGTCGGTGCGCGCCGGCGCATCCGCCGCGTTGCCCGGCACGATCGGCGAGACCATCGAGCTCATCGAGCGCGGTGGCGGCAAGGCGGTGGGGATCGCCGCCGACTTGGAAAACGCCGAGCAGCGTGAGCGGTTGGTGGCCGAAGTGGTGGAGCGGTTGGGCCGCATCGACATTCTGGTCAACAACGCCGGCTACGCGGACTACTCGGTCGTCGAGCAGATGAGCATGGAAACCTTTGACCGCACCGTCGAGCACTACCTGCGCACGCCGTTCGTGCTCACCAAGGCCGCCGCTCCGCACATGCGGAAGCAGGGTGCGGGCTGGATCGTCAACATCGGTTCGGTGACCGGCGTGGCACCGGTGCGGCCCTACCGCGAATACAACAAGACGTCCGGCGACGTCATCTACGCGTCATGCAAGGCCGCGCTGCACCGCTTCACCCAGGGGGCTGCCGCCGAGCTGGTCGATGCCAACATCGCGGTCAACTGCGTGGGCCCGTCGACCGCTATCCGTACACCCGGTGCGTCGCAACTGATTCCGGACACGTTCCCGACAGAACCGGTCGATTACCTTGCCGAGACGGTGCTGGCGATGTGTCATCGGCCCGCTGCCGAACGCACCGGGCTCGTCGCGTTCAGCCTGCACTATCCGTGGTCGCAACAGTTGCCGGTGCACAGTCTCGACGGTGCGACGGTACTGCCGCCGCTGGAACCGCCGGCGACGGCCAACCCGAACATCCAGCCCGCCGGCATGTAGCGATTTCGGTGTCAGAACAGTCGCTCACCGACTGTTTCGGCACCGAAATCACTCGGCGAAGACGCGCTCGAGTGAGCCGACGTGTGCGCGGTTGACCTTGATGCGCTCGACAATTCGCCATCGGCCCGCCCGTCGCTCCCAGTGGTCGTGGTAGTCGCCCATCGTGTAGAAGCGCTCCGAACCGTCAGGGGACAGGTGCAGGTCGTGAACGTAGGCCCGCGATACGGCGGTGTCGCCCGCGACGTCGACGATCACGTTGCCCAGCAGATGTTGGGTCGGACCACAGGCGTCGAGATAGCTTCGAATGAGCGCAACGATGGCGGCGCTGCCGACGAGCGGTCCCGTGCCGAGGTCGCCCGTCGCGTCGTGGGCGAACACCTCGCCAACAGCCGTCCAGTCGTGCTCATCCATCGCGCGTGCGGCGGTGTAAAGTGCGCGCTCTATGTCGCGTTCGTCGAGAAGGCGCCGTACCGCGTCAGGATTCATGGCGTCTCCGCTCGACAGAAGCTGTGGCACACGCGGTCGCGCACAATGCACTCGGGGCATTCCGGGTCGAACCAACGATCGACGTAGGCCCAGTGGATCGGATGCATCAGATACGGGCCCATCAACCCCTCGACGTCCCGGAATTCCTGCTCGAACACATGGGTCCACGGCGACGTTCCGACGGCCGAGTCGACGCGGCTGAGCTGCCACGTACAGATCGACGTGACGTAGCGGGGGAGCAGGCGCAGGTCGTCTTCGAACCGTCGGAGGATCGCCTCGTCGCTACCGGGTTGCACCCGCAGCAACAGCGTCCGGTAGATGCTGCCTCGATCCGGCGACGCGGTGACCAGGTTGCCGGTATAGGTGGCGCCGTTGACGTGGTCGACCGCAGGATCGGCGAGGATCGTTTCGAAAGCCCCCGCCGCGGAATTCCATTGAGCCACCCCGTCGAACTGCAGATGCATCAGGATGTCGCCGCCGTTTCGCGTGCCGGGCAGTGTCGGCTGAATCAGCGCCCGCTTCGCACCGCTGGTGCTCGCCGCAGATCGCAGTTCGTAGATCAGACGATCGCAGGCCGCATCGTCGACGGTGTCGATCAGGCGGATCACGTTAAACATGCCCATCAAACGCTGCCCAACCCATCGACATCTTCGGCCGCTGCCGCGACATTGCGGGTCCGCTCAACGATCATCTCGCTGACGTCCTGCCACCACCGCCCGAGCGACGGGTCCGGCCTGCCCTTCCACGTCATCTCCCACCAGGCCCGCGGACACGGCAGCGTCCAGGTCGCCGTGACGACGTTCGACTGGTCGTCGAACCAGATCGGCGGGCTCACCAGGATGTCGCGCAGCGTCATACCGCGTTCCCTTGCCCCTGGCGCGTATTCGGCGAGATACGCGTCGACGAACCGTCTCGCGCAGCCCGGCCGGGTGACCACGCGGTCGACGACGTAGACGGCGCCCATGGGGCGACGATATTGCGGGCGGCGGGTCATGACGGCGTCCGCTCCCATCCATCGGGAAGGGCCCGCTCAGACATCCGATCCCAACGGCATCGTGGCGGCATGGATCCGTTCGCCCCTGCCCGGCTCGGGCCGGTGACTCTACGCAACCGCGTGATCAAAGCGGCGACGTCGGAGGGCCGCTCGCCTGACGGCCTGGTCACCGACGACCTGATCGACTTCCACGTCGCATTCGCCGAGGGTGGCGTCGGCATGACGACGGTCGCGTACTGCTGCGTGTCGAAGGAAGGCGCCAGCGCGCCCGGCCAGATCGTGATGACCGCGACGGCGCTGCCGGGCCTGCGCCGACTGGTCGACGCGGTGCACGGCGCCGGCGCGGCGATCTCTGCGCAACTAGGCCACGCGGGCGTCGTCGCGCAGAAAAGGCTCACCGGGGTCACCGCGGTGGCTCCCAGCCGGTTCGTCAACCCGACCTCGTTAGCGTATTGCCGCCAGATCACCCGCAACGAGATCGCCGCCGTCACGGAACAATTCGCACATGCGACACAGGTGGCGATCGATGCGGGGTTCGACGCCGTCGAACTTCATTTCGGCCATCTCTATCTGCCGAGCTCGTTCTTGAGCCCGTTGATCAACCGCCGTAACGACGGTTACGGCGGATCGATCGACAACCGGTCGCGGTTCGTGCGTGAGATCGCGGCGCGAGTGCGCGAGGTCGTGGGGGACCAGATCGCGGTCACCGCGAAGTTGAACATGGACGACGGCATGGCCGGCGGCATCTGGATCGACGAGGCCTTGCGCACAGTGCAGTTGCTCGACGGTGATGCCACCCTGGACGCCATCGAGCTCACTCAGGGTTCGTCGGTGTTCAAGCCGATGTATCTGTTTCGCGGTGACGTGCCGGTCAAGGAGTTCGCGAAAGTGATGCCGCAGGCACTGCGGCCGGGCGTCCGATTGGCGGGCAAGCGGGTCATGGGCAGCTATCCGTACCGCGATCTCTACATGCTCGAGGCGGCAAGGCAGTTCGTACCATTGGTCCGCCACACGAAACTGATTCTGTTGGGGGGCATCACGAACCGTGATCACGTGCAGACGGGGCTGCGCGAGGGGTTCGATTTTGTGGCCATGGGTCGAGCGCTACTGCGTGAGCCCGACCTCGTCAACACGATGATCGCCGATCCAGGTGCGCGCAGCCGGTGTACGCACAACAACAAGTGCATGGTCACGGTGTTCGGCCGCACCCATTGCGTGCTCGACCCCGAACAGCGTTACGGGGCGACCACCGTGCTGTCAGCTGAGCCGGCGAGCAGCTGAGCCAATTCCCGGCTGGCCCGTCGCCGGGCTTCATGCGCAATGTCCAGCATCGGCATCGTCATGAAGCCGTGGATGCCGCCGTCGAAGTCGCACCGCACCGTGCGAACGCCCGCGGCCCTCAGCGCATCGGCATACGCGACGCCTTCGTCGCGTAGCGGGTCGTGACCGGCGACGACCACCACCGCGGGCGGAAGCCCGGCGAGGTCGGCATGCAGCGGCGAGGCGTAGGGATGGGTACGGTCCGAATGCGACGGGACGTACTGGTCCCAGTACCACTGCAGCGCAGGCCGAGGGTTGTAGAAGCCCTTGCCGTACAAGCGATATGACTCGGTGTCGAAATCGGCGGCGATCACCGGATACAGCAGCAACTGACCCGCCAGCGCCGGCCCGCCGCGGTCACGCGCCATCAGCGCCGTCACGGCCGCCAGGTTGCCGCCCGCGCTGTCACCGCCGACGACGATCCGGCTCGCATCAGCACCGATCTCGGTCGCGTTGTCTGCCACCCATTGCGTCGCCGCGTAGAGATCGTCGGCCGCGGCGGGCCACCTGTGCTCCGGCGCCAACCGGTAGGCGACGGAGACGACCACGGCAGGAACGAGATTCGCGAGGCTTCGGCACAGCCCGTCGTGACTGTCAAGGTCGCAGAACACGAAACCCCCGCCGTGCGCATACACCACGACCGGTAACGGCACACCGGAAGACGGCCGGTAGATCCGCACCGCGATCGGGCCGTCACCGCCGGGGATCTCCAAGTCCTCCACTGCCCCAACCGGTTCAGGCTCAGCCGGCGCTACGAAGCGCGACCGGATTGCGGCACGCGCCTCGACGCCGGTCATCGTGTGAACGGGCGGGAACCCGGAATCCAGCGCCTCGATCAGCGGGGCGATCTGGGGGTCGAGACTCATGCGTACTGCAGCGCCCGTTCCCGGTCGGCCACCGGCCGCAACGCCGGCCCGCCACGGAGCGGCCGCGCCTGCTGAAGCGTCGGCGCCACCCGCTTCGGGCCGTCCTCGACATTGCGCCAGATGCCCATCGCGGTCATCCGCACCGGTGCCACCAGACGCTGGTCGAACGCCATCCTGTTCATCGGTCCGCATACCGACACCGCCGCGACCGCATCGTTCGGTCCTCCGATCGACGCTGCCACACAACCGAATCCGGCCAGCGACTCTTCCCGATCGAACGCGACCCCGTGCGCGCGCACCTTGGCCAGTTCCGTCGACAGTTGGGCCGCAGTGCTGATGGAGTAGCGGGTGCGCCGGTTCGAGAGGTCGACGCCGTCCCAGGCGTCGGAGTTGTAGGCCAGCATCGCCTTGCCGACGGCCGAACAGTGTGCCGGCTGGCGCCCACCCACACGGCTGGGGAGCGCGGCGCTCATCCGGTCGCCGATCTTCTCCAGGTACACGACGTCGGATCCGTCGAGGACCGCCAAGTGGACGACGAGGCCGGTCGCGCGGTGTAGATCGTGCAGCAGTGGGACCGCGGCGCGGTGCATCCGATCCTGGTGCACGGCCAGCGACCCCAGTTCCACCAGACGCATGCCCAGTTCGTAGTCTCGCCCGCTGCGGCGAAGCCAGCGCAGCTGCACCAAGCGCTCGAGCATGCGATGCGCCGAAGAGCGGGGCAGGCCGGTGCGCCGGACGATCTGGGCCAGCGTCAACCGGCCGGGACCGTCGAAAGCGTCGAGGACGAGGGATACGCGGTCGATCACTGCGCTGGGGGTTTCGACAGGCGGTGTCATGAGGCCTCCGGGCTGAGGAACGATAGGCACATTCCTAATAGGAATATGACTATTTGTAGCACAAATGTGCAGCCTGTCACATACCCGGCACAGGCATGTAACCGATCACAGCGCTGAGCTGGGGGTTTGCGAAGGACGTTCTAGGGGGCGCCGGCCGTGCTCGACGGATCGATGAGGATCTTTGCGTGAGCCTCGGCGGTCCCGAGCACCTCGAAGGCCCGAGTCACACCGTTCAGCCCAACGGTGCCGGTGACGAGCGCCGAGGCGTCCAGTTTGCCGTCGGCGAGCATGTGCAGCGTGTCGCGGAACTCCAGCGGCGTGTATCCGAACACGAACCGCATGTCGATCTCCTTACCGATCGCCATGGCGGGCCGAATCGCGTCTGTGCCCATGCACACCCCGACCACGACGACGCGGGTCTGCACGGGTACCGCGCCGACGATGCCGTCGATGATGCCGGGCACGCCGACACATTCGAAGACCACTGGACGCTTCGGGCTCGCAGCGCCGACAGCGTCGGCCATGCGGTAAAGGTGCGACCAACCGGGCAGTCGACGCAACTTTTCCATCGAGCCGACGCCCAGTTCATAAAGTTGTGGAGCCCGGGTGATGGCGCCGGACTGCTCGGTGGCGGCGTAGGGCGATTCGACGGCGGGATCCACCACGACGTGCGCACCGCAGCGTGACGCCATCTCGCGACGGGTGGTGGAGAAGTCGCTGGCGACGATCGTCTGCACGCCGAGCGACTTCAGGTGGCAGATCACCGCGAGTCCGACCGGTCCGCAGCCGATCACGACCGCGGTGTCGCGACGGCGAATGTCGCTGCGGCGCACGGCATGTAGCGCCACTGCCATCGGCTCGGTCAGCGCTGCGGTGTCCGCGTCCAGCCCGTTCGGGACGACGAAGCTCATCGCGGCCTCGGCGAGCACCTGCTCGGCGTAGCCGCCGGGCGCCAGCGGTGACAACCCGGTCAGGTGTACCCCGCCGGCTGCGCGCAACAACGGGAAGGAGACCACCGGCGTGCCGACCTTGAACTCCTTGGCAGCTCCTCGGCCGCGCTCGAGGACTTCGCCGCAGAACTCGTGGCCCAACACGACAGGCGTGTCCCCGCGCATGAAGTCGGGGTAGCCCATTTCGTCCATCACGCCGGTCAGTTCGTCGGCGTGGTCCTTCGCGTGCAGATCGGATCCGCAGATCCCGCATCGCCGCACCTCGAGCAACAGTTGCCCGCGTGCCGGTTGCGGTGTCGGTAGGTCCACGACCGACAGGCTCCCGTGCTCACAGCTGACGGCTCTCATCCCTGCATCCTCTCCCATGCGCCCGGCAGAGGACCCGCGAATCTCAGGCCTTCGCGGCGCTGCGTCCTGCGCGTCGGCCGTAGAAGCTGCCGTCGCCCAGCGAGATACCGCTCGCGTAGCCCCACGCCGCCAGCCCCGCGGAGCACCGTCCCGCGGCGAACAAACCGGCGATGGGTTCGCCGCTGACGTGGAGCACCTCACCGGCCAGTGAGGTCTGCAGCCCGCCGAGCGTGAATCCGCCGGTGCTGTCGCGCAGGTCGATCGCACCGACGGGTGATCCGATCGGACGAAGCCACTGCGCCTTCTTGTGCAGCAGCGGGTCCTCGCCCCGCGATGCGCCCGCGTTGTATGCCGCCACGGTCGCCTGCAACGAACCGGACGCCAGGCCGATCTCGGCTTCGAGGTCGGCGACGGTGTCGCACACCCAGGTGGCGGGACGCAGCATCAGTTGCGGCGACACTGACGCCATCGCTTCCTCCTGGGCATCGCCGTCGATGATCAGGTAAGCGGTGTTGTCCTGGTGGTAGAGCGTGAGTTGGCCGATGCGCCCGGGATATGTGTCCTCGGCGACGTAGCGTTGTCCACGAGCATTCACCAGAATCCCGCGCACCAACTGCTGCGGGTCGATGAAGATCGCGACCTCGGTCGCGTCCATGTGGGCGAGATCGGCGCCCAGCGCCTGCGCCATCCGGATCGCCTGACCGTCGTGCTGCTCGATCGACGCGGCGGGACGTCCGGCGATGCGCGGGGCGTACTGCGCGACCATCGCCTCGTTGTAGGCGAAGCTGCCCATGGCCAGCACCACACCGCGGCGCGCGCGGACCGCCACGTCCTCGCCGTAGCGTCGCGCGAAGACGCCGACCACGCGGCCGTCGGACTCGACGATCAACCGCTGCACCCGCACGTCGTACAGCGCCCGCGCTCCTGCGCCCGTGGCGGTTTCGACGAGTGGTTTCATCAGCATGTATCCGGCGCTGGACTCACCCTGCTTCTTGTTCGACATCTGCGGGACGTGCCCGCGCGGCGCCGGCGCGGCGATGGTGTTGAACGGGTAGGAGTTCTCGCCGCCGCTGAACATCAGACCCTGATCGCCCATCGGTTCCCAGCCGGGCTCGCCGAAGAACTCCGGCTTGAACACCACGCCGTTCTCGACCAGCCAGTCGAAATGGTCGAGACTGCCCTCGCAGTAGTCGGCGATGCGTTTCTCATCGGCACCCGGTCCCATCGCCACGTTGAGGAACGCTTGCATATTCTCGACGGAATCGTCGAAGCCGCATGCCTTTTGGATCGGGGTGCCGCCGCCGAGGTAGATGAAGCCGCCGGCCATCGACGCCGCGCCGCCCCACGACCCGGTTCGTTCGAGGACCAGCACGTCGGCGCCGCGGCGGGTGGCCTCGACCGCCGCGGCCGCTCCGGCGATTCCGAATCCGGCGATGACGACGTCGGCCTCGTCGTCCCAGCAAGCGATCTCCGACGCCGGCAGGGGAGTGACGTCGTTGGTCATGGCCGCATGGCCGCCGGCAGGTCTGACACCCATTCGTGGCCCCAGTAGCTGTCGGCGGTGATTTCCTCAGCGGTGTAGTAGGTTTCGTCGACGCGCATGCCGTCGGTGCCGAACTCGATGTCCCAGTCGCCGGGAGCGCGCACGTAGAACGACACCATCTTGTCGTTGGTGTGCCTGCCCAGCGTCGAGGACAACTGGAAACCGTCCTTGTTCACCCGGTCCAGCGCCTGGCCGACGGCGTCGAGACTGTCGACCTCCACCATGAGATGGATCAGGCCGGGGTCGCGCAGCGTCATCGCCGGGCAGACCGCCAGGCTGTGGTGGCGCTCGTTGATCCCGAGGAACCGCACGCGAATCGGTCCGAACTCCGGCGGCGCCGGAACCCGGAAGGCGCCGCGGGACTTGAAGCCCAGAACCTCCGTATAGAACCGGAATAGCCCCGGCACGTCGAGAGCGGGCAGCACCACGTGGCCGAGGCCCTGGGCGCCTGTGACGAACCGGGCGCCGAAAGGCGTGACGACGGGACTGTGGTCCAGCACGGCTCCGTGAAAGACCTCGGTCGACGTGCCGGCGGGATCGTCGAACGCGATGACCTCCTCGACGCGCCGCGCATCGGCCTCTTCGAGCGACAGTTCCTTGACCGCCACACCCGCGCCGTCGAGGGTGGCCTTGACCCGCGTCAGCGCGGCGTGGTCGCGCACTTCCCAACCGACAGTGACGATCTTGTCGACGTCGCCGGGCACGACGATGATGCGGGCCGCACGCTCGTCCATGCGCAGGTACAACGCGTCGCCCTCAGGGCCGGAACCCTCGGCGAAGCCGAGCACCTTGAACGCGAAATGGCGCCAGCGCTCGATGTCGGTCGCCTGAACCTCCACGTAGCCAAGGCTTTTCAGATCGCTCATCGGCGCGGCCTTTCTAGATCAACGCCCGCAGCGGGCCTTCGGGATCCACGCCCAGCGAACTCAGTGCCGACGCGTGGTAAATAGTGCCTGGTGCGTGGATCGCGTGGGCTTGGCCGACGTGCACGTCGCGCCAATACCGTTGTAGCGGCTTGTCCATGCGCGCGGCGTTACCGCCGGAGCGGGCGAAGATCTCGTCGACCGCCGAGACGGCGCGCCACACCGCCCGTACCTGCGTGCGGCGTCCCGCGGCACGGTCAGCGAAGCTCACTTCCTTGCCCGTGGCGACGATGTCGTAGATGCGATCGACGTTGGCCAACAGCTCCTGACGCGCGGCGTTGATGTCCGCGGCGGCCTCGCCGATCGCGTACATGACGTAGGGATCGTCCTTGATCGCCACCCCGGTGGCGTTGACACGCTCGCGCTGGTAATCCAGGTGCGCGGCCAGGGCGCCCTCGGCGATGCCGATGGTCGCCGAGGAGATACCCAACGGGAACATTGTCGACCACGGCATCAGGTACAACGGTTCGGTCATGCCGGCTTCGCGTTGGGCGGTTCCGTCCATCACCTTCGTGGCGTCCATCGTGCGGTATTCCGGTACGAAGGCGTCGCGCACGATGACGTCCTTGGAACCCGTACCGCGCAGGCCCACCACGTTCCAGGAGTCCTCGACGATCTCGTAGTCCGAGCGCGGCAGGATCATGTGCAGCATCTGCGGCGGCATCAACGGCTTACCGTCGGTGTCACCGAGCATCGCGCCCAGGATGATCCAGTCACACGCGTCGGTGCCGGAACTGAACTGCCATCGGCCGTTGAAGAGATAGCCGCCGTCGACCGGCTTCGCGACGCCCTGTGGGGCATATGGAGATGCCATCCAGGTGTCGATGTCGTCGGCCCAGACTTCCTCGCCCACCCGCGGGTCGGCATAGGCCAGTTGATACGGGTGCACCCCCACCACGCCGTTGACCCAACCCGCCGCGGGGTCCAGCGCCGCGGTGGCCATCACCGTCTCGGCGAACTCGCGCGGGTGGACCTCATAGCCGCCATGCTTCTTCGGCTGCAGCAGCCGGATGGAACCGACGGACTTCATCGACTTGACCGTGGCGTCGGTCAGCCGCCCGATCTTCTCGGCCTCAACGGCCTGCTCCTTGAACTGGTCGGCCAGTTCCATCACCCGGTCGAGTACGCGCTCGGTCATGCTGATGTCCTAACTGTGTGGGCGTGATTCATGGTTACCGCAGACGGCGTCCGTAGGGGGCCGAATCCCGGTCAGCGGACGAGAATCGGCGTCAATACTCGATCTGGACCTCGTCGCTCACCGGGCGGGCCTGGCAGCCCAGGATGAGGCCGTCGGCGAGATCGGCGGGTTCGAGAATGTCGCAGGTCTCCATGTCGACCTTGCCGGACACCACGGTCGCGACGCACGACCCGCAGTGGCCCTCACGACACGAGTGCGGCGCGTCGATGCCCGCATCGAGCAGCACGTCGATGAGCGTCCTGTCGCGCGGCCATCGCAGGTAGTGGCGAGCGCCGTCCAGGTCCACGGCGACGGTCGCATCGACACCGGTATCGACTGGCGTGTCGCATGCTTCGGCTTGTGGCATGAGGCGATCCTGGCCGACCCACCATGCCCAGTCGACCTGCACTTCCATTGGCCGGAACACGGTGATCGCGAACGTCCGGTCAACGGGAAGCCAGCCCGCCAGCGGCGTCACTAGGACCTACCGTGACGGCGTGAGCATCTCGGGTGAACAGACCGTCGTCGACGCGGTCGTGGTCGGTGCGGGGTTCGCGGGGCTGTACGCGTTGCACAGGCTGCGCTCGCAGGGACTGTCGGTGCGGCTCTTCGAAGCGGCTCCGGAGATAGGCGGAACCTGGTACTACAACCGCTACCCGGGCGCGCGGTGCGACGTCGAGAGCGTTGACTACTGCTACTCGTTCGCCACCGAACTCGAGCAGGAGTGGGACTGGTCGGAGAAGTACGCGACCCAGGCCGAGATCCTGCGGTACATGAACTGGGTGGCCGACAGGCTCGGTCTGCGCGACGGCATCACGCTCAACACGAGGGTTGTCTCCGCGGTCCTCGACGAGGACACCTTGCGGTGGACCGTGACGACGGACGGCGGCGAGGCGGTCACCGCCCGGTTCTGCATCATGGCGACCGGCCCGCTGTCGGCCGCGCTGACACCTGATTTTCCCGGCCTTGACGACTTCGCCGGCGAGCTGTACCACACCGCGCACTGGCCTCACGAGCCCGTCGACTTCACCGGGAAACGGGTCGCCGTGATCGGGACGGGATCCTCTGGCATCCAGTCGATTCCGATCATCGCCGAGCAGGCCGCACAGCTCTACGTGTTCCAGCGCACGCCCAACTACAGTGTG
The DNA here is from genome assembly GCF_001499985.1 of Mycobacterium sp. IS-1556. Taxonomy (NCBI): domain Bacteria; kingdom Bacillati; phylum Actinomycetota; class Actinomycetes; order Mycobacteriales; family Mycobacteriaceae; genus Mycobacterium; species Mycobacterium sp. IS-1556. The sequence continues at coordinate 306,053 of NZ_LQIM01000038.1, forward strand.
CCGGCGGGAAACAAGCCGCTGACCGACGAGGACCGCGCGCAGATCAAGGCGACCTACGGCGAGCGCCGTCGGCTGTCGTGGCGCAGCGGCGGGGGCTCGCCACACATCGCACACCCGAAGCTGACGATGGAGGCCACGCCCGACGAGCGCAGGGTCGCGTTCGAGAAGCGCTGGGAACTGGGTGGCGTGCTGTTCTCGAAGACCTTCAGCGATCAGATGACCGACATGGCGGCCAACGAGGAGGCCCGCAAGTTCTATGAGGAGAAGGTTCGCGCGGTCATTGCCGATCCCGACGTCGCCGACCTGCTGATCCCCACCGATCACCCGATCGGCACAAAACGAATCTGCACCGACACCAACTATTTTCAAACGTTCAACAAGCCGCACGTGAAGCTGGTCAGCGTCCGCGAGACACCCATCGTGTCGATCGACGCCAGCGGCATCAACACCTCCGACTCCCATTACGACCTGGACGCCATCGTGCTCGCCACGGGTTTCGACGCGATGACCGGCGCTCTGGCCAAGATCGACATCGTCGGGCGCGACGGGAAGACGCTGCGCGACGACTGGGGCGATGGGCCTCGCACCTATCTGGGGCTCTGCGTCGACGGGTTCCCGAACCTCTTCCTGGTGTCGGGACCGGGCGCACCCGCTGTGCTGGCCAACATGGTTCTGCACGCCGAGGCCCACATCAACTGGATCGCCGACGCGATCACCCACCTCGACGAGTACGGATACGCGCGCTCGAGGCGACCCCCGAGGCGGTAGACAACTGGGTGGCGGAACTCAACCGTCGCGCCGAGGCCACGTTGTTCACCAAGGCCAACTCTTGGTACATGGGCGCCAATGTGCCCGGCAAGCCACGGGTTTTCATGCTGTTCCTCGGTGGCTTCGGGGCGTACCTCGATATCTGCAACGAGGTGGCGACCGCCGGCTACAAGGGGTTCAGCCTCCTGGGGGCGCAATAGATGTCGGGTCTTGCCGAGAAGGTCGTCGTCGTCACCGGTGCGGCCAGGGGCACCGGGCGCGTGCACTGTGAACGGTTCGCCGAGGAGGGCGCCGACGTCATCGCCGTCGACACGCAAGCCAACGTCGAGGACCTCGAAACCACCGCAGCAGAAGTGCAGCGGCGCGGACGCCGATGTGCGGTCGCTGTGGCCGACGTCCGCGACCTGGCCGGCCTGGAGTCCGCGGTGCGCGACGGGGTGGCACGCCTGGGCCGCCTGGATGTCGTCATCGCCAACGCCGGCATTCACACCGCCGGAGCGCCGGCGTGGGAGTTGACCGAGGACACCTGGCACCACACGCTCGATGTCAACTTGACCGGGGTGTGGCACACCGTGCGTGCTTGCCTGCCGCACATCGGCGAGACCGGCGGATCGATCGTGATCATCAGCTCCACCAACGGTTTACGTGGTACGGCCAACACCGCTCATTACACGGCGAGCAAGCATGCGATTGTGGGCCTGGCGCGCACGCTCGCCAACGAACTCGGGCCCCGCGGCATCCGGGTGAACACCGTCCATCCGGGCGCGGTCGCCACGCCGATGGTGCTCAACCACGCGACGTTCAAGCGACTGCGGCCCGACCTTGCCGACCCGACCGCCGCCGACGCCGCGGAGGTGCTGGCCGCGCGCAACCTGCTGCCGGTGCCGTGGGTCGAACCTGTCGATGTCGCCAACGCGGTGGTCTTCCTCGCCTCCGACGAGGCGCGCTACATCACCGGCACCCAGATCGTCGTCGACGCCGGGCTGACGCAGAAGACGACGGCATGACAGGACGATTGGCGGACAAGGTCGCGCTGATCACCGGCGCTGCCCGGGGTATCGGCCGGGCCCAGGCGGTGCGGTTCTCGGCCGAGGGCGCCGACGTGATCGCGCTCGACGTCTGCGGTCCCGTCGACACGGTCGTCGTGCCCTCGGCGACTCCGGCCGACCTGGAAGAAACGGCGCGCCTGGTCCGCGCCAACGGTCGCAACATCGTCACCGGCATCGTGGACGTGCGTGACTCCGAGGAATTACAGGAGGCCACCGACCGAGGCGTCGCCGAGCTTGGCGGCCTCGATATCGTCTGCGCGACAGCGGGAATCACGTCGCGCGGGATGGCGGCCGAGCTCACCGAGGCGGCCTGGCAGACGATGCTCGACGTGAACCTGTCCGGTGTGTGGCGGACCTGCAAGGTCGCCGTTCCACACCTCATCCGTAGAGGATCCGGATCGGTCATCTTGGTGAGTTCCATTGCGGGGCTGCGCGGATTGGTCGGTGTCGTTCACTACACCGCGGCCAAGCACGGTGTCGTCGGGTTGATGCGCAGTCTGGCCAACGACCTGGCTCCGTACGGCATCCGAGTCAACTCGGTGCATCCGACCAACGTGGACACACCGATGATCCAGAACGACGCGGTGGCAACTGCATTTCGTCCGGACCTCGACCGGCCGCCCACCCGAGAGGAGTTCGCGCAAGCCGCCCGGACGATGAACATGCTGGACATCCCGTGGGTCGACCCCATCGACGTCGCGAACGCCAGCCTTTTCCTTGCTTCCGATGAGGCCCGCTACGTCACCGCCGCGACCCTGCCGGTGGACGCCGGAGCGACGCAGCGATAGTCACGGACGGGCCAGGAAGCCGAGCACGGTGCTCTCAAACGCCTCCTTGGCCTCGATCATGGCCCAGTGTCCGCAATTCGGGAACACGTGCAGTTCGGCGTTGGGGAGGGTGCGCATCGGGATCAGTGCCATGTCAAGGGGACTGACGCGGTCGTCGCGTCCCCACGTCAGCAGTGTGGGGGCGGCGACTCTGTGCATCTGAGCCCACGGCATCGGGGCGTCGCTGCTGCGCATGAACGCCATCATCTGCGCGAAAGCCGCCTTGCCGTACATGCGCCGGGCGGCCGCTAGCGTCTCCGGGTCGGTCGCGAGTTGCCACCGCTCCTCGATCAGCTGCTCGGTGACCAGCGACTGGTCGTAGACCATGGAGTTGAGCCAGTCGACGAGCCGCTGCCGGGTCGGGTCCTCGGTGAACTCCTGCAGGAGTCGAATGCCTTCGCTGGGGCCGGGACTGAAGATGTTCGTGCCTATACCGCCGATGGTCACCAGCTTGCCGATACGGTCGGGATTGTTGATCGCGAAGTTGATTCCGACGCCGCCGCCCATGGAATTGCCCACGATGTCGACGCGATCGATTCCCATCGCATCGAGGAACGGCACCACGGCACCCTGAGCGGTGACCATCGGATGACCGCCGAAATCGTCGCTGACCCCGAATCCCGGGAACTCGAGGATCAGACACCGGAAGCGCTCGGCGAAGGTGGGGAGCACGGCGCGGAAATTGCGCCAACCGGTGACACCGGGGCCGGAGCCGTGGAGAAACAGCAGAACGGGTCCCTTACCCACGTCGTAGTAGCGAAGCACGCCGGAGGGCGTCGGCACCTCGCGCAGATCGTTTTCGACTCGGGAGGTGAAGGCGGCGGTGTCGGTCACGATGTCAGCCTGCCATGCGCGGCCGCCGGGCCGTCGCGCTGTTCCGCTGATCGGACCTCCCGGTCAGTCCGGCTAGCTCTCGATGCGTCTGCGGCGGTACAGGGTTCCGGCCGCCAGCAGGGCGAGGCTGATCACCAGGATCGCCGTCGCGAGCACATTGATCTGCGGCGGCACCGCGGCCTTGACCGCCGCGTTCACATACAGCGGATAAGTCACCGTCGAACCGCTGACGAAGTAGGTGATGATGAAGTCGTCGAGCGACAACGCGAACGACAGCATGGCCGCCGCGACGACGCCCGGGACGATCAGCGGCAGCGTCACCTTGAAGAAGGTGCGCGCAGGGCCGGCGCCCAAATCCATGGAGGCATCCTCGAGCGTCCAGTCGAAGCCCCGCACCCGGGCGCGCACGGTCATCGCGATGAAGCTGACCTCGAATGCGATATGCGCCAACACGATCGTCAGGTAGCCGGTGGCCCACCCCAGGTCGAGGAACAGCACCAGCAACGCCGCACCCATCACGACTTCGGGGGCGGTCAGCGGGAGCACCAGGAAGGTGTCGACCGCGCGACGTCCCCGCCACCGTTGCCGCACAAGCGCTATCGCCACCAGCGTGCCCAACACCAACGCGACCGCCGTCGAAACCGCTGCCACGTTGATGCTCAGCCGCAGCGCCTCGGTCAGCGCCGGGTACTTGAACGGATCGGCCCAGTTGTCCAGCGTGAAACCCTGCCAGCTGTAGTTGAACTTGCCCTTCGGATCGTTGAACGAGAACAGCACGATCACGAAGATCGGCAGGAACAGATACAGCAGCACCAGGCCCGCGACGATCCGCAGCAGGACGTCGCCCCATCGCGCGGATCCCTTGACCCGCTTGGCCGGTGACGGACTCGTCGCGGCGTTCATCGCCTGCAGCGTCATACGAGTTCCTCCGTGCCCAACGCCCTGGTGTACAGCAGGACCCCCGACAGGATGATGCCCATGAGCACCATGCTCAGCGCCGCCGCGGAGGGATAGTCCTTGACCACCAGGAACTGCTGCTGAATCACGTTGCCGATCATCGTTGTCTGCGTGCTGCCGAGATACTCGGCGTTGATGAAGTCACCCGCAGCCGGGATGAATACCAGCAGGCTGCCGGCCAGCAGGCCCGGCATCGACAGCGGCAGAACGACTTTTGTGAAGCTTCGGGTGTTCGATGAGTACAGATCTTTGGAGGCTTCGATCAACCGTGGGTCGATCTTCTCCAGGCTGACGTACAACGGCAGGATCATGAAGATGATCCAGTTGTAGGTGAGTCCACCGATGACGGCCCAACTGGTCGACAACAGCCGGCCCTCGCCGGGCAGCAACCCGATCGCGTCCAGTGCCCCGACCAACCAACCGTCGTCGGCCAGAATGGTTTTCCATGCGATGGTGCGGATCAGGAACGTCACGAAGAACGGCAGGATCACCAGGCCGAGGAGCAGATTCTTGAACCTGCCGGCCTTGAATGCGATCACGTAGGCAAGCGGGAAAGACAGCAGCGCGCACAGCACCGTCGCCATGACGGCGTAGCCGAATGACCGCAGTATCTGGTCGTGATACTTGTCGAACGCCTCGGTGTAGTTCGCGAAGTCCCACGAAAACGTCAGCGTCGGAAGGAATATCGAACCGCTCGCCGTCGACAGCGATGTCCGGGCCAACGAGACGAACGGCACGACGAAGAACACCGCAAGGTAGACCATCGCGGGCAGGATCATCAGATACGGTGCGATCCTGCTGCGCTGTCGACGGCTGCCGGCGACGCCTGCCATGCTCAACCGCCGGTGACAGCTGCGAACATCGAGGCGTACTGCTGCTTCTGCTCGTCCTCGAGCGGCGCCCAGGCCTTGATGCGGTCGAGCGTGGCTTGCGGCGGGTTGATCAGTTCATTCTTGGCCAGGTTCGGGTTGATCTTGTCGAGCTCGCGGGTCATGTCCGAGAGCACCGGCACGAACTGCGTGAAGGCGATCAGTTTGGCGTAGTTGGCCCGGTCGTAGACGTAGTCGATCCACGCCTCGGCCGCCTTCTGGTTCTGCGTCGTGTACGGGATCACCATCGTGTCGACGAAGTCGGTGCCGCCGGCTTCCGGGACCACGAATTGCAGGTCGGGGTTGTCGGCCTGCAACTGCACGACATCGCCCGAATACGCCTGCGCAAGCACGACATTGCCCGCGGCGAGGTCGTCGGCGTAGTCGTTTCCGGTGAACCTGCGGATTTGCCCCTTGTCGTTCTGCTCGCGGACGAGGTCGACCGCTTTCTGCACCGATTCGGTGTTCGGCGAGGCGGGGTCGCCGCCCTGCGACTGCATGATCATGCCAAGGCCGTCCTGGAAATCCGAGAGCATGCTGACGCGGCCTTTGAACGCCGGATCCCACAGGTCGTCGACCCTGGAGATCTCCCGCCCGGTGGCGGCGCGGTTGTACGCGAGACCGACCATGCCCGTCAGGTACGGCGCGCTGAACTTGCGACCGGGGTCCATCGGCGCGTCGAGCATGTCGCGGCGCAGGTTCTTCTTGTTCGGGATGCCGCCTTCGCTGAAATCGTTGAGCCAGTTCAGCTTGCGGACCTGGGTTGCCATGAACGCCGTCGGCACCACGAGGTCGGCGCCGATGTCCTGCTTGCGTGACAGCGGTTCCTTGACCTTGGCGAACCATTCCTCGTTGTCGTTGAAGTCCTCCTTGTAGTCGACGGTGATGCCCGAGGCTTGCTGGAAGGCCGCGATGAATCCGTCGGCCATGTACAGCGGCCAGTTCGAGATTCGTAATGTGCCGCTCGCCGGTGCGCCGTCTTCGGTGGTGGTGCCCGAAGGGCTGGTGTCGGAACCGCACGCTGCCAGGAAGGACGGGCCGAGGGCGAGTGCGGCCGCCGCCGCGGTGCCCCCGCCGATGAAGCGTCGACGTGACACCCAGCGAGAATCTGCGGGTTCTATGCGTGCGGACATGGCGGCTATGCCTTTCGTCGGAGGGGAGGGGAGGGCGTCGACAACCTTCGACTCAGGAGTCGTCGAGCATCTCCTCGAGGTCCTCGGTGGTGGGGATGTCGGCGGCGGGCAGGACCAGCGACGCCTCGGGCGCCCAGCAGACGTGGACGTCGTCGCCCGGCCGCAGCAGCGGCAGGTTCTGTTCGGGACCGACGTGGGCGACGATCGTCGAATCGTCGGGCGCGGCCAGCGTCAGCCGCACCACGGGCCCCTGGAAGGTGAGGTCGGTGACCGTCGCACGCACTGCTGCGACGTCGCCGGTCGGCGCATCCTGGGAAAGGGGAGCGACATGGACGCGTTCGGGGCGCACCATCAGCGTCGCGTGCCCGCCGGGTTCGATTGCGGTTTCGCCGGCACGGGCCTTCAACCGGGTCCCCAGCGCCTCGATGTCGACGAAATCGCTGTGCACGGCCCCGGTCTGCGTGCCTGCCCACAAATTCGCCTGCCCGATGAAACTCGCGACGAAAACCGTTGCGGGACGGTCATAGATCTCGGTGGGAGTGCCGATCTGGTCGACATTGCCGGCGTTCATGACCGCGATGCGGTCACTCATGGTCAGTGCTTCCTCTTGATCGTGGGTGACGTAGACGAACGTGATGCCGACCTCGCGCTGGATGCGCTTGAGCTCGTCTTGCATGGCGTGGCGGAGTTTGAGGTCCAGCGCGCCGAGTGGCTCGTCGAGCAGCAGCGCGCTCGGGTAGTTCACCAACGCCCGGGCCAGCGCTACGCGCTGCTGTTGGCCGCCGGAGAGCTGGCCGGGTCTGCGGTCGGCGTATTCGGTCAGCCGCACGATCTCCAAGAGGTCGCCGACCCGTTTGCGGACCGTGCCTTTCCCGTGTGCCTTGTCCAGCTTCCTGCTGCGCGGGCCGTAAGCGACGTTGTCCCACACGGACATGTGCGGGAACAGCGCATAGTGCTGAAACACCGTGTTGACATTGCGTTTGTGCGGCGGCACCCCCGACACGTCGGCGCCCTCGAGGCGGATCGCGCCGGCGCTCGGGGTTTCGAACCCGGCGATCATGCGCAGCGTGGTGGTCTTGCCGCAGCCAGACGGCCCGAGTACCGAGAAGAACTCGCCCGATGCGATGGAGAAGTCCGCGTCGGCCACCGCGACATCGCCGCCGAAGTGTTTCGTCACGTGGTCGAGTTCGATGACTGGGGCACCTGTGGGGTGGGTCGCCTCGTCACGTCCCGATGATCGGTCAACCGCGGTGGTGTGTGAGCCGGTCAGTGCGGATCCTCCTCCGGGGCGCCCCAACGGTGTTTCTCGGTCAGTTTCCCAGCCGAAGGCGCTGGTTGGGGGAAATACCGTTTACCCGTCCCGCTTCGCCGGGTACGGCATTGGGCATGGCCGCAGTGGATGTTTCGGTGTCATCGGATCTGGAGCCGCACAAGGCGTGGGCGTTGGCCTCGGATCTGAGCCGGTTCGACGAATGGCTGACGATCTTCGGCGGCTGGCGCAGCGAGGTGCCGTCGGACATCGAGGTCGGGACCTGTGTGTCCTCGTCGATCAAGGTCAAAGGGTTCCGCAACACCATCCACTGGCGCGTCACCCGCTATGACGAGCCGAAGGTCATCGAGATGATCGGCCGCGGCAGGCCGGGCATCCGCATATGCCTGACACTGTGCGTCCGCGACGAGAAACCGGGCTCGACGTTCCAGGTGGTCGCCGATCTGTCCGGCGGGCTGTTGAACACCCGCATCGGCAACCTGGTCGCCAGGGTCATCGAGTCCGACGTGCGCAAGTCGGTCACCAACTTGGCCGCCCTCCGGTGAACCATTGCCGGATCCTCAGCCCCATTCGTGGTTCATGGCGCGGGACTCGTAGCGCGCCTCGACGGAATCGACGGGCCGTGGCGTCGGTCGTGACACCGCGATCAACACCAGAGCCAACATGGCCGTCACCGCGCCTCCGAGGAAGATCGCGAAGAAACTGCTTTCCATCGGTACTCCGGCGCCGGGCGTCGACCGGCTGAGCAGCATGGCCACCAGCGCGGCGGCCATCGAGCTGCCGATCGTGCGCGCGATCGCGTTCATGCTGGTCGCCACACCGGTTTCGCCTGCGCCGACCTCGCTGACGACCAGTGCCGGCAGCGCGCCGTAGCCGAGGCTGATGTAGGCGTTGGCGAGGATGCCCGCGACGATGACCTGCCAGGTGTGCGAGTGCGCGAACGTGATGAACAGGAACCCGGCGATGCCCGCCACTGCCGCCAGCATGAGCACCGGTCGGGCGCCGAAGCGGTCGATGTACCGCCCGCTGACCAACGCGACGAGAAAGCCGGTGAACGCGCCGGGCAACAAATAGACGACGCTGGCTTCCAACACCGACGCGCCGAAGCCGTACCCCGCACCGTCACGGGGTATCTGGACGAACAGGGTCAGCCCGAGGAACGCGAAGTACAGCCCCATACCGACGAAGATCGTGGCGAGGTTGGTCAGCATGATCGGCCGCCGCGTGAGCATCGTCGTCGACACCAGCGGCTGTCTGGCTCGCCGCTCCCAGCACCACCATCCGGTCAGCACAGCCGCACCGCCGAGCGCGCAGCCGAGGGTGGCAGGTGACGTCCACGCCCACGTCTGTCCCTGGGTGATCGCCAGTAGCAGAGCCGACAGGCCCACCGCCAACCCGGTGGCGCCGAGCCAATCGATGGATCCGGCGGCGCTGCGCGGACGCCGCGGCACCACCAGAAGCACGATCGCGATCACCATCACCGTGAACGCCGTCGTCAACCAGAACACCCGGTGGTAGCCGGCGTCACCGCTCATCAGCAACCCGACCACGACGAGGCCCGTTCCGCCGCCGAACCCCAACGTGCCGGACAGCACCGCCATCGCCGACATCAGCCGGTCGGAGGACAGTTCCTCGCGCAGGATGGCGATGCTGATCGGATACAGGGCGTAGGACGCCGCCTGCAGCACCCGGGCGACGATGAGCAGTTCGAGCGACGACGTGGTGGCGGCGAGCAGCGATCCGGCGAGCACGACGACGAGTACGCCGAGCAGCACCCGGTGCTTACTGTGCAGGTCGGCGAGCCGCCCGAGCAGCGGGGACGCGGCGACGGCGGCGAGCAGGTTGGCGGTGACCGCCCAACTCACCCCGACGATGGACGCGTCCAGCTGGTCGGCGATGATGCCGAGCACCGGGACGACGGCGGTCTGCAGGACGGCGACGGTGAGCACGACGATGGACAGCCCGGCGACCAGCAGGCGCGGCGACTGGAGTGGCGGGAGACCGGTCGAGCGTGTCGTGTCGGTGTCGACCACGCCCGCTCCGATCGTTAGCCCATCTTCGGTTCTGTCGATTATGTCCGGTGGTCCGCGGGAGCCGGTGCCGGGTGTGCGCCGTCCCGCGTGGTGGTGATGAAGTCGTCGAGCAGATCCACCACCTCACTCGGGCGTTCCACATGCGGGAAGTGGCCGACGCCTTCGAGCACTTCGAGCCGGCATTCGGGCCGCGCTTCTTGCGCCATGTACGCGTGGTCGACCGGGATGATGCGATCCTGGTCACCCCAGATAGCCATGACGGGCATCTCCGATGCGACGTGCAGCCGGTTCAGCGCGCTGACCGCCTGCCCGCGATAGTCGACTACGGAGCGCAGCGTGCGAAGGAACGCGTGGCGGGTCTGGGCGTCCGCAAGTGAGGAATAGGCGCTCCACATCTCCGCGCCTCGGGGCGATTGGATACCAGCGGTGGAGAACCAGTTGCGCAGCCTGTTGCCCGCGGCCAGGATCGCCCGCGGCGCGATGAGTGGGAGCAGGAACTCCGAACCCGGCGCCGACAGCAACCGCAGCGTCCAGCCCACATCGGGACCCAGACCGCCGCTGCTGATGAGCACCAGCCGTTGACACCGGTCGGGGTGTTGATAGACAAACTGCATGGCCACGCCGCCGCCGAGCGATTGCCCGACCACGGTGGCACGTGAAATTTTCAACTCGTCGAGTAGATCGCGCAGCCACACCGCGAACGCACCCAGGGAGTAGTCGCCGCGCGGCTTGTCGGACTGACCGTGTCCCAGCAGGTCGGGTGCGACCACGCGGTATTTCCGCGACAACTGGGGGATGACGGCCCGCCACGTTTCGGAACTGCCGGCCATTCCGTGGATCAACAGCAATGCCTCTTCGCCGTCACCGATGTCTCGATAGGCCACACGGTCACCGTGCAGCTCGAGAAAGTTGATGTCGCTCATGCGTGACTGGCCCCTTCGCGGTCGTCCACAGTGCCTACCCAGAAACCGCTACGGGTATCGCCCGCGCCGCCGCGCTCGGACGCGAGGTCCTCGACCGACATACCGTCGACCAGGCGGTCCAGTGCGCCGGTCATCGTCGGGCACTCGCGCACGGGGTGATCCGTCGGACAGTGCAGGGCGTGGGTGAGGAAGTCCTGCGCACCGCGGGCTTGGGCGATGACATCGTCGAGGTGAGCGATCTGTTCGCGCACGAGGTCGCGCCATTGCGGGCTGGGCGCGTCGAGAACCGCGGCGGCGGTGTCGAGTGGCAGCCCCAATCGGTGAAAGATCTTGAGGAACGCCAACCTGCGAAGCTCCTCGGGCCCGTACATGCGGGTGCCGGCGCGCCGCGCCTGCGGGCACACCAGGCCGCGCTCGTCGTAGTACCGCAGGGCCGACGACGTCATCTGGAGCCGGGCCGCCGCCTCGCCGATCGGGATCGTTTCCATATCGACATTTGACTTCAAGTCGACTTGAACCGGCAAGCTCGCGATCATGTCATCTTCCGTGGAAATGCCCGCCAACCACCACGCCGACCACCCGGGCTTCTCCGGCCCCATGGGAGCGTTGTGCGGGCTTGCCTTTCTGATCGTGGGCCGCGCGAACGCGCGGCTGGCCGCCGACGCCGCCCCGGTGTTCCGACAGGACAGGGTGGTCGACATCGGTTGCGGTCCCGGCACGGCCGCCCGTGAGGCCGCACGCCGCGGCGCGACGGTGACTGGCGTCGACCCCGCCCCGGTGATGCTTCGGCTCGCCCGACTCTTCACGCGCGACGGGGCTATCGACTGGCGACAGGGCGTCGCCGAGCGGGTGCCGCTGCCGGACGGTTCGGCCACGGTGGTGTGGTCGCTGGCGACGGTGCACCACTGGAAGGACCTGGCCGCCGGGCTGAGCGAGGCGCACCGGTTGTTGGCCCCCGGTGGCCGACTGCTCGCCGTCGAGCGTCATTCGCCGCCGGGAGCGACGGGCATCGCGAGTCACGGATGGACGCGGCAGCAAGTCGATTCCTTTGTGGCGCAGTGCCGCTCCGCGGGCTTCCGCGACGTCGAGGCCGAGGCCCGGAAAGCGGGCCGCCGCGACATGTGGGTGGTGCGCGCCCGCCGACCGTGACCGGCGGACAATGAAACCGTGTCGCGCGCGACGGGATCCGATGCCGTCGTCTTCCTCACCGGAGACGTGATGACGGGTCGCGGCATCGATCAGATCCTGCCGCATCCGGGGGACCCGACGCTGCGCGAATCCGTGGTCTCCGATGCCCGAGCCTATGTGCGCCTCGCCGAGCGCATCAACGGACCCGTTCCCGTGCCGGTCGACGTCAGCTGGCCGTGGGGAGACGCGCTGTCGATCCTCGACGAGATGACTCCCGACGTCCGCGTGCTCAATCTGGAAACCAGTGTCACGACCAGCAGCGAGTTCGCAGCCCGAAAGGCCGTGCACTACCGGATGCATCCGCACAACATCGGTTGCCTCACCGCGGTCAGACCCGACGTCTGCGTGCTGGCGAACAACCACAGTCTCGACTTCGGTCATGTCGGGCTGGCCGAAACATTGCGCGTCGTTGGGCGTGAAACACGTTGCGCCGGAGCTGGTTCAGACATCGCCGAGGCGCAGCGACCGGTGGCGGTGGAGATCACCGGCGGCGCCCGCGCAGTGGTGAGTGCGATCGGTTTCCCCTCGAGCGGCATCCCGTCGGGTTGGGGCGCGACGGACAGCCGGCCCGGCGTAGCGCTTGTTTCCGACATGTCCGACCGCGCCGCAACGGCGGTCGCCGGTCGCACCCTGGCGGAGAAGCGGCCCGGCGACATCACCGTCGTATCGATGCACTGGGGCTCGAATTGGGGCTACGAGGTCGACGAGGCGCAAATCCGCTACGCGCATCGACTCGTCGACGAGGGCATCGATGTCGTACACGGTCATTCGTCCCACCATCCGCGACCGATCGAGGTGTATCGCGGCAAGCTGATCCTGTACGGGTGCGGCGACACGATCGACGACTACGAGGGCATCGCCACATACGAGGCCTTCCGGCACGATCTGCGATTGCTGTACTTCGCGTCGGTCGATCGCCACAGCGGCCGTCTCACCCGGCTGACACTGGTGCCGATGAGGATGCGCCGGATGCGGCTCGAACGCGCCGCGGATCCGGATGTCGAATGGCTGCGCGCATCGGTCGAGCGGATGAGCGCCCGGTTCGCGACCAAGGTGCGCTGGGAGTCGGATGGAGCATTGGCGGTCATCTGGTAGCTTTACGATCGGCTAGTAGAAACTTGACGATCGTAAAGCAGACGGGTTTGGTGATGGCGACCGCCGCGACGGACAGAACCGACGCCACCGACACCCGGCAGCGGCTCATCGACGCGGCGGTCGCGCTGTTCACCCGGCACAGCTTCGCCGGGACGTCACTGCAGATGATCGCCGACGAACTGGGATTCACGAAAGCGGCGATATACCACCATTTTCGGACCCGTGAGGAGCTCCTCGGGGCGGTGCTCGAGCCGATACTGGGGGAGTTGCGCACGGTCGTCGAAGTGGCCGAAGCGCGTCGCACCCCGCACGCCAGGGCGGAATGGATGCTGAGCGGTTACGCGGATGTGGCGGTGCGCAACCGGGGGCTCGTCGCGGTCCTGGCCGCCGACCCCAGCGTCGCCACCGCGCTGCAGCAGCGTCGCGACTGGCGCGATCTGATCACCCGGCAGCTACGCCTGCTCGCCGATGTCGAACCGGGCCCGGCGGGGGAGATCAAGGCGGCGATGGTCTTCGCGGGCCTGGCCGGAGCGGTGGGACCGATGTGGGTGCAGTTCGACGACGCTGCACTGGCCGCACATCTGACGGATGCAGGCAGACGAACGCTGGGTTTACGAACGCCACGGCGCATAACGCATCAACGAAAGGGATGAGCAGATGAAGACAGCGGTGGTCACGGGCGGCGGCTCGGGGATCGGACGCGCGGTCGTGGACAGGCTTCGCGCCGGTGGGTACCACGTCGCCGTTGTCGACCTGACGCCGAACGAGGACGAGTTGGCGTTCACCGCCGATGTGACCGACCGCGCACAGGTCGACGCCGCGCTGTCGGCCGTCCGCGCCCGACTCGGGCCGGTGACGATCCTGGTCAATGCTGCTGGCCTCGACGGCTTCTCGCGGTTCAGCGACATCACGTTCGAGCAATGGCAGCGCGTCATCGACGTCAACCTCAACGGGGTGTTCCATTGCGTGCAGGCGGTGTTGCCCGACATGGTCGAGGCGGGTTGGGGCAGGATCGTCAACATCTCCTCGTCGAGCACCCACTCCGGCGCGCCGTACATGGCGCACTATGTCGCGGCGAAGTCGGCGGTCAACGGCCTGACGAAAACGTTGGCGCTCGAGTACGGCCCGGCCGGCATCACGGTGAACGCCGTGCCGCCCGGCTTCATCGACACCCCGATGCTGCGGGCGGCCGAGGCGCGGGGCAACCTCGGGGATATCCAGGCCACCATCGACGCGACACCCGTGCGCCGCATGGGCAAGCCCGAAGACATCGCGGCGGCATGCGCATTCCTGATCTCCGAAGAGGCCGGCTATATCACCGGGCAGATCCTCGGCGTCAACGGCGGTCGCAACACCTGACCGCCGGCCCGCCGACACCCTGTGCGAAGATCCGCCAATGACCACCGAGCCTGCGTATTTCACCCCGACCACGGACGGAGGATTCATGCCGACCGTGTTCGCCCAAAGCCATTGGGGCGATGACCACCTCAACGGTCCATCCATTGTCGGGTTGGCTGCGCAGGCGCTGGAGAACCACTACGGCTCAGCCGAGTTCATGCCGACACGGCTCACGGTGGACCTGTTTCGGGCCGCGCGAAACGTCCCCACCACCGTCGAGGTACGGCTGATACGGGACGGACGCCGGGTGCGCAACGCGGAATGCGATGTGGTGCAGGACGGCCGCCCGGTCGCACATGCCACCCTCGTGCAGTACCGGCGGTCGTCGCCGCCACCCGGGCAGGAATGGGCCACACCGGATTCTGCTCCCGAGCTTCCTGAGCGAGACGACGCGCTGGCGCCCTACATCGGCAGCGACGACGCCGGATGGACACGTTCACCAGCGGCGCACCAGAACACCTCACGCAAGCGCTTCTACTTTTCGAGCGCGAATATCGTTGCGGACGAGAAGGTTTCGCCGTTTGCTCGAGCCGTCACGGTCGCGGAGTCGACCAGCCTGGTGACCAACCTCGGCAGCGACGGAATCGGCTACATCAACGGGGATCTGACCGTCGCGATGTCGCGTCTGCCGGTCGACGACTGGATCCTCGTGCAGGGCGACTCGCACTGGGCGGCCGACGGCATCGCAGTGGGGACCGCGACGTTGTTCGACCGCCAGGGCGCGTTCGGGTCCGGCATGGTGACGGCGGTGGCGAACCCGGCCGCGCAGATCGACTTCAGGAATCGACCGTTCCCGAGGGGCGAGATCAACTACGAGTGATCACGGCTCCACAAGGCGGTCAGGGCTTCTTCCGCGTGGTCCGGCCGCCCGAGGATTCCTTGCTCGGCGGCTGGCTCGAACCTCGACTCGCGAACCGGCCGACGGTGGAAACGCCTGGGATACGCGACACAGAGTTGTACACCTCGTTGCCGGTCGCCACAAGCGCCTCGAGTTGAGGCAGGATCGAGTCCATGGTCCGGATCATCGGATCAGCCAGTGCGAGATAGCGTTCCGCGCGGTCGATCGCCGCGTTGAGGCGCTCTGTGGCAGTGGCCAGATTCTCGATGAGATCGGGCATTTGACTAGCCAGCTGTATCGATGCCGGCGGAATGCGCATGGCTTCGCTCGCGAGCGACTGTGCGGTATCGGCAGCCGACTGTGCGGCTTCCTTGATCTCCTTGGGAGTCGGAACCTTGGGGCTCATGTGACAACGATGCCGCACTGTGATCGCGTTGTCCGTTGATTGGCACAAGCCGCTTGCACCGGCTGGGCCAAGTTTCGCAACGTGACGCTCACGTTCCCCTGTCGACCAGATCGAACACCATGAAAGCCTCTGAAAAAGGTTCTGGGGTAACGCCCATCGGCCCAAACGGGTGGTCCAGGACAAAGATGAGGTACAGCAGCAGGACAAGCAGCACGGTGACGGCACTGACCAAGACGATGTGAGCACGGCTATCAGCCAGTCGCATGTGGCTGGTGAGCATGATGAGGACAAGTCCGCCGAAGATCAATGCGCACCACAACAGCGTCGGGATGCGCGGTTTGGCGTCCAGGATCCGTGCGCTGCGGACAGACGACATTTCCGTCAATTGGCTGAGGAACTGCTGGTCGACCGGGCTGGCTGCCACACCTGGCTTGTCAGCACCGACGATCCGGTACATTGCCGTGATCGCCGCTCGGCCTTCGTTGCTGATACTTCCGAATTCGTTCTTGCCCCATTCCGGACCATGCATCGCGGCGGCGTACCTGCGGAGTTGCTCACGCACCTGCGATTGTTCGGGCTGCGGCATTGCGACGGTCTGGCGGTACATCGTCTTGAGTAGCGACGCCTCCTTGGCGACATTCGTCTCGGCCGAGAGGTACTGCTGCCACCCGACGACCACGGTGAACCCAAGGAGAGCACCGTAAATCAGGCCGACCACCGTGAGGAACGGCGACAGTATCGAGTTGTGCTCCGGGCGCGAGTTCCGGGCAACGATGCGGCTGGCTAGTAGCACGCTGCCGACCGCTAGCGCCACTCCGCCAACGATTACGGCGCCAAGCAGTAACCAAGCGCCGATCACCCCAAAGTCGCCCATGGTTGACAGGATGCCAGCCAACATTTCGTCGCGGCGCCAGATTCGATCGCTTCGTCTCAAGTTTTGCACTGCGCTGAACGATCGTCGGGCAACAATACCGACGAGTAGGTCGTATCGCTCTTGCGGCACAGCGGTATTCGTCACTGTGACGTATTGGCAGTGGCACGGGAGAGAGGGGACCGGTGGTCGATCACCGACTACAGGGGGCCAGGTCCGACTGGCTGAAACCTGCCTTTACGTCCTATACGCCTAGTAGCTTGCGCGTTATGCCAACGTCGGTGTCAATCAGGGTCGAAGAACCGTCGACGGCGACACCGGAATCGGTGTACGACGTCCTCATGGACCTCGACCGGTGGTCGGACTTCATGCCGGGCGTCTCTGCTGCGTCATGGGAAGTGCAAGGAGCGCCCGACACGGGAGTCGGTGGCATCAGAAGGATGCGCCTCGGATTGGGCGTGACCCGCGACCACATCGTGGGCGGGACGAGACCCCACCATCATGCTTACGTCGCAGCGTTTCCGTGGTACGTGCCGCTGAGGGACTACCGAGGCGATATCCGTATTGAAGACCGACCGACTGGGTCCCTCATCGTGTGGACAGCGTCATGTACGCCTCGAATCCCGGGCCTAAGAAGCCTCCATCAGTCGCTCGAAAGAAGCTATGCGCGGTTGGCGGAAGCCCTGGCACGAGAGGCAGAGCGTAGTATTGACACTTAGCTGGGCATGAAAACCATTGTAACTCAATGCAAGTCACTGCCCTTCAACTGGTAATGGTGCGTGTTCAATGGGTGCGAGTTGCTCGTTGCGGTGCGGTCGGCTCGAGCGGCGCTAGCAAACTATTCAGCTGCGAGATCGGCGCCGGCGCGACGCCGGGCTTACGATGCCGTCCAGCGCGCACGTCACTGGAGGAGCCCACCATGGCTCTGCCTTCTCCGGTCCTGGTGCATAGCGGTTGACTCGCCGTCGATTCGTGGGAGCGTACTGTTCTGGCTGCGGAACGCCATTTCAGCCCATCTGAAAGGTAGCCGCCCTAACATCGCGGCTAGTAGCGGTCTTGCGGGAGGTCTCAAAGGTGGGCGAATCGGCGGAGTCGGTGGTTCGAGGGTTTCTTGCTGCGTGGCCGCGCTGGAGTGTCGACGAGCTAACCGGCTACTTCACCGAAGATGCGGTCTGGACCGACGGTCATAGCGAGCCCTATAGCGGTATCGCTGCCATCGAGACCCAGCTTCAAAAAATCGGGCAGCTGGTTCCTAGCACCACGGTCGAGATTACGAATCTCCTTTCGAGTCGCCGCATCGTCATGGTTGAACGTACGGACATCTTCGATTTCAAGGGCTGTGCCTTCAACGTGGAAGTGACGGGCGTACTTGAGGTCAATGGGGATGGACGGATCACCCGATGGCGTGACTACTACGACTCCCGGTTGCTGGAGAGTCGCGTTACTGAGCTCCTGAGCCAGCCGTAGATCGGCTCAATTCAATCTGCACCTTGCGATTGGTCAGAACGTACGGAATGCATTGTGCACCCGCGTAATTCGCCTGCCCAGCCAGTCAAGGCCATTACGTCACTGTGACGTAATGATGGAGGTTGGGGCCGGACAATGAGGAGGGGTCAGTCGTGTTCGATGCTCCGCCAGGAGTGCCCCCGGGCTAGTGGTGCGCGCTCACAAGGTGCGAGTTGCTTGTGGCCAGCGGGGGGAGTGGTGCTACTTCCCAAAAGAAGGGAGCCGCCGGGAGGTAGGATCGGCGACGCGAACAGGGCTGACTGAAATACGTTAGTTGTGAACGTGATTCGCCAGCAGTCAGTCGGTCCCAATTCGTCACTGTGACGGAATAATGCAGCATAGTGGGGGAAGTGGCGAGGGGGTATCCAGTCGCGGGAGGCGCTGCGCGTGAGGCGTGGCCGGCGCTAGTCGGCGCATCCCATAGCGCGGTCGGACGTGCGGCTCCCCGTTTGTGAAACTCGCGACGCAATTTGCGAGGGAAGCCGTCGACAGATTCACAATCGACGGCGGGGGCGGACCGCATCAATGGCGTTCCGTGTCGGAGACCCCCCGCCCCACCCAAGGTCACCAAAGTACCGATAAGCCACATTATGTCAAGTAGGAAACTGCATATTGCGCTGTCTCCCAACGGTTCTCACCTATCGAGCAAGACCAAGGAATGCCGTCATCGCTCGCTCGACCTCGATGACTTGCTCCGCTGTCAGCCGGCCGACTCGGGTTTGGACGTTCGACCTTTTGACGGTAGTGAGCTTGTCGATCATCACGTCACTATCGTGATCAAGTCCGGATAACCGCCCGTCTCCGCCGGCTATCCGAATGCGCATCAACGGCGCATCTAACAGCGTGCTGGACATGGGAGCAACAGTTACTGAACTCGTGGCGTCGAAGAGATC
This sequence comes from Mycobacterium sp. IS-1556, assembly GCF_001499985.1. Classification (NCBI taxonomy): domain Bacteria; kingdom Bacillati; phylum Actinomycetota; class Actinomycetes; order Mycobacteriales; family Mycobacteriaceae; genus Mycobacterium; species Mycobacterium sp. IS-1556. The sequence continues at coordinate 324,911 of NZ_LQIM01000038.1, forward strand.
GTCCTGAACAATCACCGCGGGACGCGGTTTGGTCGCGTAGACGCCTCCTGCTACGGACCAGATCTCCCCTCTGTTCACTCCTCATCCCATGGCGTCGAGATGGCCTCGATGAAGTCCTGGTCGTCGGTGCTTTCGTCCGCTCGCGCGACCAACGAAGCCTGGCGGTGCGCCTCGGCGGCGAAACTCTCAGTGCGCACGTCAGGCACCCAGACCTGCAGCGGTCGCAGGCCCCGCTCCCGCATTCGCCGTCGGTATTCTGCGACCCTTTCCCTCACTGCCATGCCGCCATGTTACATGTAACGAAGAATCTGTGCAGCCGGATAGCAGATCGACCGGGTCAGCAAACAGACATTCCAAAGCCACCTCTCCCCCATGATCCCAAGGCTAAGTCGCCGGCACAGTCTCGCCGTGCACAAATTTATGGGGCGACGGCAACCTACGAAGGACGCCGCCTGTCGCTCGCCCATTTGCCGGATTTGCAAACATCTCGTGTCGCGTCGCGATGAGTCTCGCCCTCCGGTGCAGTCTGATCTGCATGGGCAGACTCATCTATGGCTTCAACGTGTCGGTGGACGGCTACATCGCCGACGCACAAGGCAACATCGACTGGTCTGATCCGAGCGAAGAACTGCACCAGTACTGGAACGACTTCGAGCGCGAGACCTCCCTGTCGTTCTACGGGCGGCGGCTCTACGAACTGATGTCCGCGTACTGGCCGACCGCCGACGAGGCTCCAGACGCCACTCCTCTGATCGTCGACTTCGCCCGCATCTGGCGCGACATGCCGAAGGTCGTGTTCTCGCGCACCCTGGAGTCCGTCGACTGGAACTCCCGCCTGGAACGCGGCGACCCGGTCGCGGTGGTGACGAAGCTGAAAGCCGAAACCGACGGCCAGTTGGAGGTGGCCGGCGCGACGCTGGCCGCACCGATCGTGCAGGCCGGGCTGGTGGACGAATACCGGATCGTGGTTGCGCCGACCGCCGTGGGCGGCGGCATCCCATTCTTCCCGACCCTGCCGTCATGGATCTCGCTGCGACTGTTGGAAAATCGTACCTTCCCGTGTGGCACCGTCCTGCTGCGCTACGAGGCGAAACACGACTAACGAGTCGATCCCCCCGCCTACCTTCGAGCACACCAATCCCCCGACGCTGCATGAAGCGCTCGGAGGCGCCCTGTCGGGACTATCCCGGCGTTACGTCCCGGCCGATCGGGAGCTTTCGCCAGGTCAACGCATACCGGAACATCGGCAGCCGTCGCCATTGCACACCGGGGAGCTCCTCTTCCGCACACTGACGTACTTCCGAATACGAGTGCGCTGGCGGCCATACGGTCGGCGCGGTGTGCTCCCAATGGTTTCGACGCAACGACAGCCACCGGTGCTGGACCACGCCCAGCACGTCGACGGCGAAGTCCCAGGGACGTGTCGACCGCGCGAGGCCGACCACAACCAGAACACCCCCAGGCGAGGTCAGTTCCGCGAAGCGTCGAAGAGCGGACCGGAGATCAGGCAGGTGATGCAACGCAGCGACGGATGCGACCACGTCGAAAGTCCGCTGAAATCGGTGGGCCATCACATCGCCGAGAATCCAGTCGACACCTTCGACTTCCCCGCGCGCGGCTTCCAGCACGTCATCATCCACGTCGATCGCCACCACCTCCGGGACTTTCTGACGTAGATCGGCGGCGAGCAAACCGTTGCCCGTCCCCACGTCGAGCGCGGAGCGAGCCTCAACAGGCACTGCATCGAGTACGAGCTGGTGGTAGTGAATGTTGTGATTCCAGCGCTGGGGCTGCTCTCCTCCCATAAGCGCAACGTTATCAACCGTTCTGCGAGGCAACACTTCTCAGATCGTCTGCATCGCAGCACGCGCCCGGGCCGCGAGCAATTGCGATCATGGAGTGTTCGTCGACTGGACAACGACGGCGTATCGCGTGCCGGCCTGCGGGCGACTTGCCGGCAAGGCGATGATTTTCGTCCTGCGGAGGAGTCTTACTGAGTATGACGATGACAACGAGAGTGCTGAGCGTGTCGGTTCCGGTGGCTGACCAGGACGCAGCGCTGAAGTTCTACACAGAGGTACTCGGGCTCGAACTCCGCACCGACGTGGAAGTCTGGCCGGGTGCGCGACTGATCGAGGTCGCGCCGCCGGGCTCGAGCGTTTCGCTGGTCCTTCTTCCGCCCGACAGCGAGATCCCGGTCGCAATCCGGTTGGGCACCACTGATGCGCAACAAGCCCACGACACGATCCGCAAGTCGGGGGTCACCCTGCACAACGAATCGCTGGTCCTGATGGAGGGAATACCGGCGATGTTCTCCTTCACCGACCCCGATGGCAACGGCTTGGTCTACCTGGAGGACACCGATGGGTTCGACTCGCGCTGACCAACCGGCTCGGCGTATCTGCAAGGAGGACAACGGTCATGGCGGATGCACGACCATTGGACATCACATTCACCGCTCGCCTGGGCAAGGCACGCCCCGGTGATACCTGGACCTGTGTACAGCTTGCCGGCTCGGCGCAGATCTTCGGTACTCGAGGTCTGGTCAAAGTCGCCGGCACCGTCGACGGACAGCCGTTCACCGGAGCGTTCATGGCCCTGGGCGACGGAACCCACAAACTTCCGGTGGCTGCTGCAACCCGCAGGGCAATCCACAAGGGCGACGGTGACGAGGTCGAGGTCCATCTCACCGAGCGGTTGAACTAACCGTTCTCTCATCGCTCGAAGCTCCCAATTCCTTCAGCCGCAGTGCAAGTCGTCGTAGGGTCGGCAGAGGTCCACCTCGCCCGTCACGATCATCTGAGCACCGAGCATGGGAGAACACCACGATGAGCGCACCTGATGATTGGAACACCCAGATAATCAACGAGTTCCGCGCGAACGACGGTCGCGTGGGCGGCAATTTCGAGGGCGCGCCGATGGTGCTCGTCCACCACACCGGCCGCAAAACCGGCAAGCAGAGCGTCACGCCGATGATATACCTGCCCGACGACGACGACCCTGACACCATCTATGTTTTCGCCTCCAAGGCGGGCGCACCGACGAACCCGGCGTGGTACTACAACCTCACCGCGGCCGGCACCGCACGGATCGAACTGGGTAGCGACACCCATCCCGTCAGCGCCACCGAGGTCCTCGGCGCCGACCGCGATCGCATCTTCGGCGAACAAGCCCGCCGCTACCCCGGTTTCGCCGAGTACGAAACGAAGACCGCCGGTATCCGCACAATCCCGGTACTCGCACTCAAGCGCACCTAGCGGCGCTGCGGTTGCGGCTGTCGGTAGCGTGACGGCCGTGAACCTTTCTCGTATGTCTTCCTCCGTGGCGCTCGCGGCCTGCGCCGCCTCCTTGACCATGACGCTCGCCGGCTGCGGCTCTGACACGGAGGCCTCATCGACAACCACCACTTCATCGACAAGCACCTCCTCCCTGGCCGACGAGTTCATCCCCTCGGTTACCGAAACGGCGGATCCGGCCGCCGCAACGTGCCCGACGGCTGCGCCGCAAGGCGGTGGCACGCCGGAGTGGACGTTCAATGGGGACACCGGCAGCGTCGCCGTCACCGGTTCCACCGCGACGGCGGCACCGCTTATCGAGGTCGAGCCGCCGTTCAGCGTGAGTGAGACCCAGGTGCACACGCTGCAGGCCGGTGACGGACCGGTCGTCGCAGACACGGCCACGGTCTTCGTCTGCTACATGGGCGTCAACGGACGCGACGGGTCCGTGTTCGACAACAGTTACGAACGCGGCATGCCGGTTGACTTCCCGCTCGACGGAGTCGTACCGGGATTTCAGAAGGCCATCGCCGGACAGAAGGTCGGGTCGACGGTCGCCGTCGCGATGACGTCGGCCGACGGCTACCCCGAAGGTCAGCCCACCGCTGGGATCCAGCCCGGCGACTCGCTGATCTTCGCGATCAAGATCCTGGACGCCTCACGCTGATCCGAGACTGTCAGCCGCCACCGGTGACGATGTTCTTCGACAGGTGGATGAAAGCACCGTTCTTCCACACACCCCAACGGCCGCCCCAGCCGGAGAACCACACGACGGGCTCTCCGAGCCAGAACTCGGCAGGCTTCCGCGGCGCGTTGGGTGGCACTGGGTCCCCGAGCATCGGCCTCGGGGCGGGCCCGGGCGACTCCGCCGCCAGCGCCGGTGCCGGAGGTGGTGGTGGCGGCGGCTGCGCGCTTGCCGGAGCACCCAGGCCGACGATGCCTGCGGTCAACCCGCCTGCGACTGCGACGACAGGTATCGCTGTCTTCAACAAGCTCATGAGCACGCCTCCAGCGGTAGACCGAATTCGATACTTAGAACTTATAACCTTCGTGTGCGGCGGCCAAACCGCCGCACACGTGTTTCAAGCTACTACTCCTGGGGGTCCTCGTCGTCGTTGCCGGACGTGTCGCTGCTCTCGGGTTCTTCCGTCCCGTCGTCGGTCGACTCCGGTTCCAACGCGACGCTTCGCATCCGCGGGATGATCTCCGTCGGCTGATCTTCGGCCGGTTGTAGGCGCACGACACGGCCGACGGCCCGGCGCAGCCCAGGCGGTCCTTCCTTCCGGATGAAGTCGCCGATCCGGCCGGCGCGGAAGCGCAGCGGTGAGCCGAGGAACTCGCCCAGTACCACCCCGCTGCCGAGCGCGAGCGCAATCGCGATCGCCGACATCATCTGGCGGATGCCGTTGTCGAAGTTGCCGTCGACGGCGAAGGCGAATACGGCGCGGAAGACAGCCAGACCCGGAAGCATCGGCATGATGCCCGCAGTGGCCGTCACCAAGGCGGGCGCTTGTCGGCGGATCGAGATCAGGGTGGCGACCAGACCGACACCGACCGCGGCGGCTCCGCTCGCGAATATCTGGCCGAAGCCCGCATTGCCGAGAGCGATCAACACCGCCTCGGCGAGTCCCGCCGCGAGTCCGGCGGTGAGGATGGCCCGCAGCGGTGCGTAGCTGGCAACGGTCAGACAGGCACCCGCCAGCGCCGCGCCGAATATTGCGAGAGAGATGGACAACGGTCGGCTCGGCGCGATGAAGGATTCCGTCGCGTCGACGTGCAACGAGATGGAGACGCCAGCGATTTCGGCGATCTGCAAACCCGCGAGGATCCCTACGACGATTCCGGAGGTCATCAGCACCGCTTCCCCGAGCCGGGCGAGCGAGGTGAGCATGTAGCCGGTCACCGCGTCCTGCATCGCGCCCACGAATGTCAGCCCGGACAACAACATGACGATTCCGGTTGCGACCATGACCGTCGGACCCAAGTCGGCGTAGAGGTAAGCCGCCACGGCGACCGAGGTGGCTATCGCTGCTCCGGCCACCTGCTGGAAGAAGAACGGCGTGCCGATGCGGTTCAGCCTGCGGCCCACCTGGTCGATGACAGCCGACGTCACGGCGGCCAGGATGCAGGTCAACCAGCCACCACCGAGCAGCATCGCGATGCCCAGGGCGAAGCCCGCCCATCCCACCGTTGCCAGCCAACGCGGATAAGGATGTGGCCGTTCGGACAGCTCGTCCATCGCCTCATGAGCCTGATCGACCGTCACACCGCCGGAGGTGATCCGCTGGACGAGTTGGTCGAGTTCACCCAGTCGGGTGTAGTCGGTCGAACGAGCGTGCACGCCGCGGACGATGGTGACTGGCGGACTGTCCGCGGTCGGCAACGCCGACACGATGACCGTGGTGACGAAGATGTCGACGACACAGTCGGTCAGGCGGTAGGCCTGCGCCACGTCTTGAGCGGTCGCGACGACGTCGGCGGTACCTGACCCCGAGGAGAGCATCACCTCGGCGAGGCGGATCGTCAGATCGAGGACCTTGCGGGTGTGCAGGTCGCCCATGCCGTCCGAACGGCGCCGCCGCTGCCCGGCGATGGGCGCTGGATCGCGTCGACCGCGCAGTGCACTTCGCAAACCACGACGGACGCGACCATTGCCGGGCGTTCGATCTAGCGCCATTGAGGTGCAGGATACTGACGCCGCGTCGCAGTGCCGCACCCAGCGCTGCCGCTAGTCGCCCGCAACTGTCACCTGCGCCGGCCCTCGGGCGGACACCATGGCCCAGGCGGCCACTCCCCCTGCGGCGGCCGACAGGACATGCCACACGCCGTGGTACTGCCACAGGCTGTCGGGTCGACACAGCGGCGAGCCGGATCGGCCTGCGACATAGGCCGCCACACCGAGCATGAAGACACCTGCCGCTGTGATCCACGCCGACCGCCGCTTCCCGCGAACGCCGCGGGCCAAGCCGACCATGCACAGCGCCCCCGCGGCGACGATAGGCCAGTCGTGGACCAGCCCCGCCCACGACGGCTGAGGGCCGTGGTAGACGACGCTGCCGAAACCCACTGCGACAAGCGCGGCTCCAGCCGCTGGCGCCAGGACTCCCCTACCCCGTAGGGCCCAGCACAGAACGGCCAGCCCGGCGGCCACGTACGCCAGGCTGGTGAGGGCCAGGACAGGTTGTGCCAACACTCCATCCGCGATCCGCTCGCAGTCCGAGTGACCGAACGTCGAGTGCCGCATGTCGATCAACCATACCGGCACCCGGCGTCCGAAAACGTACTGCATTGTCACGCAAAGATATTCGGCTCTCGTCGTCCTCAAGGGCAGGGCCCGGGAAGGAACAGTGACCAGCACCATCCGGGCGGAAGCGGCGGAGTGAGGTTGGGAGGCGGCGGAGGCGGCGGCGGTGGTGCCTCTCCTTCGAAGATGTTCTGAGCGACGTTGCCCTGCCCGTGGTAGACGTACCAGTAAGTGTGACAAACGGTTTCGTCCCATACCACCGGGTTCACCCGCAGATTGCCGGTCTGCACCGGAGGATCCCCCGGACACCAGCGACATGGACCCGCGGGACTTTCATCCGGGCACCCGGGCCAGGCCTGCATCGGGACCGGGCGGCCCGGAAATGCCTGAGCAGTGCCCGCCATTGGTCCGACACCGGCGATCGCGACGCCTACCGACATCAGCACAGCGCCGAGGGTTCGCTTCGGGTTGGAAGTTGCGGTCATGTCTGTCCCTCGTGCTCATCGTCGTCCGCGCAAGGCGCCGTCGGGGCAATTACACGAAGAGTGTTCGGCTACCGATCCCAACTACCGAGCGGTTTCCTCAGCCGGTCACTGGGTATCGCAGTGCAGGAAACCTGATGGACCAGGAGAGAATCGATGAGCTCACCGGAACAGCCCGCGGAGGAAACGCCACAGGGCGACGACGTTGGACAGGCGGTGCCGCCGACCGCTCCGGCATATTCCACGCCTCCGCCGGAAGGCGTGCCCTCGGCTGACGACCAGGACGCTTCCGGCTGAGCGTTCAGCGAAGGTCAAGTTCGGACACCGATCACGGTCCCCGACGCAGATCGGCAAGCGAGTTGCGTAAGCCTCCATCCATGCGGATCTGAATACCGGCGACCGCGATCATCACCGCGGCGGTCACCAGGTGCACGACCGCGTCAGTGATGTTGTTGGGGAACGTGAACACGTAGGCGACCTGGTGCGAGAAGAACGCCCAGATCCCGGGCAGTGCGCCGGCCACCGCCGCGACGAGCAGATACAACACCGACCACGACTTGCGCATCGCGAAAACCAGACCCGGCCCGAACAGCGCCAACCCGGCGACCGCATGCCAGCCGTTGTAGTCCATTCCGAGGATCTGCGCGGTCGGCGCATCCGGGCCGGTCGCAAAGCTCGGTTCGACGATGAAGCCGATCACCGCCTGGATGACGTGGAAGACGGCGATGACCAGTAGACCGACCTGGGCGAAACTCCACTTCACGGTCGCACCTCCCGTTGGTGTCGGCAGCTTCGTCGTGGATACTACGCTACGTAGTAGAGATGGTGAAGTAACTTTCTGCGTTCCGAGTCGCCGCGCCGGCCGCCGTTACCCTGTGCGGGTGACGAAAGTGCTGTCGGTGAATGTCGCTCGAGTACGGGTGAATCCGGACGCGCCGTCGAGATCGACGGGCATCGACAAGGTAGCCGCCGCCCACGAGGTGATGGTGCGCGCGCCGGGCCCGATGAGGGGCGGCTTGGGCAGCGGGCTCGTCGGCGACACCATCGGTAATCCGAAGCTGCACGGCGGAGACGACCAAGCGGTATACGCCTACGCCCGAGAAGACCTCGACGACTGGGAAACCCGGCTGGATCGCCCACTCACCAACGGCATGTTCGGCGAGAACCTCACCACGACAGGGGTCGACGTCACGCAGGCGCGGATCGGCGAACGGTGGCGCGTCGGCACCGATGGGCTGCTGCTCGAAGTGTCCGCGCCGCGCACGCCGTGTCGCACGTTCTCGGCCTTTCTGCAACTGGACCGTTGGATCAAGACCTTCACTGAAGCCGCGAAACCCGGTGCGTATCTTCGGGTTATCTCGCCGGGGACGGTGCGCGCGGGTGACGAGATCGTCGTCGAGGCCCACCCCGAACACGACGTGACCATCGAGATGGCCTTCCGCGCACGGATGTCCGACCCGTCGCTGCTCCCACAGTTGCTCACGGCCGATGCCCTGTCGGCCGAACTCAAGGCATATGTGCGTAGGCGTCACGGCTAGCCGCGGCGTCCGGATTGCCCCATCCCTCCCAGAACAGCAGGTGTGACCGCACACCTGGATGGCTCACCGTGTCAAGGACCTTGATCCCGGCATTCGCGATGGCCGGGACGCCGACCACCCGGTGAAAGAACCGGCCCAGACGGTACTGCCTTCCCCAGTCCGCCTCGACGCGCTGCGCGTAGTTCGTGAAGTCGTCGGGCCCGCCATTAGTCAACGCCGCAATCGCGCACTCCCCTGCGGCCATCCCGGACTGCAGCGCCTTCGAAATGCCCGCTCCCGAAACGGGTCTGGCGGCTCCGAGGGCGTCACCGGCGAACAGCACACCCGGCCGCCATGGCGGCCAGGCGGTGAAACCCATCGGCAGCCGCCACGCCTGAAGCGCCTTGGACTTCTTCAGGTCGTCGATCGGTGGCAGCTTCCAGTCGCGCGGAAGTCCGGCCAAGAACTCGTCGAGGAGGGCCGTGGCGTTGATCCGGTGCCAGTTCTTGTAACTGGTGCAGTAGCCCAGGCCGATGTTGGCTCGCCCGCCGCCCAAAGGGAACAGCCAGCCATAGCCGGGCAGTTGGTCCCCGTCGAAGGTCAGCTTCAAGTAGATGTCGAGCGTATCGGTGTCGGGTCGGTCGACGGGCATCTCGGCGCGAATCGCGATCGCCGAATACCCGTGATACCTCGAGTCGAGGTTCAGCGCACGCTTGACCGGTGAATAGGCACCGTCGGCGGCGATCACCGCGTCCGCCCGCACGTGTTCGCCGCCTCGAAGTGTGACACCGGCGACGCGGCCGGCGCGATCGACGATCGCAGCGACGACCTCCGCGCCCTGCCGCACTTCGGCGCCGGCGGTCTGGGCCCGTTCGAGCAGCAGCGTGTCGAGGTCCGTACGGCGAGCCACGTAGCCGTGGTCGGGCATCCCCGGGCGGCGTGGAAACGCGAGGTTCCATTCGCTCGGGCTGAAGACCTTGGCACCGTTCACACGGTGGAACCGCGCGACTTCTTCGGCCAATCCCATTTTCTGCATGAAGCTCACGGCGCGCGGTGTCAGCCCGTCGCCGCACGGTTTGTCGCGCGGAAACGTGGACTTGTCGAGCACAACGACGCGTGCGCCAGTGCGGACCGCCTGCCAAGCCGCCGCCGCCCCGGCCGGTCCGCCGCCCGCGATCACCAGGTCGTAGCCCCGTCTCATCTCACTCGCCTCGGCATCCTCGTTCTCGGCACCGACGCTATTCGCTGCGTCGGCGCGCCGCAGAAAGTCGGCGATTACCGATTGGTGACGCTCACGGCGCTGCAATCGACGGTTTCGTAACGCGGTGGTGCCCGGTGCCGACAAACAGTCAGCAGCGGTTGCGCGGCGGGTTCTCCCCATATCCGGCAGGTGTGAAGCAGCAGCATCTACTCGGCAGCCGGCCACCGGCGCCGGTCGGCCACATCCGCAACGACCGCTCGGCGGTATCCCTCAACAGGAAAGTCCAGGCGATGACATTGCTACACAGTTGGGTGCGCCGGTTGATGGCCGGCGCCACGGTGGCCCTGATGATTCCGGCCCTGGTCGCGGTGGCGGGCGGATCGTCCACCGCCGCGGCGTACTCGCGACCGGGTCTGCCGGTCGAGACGCTCATGGTCCCGTCGGCCGCGATGGGCCGCGACATTCCGGTCAAATTCCAGGGAGGTGGCACCCATGCGGTGTATCTGCTCGACGGATTGCGCGCCCGTGACGACAACAGCGGCTGGGACATCGAGACGGCGGCGTTCGAGAACTATTTCGAGTCGGGGCTCTCGGTGGTGATGCCGGTCGGCGGCATGTCGAGTTTCTACACCAACTGGCAGAGTCCGGCGGTGGGCAACGGCGGCACCTACACCTATCAGTGGGAGACGTTCCTCACCTCCGAGTTGCCGGCGTATCTGGCCGCCAACAAGGGCATTTCGTCTAGCGGTAACGCCGTCGTGGGTCTGTCGATGTCGGGTAGTGCGGCGCTGATCCTGGCCGCCTACCACCCGGGTCAGTTCCGCTATGCGGCATCGCTGTCGGGCTTTCTGAACCTGTCCGACGGCGTCTGGCCGCTGCTGGTCGGCGTCGCGATGCGCGACGCGGGAGGGTTCAGCGCCACCGCGATGTGGGGCCCGCCCGGCGGACCGGCGTGGCAGCGCAACGACCCGACGGTCAACGTCGGCCGGTTGGTGAGCAACGGCACCCGCATCTGGGTGTACTGCGGCAACGGCGTCCCGTCGGAACTCGGCGGCGGCGGGGACATCGCCGGCCAGTTCCTCGAGACCATCACCCTGGACAGCAACAAGAATTTCCAGCAGGCCTACGAGGCCGCGGGCGGAAGCAACGGCACGTTCAACTTCCCGGCCAACGGCACCCACGGGTGGGGCTACTGGGGTTCGCAGCTGAACGCGATGAAGGGCGACATCCAGGCCACGCTGGGCGCCTGAGGTCCGCAGACGTCGCTGGGCGGCCGCCTCGTGCGGTCGCCCGGTGTCGTCGGAGACAATCGCTGCGTGACACAGCAGCCACGCCCGACCGTTCCCGCGCTCCTCGACCACGCCTGCGACGAGTTCGGCGAGCAGCTCTATCTGATCACCCCGGCGGATCGGCTCACCTACCGCGAGGCGCAGCAGCGCTCGGCGCGGCGTGCGCAATGGCTGCTGCGCGAGGGCGTCGGCAAGGGCACCCGCGTCGGGCTGTTCTTCCCGAACGGGGTCGACTGGGTCATCTGGTGGCTGGCGGTGTCACGTATCGGCGCGCTGGCCGTGCCCCTGAGCACGCTCTACACCCCGGCGGAGATCGCCAAAGTGGCACGGCTGGCCGACATCGCGGTGCTCATCGCTCCCAGCCGGGTACTGACCATCGATGTCGCCGAGCGTTTCGAGGCGGCCTGGCGCGAGTTGGCAGCCCAGCCGGCCGGGCGGCTGGGCCTGGCGGCCGCGCCGTACTTGCGCCGCATCGTGTTCGTCGACGATCCGGTTCCCGACTGGGCCACCCGGTGGGACGACGATGCCGAGGGTGTCACCGCCGAACTGCTGAGCGCCGCCGAGGCCGAGGTCTCCCCCGCCGATCTCGCTGTCGTCATCCACACCTCGGGCTCGACCGCGGACCCGAAAGGCGTCGTGCACACCCACGGCACGCTGGTGCGGCAGACGTCGACGTGGCCGAGCGCGATCCGCGCGGTGGCGAAAAGCGAAGGGCCGACACGGATCCTGTGTGCGATGCCGTTCTTCTGGGTCGGCGGGCTGCTCGCCGCCACCGGGGCGTTGCACGAACCCGTCACCGTGCTCGCGATGCCACGCCTGGACGCCGAGACCGCGCTGGACCTGATCGAACGGGAGCGGGCCGCCGGCGTCGTCGGATGGCCGGCGTTCACCCAGCGGTTGCGTGAGCACCCGAGCTTCGGCGACCGCGATCTGAGCAGTGCGCCGATGCTGCGCGACGGGCCGCTCGACATCGCGATGGTCGATGTGCCCGACGGATTTCCCGTGCACCGCACCATGTCCGAGACGGCGGGCGGCTTCGCGTTCACCGACATGCGTATCGTCGACGAGGACGGCAACGACGTCGCCGACGGGGCGGTCGGCGAACTGCTCGTCCGCGGCATCGGCGTGATGGCGGGCTACAACAAACGGGAGCGGTGGGAGACGTTCGACGCAAACGGTTGGTACCACACCGGTGACCGCGTCTACCGCCGCAACGGGGACCCGCGACTGTTCTACGTGGGACGGACCACCGAGCTGATCAAGGCCGCGGGCGCCAACGTGTCGCCACTCGAGGTCGAGGCCGTCATCGGCGAATTCCCCGACGTCGCGCAGTGTCTCGTGCTCGGCATCGACGATCCCACGCGTGGCGAGGAAGTCTGTGCGGTCGTCGTGCCCGTCGGCGCCGGCATCGATGTCGATTCGCTGGCCGCCTACACCCGCGCGCACCTGTCGGCCTACAAGGTGCCGACCCGCTGGGTTTCGGTGACCAGTGAGCAGGTTCCGACGCTGCCCAGCGGAAAGTTCGACCGAAAGACGCTGCGCGCCATGGTAGTCGACGGTCTCCTCGACTCCACGGTGATCCGATGACCGTGATCAGAACCCCGGACGAGCGCTTCGCGGTGCTGCCCGACTATCCGTTCGAGCCCCGCTACGTCGATGTCGAATCGCGCGGAGTCAGCCCACTGCGAATGCATTACGTCGATGCAGGCCCCGCCGAGGCGCCCGTCGTCGTCCTGCTCCACGGGCAGCCCACCTGGTCGTATCTCTACCGGCACGTCATCGGCGTGCTGCTCGCCGCTGGGCTTCGGGTGATTGCGCCGGACCACATCGGCTACGGCCGGTCCGACAAACTGACCGACCCGACGGACTACACGTTCGACCGGCACATCGACTGGTTGCACAGCGCGATCACCCGACTGGATCTCTCGGATGTCACGTTGGTCGTGCAGGACTGGGGCGGACCCATCGGGCTCAGCGTGCTGGCACGCGACCCCGACCGATTCGCGCGCGTCGTCGCGACGAACACCATCCTGCACACGTGCGAACCCGACCTCGCGGGGAAGCTGGAGTGGCCGCACCACGCGCTCGGTGACGGACAGGTCATCCACCAGGAGACTCTGCTCGACTATGTGGCGTACTACCAACGCTCGCCGGAATTGGTCCCGAGCGTCTTCCTCGACGCGGTGGCCGGGCCGTTGAGCCCAGATGTCCTCGCCGCCTACGACGCACCGTTCCCCGACCGTAGGTTCACGGCCGGGCTGCGTCAGATGATCGCGTTGATCCCGTTGACGCGCAACGATCGCGGGGCTGCGATCGGACGCGCCACCATGGCCGCGCTGAGTGATTGGCGGCGGCCGTTCCTCACCGCGTACTCCGACGGCGATCCGGCAACGCGCGGTTGGGACAAGGTGTTCACCGACCACGTTCCCGGTGCGAAGGGCCAACCTCACACGACCGTGACAGGTGCCGGCCATTTCGTCCAGGAGCAACGGGGTGAGGAACTCGGTCGCATCATCGCCGAGTTCGTCACGCGCACCGGCTGATTACAGACCGAACTGGTCGTCGATGACGCCGAGCCAGATCTGGGCCGCGTCGATGGCCACCTTCTCGCTGATGAACGCGTGCTGGGTGCCGGTGTACATGTCGCGAAACGCTCGTTCCAGGCGGGTGCCCTCGCGAATCGAGCTGGTGCCCGCGACGAGATGCGCCCACTCCGCACATTGACGGGCCACGTCGGTGGCGTATACGGCGGCCACCCGCATGTCTGCGCGCAGGGCCGGGGTCAGATCCTCGCCCGCCGCGACAGCGCTTTCGGCCGTCTCGAAGGCGTCGAGCACCAGCAGCCGCGCCGCCCGCCAGGCAGCGACGTGGTGGGCCAGCCCCTTCTGGAAGGTCGGCCGACTGGCCAGCGACGCCATGTCGCTCATCCGGAACTTCGTCGCGGCAAGCTCTTGGACATCGTCGAGCATGCTCTTGGCCACCCCGAGTGCCCAGGACGCATGGCCGGCGGCGGTGACCGGCATCATCCCCATCCTCGTCGCGGGCGACGATCCGCGCAGCGGTTCGCGGGTGAACAACGCGAAAGTCCGTTCGGCCGGCACGAAGACGTCCTCGACGCTGTAGTCGTAGGAGCCCGTACCCTTGAGCCCCTGCACATGCCAGCCGTCGTTGAAGCTCACCTGCTCGCGCGGCAGCACCGCGACCTGCATGTCCGGCACACCTTCGCTGACCCAGCGCATCTCGCTGCCGTCCATCGGCAGGAAGCCCGCGGCGACATAGTGCGAATGCCCGATCCCCGACCCGAAGCTCCACGACCCGGTCAGCCGGTAACCGCCCGGTACGGCGGTGCCCTGACCATTGGGGAAGAACTGCCCGCCCATGGTCACGCGATTGTCGTGTGCGGTGAACACCTCGGCGAATCCCGCGTCGGGCAGGTAGGCGGCCGCGGCGAACGACGACGGCAGGTTGGCGATCCCGATCCACCCGAACGATCCGTCCTGCCATGCCATTTCGATCCAGGTCTCGATCATCTCGGCGAAGGACGGTTCCACCCCGCCTGCGGGTGCCGGATTGAACGCCGTCATCAGACCGGTATCCCACATCGCCTCGACGATCGCCGGGCTCAGCGTGCGCAGCCGCTCCGACTCCCCGGCTTCGCCCTGTACGGTCTCGCGCATGGTGCGGACCCGCCCCGCGATGCTCTCGGCGGATTCCAGTGTCGACGTCACCCGTCCTCTTTATCAGAAGGCCGCGTCAAAGCGCCGACATGTCACAAATCGGGTGCCTGCATACGTCTTGGGGTTGTCAATCACCGAACAAGGAAGGCAGCACCATGTACGAGATCGTGATCCTGGGCGGCGGCTACACCGGTATGGCGGCGGCGACCGGGCTGGCCGGGCGCCTGAAGCGCCGCGACGACGTGCGCGTCACGCTGGTCAACGCGCAGGCCCGGTTCACCGAACGGCTCCGTCTGCACCAGGTCGCCTCCGGACAGCGATTGAACGACCTGCAGATTCCGGACCAGCTCGCGGGCACCGGTGTCGAATTCGTCCAGGGCTGGGTGACCGGCTTCGATGCGCAGGCGCGGACCGTTCGGGTCGATGACGCGACGACGCTGCGCTACGACACCCTGGTCTTCGCGCTGGGCTCCGTCGCCGACACCGTCAGGGTGCCCGGGGTCGACGAGTTCGCTTACACCCTCAACAGCGCGCAGGACGCCCAGCTGCTCGCCGACCAGCTGGCTCGGCTCGGGGATGACGGCACGGTAGTGGTCGCTGGCGGCGGACTGACCGGCATCGAGGCAGCCGCCGAGATCGCTGAACAGCACCCCGGACTCGACGTTGTCCTGTTGAGCCGGCAGGAACCCGGCTCGATGATGGGCGCCCGCGCACAGGTGCGCCTGCATGCTGGTCTTGAGCGGCTCGGAGTTCGGGTTCGAGCCGGAGTCGACGTCGTCAAGGTGATGTCGGACGGCGTCGCGCTCGGCGACGGTGAGGTCATCACCGCACAGGCGGTCCTATGGACGGCGGGCGTGCGCGTCTCCCTGGTCGCGGCGGCGGGCGGGTTGGCCGTGGACGACCATGGTCGCATCGTCACCGACGAGTCGCTGCGGTCGATCACGCACCCGAACGTCTACGCCGTCGGCGACGCGGCCGCAGTTCGCCAGGGCTACGGCGTCATCCACGGCACCTGCCAAAGCGGCATCCCCACCGCGATGCACGTCGCCGCCTCCATCGCCCGGGAGCTGAAAGGCAAGCAGCCCAGGCGGTTCCGCTTCGGCTACATTCACCAGCCGGTGAGCCTGGGCCGTAACGACGCGGTGATCCAGTTCACCCACGCCGATGACACGCCGGGCCGGTTCTACTTGGCCGGCCGAATGGGGGCGGCGTACAAAGAGACGGTGAGCTCGAGCCCGTGGTCGACCTATCGGTTGGTGAAACTGATTCCGGCACTCGGCGCTGCGATGTGGCGCCGCGGCGGCAGGGCCACCCGGTGAACGATCAGCAGACATTCGCCGACCACCGGAACCTGTTGTTCGCGATCGCTTACCGCATCCTCGGCTCGGCCGCCGACGCCGAGGATGTGGTGCAGGACGCGTGGTTCAGGTGGTCGGCCGACGATCGCGCAATGGTCTCCGATCCCAAGGCCTATCTTTCCCGCATCGCCTCCAACCTGTCGATGGACCGGCTGCGTGCAACGCAGCGTCAGCGCGAAACGTACGTCGGGCCGTGGCTTCCAGAGCCGATCCTGACCGAATCCGACGCCTCCGACGACGTTGTCGCCGTCGATTCGGTATCGATGGCGATGCTCGTTGTGCTCGAGACCCTCAGCCCGCTGGAACGCGCGGTGTTCGTGCTCAAAGAGGCATTCGACTTCAGCTACCGCGAAATCGCCGAAGCCGTGGAGCGTTCCGAGTCCGCGGTGCGGCAGGCCGCGCATCGCGCTCGCGGACACGTGCAGGCCCGCAGGCCGCGATTCGAGGCCGACCGGTCCAAGAAGCGGCAGGCCACCGAGCGGTTCTTCGCCGCGAGCGTGGGTGGTGATATCAATGCGCTGATGGAGCTACTCGCGCCTGAGGTTACGTTGTGGACCGACGGCGGTGGCAAGGTCCGCCAGGCGATGCGCCCCTTGATCGGTGCAGAAAAGGTCGCACGCTGGATCGCCGGAACGGTTCAACGCCCGTACGAAGGCGTCGAAATCAGCGATATGACAGCGGAAGTCGTGGAGATCAACGGTGCGCCCGGGATCGTGCTGCGCGGCGCCGGCCGCGTGCTCGCCACTCTCACCGTCGATCTCGACGACACCGGCCGTATTGCGGTAATCCACAACATCGCCAATCCCGACAAGCTGCATGCCGTCGCCGACGGGGTTCGCAGGCTCTAAGCTGATACCGAAAGCACCTGTCCGCCAAGGGTAATCCGAGGCTAGCGGCCGCCCTACCGCCGCGCGCTGTCAGTGCACCAGCAGAACGTGGGTCGGGGTCCTGCGCGTCACCTGCTCGCTGATGGACCCGATGAGTTGCGACATCCGGCCCGTGAGCTGGTGGTTGCCCATCACTATGAGGTCGGCACCCGTCTTGTCGGCGACCTTGAGCAGACCCTTCATCGGGTCGCCCGCCACGATCACGCGCTCGGCCACCCGGGCACCGAGCGCCCGGGCGTGGCGCTCGGCGTCCTTCAGCACGGACTCGATCGAGAAAGAGCCCTGAACCAAGTAGCTCTCGTCGTCGAGGGCATTGATGGCGTTCTCCAGCGTGGGTCGGAAGAGTTCCTCGTAGGCTCCGAAGAGGATCAGGTCGGCGTCGAAATCGACGGAGAGCTTGGCCGCCCTGTCCAGCGCGGCCCTCGATCGCGGGGTGTCGTGCACGCCGACGAGGACCGTGCGGCGGTAACTTGACGGCCGCCTCCGCAGGCGGACGCGCCAGCGCTGAGAGGTGGTCTGCACGACGAAGACGTCGCACTCGGCCTCCCGGACGACCCCGCCCGGGACAGAGCCCAGCAATCGGCCACTCAGCGTTGCCAGCCCGTGGCTACCCACCATGAGCACGGGCGCCTGGTGCTCCCGCACGGCGTTGACCAGCACTGTCACCGGATCGCCCGCGACCGCATGCGTCTCGGCGTTGTCAACTCCGAACGCCTCGCATATCTCCAGGGCGCGCTTGAGGGCCAACTCGGCCGGACCAGGGCCGGCTTCCAGGTAGGAACCGCTTTCATGCGGCCGACGCTCTCCGGCGCCGTAGGCAGCGACGAGGACGAGCCGAGCCGCCGTCTCGGTACTCAGTGACGCCGCGAGCTCAACGGTGCGGCGGCCGCTGGCGCTGTCATGTACGCCGACAACGACCTTCTCGTATGTGGGCATCGTTCCGCCATTCCCTCGGACGTCCGCGGTCAGCAGCCGCTGTGCAGTGGACGTCTTGCTGGTATCGATGCTCCTCCGCGCGATGCATCACCGCAACGGAATCGGCGAAACCGTCAAATGCCTGGTAGGCAGGTGAATTCGGCTGATGCGGTCCGAGGCCGTCATCTTTGGAGACTGCGCGGACCACGCGGTCGTCGACTGCGGACTTCTATGCTTCCGGGTGGAGAAGCGTGGCAGTTGCGTAGCGTGACATAGCGTCGAGGCCTGCCTCTCACTTGATGATGCGAACCAGGTACGGCGCCATGTTGTTGGTGCGCACTGCCGAGACGGTGACAGCAGGCTCGGTGGCCTCCAGCATCTGCCCGTTGCCGAGGTACAGCGCGACGCTCTGGTTTCCGTTGGGGCCGTAGAAGATCAAATCGCCGGGCAACGCCTCCGACGGCAACACCTTCTGTCCGACGGTGTACTGCGCGCCCGACGACCGCGGCAGCTTCACCCCGATGCCGGCGAAGGAATAGACCATCAGACCGGAGGCGTCGAAACCGACGGTGCTGACTGCCGGGTTGAGGCCGACGACGTGACCCTCGCGGTCGAGCCCTGCGACGTTCTCGGCCGTGCCACTACCTTTGGTCGGTCCGTTCGCATCTCCCCCGCCGTAGGAGAACGGGACACCGCGCTGCGCCAGGCCGCGGGCGATGACGGAGTCAACCGCCTGCTGGTTGGCCGCGGACCGCGGGGACGGTGCGGCGGCGGCTACCCCGGGAATGGTCACCAACAGGGCGACACCGATCACCAAGGCGTAGATGCGTCTCATGGTTCGTTGCTCTTTCTCGACTGCGCATACCGATGGCGCTGTATCACTTGTACCGTCTGGACCTTCGAAGCTGCCAATTCGCGCCTGGCTCAAAGTCAATGAGATGCAGTACCGTAACCGAACAGTGATTACTCCCCTCCGATGCCCGTGCTGGACCAGCGATGAGTGAACGCGTCGCAGTGGTCGGCGGCGGCATCCTCGGCGTCGCAGTGGCCCGCGAGATCCTGCGGCGCAGCCCGGACTGCGGGGTGACGCTGTTCGAGAAGGAAGACCGCCTCGCGAAACACCAGACCGGGCGCAACAGCGGGGTGGTGCACGCGGGTCTGTACTACCCACCCGGTTCGCAGAAGGCGGTGCTCTGTCGTCGCGGGGTGAAACTCCTCGAGGCATTCTGCGCCGAGCGCGGGATCCGCCGGATCGCTTGCGGCAAGGTGTTGGTGGCGCTCACCGACGAAGAGCGGGCGCGGCTTGCCGACATCGAGCAGCGGGCGTTGGCCAACGGCGTTCCAGGGGTGCGGATCATCGGCGCCGAGGAGCTGAACGAGCTCGAGCCCAACGTGCGGGGAGTCGCCGCCCTGTACTCACCCTCGACCTCGATCGTCGACTACGCCGAGGTGACAAGGGCACTTGCCGCCGATGCGATCGACGCGGGCGCGAAAGTGCTTCTGCAACAGCAGATAACGGGGATGCGGCCGGGCAGTGCCGAAGTGGTTGTCAGCGCCCGTACGGCCGCCGGCGACGAGGAGGCCGCGTTCGACCGGGTCGTCGTGTGTGGCGGTCTGCAGAGTGACCGGCTCGCCGAGTTGGCCGGTGACGGCTCCGATCCGGTGATCATGCCGTTCCGCGGCGAGTACTATGCGTTGAAACCACACCGGCGCGATCTCGTCAACGGATTGGTCTATCCCGTGCCGGACCCGCGCTATCCCTTCCTCGGTGTCCACATCACCCCACGGGTGGACGGTGAGGTGCTGATCGGACCCAACGCCGTGCTGGCACTGGCGCGCGAGGGCTACTCGTGGCGCACGGTGTCGATGCGGGATGCGGCTGAAATCGCGCGAGCGCCTGCCTTCTGGCGCTTCGCCCGGCGGCACTGGCGCACGGGGATCCGCGAGGTGGCGGGTTCCTTGTCCAGGCGGCGGTTCATCACGGCCGCGAGGGCCTATGTGCCCGCATTGCGTGACGACGACGTGGTGCCCGGCACCGCGGGGGTGCGGGCCCAAGCCCTCGACGCCGACGGCGGGCTCGTCGACGACTTCCGGATCAGCATCCGCGATCGCGTTGTCCTACTCCGTAATGCGCCGTCTCCGGCCGCGACGTCCGCGCTGGCGATCGCCGAACACATCGTCGCCAGGCTCACGCCGGGCGAACAGCCCGGTAATAGGTGAGCCTGCCGACGAAGCGATGCCGTTGAGTGTCGACCTCGCTGCAATCGAAGCCGACGCTGCGCAACAGCCGCGGAATCGCGTCGCCGAGATTGCCCGCGACATGCGAGCTGCGGAGCATGCGTCGTGCCGCAAGCCCGTCGTCGGCGGTCATGTCGCCTCCGACGTCGACGAGGTACAGCCTGCCGCCGGGCCGCAGGACGCGGAAGATCTCGCGTGCGGCTTCGCTTTTCACATCGCCACCGAGATGGTGCCACATCATCGACGACAGCACCCGGTCGAACTCGCCTTCGGCATACGGGAGCTTCTGGACGTAGCCGCGCTCGAACCGAATTCCGGTCAATCCGCGGGCCTTTCGTTGAGCACGGGTAAGCGCTCGCGGGTCGGGATCGCAGCCGACGGCCGTAAGGGCCGGATAGCGGCGCTTCGCGCGGATACTGACATTTCCCGTCCCGCAACCGACTTCGAGCACCGACCTCGCGGCCGCGAGTTCGGCCCGGCTGATCAGAGCGTCGTAGACCCTGTTCATCCCCAATAATCGGGTCAGCAGGTCGTAGCCCGGCAGAAATGCATCATGGCCCGCGGCGGGTAGATAGTCATGTCGGTTACCCATGGCACCGGCGACGGAGTTTGGATGATTTTCGGTCATGCTTCCATCGTGAACGCCTGCAGCCTAACTAAGTTAGGTGATATTTGTAGAAACTAGGACTATCTTTCGTCATATGGCGCTGGCATCCCGGTTGGTCAGGCATCGAAGTGGCGTACCGATGTACCAGTATCCGACCGGTCCGGACACACCCCCGGTCTCGGTGGTCCGCGCTGGCCGGGATGAGGTGCTCGAAAGGGGTCGCCACATCCACGACTTTCCCGCCTTGTGGTACGTCTCGTCGGCCGGGCTCGTCTATGTCGCGGCGGCCGGTGCGGTGCTCGATCCGAGCCGGGTGGACCGCTCCGGTGGCGATGTCGGAATCTTCTTCGACCCCGTGGCGCTGGGCGAGGACGGCGAGTCGCCGTGGCCGGCGTGGCGGGCGCATCCGCTGCTGTTTCCATTCCTGCACAGTGAGTCCGGCGGCCTGCTCGAACTACGGCTGCCTACCGCCCGCCGCGGCGCCTGGGACGCCGCGATCGGGTCGATCGAAGCCGAGCTGACGGAGCGGAAGGACGGCTACCGGCAGGCCGCACTCGCCCACCTCACGCTGCTGCTTATCGACCTCGCCCGCCTCGCCGTTGACGTCGTCGGCGACTTGCGTCACAGCGGCGAACCCGTGCTCGCCGAGGTGTTCGCGGTGATCGACCGGCGGCACAACACGCAGCTCTCGCTGCGCGACGTGGCCGCCGAGATCGGCATGACGCCCGGCCACCTGACCACGTTGGTGCGCCGGCGCACCGGGCGCACCGTGCAGGAGTGGATCATCGAACGGCGCATGGCTGAGAGCCGCCGGCTGCTGGCCGATACCGACCTGTCGATCCAGGAGGTGGCGCGTCGGGTCGGGATAGCGGACCCCGGCTACTTCTCCAGGCAGTTCCGCCGGGTACACGGCACCTCACCGCGCATCTGGCGCGGTCGTCCCGGCTGATAACGGCAGCGTCAGCCAAGCGGTCGCCGTAGGGTGAATTCATGGCCATCATCGAAACGGACGCCGCGCCTCAGACCCCGTTTGAGCAGGAGGTCGCTGCCACCCAGCGGTACTTCGACAGCCCGAGATTCGACGGGATCACCCGCCTGTACTCAGCGCGCCAAGTCGCTGAACAGCGCGGCACGATCGCCTCCGACTACATCGTCGCGCGTGAGGCCGCCACCGCGTTCTACGCGCGTCTTCGCGAACTGTTCGCGCAGAAGAAAAGCATCACCACGTTCGGCCCTTACTCGCCCGGGCAGGCCGTCACGATGAAACGAATGGGCATCGAGGGCATCTACCTCGGTGGCTGGGCGACGTCGGCTAAAGGGTCCACGACCGAGGACCCGGGACCCGACCTCGCCAGCTACCCCCTCAGCCAGGTGCCCGAGGAGGCTGCCGGTCTGGTCCGTGCGCTGCTCACCGCGGACCGCAACCAGCAGTACCTGCGGTTGCAAATGTCGGACAAGCAGCGCGACGCGACGCCTGCCGTCGACTTCCGCCCGTTCATCATCGCCGACGCCGACACCGGCCACGGCGGAGATCCACACGTGCGCAACCTGATTCGCCGATTTGTGGAGGCCGGGGTGCCCGGTTACCACATCGAGGACCAGCGCCCGGGTACCAAGAAGTGTGGCCACCAGGGTGGCAAGGTGCTCGTGCCGTCCGACGAGCAGATCAAACGGCTCAACACCGCCCGTTTCCAACTCGACATCATGAAGGTGCCCGGCATCATCGTCGCCCGCACGGATGCCGAGGCGGCCAACTTGATCGACAGCCGCGCCGACGAGCGCGACCAGCCGTTCCTGCTGGGCGTGACGAATCTGAAGGTGCCGTCGTACAAGTCCTGCTATCTGGCGATGATGCGTCGCTTCTACGAGGCGGGCGTCAGCGAACTCAACGGCCACCTGCTCTATGCGCTGCCCGAGGGTGAGTACGCGACCGCCAACGCGTGGCTGGACCGCCACGGTATCGGCGACGCCGTTGCCGAGGCGGCCTCGACGTACCACGACCGGCCGGACGGGGCCATCGACGAGATCTTCGACGAGGTCGAGTCGAAGTGCGTCGACGCCTGGCAGGTCGATGCCGGGCTGATGACCTATGGGGAGGCCGTCGCCGAGCTACTCGAGTTCCGCGAGAGTGAAGGCGAACAACTCGATATGAGTGTGACGGAGTGGCGCGATTTTGCCCGGCTCGCACCGTTGTACACCGCGCGCGAGAAGGCCAGGGAGCTCGGCGCGGCGGTCGGCTGGGACTGCGAACTCGCCAAGACCCCGGAGGGCTACTACCAGGTCCGCGGCGGCATCCCATACGCGATAGCCAAGTCGCTTGCCGCCGCGCCATTCGCCGACATCCTCTGGATGGAAACCAAGACCGCCGACCTCGCCGACGCGCGCGAGTTCGCCGAGGCGGTCCACGCCGTGTTCCCCGACCAGATGTTGGCCTACAACCTGTCGCCTTCCTTCAACTGGGACACCACCGGCATGACCGACGACGAGATGCGGGCGTTCCCAGTGGAACTCGGAAAGATGGGTTTCGTCTTCAACTTCATCACCTATGGCGGGCACCAGGTCGACGGCGTCGCATCCGAGGAGTTCGCCACCGCACTGCGACAGGACGGCATGCTCGCGCTAGCACGGCTGCAGCGCAAGATGCGGCTTGTCGAATCTCCTTACCGCACACCGCAAACGCTCGTCGGCGGCCCGCGAAGCGATGCTGCGCTGGCTGCGTCGTCGGGCCGCTTGGCGACCACCAAGGCGATGGGCAAGGGCTCGACCCAGCATCAGCATCTGGTGCAGACCGAGGTGCCGAAGAAGCTGCTCGAGGAGTGGCTGGCGCTGTGGGGCGAGCACTACAAACTCGATGAGAAGCTGCGGGTGCAGCTACGGCCGACGCGGCCCGGGTCGGACGTGCTCGAACTCGGGATCTACGGCGAGCGTGACGGCGAGGACGAGAAGCTCGCCAACGTGATCGTCGACCCGATCAAGGACCGGCACGGCCGCAGCATCCTGACGGTGCGTGACCAGAACACCTTCGCCGAGAAGCTGCGCCAGAAGCGGCTGATGAGCGTCGTGCACCTATGGCTGATTCACCGGTTCAAGGCCGAGATCGTCTACTACGTCACGCCGACCGAGGACAACATCTACCAAACCGAGAAGATGAAGTCGCACGGCATCTTCAGCGACGTTTACCAGGAGGTCGGGGAGATCATCGTGGCCGACGTCAACCAGCCGCGAATCGAGGAACTGCTGGCCTCCGACCGGGAGGCACTGGGCCGGTTGATCCGTAAGGAGGATTAGAGCGCGGCTCAGTTGCCCGGCGGTGACCAGTGCACGACCTTCATCACGGTCATCTCGTCGAGCAGTTCGGGTCCGAAGCCGAACCCGTTGCCGCTGGCGCGGCGCGGTTGCGACGCCCCGCCGGGTGCGCCCCCGAAGACGTCGTTGATCTTGACGGTGCCGACCGGCAACGCCCGCCAGGCCTGCTGCGCGTGGGCCATGTCGGGGGTCAGCACGGTGGCGGCCAACCCGTAGCGATCGTCGGCGGCCTCGCGCAGCGCGGTCTCGAAGTCGGGCACGACCCGCACCGGCGCGACCGGACCGAACGTCTCCTCCCGAAACACCCGCATGTCCGGTGTGCAGTCGGCCAGCACGGTGGGCGGGTAGAACGCGCCCGGGCCCGGTCGCGGTTCGCCGCCGATCAAAGCCCGCGCGCCGTTGGCGACCGCGTCGTCGACGTGGTCCTGCACCACCGCACGCTGCTGCCGATCGACCATCGGCCCGATCCGCTCGTCCCATCCGCGCGCTTCGTCGACCAAAGCGTCGAGGAAGGCGTCGGCCATCGAGCCGACCACGAAAACCCGCTCGACCGACACGCAGATCTGCCCGGCGTTCGCGTACGCGCCCAGCGCGGTCTGCTCGGCCGCCCACCGCGGATCCACTCCGGCGTCGACGATCAACGCGTCGTTGCCACCGTTCTCCAGCACCGTCTTGGCGCCGCGCTCCGCGCACGCCCGCGCGATCGCCCGGCCGGCCGCACTGCTGCCGACATGTGCCACCACGTCGACGTCCTGCGCCGAGGCCAGCTGGGCACCGACCGTTCCGTCGCCGTCGAGGATTTCCAACACACCGTCGGGAAGCTGTTCGGCCAGGAGTTCGGCGAACCGCCGACCGGTTGCCGGGCACCGCTCACTTGGCTTGTGCACCACCGTATTTCCGGTCACCAGCGCCGCGCCGAGCAGACCCGCCGCCACGGCTACCGGATCGTTCCACGGGGTCAGCACCGCCACGACACCGCGTGGTTCCGGGACCATCAGGTCGGTCGCGGCCCATGACCCGTGCAGGCTGCGCCCGCGGTGCACTGGACCGAGTTCGGCGTACTGCACCAACGTGCCCGCGCCGGCGTCGACTCCGCCCAACGCGTCGTCTCGCAGCTTGCCGGTCTCGCGTTCGTTGAGCTCGGCCAGTTCGGCTGCCGCTTCGCGGACCGCAGCGGCCGCTCGCGTCAGCGCGCCGGCCCGTTCTGCCGCGGGGGTACGCGCCCACGCCGGCGCGGCCTCATGCGCTCGCGCCACGGCTTCGGCACAGGCTGCGGGGTCGGTGACCGGAATCCGGGTCACCATGTCGCCGGTACGCGGGTCCAGAACAGTCAGATCCATGGTTTGGGACATCGAAGGGTGTTACCCGCTTCCCACAGGGTCAACCGCCGTCCGGCTCAACCCTCAGGCTCAAGCCCTCAGGCTCCAACCTCAAGCGTAAAGCTCCTCGAACTTGCGGATGGACCGGTCGATATCGCCCTTGACCGCCCGCGCGGCCGCCGATCCGATCGGCCCGAACAGCGGCGCGCCGCCGAGGTTGAGGGTGAGGGTGAAGGCGCTGCCCTTCTTCGTCGGAGCCACGGTCATCGTCAGCCCATACCTGGTGCCGCCGACGCCGTTTCCGGTCACCTCGATCAGCTGGGGCGGGTCGAACTTCTTGATGGTCCAGGTGACCCGGTTGCGCAGGCCTTTCGCGCCGGCCACTCCGACGATGGTGGTGCCTACCGACAGTTCGTCGGGCAACTCGCTTCGCCAGCCCTCGTGCATCACCAGCCAGTCACCCAGCGAGCTGAGGTCCGAGACGTGTTCCCACGCGTCCTGTGGGCTCAACGCCAATTCGCGCGACAACTCGAGTTTCGCCATCTTGGGATGCTAACCACCTCAGCTCGGCGCGGGCAGGCTCAGCACCAGCCGCGCGCCGCCCAGCGGGCTGGTTTCCATTGTCGCGGTTCCGCCGTGCAGCTCGGCCTGCTGGGCCACCAGCGCCAAGCCCAGTCCAGAACCGGAGCGTGCCGCGGTCGAGCCGCGCGAGAACCGTTCGAACACCGCGGCCCGTTCGTCCTCCGGTATCCCCGAGCCGTTGTCGTCGACGGTGATTCTCACGCCTTCGCCGGAACTGTCCGCGCCGAGCTGGATCTCGGTGGCGCCGCCGTGCTTGATCGCATTGGTGATCGCGTTGTCGACGACGAGCCGCAGCCCGGCCGGCAAGCCCAACATGAGCACCGTCGTCGACGAAGCCAGCGACACCCGCAGACCGGGATAGTTGCGCATCGCGTCGTGCGCGGCCCGGTCCAGCAGCTCGGTGATGTCGACGGGCACGAAGTCGTCGACGGTGGTCAACTGGCCCTGGGCCAGGCGTTCCAGTGCCGTGAGCATCGCCTCGACGCGGCTCTGGGTGCGCATCACGTCGGCGATCACCTCCTGGCGCTGCTCGTCGCGCATCTGCAATGTGGACAGCACCTCGAGATTGGTGCGCATCGCGGTCAGCGGGGTGCGTAGCTCGTGCGACGCCACCGCGGCGAAGTCGCGCGCCGATTCCAGCGCCGCTCTGGTGCGTTGCTGTTCGTCGCCGATACGGGCGAGCATCCCTTCGACCGCCTCGGCGATCTCGACGGCCTCCTGCACGCCGCGCACCTGAACCTCGTCGGGTTTCGACTGCGCGTTGATCGCGCGGGCCTGCTGGGCGAGCAGGCGGAACGGGTTGATCATGATCGACCACATCACCCAGCCGACGAGGACGGTGCCCACGATCACGCCGCCGCAGATCAGCAGCACCCGGCGGTGCAACTCGTCGATGCGGCGCTGGGTCTCGGCCAGCGGCGCGCCGACTGCGATCAACGCGTCACCGGCGGCGAATGTCCGCACCCGGTATTCGACGCCGTCGATGGTGGTGTCGGCGTAGCCGATGTCGAACTTCGGCAACACCACGTCCTCGGGTATGGAGACGGTGACGCCGTCAACCCGCGCGGTGCGCACCAGCCCGCCGTCCGGGATGGGTGGGTCGACGTCCACCTGCTGTGCGGTGCGCAGCAGCGTGCTGATGTCGCCCAGGCTGCTGACAGAGTCGAGGCGGCGGTCCAGTTGACTGTATTGGTCGTTGGTGACGCCGAACCACACCCATGCGCCCAGCGTGATCACTAGCGCCACCACCGACAGCGCCGCCACGATCACGATGATCCGAAGCGACAACACCCGCGTCAGCAGCTGGTACAGGCGTCCGCCGAGGACCATCAGATGCCGCGCGGCAGTTGCGCGCCGATGAGCGGCGCGATCTTCTCGGCCATATAGGTGTGGCCCGCATCGGTGGGGTGAACGCCGTCGGAGCCGATCAGCTCGGGTCTGTCGACGAACCAGCGCGCGGCGATCGGGTCGATGAACGTCGCACCCGCCAGCTCGGCCTGGTACTCGAGGGTGTCGCGGATGCGCATCACCTCAGCGGGGACGTCGGCTGTCGGCCACGGCGGCCCGATCACCAGCAGTCGCGCCGACGGTGCGATCCGACGCGCCAACTGGAATGTGCCGTAGATGAGGATCGACAGCTGGGTGGGATCGACACGCTGATCGTTGCGGGAACCGAAGAACACCACGAGGGTGTCGTCGGGCTTCACCGTGGCGGCGGTCAAATCCTCGAACAGGCTGCCGCGGTTACCGCGGGTGCCGTAGCCGGCCCCGCCTTCGGCACCGACGTCGGCCGTGGTGGCGACCCCTTGTCGAGCCAGGATCTGCCATGCCTGTGTCGGCCATCCTTTCGCGTCGAGCCCGCCTTCGTCGCTGCCGGTCGTGTACGAGTCACCGATCACCGCGATGCGATTGACCGCGAAGTTGAGCTCGACGATCTCTTTGTCGCGCAGTGGTTCCCGATGCTGGCATCCCGCGACGATCAAGAGTGCGAGCGACAGCACAATCGTCACCACGCGCCTCACCGCTCCAGCGTAGGGCTGCGACGACGCCAGCACCGCAGCGACTCGCGTGGTCATCCGGCGCGGGCCGAAAACACCTCTGCTCGTTCGCGCGGGTGCAACACGGTGTGCAACTTGCCATGGGTATCCGAACGCGTGGGGGCGCTCATCATGCCGCGCATCCATTTCCGGGCAGGCTCCTCGACGAAGTGGTACAGCATGACCGCGCCGATCAGCGCGGTGCCGAGCAAGGCAACCATTATCAACTTGCCCGTGAGGTCCGGCGACAGTTGCAGCTCGAATTGCGCCACCATCCAGTTCCAGGTGGTGTGCACCAGTTCATGGACCATGTACAGGCTGAACGACACGTGGCCCAGGTACACGATCGGCCGCAGCGACAGCAACCAGGGCAAGGTTCCCGACCCGATGGCCAGCGTGAACAGCAAGGGTACGAACAGCACATCGACCAGGCCTGCGCTGTCGGGGACCTTAGACAGCGGGTGGGCGTCGAGCAGGTAGAGGATGGCGACGATCGCACCGCCCAGCAGAACTGCGGCGTACCCCGCCGCACGCCGGGTCCGGTCGCTGGGTTGCAGCTTGCGGACTGCGGCACACACCAGCGCACCGGCGGTGAACTGCATGACGATCCGCGGCAGCCAACTCCACGGTGTGTAGAACAGCCCGGTGGCCAGCAGCAGCAGGATCGGCGGCATGGTGGCGACGAAGGCCAGCGCGATCAAGCCCCGCGCCCGTGTCGCTCGCGCGATCCGGAAGATCACCAGGATCAGCGCGCCGAACAGCAGATAGGCCAGCCATTCGGCGCTGATCGACCAGGCCGGGCCGTCCCAGCTGGACCCGTCGAAGAACGGCACGAACCACAATTGGACCATCAGCGCCTGGCGGATGTAGTTCGTGGCGGTCAGAGTGTCGGCCGCCGGCGACGGCACGTGGCCGATGTACAGGGTGAAGATGATCCACAACGCCGCCAGATGCATCGTCACCAGGTACACCGGCCATACGCGGGCCAGCCGCAACCAGAGAAAGCGCGCGGTGGCCCGCCACGAAAACGACGGCCCCATTCGATCGAGATAGTTCCACGTGAGCACGAACCCGCTGAGCATGAAGAACAGGTCCACGCCCTGCGCACCGCAGTTGAGCAGCGGCGCAAGCGCCGACCGGAAGCCCGGCACCGACTCCTCTAGAAGCGGCCGGAAGTGGAACAGCACCACCCACACGGCGGCGACGATGCGCAGGCCGGAAAGGGCTCTGATTTCGCCGGTGCGCACAACACTCTCTTCGCGGAAGTCCGTAGCTTCTCGTTCGGGTCTCGCCTGATGTCCACTCGCCGGGTGGTCCACTCCCCTGACCACAGACGGTCCCGACCCGGCAGCTTGGGAACAGTACCAGCCGCGCCGGTATCCGGAACAAGCGTGGAAACCCCGTGACACGGCCTCTGCGACATCGAAAAACGTTGGCGACGAGGCACTTCGGTCACTGCAGCAACGGTCCTGTCCGAATTTGCGACACGCCGCAGAAAGCCATGCCCAATCAAGTCTTGACTCATTCCAGATAACGCGGCATATTGACAGCGTGCCTTCCACGCCCGACTACGCGGACCGGCTGCGCGCGGCCGACCTTCGCGTGACTCGCCCGCGACTCGCGGTGCTCGAGGCGGTCTACGGCAACCCCCATTCGGACACCGAAACGATCTTCGGCGCGGTCCGCCTCGCTCTCCCGGACGTCTCCCGTCAGGCCGTCTACGACGTGCTTGCCGCGCTCACCACCGCTGGGTTGGTACGCCGGATCCAGCCCTCCGGTTCGGTGGCCCGATATGAGTCACGCGTCGGCGACAACCATCACCATGTCGTGTGCCGGTCGTGCGGCGTCATCGCCGACATCGACTGTGCCGTCGGCGAAGCGCCCTGCCTGACGCCGTCGGACCCCGACGGCGCGCTGGACGGCTTCGTGCTCGATGAGGCCGAGGTCATCTACTGGGGCCTGTGCCCGGACTGCTCGGCATCGCAAGTTTCCGGATCACGACCGTGATCGCAGCCCAAACAACCGATCGGAAGGAACGCTGTGTCTGATACCTCTGACGCTCGCCCGCCTCACGCCGACTCCAAGACGGCCAGCCACAGTGAGAGCGAGAACCCGGTTATCGATTCGCCGAAGCCGAAGACGCACGCTCCGCTGACGAACCGGGACTGGTGGCCCGAACAGGTCGACGTGTCGGTGCTGCACAAGCAGAACGAGAAGGGCAACCCGCTCGGCGAGGACTTCGACTACGCCGAGGAGTTCAAGAAACTCGACCTCGAGGCGTTCAAGCGGGACGTCGTCGAGTTGATCAACACGTCGCAAGATTGGTGGCCGGCCGACTACGGCAGCTATGCCGGTTTGTTCGTCCGCATGAGCTGGCACGCCGCGGGCACTTACCG
Organism: Mycobacterium sp. IS-1556; assembly: GCF_001499985.1. NCBI lineage: Bacteria > Bacillati > Actinomycetota > Actinomycetes > Mycobacteriales > Mycobacteriaceae > Mycobacterium > Mycobacterium sp. IS-1556. Next base: position 355,240 of record NZ_LQIM01000038.1, read on the forward strand.
CATCTTCGACGGCCGCGGTGGCGCCGGACAGGGTGCCCAGCGTTTCGCCCCCCTCAACAGCTGGCCGGACAACGCCAGCCTGGACAAGGCCCGCCGGTTGCTGTGGCCGATCAAGCAGAAGTACGGCAACAAGATCTCCTGGGCCGACCTGATCGCGTACGCCGGAGACGCCTCATTGGAGCAGTCGGGCTTCAAGACGATGGGTTTCGCGTTCGGCCGCGAGGACATCTGGGAGCCCGAGGAGATGCTGTGGGGCCAGGAAGACACCTGGCTGGGCACCGACAAGCGCTACGGCGGGACCAACGACAGTGACCGCCAGTTGGCCGAGCCCTACGGCGCGACCACGATGGGCCTGATCTACGTCAACCCGGAAGGCCCGGAAGGCAAGCCGGATCCGCTGGCCGCGGCGCACGACATCCGCGAGACGTTCGGCCGGATGGCGATGAACGACGAGGAGACCGCTGCGCTGATCGTCGGTGGTCACACGCTGGGCAAGACCCACGGCGCAGGTTCGGACGAAGGCATGGGGCCCGAGCCCGAGGGGGCCCCGATCGAACAGATGGGATTGGGCTGGAAGTGCCCGTTCGGCTCCGGCAAGGCAGGCGACACCGTCACCAGCGGGCTGGAGGTGGTCTGGACCCCGACTCCGACCAAGTGGGACAACAGTTACCTGCAGACCCTGTACGGCTACGAGTACGAGCTGACCAAGAGCCCCGCCGGCGCCTGGCAGTTCGAGGCCAAGGACGCCGAGGCGATCATTCCCGACCCGTTCGGCGGCCCGCCGCGCAAGCCGACCATGTTGGTCACCGACCTCTCGATGCGGGAGGACCCGATTTACGGCGAGATCACCCGCCGCTGGCTCGACCATCCCGAGGAGATGGACGAGGCGTTCGCCAAGGCGTGGTTCAAGCTGATGCATCGCGACATGGGCCCGATCAGCCGCTATCTCGGGCCGTGGATTCCCGAGCCGCAGCTGTGGCAGGACCCGGTTCCGCCGGTGGATCACGAACTGGTCGACGAGCAGGACATCGCGCAGCTCAAGTCGAAGCTGCTCGACTCCGGCCTGACGGTGCAGCAGCTGGTGAAGACGGCATGGTCGTCGGCATCGAGCTTCCGCGGCACCGATAAGCGGGGCGGCGCCAACGGCGCACGGATCCGGCTGGAGCCGCAGAAGAACTGGGAGGCCAACGAGCCGGCCGAGTTGGCACAGGTGCTGCCGGTGCTCGAGCGCATCCAGCAGGAGTTCAACTCCTCGGCCACCGGCGGCAAGAAGGTCTCGCTGGCCGACGTGATCGTGCTGGGTGGTTCGGCGGCGATCGAAAAGGCCGCCCGCGACGGTGGTTTCGAGATCGATGTGCACTTCGCGCCGGGTCGGACCGACGCCACGCAGGAGAACACCGACGTGGAGTCGTTCGCGGTGCTCGAACCGCGGGCGGACGGGTTCCGCAACTTCGTGCGGCCGGGCGAGAAGAATCCGTTGGAGCAGCTGCTGGTCGAGCGGGCTTACATGCTCGACCTGACGGCTCCGGAGTTGGCGGTGCTGATCGGCGGCCTGCGGGTGCTCAACGTCAACCACGGCGGCAGCAAGCACGGCGTGTTCACCGACAGGCCGGGCGTGCTGAGCAACGACTTCTTCGTCAACTTGGTCGATATGGGCACGGAGTGGAAGCCGTCGGAGACCGCCGAGAACGTCTACGAGGGTCGGGACCGTTCCTCCGGGGCGGCCAAGTGGACCGCCACCGCCAACGACCTGGTGTTCGGTTCGAACTCGGTGCTTCGTGGCATCGCCGAGGTCTACGCGCAGGACGACAGCAAGGACAAGTTCGTCGAGGACTTCGTCGCCGCCTGGGTGAAGGTCATGAACAACGATCGGTTCGAACTGGACTGAGCGCAATCGACGACGCGCGGCACCCCGCGGGCTCACCGAGTTCGCGGGGTGCCGTGCTGTCTAAGCCGTTCCTGCTGCTGTCGATCCGCGGCGAGGACGAAGCCGCCGACGAGGAGTATCGGGCGATGATGCGCTTCGCCGGCCTCGACACGTGCGGCATGCGGCGCATCCGGTTGACCCACGAGTCGTTGGGCCGCATCGACCTGACGGACTGGTCCGGCATCATCCTCGGCGGCGGCCCCTACAACGTCAGCGACACCGCCGAATCGAAGTCGGCGACGCAGCGGCGGGTCGAGTCCGAGTTGCTGGAGCTCATCGGCCGCATCGTCGACCACGATTTCCCCTTCCTCGGATGCTGTTACGGCGTCGGCACCCTCGGTACGGTCATCGGCGCGACAGTGGACCGGACACACCCGGAACCGGTCGGCGGGCTCACTGTGACCGTGACGCCCGCGGGCCGCGATAACGAGTTGTTCGCCGAGGTGCCCGACGTCTTCGACGCGTTCGGCGGGCACCGGGAGGGCGCGACCTCGCTTCCGCCGGACGTGGTGCGCCTCGCCTCGTCGCGGGACTGCCCGGTGCAGGCGTTTCGGGTCGGGGGTCACGTGTACGCCACGCAGTTTCATCCGGAACTGGACCTCGACGGCATGATCACTCGCATCGACGTCTACAAGAACCACGGCTACTTTCCGCCCGAGTCGGCTGAATCGCTGAAAGCGGCTGCCCGCCAGTGGGATGTCCGATATCCGCGAACCATCCTTCAACGATTCGTCGACAGGTATGCGCGTCGGCGGTGACAGGCACGGTTGGCCTCGCGGTTATCGGGGCACTCCGTAGTCCGTGCACACCGTCGAGTACTCCCCCGGCCGGTCCGCCGACGTCTTCGGCGACGCGTCCCAACCGACAGTCCTGATGTGGCACGGCGCGCAGACCGATTCGCGCGCCGCGATGCGACCGCTGGCCGAACGCTTGCACGAGCACGGCCCGGCCGTCGTGCTCGCCGACTGGGACTCGCACGCCGACGACCGCGGCCGGGCGGACCTGCTGGCGTCGGCCGGCTATGCGCGGGAACGCGCCGACGGTAAGCCGTTGGTACTTGTCGGCTGGTCGATGGGCGGGTTGGCGGCGGCGGGGCTGGCGATCCACGCCGGACAGTTCGGTGTGACCCACACCGTCTGCCTCGCAGGGGCATTCATGGTTGCCGACCCGATTTCCGGTGCCCGGCTGCCGGACCAATTGGACGGCGACCCGGTGTCGTTCACGCTGTTGCACGGCGAGCACGACGACGTCGTACCCGTCGAGGTGAGTCGCGGTTTCGCCGAGACGCTCTCGCGTAACGGCTGGCCGGTCGACTATGCGGTGGTGGCGGCGGATCACGGCTCGATCGCGGGCGCGACCTACGACCCGGCGGCGGACTGTTATCACCCGGCCTCCGACCCGACGACGCTCGAGGTCGCGGCCGACGTGGCGGCCCGGATCGCCGCTACGCTCTGATCACTCCGCAGTGTCGATTCGGTGGGCCCACCGCAGGTGGCCACCACCCATGTCGGCGCACACGAACGCCACGCCATCAGAGCCTTGAGCGGACAGATTTCGCTCCGGGCAGTCCATTGCGACGTTGTGCACACCGACCAGTGGGCCCGCGGGGGTCCAAACTCCGACCCTGTTGCAGACGAACGTCGCGCCGGTGGGGCCCAGCCCGTAGTTGAAGAACTTGCCCGGAGCACAAGGCGCTCCCTCTACGACGTTGCGCTCGACGTTGGGTACGCAGTCAGCGGAATAGCAGACCGCGGAGGCATTGGGCGCGAACACGATCGACGCGGCGACCGCCGTCAGGACCGTCGTCAGGACCGCCGTGCCGGCGGTGTGTGAGCACGCCATCTGTTGATGGTGGCACCTGGCTTCGAAGTTCGGGGAGAAATGACTTGACCTCAACAATAGTTGAGGTCGCAGGATCTTGTCATGGCTACTTCAACGACGCACGAAATGCTTCAACTACGCGAAGATCTCTGGCAGACCCGGATGGACACGCCTCTTCCGGGACTCACGACGCACGCCTACCTGTGGCGTGGTCCGCGCGGCAACGTGCTTTTCTACAGTCCCGCCACGGAAGCGGACTTCGACGCGATCGACGCCCTCGGTGGTGTCGCAGCGCAGTACCTGTCGCACCAGGACGAGGCGGGGCCGAACCTGGCGCAGATCGAGAAGCGTTTCGGTCGCCGACTGCACGCACCGGAAGCTGAGATCGAAGTAATCGCAAAGCACGGCCGCGTCGACGTGCCCATCGGTACCACGCGCCACGTCGATGACAACGGCGTCGAGGTGCTTCCCACGCCGGGGCATTCACCCGGCAGCACAAGCTATCTGGTCACCGGGGTCGGCGGGGAAAGGTATTTGTTCACCGGCGACACCATGTTCCCCACCGCTGAAGGCTCGTGGGCCACGTTCCTGGTTCCCGGCCGCGGCGATGCCGGTCAGCTCCGGGAAAGCGTGCTGCTGCTGGGCACGGTTACGCCTGATCTCGTGATCTCCAGCGCCTTCGGTGGCGACTCGGCATTTGTGGTCGTCGACGAGGCCCGGTGGGCCGAGTGCGTGGCTCAGGCGTTGGCGAGCGTCCCGTCCTAGCTTGGGAGTCTGGTGAACGAATCCCGCGCGTCAGGCACTCCTGACCGGTTGACTACAGCCACCGGGTGCGTGCTACCAACCGGCTAAGCGTCCTCGAACCACCGCGACGGCTCGTGTGTGCCGTATTCGTCGTGCCAGTCCCACCACTCGTAGGGCGGTGTCTGCGGATAGTCCTCCGGCGAATCCTCCCAATCCTCTTGGCGGCCAAGAGCGGTCATGTCGAGGTAGCTCCACGTCGTGACGAACGCCTCGTCGCCGCGCTCGTTGATGAAATAGGTGCGGAAGACGCTATCGCCGTCGCGAATGAAGGCGTTGTGGCCGTGCCACTCGTCGACGCCGAAGTCCTTGTCGAAGTCGTCAGTGATCGTGTACCACGGGATGTGCTCCCAACCCATCCGCGCCTTTAGCCGTGCGATGTCCGCCTGCGGGGCAGGCGAGGCGTAGACGAGCGTGGTGTCGCGAGCGTTGAGATGAGCCAGGTTCGGAACGTGGTCGGCCATCAAGGAGCAGCCACAGCAGGCATGGTCGGGCCAACCTTGATCGTCGGGTCCGTGGAAAGTGCTCGGCCCAAAGAACGCCCGGTAGACGATCAGCTGTCGGCGGCCTTGGAACAGATCTAGGAGACTCGCCTTGCCATCGGGCCCTTCGAACTCGTACTCCTTCTCCACCGCGGTCCAAGGCATTCGCCGGCGCTGTGCCGCCAACGCGTCTTTGGCGCGGGTGAGCTCCTTTTCCTTGACGAGCATTTCCTTCAGCGCAGCGTCCCATTCCGGCGCCGATACAATTGGTGGTGTTTTCATTTACTCTCTCTCCCTTACTATTTCAGCGTCAGGTCATCGGAGCGCCCGGCTTCAAGGCGCGGCCATTGGGATATCGGACGCCCGTTGCTACGCATAGGTTGGCCGTCGTCGAGGGGGTAAATGGGCCAGCCCGCAGGCGAGTCCTCCCACGCCTCCTGGCGTCCGTACACGGTGAGGTCCATGAGCGCGAGGCTGTAGTCCATGGCCTCTACGCCGCGGTAGTTCGTCCAATAGGTCTCGAAGACGCGGTCACCGACGCGGAGATAACACACGAGATGCATCAGGCCTTGTTGCCGCCCGACGAGCAGCGTTTCCAGCGAGTCATGCGCCGAATACCACGGCATGTCCCAGCCCATGAAGTCGCGGTAGCGGCGGCTTTCGTCGAACGGACCCTGACAGAACACCGCGTAGGTGATGTCGCGAGAGTGGAGGTAGGACAACTCCGCAACGTGCGTGGTGCACCAGGTGCAGCCCTCGCACTGCTCGGATGCCGGATGGCCCGGATACCACATGAAGTAGTACGCGATCAGTTGGCTGCGCCCCTCGAATGCATCGAGCACGGTGACCTGTCCTCGAGGGCCGATCAAGGGTGTCGTGGCATCGATTTCGACCATCGGTAGGCGCCGGCGGGCCGCCGCGATCGCGTCGCCTTCACGGGTGTGTTCCTTCTCTCGGATACGGAGTGCATCGATTTCCGCTTGCCACGTCGCCCGGTCGGTGATGGCAGGCATGCCCGTCATGACTGCTCGAGTTCTGATTTGAGGTTGGCGAGCTTCCACGGCCAGCCACCCGAGATCAGTTCGCGGACAGCGCTTTCCGGCGGGAAGTCGTCGTGTACGACGGTCAGCTTGACCTGGCCCTCGTCGACCGGCTCGATCTCGAACGTCACCTTGGACCGCCTCTCTGCCGCCGCCTTCGCGATGACATCCTCATTGAGGCCCAGCGTCGTCAGTTCGGGTACGAACGTGTGAAAGGTGAAGGCGAGCCTGCGGTACGGGTCCGACTCGAGGATGACCTGCTCCGGGTGTTCGATCTCCAGACCGCTGCGGTCGGACCATATGTACGCAGAGCCCTTCTCGAAGTCGGACACGAGTGCATGGCCCATGTAGCGACTCGAGAACGCGGGGTCGGTGATGGCCTGCCACAAGCGTTCGGGCGTGGTACGGATGTAGGTGACGTAGACGAATTCGCTGTTGCTCATCGGGTGGGTCTCCAATGCTGTCTTGAGGTCCGCGAGCGTCTGTACCCGCGCGCGGTCGTACTGGTTGATCCAGCGGTCGGCGATCGCGTTGATCGGTTCGGCGTTGAGGTAGTGCAGCTTTTCCCTCCCCCGCCACACGGTGGTGATGAGATTGGCGTCTTCGAGCACCGCGAGGTGCTTGCTGACCGATTGGCGTGCCATCTCCAGGCCTGCGCACAAGTCGCGCAGGCTCTGCCCGTTGCGGGTGTTCAGGCTGTCGAGCAGCAGCCGTCGGTTCGGATCGGCAAGCGCCCGGAAAACGTCGTCCATATCCGCCTCGGATATATGCAGCCAGATGGCTGCGTATCCGACTATATGCAGCCAGATGGCTGCGTGTCAATGCCTCTTCGGTGCTGACCCGACGTCATCGAAGTTGCGGAACCGCTTTGACCAGCATCCGCTGCGCGGGCCGTGTGGCAGGCTCGCCGGTGTGGACCTGCCGACGCCGGACCCGGACCTGGCGCACCTGGCCGATGTGGTGCCGTCGGTTTTATCGGCGATGGGCGCGGACGGCTTCGACAACCGGATCGGCCTGCCGGGCGACATCGCCGGGGCATGTGTCCTGCTGATCGACGGACTCGGCGCCGAACTGCTCGACACGTACGCCGGCGACGCGCCCGTTCTGGCGGGGTTACGCGGACAGACGCTCACCGTCGGGTTCCCCTCGACCACCGCCGCCGGACTCGCGGCGATCGGCACCGGCTGCCCGTCCGGCGAGCATGGATTCGTCGGCTATTCGTTCCGGCTACCGGAGGCCGGTGTGATCAATGCCCTGCGCTGGCGGCCGCACCCCTGGGGCGAGGACCTTCGCGGCACGGTGCTCCCGGAACAGGTGCAGCCCCGACCGACCACCTTCGAGCGGGCCGACGCGGTGGGCATCGCCGTCAACGTGATCTCGGGCGCCGAGTTCACCGGGTCCGGGCTCACCCGCGCCGTGCTGCGCGGCGGGCGTTATGTGGGCGTGCATGCGCTCGGCGATCTTGCGGCTGCGGTGCGGGATACGCTCTCTGACAACGGTTTCTGCTACGGCTATCACAGCGAACTCGACATGCTCGGCCACCTGCACGGCCCGGGGTCACCACCGTGGCGCATGCAGTTACGTCAGATCGACCGGCTCGTCGAGTCGGTGCTCGAGGCGCTGCCGCCCGGCGGGCTGCTGGCCGTGGTCGCCGACCACGGCATGGTCGAAGTCCGGGAAGCCGAGACCGTGGACGTCGACGCCAACCCCGCCCTACTCGACGGTGTGCAGGCGATCGGCGGAGAGCCGCGGGCTCGACACATCTATATAGAGGACGGCTCGCTAAGCGACGTGCTCGCCACGTGGCGCGCCACTCTGGGCGAGCGGGCATGGGTGCTCTCACGCCAGGAGGCCGTCGAGGCGGGGTGGTTCGGCGAGCGCGTCAGCGATGCGGTGCGGCCCCGCATCGGCGACGTGGTGGCGGCCGCCCGCGGCGCGGCTGCGGTGGTCCGGCGCACTGTCGAACCGCTGGAATCATCACTGATCGGACATCACGGCTCTCTCACCTTCGCTGAGCAGACCGTCCCGTTGCTGCTGGCGTACGGTTGAGACCTGCAGGACAGCGGGGCCGATTCCGCTGAAAGTCTTTTGCGTTCAGACTGTTTCGAGTTACTCCGTGGACGGCTGAGGGCAAAAGCTCTGTTGCACCGCATGATTCACGTTTGGCAATCGATGTTGCTATGCCGCTACGAAAAGTCACGATCTGCAATGACATTCGTGAAGTACGCAATAGAACGCGCAGGTTGTGAACGCTGTCACAGAATTTGGTGACGCTGCAACGGCACTTGTAACGTCCCGGCGCATGTTTGCTCTTGCCACGCTCTTGACGCTTGTGAACCAGGTGTCGGGCACGCCGTACGTCTCGGGCGGGGACTCCCCGGCGGGTACGGACTGCTCCGGCCTGGTGTCCTGGGTGACGAATGCGGCGACCGGTCGGCCCGTCTACGGCGACAGGTTCAACACGGGAAACATCGAGCAGGAGCTGCTCGAACGTGGATTTCAGTACGGCACCCAGCCCGGTGCGTTGGTGGTCGGCTGGAACAGCGGCCACACCGCAGCCACCCTGCCCGACGGCACCCCGGTCTCATCCGGTGAAAGCGGCGGCGTCAAGATCGGCGGTGGCGGCGCCTACCAGGATCAGTTCACCAACCACATGTTCCTGCCGGTGCCGCCCGAGCAGCCCTTGGCGCCCGGTGCGCCGCCCGCGCCGGTGGTGATGATGGCCGGGGTGCCGTCGGGCAGGGTGGCTGCGGTGTGGCCGCTGTTCCAGCCGAC
>NZ_LQIM01000039.1:0-340146 GCF_001499985.1 Mycobacterium sp. IS-1556
CGGCCACATACAACTCCCCGACCACCCCCGCCGGCACCGGCCGCAACCAGCCATCGAGCACAAACAACGCCGCGCCGGGCACCGGCGAACCGATCGGCACAACCCCCGACCCAGGAACCAAGGGCGCGCTGATCGCCGCATACACCGTGGTCTCGGTCGGGCCGTAGCCGTTGACCATCACCCGCCCCGGCGCCCAGCGCTCCACCACCTCAGCCGGACACGGCTCAGCGGCCACCACCAACGCCGCCGACTCCAACGCCTGCGGGGAGAGCCTCCCCACCGCAGACGGGGTCTGGCTCAACACGCTCACTTTCTCTGAGGCCAGCACGCCCTGGAAGTCCTCCGGCGAGCGGGCCACCTCATCGGGCACCACCACCAGCCGCCCCCCATGCAACAGCGCAGCCCAGATCTCCCACACCGAGTAGTCAAAGGCCAACGAATGACACTGCGTCCACACCTGCCGTGGCGCCAGCGCCACACCGACATCTAGGCCATCGAACAGCCGGGTGACATTGCGGTGAGTGACCGCAACGCCTTTCGGCACTCCGGTGGTGCCCGAGGTGTAGATGAGGTAGGCGATGTCGTCGGGGGTCGGCGTCCGCAACGCCGTGCGCGGATACGTCTGAACCCGGGGGTCGGCGACATCGATCACCGGAAGATCAAACTCCTCTAGCCGGTCGGCCAGCTCGGTGGTGGTGACAGCGGCGATGGGTGCGGCATCAGCAACCATGAAGCCGATCCGGCTCGCGGGCAGCGCCGGGTCGATCGGCAGATAAGCCGCCCCGGTCTTGAGCACCGCCAAGATCGACACGATCGCCTCAGCCGACCGCGAAAACATCAGTGCCACAAATCGTCCCGGGCTCGCACCCCGAGCGGTGAGCAGATGCGCCAGTCGGTTGGCCGCCTCGTCAAGCTCGCGATACGTCATCGATCGGCCGTTGTAGGTCAGCGCCGGTGCCTGCGGGGTGCGCGCCACCTGCGCGGCGAACAACTCCGGAACCGACGAACCGGTCACCGGCAGCGTCAACACCGCCCGATTACCCCACCCATCCAGCCGGGCGTGCTCGGGCTCGTCGAGCAGATCGACCGACGACACCCGCGCGGGCGGCGCAGCGGTAATCGCCACCAACACCCGCCACAACCGCTCGAGGAGCGCCTCGATGCTGGCCGCATCGAACACATCGGTGCGGAACTCCACCGTGCCGCCGATCCCGGCCGGCGCACCGGATTCGCTCCACCGCTCCCCCAGGGAAAACGTCAAATCCATACGCGCCGTCTGGGTATCGATGGGCAGCGGTGTCACCTGCAGACCACCCAAAGCCAGCCCAGTGGCATCACCGTCTTGACCCGTGAAGTTCTGCCAACCCAACAGCACCTGCACCACCGGGTGATGGGACAGGCTACGGGTCGGGTTGAGCCGCTCGACCAACACCTCGAAGGGCACATCCTGATGCTCGAAGGCCTCCAAACTGCGCGCCCGAACCCCCTCCAACAACTCAGCCACCGTGGGATCACCAGCGAGATCAACCCGCAGCACCAAGGTGTTGACGAAAAACCCGACCAAATCATCGAGCGCAGGATCGCGCCGCCCGGCGATCGGAAAGCCCACCGCCACATCAGAAGTGGCGCTCACCTTCGCCAGCAGCACCGCCAGCGCCGCTTGTACCACCATGAAACTGGTCGCGTTGTGCTCACGGGCCGCTCGGGCGACCTGTTGCTGTAGCTCGGCCGGCCAGTCGACGGCCACCGTGGCGCCGTGCTGATCAGCCACCGCCGGATAAGGCCGATCGGTGGGCAGGTCGAGGCGTTCGGGCAACCCGGCGAGGGCTTCCTCCCAGTACGCCAGCTGCGCTGCGATGGGACTGTCGCTGTCGTCGAGCTCCCCTAGCTGCGCGCGCTGCCACAGCGTGTAATCGGCGTACTGCACCGTCAGCGGCGCCCAATCCGGGGCGTGTCCCGCACACCGGCTGGCATAGGACACGCCCAGATCGCGCACCAACGGGGTCAACGACCAGCCATCGGCGGCGATATGGTGCACCACCGCCACCAGCACGTGCTCATCCTCGGCGAGGCGGAAAAGCTGTGCCCGCAACGGAATCTGGTGGCCTAGGTCAAACGTGTAGCGCACCGCCTCCTCGATCGCCTCCGCCAGCCGGTGCGGTGGCCAGCCGGTGGCATCGATGACGTCCCAACCGAAGTCGGCCCGCTCGGCGGGCAACACGACCTGCTGCGGGACCCCGTCGACCGCGACAAACAGTGTGCGCAGGCTTTCATGGCGGGCCACCACATCCGCCAGCGCCGCACTCAACGCCTCCGCATCAAGCTGCCCCCGCAGCCGCAACGCCGCCGGCATGTTGTAAACCGGTGACGGGCCCTGCAATTGCTCCAGGAACCACAACCGGCTCTGGGCGAACGACAACGGAACCACCGCCGGCCGCTGCTCAGCGGCGACCAACGGCTCCAGCTGACCGGTACCCTCACCGATCCGCGGCGCCACCCGAGCAACCGTCGGCGCCTCAAACAGCGTCCGCACTGAAAGATCAGCATCGAGTGCGGAATTGATCGCCGCGATCAGGCGCATCGCCGAGATGCTGTCACCACCAAGGTCAAAGAAGGAGTCGTCGACGCCGACCCGCTCGAGCCCCAGCACTTGGGCGTAGATGCCGACCAGAATCTCCTCGGTCGGGTTGGCCGGGGCCCGGTACTGGCCGGCGGTGTACTCCGGCGCCGGCAGAGCGCGGGTGTCGAGTTTGCCGTTGGGGGTCAACGGAAGGCTCTCCAGCGCTACGACTGCGGCCGGAACCATGTAGGCGGGCAGCCGCTCGGCCAGCACGCTGCGGGCTTCGGTCGGGTCGGCGGTGCCGGTGATATAGCCAACCAGGCGTTTGTCGCCCGGGCGGTCCTCGCGGGCGATCACAGCCGCCTGCTGCACCCCCTCCAGCGCGGCGAGCGCCGTCTGGATTTCGCCGAGTTCGATGCGATAGCCGCGGATCTTCACCTGCTCATCGGCGCGGCCCAGATAGTCGAGCTGCCCGTCGGCGCGCCAGCGCACCACATCCCCGGTGCGATACATCCGTTGTGCCGGCGCGCCGAATGGGCAGGCGACAAACCGCGACGCGGTCAACCCGGCCCGTCGCCAATACCCGACCCCCACTCCGGCGCCGGCCAGATACAACTCGCCTACGACACCGGCCGGCACCGGCCGCAGCCAGGCGTCCAACACGAAAAACGCCGCCCACGTCACCGGCGAGCCGATCGGCGGCGCCCCCGCGCCCGCCGTCAACGGCGCACTCTTCGATGCCCACATCGTGGTCTCTGTGGGGCCGTAGACGTTGAGCATCACGCGCCCCGGCGCCCACCGGTCGACCAGCTGGGCCGGGCACGGCTCTGCGCCGATCACCAACGCCGTCGACTCCAACCGCTCAGGTGATAGCGCTCCCACGGCAGACGGCGTCTGCGTCAGCACGCTCACCTTCTGCCCAACCAGCAAGGCGTGGAAGGCTTCCGGCGAGCGAGCCACCGACTCGGGCACCACTACCAGGCGTCCACCATGCAACAGCGCAGCCCAGATCTCCCACACCGAGAAGTCGAAGGCGTACGAGTGACACTGGGTCCACACCTGCCCGGGGGCCAGTTCCAGGCCGGTATCCAGTGAGTCGAAAAGCTGGGTCACGTTCTGGTGGGTGACCGCTACACCCTTGGGAACGCCGGTGGTGCCGGAGGTGTAGACGATATGGGCCAGGTCATCTGGTGCCGGCCCCGGCAACCCCGTAGCCGGGTAGGCGCCAATCCGGGTGTCGTTGACGTCGATAACGACGACGCCGAACTCGGCTAGCCGCTCGGCCAGCTCGGTGGTGGTGACAGCGGCGATGGGTGCGGCATCAGTAACCATGAAGCCGATCCGGCTTGCGGGCAGCGCCGGGTCGATCGGCAGATAGGCCGCTCCGGTCTTGAGCACCGCCAAGATCGACACGATCGCCTCGGCCGAACGCGAAAACATCAGCGCCACACACTGTCCCGGGCGTGCACCCTGGCCGGCGAGCAGATGCGCCAACCTGTTCGCCGCCTCGTCAAGGTCGCGGTAACTCCACGAACGCTCGCCGCAGCTCAGCGCCACCGCCTGCGGAGTGCGAGCCACCTGCGCGGCGAACAACTCCGGAACCGACGAGCCCGTCAACGGCAGCGTCAACACCGCCCGATTGCCCCACCCATCCAGCTGGGCAAGCTCAGTGGCATGCAGTAGATCCACCGACGACAACTGTCGCGTCGGGTCGGCGGTGACAGCCACCAAGACTCGCCTCCAGCGCTCGAGGAGCGTCTCGATGCTGGCCGCGTCGAACACGTCGGTGCGGAACTCCACCGTGCCGCCGATTCCGGCGGGCGCACCGGATTCGCTCCACTGTTCGGCCAGGGAGATCGACAAATCCATGCGCGCCGTCTGGGTGTCGATCGGCATCGGGGTGACGTGGAGATCACCCAGGGCCAACGCTGCGGTGTTTCGCTCCTGCCAGGGAAAGTTCTCCCAACCCAACAACACCTGCACCAATGGGTGATGGGTCAAGCTTCGGGCCGGGTTGAGCCGCTCCACCAGCACCTCAAACGGCACATCCTGATGCTCGTAGGCGGCAAGGCTGCGCCGCCGCACCTGGCCGAGCAAGTCGGCAAAACTGGGATCCCCGGCCAGATCAACCCGCAGCACCAAAACGTTGACGAAGAACCCGACCAGTTCATCGAGCGCGGGGTCGCGGCGCCCGGCGATCGGGAACCCCACTGCCACTTCGCTACTGGCGCCGATCTTGGACAGCAACGCGGCAAGAGCGGCTTGGACCACCATGAAGCTGGTCGCGTTGTGCTCGCGGGCCACCCGACGAACCTGTTGCTGCAACTCGGCCGGCCAGTTCACCGCCACCCGGGCGCCACGGTAGTCAGCGACCGGTGGATAGGGCCGATCGGTGGGCAGTTCGAGGCGTTCGGGCAACCCGGCGAGGGCATCTTCCCAATGAGCCAGCTGGGCGGCGATGGGGCTTTCGCTGTCGTCGAGCTCACCTAGCTGCGCGCGCTGCCACAGCGTGTAATCGGCATACTGCACCCGCAAGTCGCTCCAACTCGGGACTTGCCCCGCGCACCGGCTGGCGTAGGCCATGCCCAGATCACGGGCCAACGGGGTGATCGACCAACCGTCGGCGGCGATATGGTGCACCGCTGCCACCAGCACGTGTTCGACATCGCCGATGCGGAACAGCCGTGCTTGTAGCGGGATCTGGTGTGCCAGGTCGAACGTATAGCGCGCCGCGGTCCGGATGGCATCCTCGAGCCGGTGTGCCGGCCACTCGCCGGCGTCGATGATGTCCCAACCGAAGTCGGCCTGCTCAATGGGAATAACCACTTGCTGGGGTATGCCGTCGCGAGCGACAACCAATGTGCGCAGGCTTTCATGGCGGCCGACCACGTCGGCCAGCGCCGCACCCAGCGCGTCGGCGTCAAGCCGCCCCCGCAGTTGCAACGCCAGCGCGATGTTGTAGATCGGCGAGGGCCCCTGCAATTGCTCCAGGAACCACAGCCGGCTCTGGGCGAACGACAACGGAAGCACCGGTGGCCGCTGTCCTGCCACCAACGGCTCCAGCCGATCCGCATCGCCACCGATGCGTGGCGCCAACTGGGCAACCGTGGGCGCCTCGAAAACGGTGCGCACTGAAATATCTGCGTCCAGCGAGTTGTTGATCGCCGCGATCAGGCGCATCGCCGACAGCGAATCCCCACCCAGGTCGAAAAACGACTCATCCACACCGACCCGGTCCAGCCCGAGTATTCGGGCGTAAACGCCTGCCAGGATCTCCTCGACCGCGCCGACCGGAGCGCGATAACGATCGGCATCCTGGTACTCGGGGGCCGGCAGCGCCCTACGGTCGAGCTTGCCCGATGAGGTCAACGGAAATTCCTCGAGCACCACAATGTGCGTCGGCACCATGTACTCGGGCAACCAGGCGCTCAATCGCTGACGGACCGCGTTGATTTTCGTATTGGTATGCGGGTCATTGGCATAGGTGCCGCGTCGGTGGTCCCCGGCGGTTGGTAGGTAGAGGTCGGCGAGTGCTGTGTCGTGCTGCCGGTGGGAGTCGGTAGCGGTGATGAAGACGGCATCAACCGTGCCGGGTCGGGCGCCCCAGGTGACGGCAACGTGGTATCCGTTGGCTTCACCGAGGCGATGCAACTCTTCGGGGACAGCGGAATCGGCGGGGGCGGTGGCTTGGGCGAGTGCGTCTGGCACAGACAGCCCGGCGGCCAGACCGCGCTCGATGTCCACGTCGCTGATCAGTCCGGTGCGGGGGATCTCGGTGACGCGGACAACGGCGGGACGTTGGGATACGAACCGATCTTGTAGGTCACGCAGGCGTGAGAATTCGATCCACGCCCAGGTGGGTGCGGCGGCCAGTGAGCGCACCCGTGTCGGGCTTTTGTGGACGACGACTTCGTAGCGATAGCGGCTCAGCTCGTTATCGGCCCATCCGCGTTTGACTTGGATATCGAGTCCGGCCACCGCCGGATGCTCCGCGGCCCAGGTGGTGAAAAAGTCTGGGGCCAACAGCAATTCGGGTTCGCCGAGCATGGCGCGGTGTACCCGTTGGCGGATCTCGGCGGCGTCGGTCGCCGCACTGCGGACCAGTGCGATACCGGTCTGGAAAGCACTCTGCAGGCTGTGGTTACGGATGTCGCCGATGAACAGTGCTCCGCCGGGTGCCAGCAGATCCATGGCGTTGTCGATGACCTCCGCCAGATACCCCGCATTGGGGAAATACTGGACGACCGAGTTGAGAATGATGGTGTCGAAGTAGCCCTGCGGCAAGCCCTCGGTGACGTGGGCGGGCCGGACCATCAACTCGACCCGGTCGCGCCACGGGATCTGCAACTTCTCCAGCGTGCGGGCCAGTTCGTCGATGACCACCGCCGACATGTCAGTGCCGACGTACTGCTCACATTGCGGGGCGATCTGCGACAACAACAGCCCCGAACCCACGCCGATCTCCAGCACTCGCCGTGGCTGCAGGGCGACGATCCGGTCCACGGTGGCCGAACGCCACTCCTGCATCTCCTCAAGAGGAATCGGATCATCGGTGTAGCTGCTGTTCCAGCCCCGAAAATCCATGCCGAACTCCGAGCGCTGTGTCTCAGCGCCGTAGAGGTCGTCATACAGGTGTTGCCACTCTTCGACGATTTCGGCGTCGTGATCGCCGGTAGTGCTGTGCTCGAGGGTGACGTAGGCGACGAGATGGGCGCCGGTATTGCTGTGTTGCACCGTGGCGGCGGCCTGGGTGACCTGCGGGCAGGCCAGCAGCGTGTTCTCGATTTCGCCTAGCTCGATGCGCTGTCCACGCAGCTTGATCTGGGTGTCGGCGCGGCCCAGATAGTCCAGGGTGCCGTCCGGGGTCCAGCGCACCAGGTCGCCGGTGCGGTACATGCGAGTTCCGGCGTCACCGTAGGGGTTGGCGACGAACCGTTCCGCGGTCAACTCAACTCGGCCCACATAGCCGTGCGCCAGGGCCGGCCCGGACAGATACAGCTCACCGACAACCCCAGTCGGGGCAGGGTTCAGCCAGGCGTCGAGCACCAGCGCGCACACCCCAGGGATCGGGGCGCCGATGTGAATCGGCTGCCCCTCGGACAGGCTCGCGCAGGTGACCCAGATCGTGGTCTCGGTCGGACCGTAGCCGTTGAACATCCGCCGGCCCGGCGCCCAGGCCGTCACCAACTCCTCCAGGCAGGCCTCTCCGACGGCGACCAGTGTGTCCAGCCCGTCCAGCCGCGCGCGATCCAGCGACGACAGCACCGTCGGGGTCAATATGGCCGCGCCGACCTGCTTGTCCTGCAGCAACGCGGTCAGCGCCTCCCCGGCGTACACCCCCGGCGGCGCCACCACCAGCGCGGCCCGCGATTCCACCGCCAGCAACAACTCGCCGATCGACGCGTCAAAGGTCGGCGAAGCAACCATCAGCACCCGGGCATCTGCGCTCAGGCCGAACAGCTCGCGCTGGGCCGCAGCCCAACCCAGCAGACCGGCGTGGCCGACGGCCACCCCCTTGGGGGCCCCGGTGGACCCCGACGTGAAGATCACGTATGCGGTGTTGTTGACCTCCAGCGCCGCCAACCGGTCGGCGTCGGTAATCGGATCCGCGGAGCGCGCCGACACATCCAACCCGTCGATGCGCATCACCGGGCGCTCCCCGCCTGCGGCGAGATCGTCGGCACCGCAAGTCAATACGCACACCGCATCGGCCGCGTCCAGCACCGTGGCAATCCGCTCGACCGGATGCGATGGATCCACCGGGGCATACACCCCACCGGCCTTGACCACGGCCCACCAGGCCACGACCAATTCCACGCATCGATCCATTGCCACGCCCACCGCACGCTCCGGACCGGCGCCCGCCTCGATCAGCACCCTCGCCAGCCGAGTCGACCACCGATCGAGCTCGCGATACGACAGCGTGCGCGTACCGTCCACAATCGCCACCGCGTCGGGGTCGGCCGCCACCGCCGCGGCTAACAGCTGAGGCGCCACCCCGACCGGCGCCGCCACCCCAGCGCCAGACCACCGCGACAGCACGAGCTCGCGCTCACCACGGTCCAGGAGATCCACCGACGACAGACGCCGTGTGGGATCGGCGGTCATCGCCAGCAAAACGCGGCGCAACCGCTCGATGACTGCCTTGATGGTGGCGGTGTCGAAGACGTCGGCGTCGTACTCGACGTGCAGGTCGAGCTCGCGGCCTGGCAGAGCTTCTACGGTCAGCGGGTAGTGGTTGTATTCGCGGTTGGTGAACTCGGTGATGGCCAACTCGTCGACGCCCAACGGCACGTTGGTTTCGATGGGGTAGTTCTCGTATACGAAGAGCGTGTCGAAGAGTCTTTCGTGGCCGGTGACGCGATGAATCTCGCTCAGCGCCAGGTGCTGGTGCTCGAGCGTGTCGTTATGGTCGTTTTGCAGCTGGTCCAGCAGATCTGCGGTGGTCGTTACCGCTGTGATGTTGGCCCGCACCGGCACCGTGTTGATCAACAGGCCGACCATCGATTCCGCGTCGCCGACCTCCACCTGGCCCACCCGTGACCGCGGGGTGCCGAAGGTGACATCGTGCTGACCCGTCAGCGAGGTCAGCACCAGCGCCCAAGCACCCTGCAACACGGTGCTGACGGTGGTATGACATGAGCGCGCAAACCCGTTGATGGCGCGCGTGGCCTGCTCCGGGACCCGGAACGACTCAACACCTCGCCGTCCTGCCCCTAACCGATCCTGCGGACCGACCAGTGTGGGAGTGTCGAAGTCGGCGAGTACCTCGCGCCAAGCCGCGCGAGCGGCGTCGAGGTCTCGATCGGCCAGCCAGGTGAGAAACGTCCGATACGACCGGGCTCCGGGCAGTCGCTGCCCGTAATAGCTGGCGAATATTTCGCGGAGCAGGATCGGCATCGACCAGCCGTCCAGCACGATGTGGTGATTCGTCAGTACGAACCGGTGCCGGTCTTGTGCCGTGCGGATCAATGCGGCTCTGAAGGGTGCCTGGTTGGCGAGGTCACATACCGCGGCGCGTTCGGCCACGCACAGCCGTTGGATCAGCTCATCTGCGTCGACGTCGATGCCGGCGGTCTCGACGCTGAGATCTACATACCGCCACTCCACCGCTGGGTCAGCCGGGATGATCTGCACCGGTTCCTCGAACCGCTCGCAGAATCGGGCCGCCAGGTGCGGGTGCCGATCGACCACCGTATGCACCGCGTCCCGCAGACGGTCGGGGTCGAGCCGGCCGGCCACCGTGAACTCCAGCTGGACCGCATACAGTTCACTCGATTCGCCGGGGCCCTGCGCACTGCTCGCGTGAAAGAGAAGCCCCTGCTGCAGGGGGGTCAGCGGCAGCACGTCGGCGATCCGGTATTGCCGTTGCAGTTCGTCGAGCTGGTCCTGGCTGAGGCGAGCAGGCGCAATATCCGACGGCGTCAACCCGCCTCCACCGGATCGCACATGCGCGCAAATGCCGGCCAGGGCGTCAAACCACAGCTGGCTGAGCCGGGTGATCTGCGGGCGATCAAGCGTCGAGGGCGCCCAGGCCCAGTCGGCGTGAAGGCGAGGGCCAGTGTCGGTGTCGACGGTGCCGGCGTTGAGCTCCACAGTGTGCGCAAGCGGCATGGGCACCGCCGCGGCGGCGCCGGTCAACGACAAGCCTTCCTTGCCGATCCGCCAACCATCACCCGAGACGTCGGCCGTCGCGCCCAGGCGCCCGAGATAGTTGAACCCGATCGCCGGGTCGGACCCATCGAGGTCGACTTCGGTGTTCAGATAGCGCAGCAGACCGTAGCTCAAGGGGTGCGGTAGGGCCCGCAGCTGTTCTTTGGCGTCCTTGATGACGGCCGCCAGTGCCGGTGCACCGGACATCACTTGCGCCCACCGCAGCCCGCCCACCCTCAACGACACCGGGTATTTGGTGGTGAACCACCCCACGGTGCGCGACAGATCCATAGCCGAGGAAAGCTCCTCGTGGCGGCCATGGCCCTCGACGTCGATACTGAGCGGCGCGGTGCCGTTACCCAAGAACTCCGCCGCCGCCAACGCGAACGCAATCAACAAGATGTCGTGCACTCCGGCGTGAAACGCCGCAGGCACCTCACCCAAGAGCATGCCGGTGGTCTCCACATCCAACGACACCGACAACCGACCGGCGTTGGCATACGTGTCCACCGCAGGACGTACCGCGGGCAGCGCGGTGTGTGCCGCCGCCACCTGCTTCCAGGCGTCGGCCTGTTCCACCACGTGAGGGCTATGCGCGTGCTCCGCCAACAGCTCCGCCCACCGGGCGAAGGACGTCCCGCCGGCCGGTACTGCCACCGGTTGACCGGTGCGATGCTGCGCCCAGGCGATGTTCAAGTCCTCCAACAAAATCCACCACGACACCGCATCGACGGCCAAATGATGAACGATGAGCACCAACTGGCCGGTCGAGGCGATCCAGAGCGCGCGCAGCATCACTCCGGCGGCCGGGTTCAGCCGTGACCTCGCCTCCACCACCGCCGCATCGGATAACAGCTCCACCGCTTGCAGACACTCACGGGCATCCACCGAACCGGGCTCTGGCACCGTCAACGACCAGCCACCCGCGCCGTCGTCATCGGCTCGCAGCCGCAACATGCCATGACGGTCCAGCAAGGCTTGCAACAGGATTACCGCGTCGAGCTCAGTAGCCTCGGCTGGAGCCTGCACCACCACCGTCTGGTTGAACTGCTCCACGGGGCCGTCCACGTCGCGCAGCCACCGCATGATCGGCGTGGCCACTACCGGCCCGACGCCCTCGTCCACCAAGCCGCCATCACCGTCTGTCACCGCGGCGACTCGGGCCAGCCGGGCCACGGTCTGCTCGACGAAAACATCATGCGGCCGACACATCAGGCCCGCGGCACGCGCCCGCGCAGCCACCTGCATCGCCGAAATGCTGTCGCCGCCCAGCTCGAAGAACGACTCGTCGACGCCGACGCGTCCCAGTCCGAGCACCTGTGCGTAGATGCCGGCCAGGATCTCTTCGACCGCATTGTCCGGAGCGCGGTAGTCACCGATGGTGTATTCGGGCGGCGGTAGGGCGCGGGTGTCGAGTTTGCCGTTGACCGTCAACGGCAGCGCTTCCAACACCACCACGGCCGAGGGCACCATATAGGCGGGGAGGCGCTGCGTCAGTTGGGCGCGTATCTCGCTCGGGTCGGCGTCGCCGGTGACATAGCCGACCAGGCGCTTGTCGCCCGGTCGGTCTTCGCGGGCGATCACCGCCGCCTGATCCACCTCGTGGAGCGCGCTCAATGCGGCCTGAACTTCGCCGATTTCGATGCGGTAGCCGCGGATCTTGACCTGCTCGTCGACGCGCCCTAGATAGTCCAGTTGCCCATCGGCGCGCCAGCACACCAGATCCCCCGTGCGGTACATCCGTATTCCCGGCACTCCCGCGCCACCGAACGGGCAAGCGACAAATCGCGTCGCGGTCAGTCCCGCCCGGCGCACATACCCGACGCCAACTCCGGCACCGGCCACATACAACTCCCCGACCACACCGACCGGCACCGGGCGCAACCACCCATCGAGCACAAACAACGCCGCCCCTGACACCGGCAACCCGATCGGCACAAAGCCCGGCCCGGGTGTCAACGGCGCGCTGATCGCCACACACATCGTGGTCTCAGTCGGACCGTACGCGTTGACCATCACCCGTCCGGGCGCCCACCGGTCCACCACCTCGGGCGGACACGCCTCACCGGCCACTACCAACGCCGATTCCAGCCCCTGCGGCGACAACATCCTCACCGCCGACGGTGTCTGGGTAAGCACGCTGACCTCTTCCGAGACCAACATTTCGTGCAGGTCTTCCGGCGAGCGCGCCACCCCTTCGGGCACCACCACCAGTCGCCCGCCGCGCAACAGCGCACCGAAGATCTCCCACACCGAGACATCGAAAGCCAGTGAATGACAATGCGACCACACCCCCGGCGCCGGCAGGCCGGCACCCAACGACGCCAACAGCTGGGTCACGTTTCGGTGGGCGACCGCCACTCCCTTGGGCACCCCGGTGGTGCCCGAGGTGTAGATGAGGTAAGCGACGTCATCAGGGCTCGGCGCCGGTAACGCTGTGCGGGGTTGGGTACCGACCACGGGGTCATCGATATCGATCACCAGCAGCTTGTGCTCATCTAGCCTGGGACGCAGCTCAGCGGTGGTGATCACCGCCACCGGTGCGGCATCGGCCAGCAAGAACTCGATCCGCGTCGTCGGCACCGCCGGGTCGACGGGCAGATAGGCCGCCCCCGTTTTGAGCACCGCCAACATGGCGACGACCGCTTCGGCCGAGCGCGAAAACAGAAGCGCCACATACTGTCCGGGGCCCACCCCGTGACCTGCCAACAACGAGGCCAACCGGTCGGCGGTGTCATCGAGTTCCCGGTACGTCATCGACCGGCCTTCACATACCAGCGCCACCGCTTCCGGGGCGCGGGCCACTTGTGCGGCGAACAACGCCGGAACCGACAGGGACACAACGGGAGCGGTGGCTAGCGCCGCCCGATTAGCGAGGCCGTCCAATCGGGCACAGTCGAGTTCATCGAGCAGCCCCACCGACGACAATGACCGCTCGGGATCGGCGGCCATCGCGGCCAATAACCGCTCTAACTGCTGTGCCAAGCTGCGGAGATCACAATCAGCAAACGAATGCGCCGTGCCCGGCGTGCTGAGAAAGAGCCGATCATCGTCCCTGAAAAAGACGAGCCCGAACTGATCTCCCAGCGCAGCATGTGTCAAGGTTCCCGACGCCGCAGCATCACCAAAATGTCCAATATGCGTGGTGGGAATGAAATTGACAACGACACGATTTGACACCTGCCCCCAACCGCGGAGGCCCGCCTTGTTCTCAAGAACTTGCACCGGGAACCGCTGATGTTGCAGCGCTTCTCTCATTCGCGTGTCGACGTGCCTACAAAAATCAGCGACGGCAAACTCCGGCGAAGGTCTCAACACGAGCGGCACAAAGCCGGTAACCATTCCGGGCACAGCCTGCACTCGTGGACTCACACGCCTGCTCACCGGAAAATCGAGCACCACCTCGGGACCGTCGGCATGGTATTCACGCACCAGCAGCGCGCACGCCGCAGTGATCACGGAGGCTCGACGCACACGCAACGCACGCGCCATTTTGTGAGCCTCGGCGACGACCGAAGGATCCAATTGAATCGGTTCAGGAAATCCGTCGGGGTCAGTGCCGCCGCCCCCGGTGCGCGTCAACTGATAAGGCGGTGCAGTTTCCAGCGGGAGATTTCTAGTCCAATAGGCTTGATCGTCGAGATAATCGGTGGATGCTTCGTATTCCAACTCGGAATCAACCAGATCAGGCAGCGATCCGAAGAAAGCGGGTGGTATCGAAGTACCCGAAGAAACTGCATTATAGATTTCCTCGACCCGGTGACAAACCAGAGCGACACCGATTCCGTCTGCCACTATATGGTGGCAGCAGACAAACCAATAGAATTCGTCCTCCCGTGTCTGTATCAACGCAAATTTGAACAGCGGTCCAGTAAGCGGCATGACGTTGCTTTGGATCGAGGAGGCTATCCGATAGGCGCCCTGTTCAGGATCCTGCGAGCCCGAAAGGTCATAGCGGGCAAGCTCGACATCGGGACAATCCACGGTCTTTTGGAAGACCTGGCCATCCGCCTCGAAGAAGACAGCTCTGAGTGGTTCCGCCTCAGAAACGACTTGACGGATCGCCGACCCAAGCAAATCCGGGTCTAGCGAACCTTCGATTCGCACAAGAAAACCAATGTGCCACTTCGCGCCGAGGCCGCTCGCCTCCGTGGCGAGCCATATATCCAGCTGTCCGCGCGTCAGCGGATGTACGCGATCAGCCATCCCCATCCAAGTGCCTCCCCACTAAGCAGAAACAGGTCTATGCGTCAAACACCTGGTTCTGTCCCCACTTCTCACGCGAAGCCGCGTCAACCAAAACGACGACGCTGCCACTGTCGTCATCGAAAGGGTTGGGCTGCACCGGATTACCCATCAACTCGTCGATACGCGGTGTCCGCCGGCGCGTTGCCATATTGGTGAATTTGCGCCTGCTGTTGCGGTTTCGGCTCTTCATCGACATCGAGTGGCAGCCCGACGATCGAGGAAATGAGGTCGCGGTCGTCCTGCTCTACACCATTGGCGAGGGCATGAGCTGCGTGCCAGCGATCCCTGTCGTCGCGTTCCTGGGAAAGCTTGAATCGTCCTCTCATATCGTCGATGTCGATCTCGAAACCGACGAGTAGTGGAAAGAGGCGCTGATCGCTGGCCGCTTCGCGCGTCAGCCGGAAGCCGCCCGGCGTTGGGTCCGCTGCGGCGGCGATACCGCGCAGACCGTTGACGACGGCGTCCTTGTCGCGCAGGATCCGTGCACGCCCACGAACCTCCACAGTGATGGAGTTCCACGTGGGCAGTTGCGCGGATTCGTACACGTGCGGAGAGATGTATCCGTTTGGTCCATGGAACAAAACGAGGACGCGTCGCCCGTCGAGAAGCTCGGTGTGCGGGTTTGCAAAGTCCATGTGGCCGAACAGAACCCCCAATGACCCGCGCGATGTATCGAGGGTCAAGGGAAGTTGCGTGACAACCGGCTCGTCTACCCCGCTGGCAGAGACAAGTGTGGCGAACCGGTATCGATTGATCACGTCGTGCAAGCGGTCCGGATCGGTCTCCAGATATCGCTTAGGTGGATACTCGCCATGGACGCGTTGCTTGCGGCGTATCGGGGCGCCGCTTGGCGCATTTCCGATCTCTTGCGCGATGGCCTGAGCTCGGAACGGCAACAGCGACAACAGGGTATCGCCGATTCCGAACCACGCTTCGCCGTACCCCTGCAGGAACAGCCTGGCGGTCACCGCGGGCACGGTGTTGACTCGACAGCTCCGAGTCAGCGAGATCGCGCCGGATTCATCCCACAAGACATGCGGCAGAACATGGCGAAACACCTCGGCGTCCAGCACACGCTCGTAACCAGTGGCAAGGACGGCACCGTCGAAGTGGAACTCACTGGAATCGCCGCTGAAGCGGTCTTCGAAGCTGGCGACGACTTGGTCGTCGATTTCTTCGATTTGCGAGAGCCGTGACTCACGATGCAGGAGTAGCCGGCGACATCCCTTCACCTCGTCGAGGTAGGTGATTTGGTATAGCTTCTGCAGCAGATCCGCGTCGACGACGCCATAATTGGTCGAGCGTAGTGCGCTGCGCAGCGCAACTCGTTGTGCTGGCGGATGATTGTAGAAATCCGCCGCGCTCGTCGAGAAGAAGTGTTCATTGATGAACGGAGAATGATCGGTGGCGCGAAGGGTACAGTCAGAAATGAACAGGTGGATAGTCGCTCCGGGGTAATGGTTCAACAGATAATCGACAATTTCTGCTGCGCTTTGGCCGTTGCCGATAACCGCGAATCGGTACGGCTTTTGTGATTCGTTGAATCGGTTCGTGAAGTTCGGCAAAAATGCACTTGAGTGGAGCACCGCCGACGCATCCGCACGCGCGCCGAGAAGACGCGGAACGCCGCCGCCGCCAAAAATGACGTTCGCGGTGAAGAAGCAGGACTCTGCGCCCGTAGCCATGTCACGTACATGGACTCTGAACCGCGTAAGGTGCCCGTTCGATGATGGGGAATGGCCAACGGGGACCACGGCGGTGACGATTGTGTTGTAGCAGACTCTGTCAGTGAAGAATTCGGCTACCCAGCGAAGATAGTCATTGTACTCGAGCCGGCTCGGGTGGAATTCGTGGAGATTGACGAATTGTTCCAGGCGACCTCTGGCTTTAGCATACTGAAGAAATGTGTAGCGGCTTGCTGGATTGCGAAGTGTCGCCAGATCTTTCAGGAATGAAATCTGCATTTTCGTGCCGTCGAGCAGCATTCCTGGATGCCATTGGAAGGTTCCGCTACGTTCGAAAAACAGGCCCTTCCGGTCCGGTACGATTTCGTCGGCCGCTACGGCTAGTGCCAGATTGGATGGGCCGAAGCCGATACCGATGAAATCGAGGTCGGAATCGTGGCCCTCACCGGGCGGCATAGATGTCATGTTGTCGTTCCTCCCCCACTGTCATCCGGCCCTCCGCCCAGGACTACCCGGCTC
This sequence comes from Mycobacterium sp. IS-1556, assembly GCF_001499985.1. NCBI lineage: Bacteria > Bacillati > Actinomycetota > Actinomycetes > Mycobacteriales > Mycobacteriaceae > Mycobacterium > Mycobacterium sp. IS-1556. The sequence continues at coordinate 16,666 of NZ_LQIM01000039.1, forward strand.
GCCCGTGGGCTCGTGCGCACGCACGATCGGAACCCACTCCCGCAAACTTGACACCTGTAGCCATAACGGGGATCGAGGGAATCGTGTTACCCGACTGCGACAGTCGCTGCAGCCAAGCCGCCCCACCTCGCTGCCTTGTATATCCGCAGGTTACCGTCCTCCCGTAGTTCCCCGCACGACAGAGTCGAGGTCATCGTAACTCGCCCTCCGAAATCTGTAGCAACTATTTCGGCAAAATCTGGTGATTGCCCAGCGAAGTATGAGCACAGCGTTCAAGTCGTCCGCTTGCGAGCGCCGCGGCGCCTTACACCGGCCCGGTCATTCCGGCGCGACGGACACTGTTCGAGCGCGACATCTACCTCGAATAACGTTCCCGCGCCCAACTGTTCAGCCACGGGTGCAGCCTCGACGACTACCGGTCCGTCACGCCACCTGGCGTGCCCTCGGCGAGGCGTCAAGCCAGGGCCGGCGGCGCACGAAATATCCCTGCAATAAAAAATTAGCGCCGCAGTAACAGAAAACTATTTGACCGAACGGACAATATCCCGTGGTTCGGCAATTTGAATGTGCTGCCGGCATCGTCAATTACCGCCTATAGCAATGATCCGTTGGCGGGCGAAATCTCGTTCGGACGACTTTGGCGCGTCCGGGGGCCCCTCGTGAGCACCTCCGAGCGTGGCAAAGCGTCGATTTTCGGCGGCGTGTCGTGTGCGGCCAGGACACTCGCGGTGCGCCCACGCACAACTGGCGTACATGCCCACGCGCAGAAGAGGAACCGCTAGCGGGAGGCCTTCTTGCGTTCGATATCGGCCAGAGCCGCCGCAAGTTCCGCGCGCTGCGCAGCCGATGTCTCCCACGCGTGTTGGCGGTTCTTGACCACCTTCGCCGGAGCGCCGACCGCGATCGAGTAATCGGGGACGTCGCCTCGCACGACGGCGTGCGACCCCAGCACGCACCCACGCCCGATCGTGGTGTTGCGCAGCACGGTCACCTTTACCCCGACCCACGTGTCGGGCCCGATCCGCACCGGGCCCTTGACGATGCCCTGGTCCTTGATCGGCACGTTGATGTCGTCCATCCGGTGGTCGAAGTCGCAGATGTAGCACCAGTCGGCCATCAACACCGAATCGCCCAACTCGATGTCGAGGTAGGTGTTGATCACGTTGTCGCGGCCGAGCACGACCTTGTCGCCGAACCGCAGCGAACCCTCATGGCAACGAATCGTGTTCTTGTCGCCGATGTGCACCCAGCGGCCGATCTCCATCGTCGACAACTCCGGCGTCGCCTCGATCTCCACACCCTTACCGAGGAACACCATGCCGCGGGTGATGATGTGCGGATTGCGCAGCTTGAACTTCAGCAACCGCCAGTACCGCACCAGATACCACGGCGTGTACGCGCGGTTGGCCACCACCCACTTCAGCGAGGCCAGCGTGAGGAACTTCGCCTGTCTCGGGTCGCGCAGCCGCGACCCGCGCCAGCGCTTGTGTAACGGCGCGCCCCACATCGTCGTCATGGCCGGAAAGCCTACGCGAGCGATCCCACCCCGAACGGTTACCCTCACGTGGGCCCAAGACGAGGAAACGGGAAAGGATCGAGTGTTCCGGCGATTGACCGTGCTGCCTGTGCTGGCACTGACAGCGCTGATCACGGCCACATTGGCAGGGTGTCAAAGCACCGACTCCTGGGTCGAGGCGAAGGCCGCCGACGGCTGGGCGGCCCAGTACCGCGACGCCGGCAACAGCAGCTACCAACCGCGGGCGGGCGCCGACACGCTGCGCCTGGAGTGGACCCGCTCGGTCAAGGGCAGTCTCGCGGCCGAGGTCGCGCTCGCATCGGGCAGCTACCTGGCCGTCAACGCGCAGACGTCCGCCGGTTGCTCGTTGATGGTGTGGGAGGCCGACAAGAACGCTCGGCAGCGCTGGTGCACCCGGCTCGTGCAGGGTCCGGGACCCGGCGCCCCGCTCTCCAGTCCTCTCTGGGACGGGTTCGACAACCTCTACATCGGACAGCCGGGCGCGATGCTGTCGTTCCCGCCGACGCAGTGGATCCGCTGGCGCCAACCGGTCATCGGGATGCCGACCACCGCCCGCATCCTCAACCCGGGTCACCTGCTGGTCGTGACGCATCTGGGGCAGGTGCTGGTCTTCGACGCCCACCGGGGCACCGTGGTGGGCAGTCCGGTGGACCTGGTCGCCGGTGTCGATCCCAAGGACCCCGAGCGCGGGCTCGCCGACTGCCGCCTCGCCCGGCCCCGCTGTCCGGTGGCCGCCGCGCCGGCCTTCGCGGCCGCGAGCGGGACCGTCGTGCTCGGCCTTTGGGAGCCCAACGCCGACAAGCCCATCGTCGTCGGGTTGCGGTACCAACCGGGCCAGACGCCGATGCTCACCCGGGAGTGGACCAGCGACGCCGTCGGCGGCGGGCCCCTGGCCAGCCCGGTGTTCTCGGCCGACGGGTCGACGGTGTACGTCAACGGCCGCGACGAGCAGCTGTGGGCACTGAACGCCGCAGACGGAAAAGCCAAGTGGTCGGTTCGGCTCGACTACCTCGCGCAGACGCCGCCGTCGGTCTCACCCGACGGGCTCATCGTCGCGGGCGGGGGCCCGGGCGCAAAGTTGGTCGGGATCCGAGACGACGGCGACCGCGGCGAGGTGCTCTGGACCCGCGATGACGTCGCGCCGCTGACGACATCGAGCCAGGCCGGCCCCGACGTCGCCTACACCGTCACGCGCGAGGGCGCCGGAGACGACGCCGGCCAAGCGCTGCTGGTGTTCGATCCCGCCGACGGCCGCACACTCAACACCTATCCGCTGCCGAGGGCGACCGGCTGGCCGGTCGGCGTCTCCGTGGGGAACGACCGCCGCGTCGTGACCGCCACCAGTGATGGTGTGGTGTACGGCTTCGCGCCCGATTAAAGCGCGAGCAGCGGTGCCACCGCGGCGCGCGGCACGTTCGCCTGAACCGGACCGGAGGATTCGGGGAACAGTTCACCCTGGCTGAAGAAGAAGATCAGCGAATCGTCGGTCAACGCAAAGTTCTGGTAGTTAGCGGGATCCATGCCGTCGCCGGGCGGCACCGGTTCGATCATGCCCTGCCTCTGTAGGTACCGGTCGATCTCGGGATAGATGACCTCCAACGGCTTGGTGCCCGGCTTGAACAGGGTGTCGAAGGTGATTGGCGCACTCTTGGCGACGTCCCAGTTGAACGCCTGGTAGAAGGTCTGCGGGCGCACCCCGCCGACGTTCTGCCAGACGGTGAAGACCACGCTGCGGGTGCCCGCGACCGGCGGCCCCGACCGATAGCCGATGCCTTCGGCGTCGAGTTCGTAGGGCAGGTTGTAGGCGTCTGGGTCCTGGGCGACGTTGACGAACCCGTCGCGGGTCTTCTTCAGATAGTCGACCAGAGGCGCTTGGTCGGGGTAGTCGTTCGGATAACTCAAATCGACGGTGTACGTCGGGGTCTCGACGTGCACCCGGCATATCTGGTCCGGCCCGACGATGCCATGGAGGTCGGCGCACCCGGTTTGCGCGCTCGCAGCCGGAGCGGCGAAGACGCCCACGACAGCGGCGACCGCGAACGGGGCAGTCCACCTGAGAATGCGCATTGTCGACGTCCTTGCAGCCGGCACCGGTCTGGATACCGGCATCACCGCCACAATACGTGTGCGGTCAGCGGGACGAACGGCAAATGAATGCCGTTGCCCTACTTGTTCCCCCGGCCCCGATGCGGGCGATGACCACCGAAGCTTGCTGTGTGCCACGCAGGCGAAGTCTCGGGCGCAGCGCGTCGGGGTCCACCTCGACACCGCGGACGAGGATCTCGACCGCCCCGACATCGCGTGCCGAAAGTGCCTGGCGCAGCCGTCGTTCGCCGAACGGTATCTCTTCGAGCACTTCGAAGCCCCGCACCCCGTGCGGCAACCCGTTCCCCGACAGGTAGGCGATGTCGCGGTCTAGTTGCCACAGACCGTGGCGCGCCGCGTAATGCCGCACCAGACCGGCGCGCACGATTGCGCCGTCCGGGTCGACGATCCACCGCCCGGCCGGCGACACCGCGCACTCGTCGGGTTCGCCGTCGGTGACCTGTTCGCCGGTGTCCAACACCGTGGCTCGGCGCCGCACGCCCGATTCCGCCAGCCCCGCCGACCACAGGCACGCCTCACGCACACTGCCCGCCGCCGAGGTGACTTCGATCTCGCCGTCGAACCCCAGCCCGGTCACCGCGTCGAAATCGATTCCGGGAGCACACTTGACGGCGAGGTCGCGACCGCGGTACGCCTCGAGAAGCTCGTCGAGCGGGGGTGTGTAGTCCCGGGGGTCGAACCGGCGTCGTCCGCCGCTGCGTCGGGCGGGGTCGAGCACGATGACGGCGTCCCGCGTCACCGGACGCAGCGCGTCGGCGCGGCAGACATCCACGTCGGCGACGTTGTTGCGAGCCATCGCGAGACGGACCGGATCGATGTCGCTGCCGACCACGAGTGCGGCCGAATCACGCAGCGCCGCAAGCTCGGTGCCGATCGAGCAGGTCGCATCGTGCACCCGCAAACCGGCCAGCCGTCGCGCGCGGTGACGGGCGACCGGTTCGGCGGTGGCCTGCTGCAGCGCCTCGTCGGTGAACAGCCAGTCGTCGGGGCGAGAGAGTTTCGCCTTCGCCTTCCTGCGCAGCACCGTGGTCTCGACCAGTATCGCGGCGCGCTCACCGAAACGGGCCCGCGCCGAGGCGATGTCGGAGATCAGCGTCGCACTCGTCAGCCGCAGCGCGGCGATCTCCCGAAGAGCGGCGACACCGGCCTCGCTGCGCAGATAGCCGACGTCCTCGACGCCGAACGCCACAGTCACTTCGCGGGCGGCTTGACCCCCGTCACCATGACGTTGTAGAACCAGCCCTTCGGGACCACCTGACGCCAGATGTTGTGGTCCACCCAGGACAACGCAATCCAGCTGTTGAACGCGAATTTCGCCCAGCCCCAGCCCAATCGGTCCGGCGGCACCGCGGCCTCGAAGGTGCGCAGCGGCCAGCCGAGCATCGCCGCGGTGAACTCGGTGGTGGCGGTGGACACGTCGACGGCGCCTGCATTGCCTGCCATGCGTTCCAGGTCGGCTGGTGAGAACGTGTGCAAGTCGACGATCGCCTCCAACGCGGCCGCGCGTGACGACTCGTCGAGCTCGGCCTGCGGGCGGCGCCAACCCGACAGCCCCGGCAGCCTCGTCACATTCGTCACCGCCCGCCACGTCAGCGTCGACAGCGGACGCGCGTAGCTCTCGCCCGCGTTCGTCGGCTCGCCGGCGAAGATGAATCGGCCCCCTGGCTTGAGCACCCGCACCACTTCCCGCAGCGACAGTTCGACGTCGGGGATGTGGTGCAGCACCGCGTGGCCGACCACCAGGTCGAAGGTGTCGTCCTCGTACGGGATGCCCTCGGCGTCGGCGACGCGGCCATCGACCTCGAGGCCGAGGTTCTCGCCGTTGCGCACGGCCACCTTGACCATCCCCGGCGACAGGTCGGTGACCGATCCGCGCCGCGCGACCCCGGCCTGGATCAGGTTCAGCAGGAAGAACCCGCTGCCGCAGCCCAGCTCCAACGCCCGGTCATAGGGCAGCTTGCGCTGCTCATCGAAGGGGACAGTCGCGTCGAACAGGTCGCGGGCGTAGTCCACACACCGCTTGTCGTAGGAGATCGACCACTTCTCGTCGTAGCTCTCCGCTTCCCAGTCGTGGTAGAGCACCTGGGCGAGCTTCGAGTCGTGACGGGCCGCCTCCACCTGTTCCGCGGTGGCATGCGGATTGGGGACCGGAGCCGCGGAGTCGGCGACATCAGGGACAGTGTCGATTTCCTCAAAGCTCATAACAGGGCAGCCTAATTGTCGAAGGTGGCCTTGGCGGCAGCCAGTACCCGCGGCGGATGCTCGACGAACCGCCGCGCCCAGGCCAGCGCCGCGTCGTACACGCCGTCGGGCGCCACCATCTGGTCGATCAGACCCAACGCGAACGCCTCCTTGGCGTCGACGAACCGGCCGCTGAACACCAGGTCCTTGGCCTTGCTCAGGCCGACGGCGCGGGCCAACCGCGACGTGCCGCCCGCCGGCACGAGCCCGGCCAGGATCTCGGTCACTCCAAACTTGACGTTGTCGCCCGAGATTCGCCAGTCGGCGCCGAGCGCCAGCGCCAGCCCGCCGCCCAGGGCGTAGCCCGTGATGGCGGCGACCGTGGGCTTGGGGACCGCGGCCAGCGCGTCGACCGCATCACGGCAGCCCCGTGCGGCCGCGGCGGCTTCGTCGGCGTTCAGCGTGCGCAGTTCGGGCACGTCGTCGCCGGCGGAGAAGATCTCGTGGCCGCCGAAGACGATCACGGCGTGGACGTCGTCGCGGCACCCGACGCTGTGGGCGGCGCCGGCCAGCTCGCGGTACACCTGGCGGGTGAGCGCGTTGGTCGGCGGCCGCGACAGCAACAGCGTGGCGATGCCGGGTTGCGCATCGCTGGTGTGGACGGAGACGAACTCGCTCATGCCTGGCGCGTATCGGATTCGTAGCCCTGCGGCGCGCGACGGTTACGGGCGGCGTTGTACCGGTCGCTGTTGAAGAACTCGATCTCCCAGTTGCCGGTGTCCTTGTTCGCCGCCAGATGAGGTGTCACGGAGACGATCTGGCGTTCCACTGCGAGCACTTCGGCAACCGTGCGGCCGTCGAGCGAGTCGAGTTGGGTCCACGTGGGCGGCAGCAGGAAAGTCCGGCCGTCGGCGAAGTCCTCGAGCGCTTCATGTGGGGTGATCCAGTCGGCCCTGTCGGTCTCGGTGTTCTCCCCGTCGGCGCGTTGCCCCTCCGGCAGCGTGCCGACGAAAAAGTAGGTGTCGTAGCGGCGGGTGCGTTCCTCCTTGGGCGTCACCCAGTTCGCCCACGGCCGAAGCAGATCGGCGCGCAGCACCAGGTTCTCGCGGCGCAGGAAGTCGGCGAACGACAACGACCGATTCACCAGGTCGGCCCGCGCCTCGCGGTAGACCGAGGCGTCGTCGACGAGCACGTCGGGGTCGTCGGCCGCGCCGGCGAACAACACCCCTGACTCCTCGAACGTCTCGCGCGCCGCCGCGCACACCAACGCCTGCGCCAGATCCGTCTCGACGCCGAAACGCGTTGCCCACCAGGCAGGTTCGGGACCGAACCAGGCGATGTCGGCGTTGCGGTCGCGGTCGTCGACACCGCCGCCGGGAAACACCATCACCCCGGCCACGAAATCCATCGCCGAGTGCCGCCGCATCAGGAACACTTCAAGCCCCGGGTGCTTGTCGCGAATCAGCATCACGGTCGCGGCAGGCCGCGGCGTCAGTGGTTCGTCGGCCGGTTGGTCTGTCATGCTCGCCTCCTGTGTGCGGCCCGGCTTCTGGCCCGCCGCGCGAAGTACCGGCCCTCCACGATCTCGAGTGTGATCGCCTGGCCGAACGCCTTGGACAGGTTCTCGGCGGTCAACACGTCCGGTAGCAGGCCCGAGTCCACGACCTTGCCCTCGGACAGGATCAGCCCGTGGGAGAAGCCGCGCGGGATCTCCTCGACGTGGTGGGTCACCAGCACCATCGCCGGCGAGTCCGGGTCGGCCGCCAGGTCCTCGAGTCGGGCCAGTAGTTCCTCGCGCCCGCCGAGGTCCAGTCCAGCGGCGGGTTCGTCGAGCAACAGCAGTTCGGGGTCGGTCATCATCGACCGCGCGATCAGCACCCGCTTGCGCTCCCCTTCGGACAAGGTGCCGTACGTGCGTTCGGCCAGGTGTTCGGCGCCGACACTCTCGAGCATGTCGATCGCCTGCTCGTAGTCGGTGTCGTCGTACTGCTCGCGCCACCGGCCCAGCACCGCGTAGCCGGCGGAGACCACCAGATCGCGCACCACCTCGCCGTCGGGCACCCGCTGCGAGAGCGCCGAACTGCTGAGCCCGACACGGGCCCGCAATTCGGTCATGTCGGTGCGGCCGAGTCGCTCGCCGAGCACGTACGCCGTCCCCGACGACGGATATTCCAGGGCGGCGGCGATGCGCAGCAGCGATGTCTTACCGGCGCCGTTGGGACCGATCACCACCCAGCGTTCGTCGAGTTCGACCGCCCAGGTGATCGGCCCGACCAGGACCTGACCGCCGCGCCGCAGCGACACCTTGGCGAAGTCGATCAGCACATCGGGGTCGGCTGCATCTCCTTCGGTGGCGGGCACCCGCTCATCGTAGTCAGGCGATTACGGTGCGCTCGTGCTCGCCCGGCGGGTGTTCGCGCACCCAAGCCGACCGCCTGCACGACGAAACCCCGCTACGCATGGTGCGGGAAGCGCAACCGGATCAACTCGAGTTCACGGGCCATCCGCTCGGCGTCGCGGTCCTGGTAGTCGGTGTACGCGATCGGCGGGTGCCAGGTGAAGTGCCTCGCGAGACGCCGGCTCATCCGAGAGATCCAGTTTGTCCTCATGGCCCCCATCGTCCGCGGTGACTGGCTTGCTCTTCAATAGCCAGTTCGTCCATACTGGCCTGTAATGACCGTCGAAATCCCGGCACGTGCGCTCGATGTGGACCTCTTGGTACGCGAGCTGGGTAACTGGCGGACCTCCAGTCGGAGCGGTCCGGCCTATCGGGGTTTGGCCGATGCGATCCGATTGCTCATCGTCGACGGACGCGTGCCCGTGGGTGCGCGACTGCCCAGCGAACGCGCGCTCGCCGACGTGCTGCGGGTATCGCGCACGACCGTCACCGGCGCCTATACGCAACTGCGCGAGGACGGCTACCTCATCGCCCGTCGCGGAGCGCGCAGCACGACCGCGTTACCCGTCGCACCGGCGGCGCGCGCCGAGCCCACCCCGCCGGCGGTGAGCTTGGCCGCCGCGGCGCTGTCCGCCCCCGCCGCCGCGGTGATGGAGGCGTTCGCCGAGGCCACCCACGACGTCACGCCGTATCTGCACGCGCCGGGACACGAACTCGTCGGCGTCACCGCGCTGCGCCAGGCTATCGCCGAAAGATACTGCGAGCGCGGTCTTTTGACCGAACCGGACGAGATCATGGTGACGACGGGCGCGCTGCACGCCATCGGGCTGATCCTGACCACCTATGTTCAACCGGGCGATCGCGTGCTCGTCGAGCAGCCCACCTATCACGGTGCGCTGTCGTCGATGATGACCGCCGGAGCACGGCCGGTCCCCGTCGCGATGACCGAAACCGGCTGGGACCTCGACGCGTTGCAGAGCGCGCTGCAGCAGTTGTCGCCGAGCCTGGCGTATCTGATTCCGGACAACCAGAACCCCACCGGGTTGACCATGCCCGCGGCGGACCGGAAACGGTTGGCGCGCATCATCGCCGAGACCCGCACCCGCACGGTCATCGACGAGACCATCCTCGACATGTGGCTGGACGAGCCGGTGCCGGGGCCGATCGCGGCCGAGATGGCTTCGCGTCGTGATCTGGTGCTCACCGTCGGTTCGATGTCGAAGTCGTTCTGGGGTGGGCTGCGGGTCGGCTGGATCCGCGCGGAGCGCGCGACGATCGCCACCCTTGCCGCGCTCCGGCCGTCGGTCGACATGGGTACGGCGGTACTCGAACAATGCGCTGCCGCAAGGCTTCTCGCTCGACACGACGATGTGCTGCCGGAGCGACGCGCAATCCTGCGCAGCCGTCGCGCCCATCTGCAGAAGCTGCTGAGCCAGCACCTGCCCGACTGGCAACCCGGCCCGGGAGCGGGTGGCATGTCGTTGTGGGTGCGGCTACCCGCGCCGATGAGCACCGCGCTGTCGGCCGCCGCCTCCCGGCTCGGCCTCGACCTGCCCGCCGGGCCGCGGTTCGGGGTGGACGGCACGCTCGAGCGGTTCGTCCGAGTGCCGTACGCGCTGCCCGAAGAGCAATTGAGTGAGGCGGTGGAACTGCTGGCGCGGTCCTGGCACAGCGTCACCGGGCTGTCCGCCCCGGAGCCGACGACCGTGGTGGTCTAGTAACCGCCGCGTGGGCCCACGCGCAAGCTGGGGACGACCGTGTCTGCACGTGACACGCCGCGAAAAGTTGGCATTTTGCGGTCGCTCGCGCGAGATGTCAGTCCGGGATGTCGACCCGGCGCACCAGTCCGTCGAGGGCGTCGGCGGCCTCGATCTCGCCGCGGGTGATACCGAGGATGAACAGGACGGTGTCCAGGTACGGATGGCTCAGCGAGGTGTCGGCGACCTCCCGCAACGCCGGCTTGGCGTTGAAGGCCACACCGAGACCCGCGGCGGCGAGCATGTCGATGTCGTTGGCGCCGTCGCCGACGGCCACCGTCTGCTCCATCGGCACGCCGGCTTGTTGGGCGAAATCGCGGAGCGCCTTGGCTTTTCCGGCCCGGTCGATGACGGGCCCGATGACCCGCCCGGTCAGCTTGCCGTCGATGATCTCGAGTTCGTTGGCCGCGACGAAATCCATCATCAGCTCGTGTGCGAGCGGTTCGATGACCTGACGGAAGCCGCCCGACACGATGCCGCAGTGATATCCCAACCGCCGCAGTGTGCGCACCGTGGTCCGGGCTCCGGGGGTCAACTCGATCTGTTCGGCGACGTCGTCGAGCACCGTCGCGGGCAGGTCCGCCAGCGTCGCCACTCGCCGGTGCAGCGATTCGGCGAAGTCGAGTTCGCCACGCATGGCGGCTTCGGTGACCTCGGCGACGGCGGCCTCCGCGCCGACGCGAGCGGCCAACATCTCGATCACCTCGCCCTGGATCAGGGTCGAGTCGACGTCGAATACGATGAGTCGCTTGGCCCGTCGCGTCAGGCTGTAGTCCTCGAGCGCGATGTCGATTTCCTCGGTGACCGCGACCTGTGCCAGCGCCTGCTGAAGCTCTTCGTAGACCGCTTGGCCGGACACCGACACGCGCAGCTCCAATCCCGTCACCGGGTAATCGGATACGCCGCGGATGAAGTCGATGTTGACCTTCAGCCTGGCAAGCTCACGGGCGACCACACCGAATGCCTCGGCCGTGATGGGACGGCCGAGCACGACGATGGTGTGTGTGGAGGGTTCGCGTAGGACGGGTTCGGCGTCACTGCGCTCGATCGTGACGTCCAGCCCGACGTCGTGGATCGCCGTCGTCACCGCATCGCGCAGCTCGGCACCGCCGGCCACCTCGGCGGGGCCGGCGACCAGCACGCCCAGTGTCAGCCGCCCGCGGATCACGACCTGCTCGACGTTGAGCAACTCGACCTGATGCCGCGACAACACCTCGAACAGGGCCGACGTGACACCTGGTCGGTCTCGGCCCGTCACCGTGATCAACAGCGACGAGCGCGCGCGCGACGGCATGCTCACCCCCGTTCGCGGCCGATCGTCAGCTCGATTGGTCGACGGGCCGCGAGTCCGAGTGATCGTGACTGCGCCCCACGTGGGCTTCGGCGCGCATTCGTTCCACCATGTGCGGGTAGTGCAATTCGAAAGCAGGGCGCTCCGAACGGATTCGGGGCAGCTCGGTGAAGTTGTGCCGCGGCGGCGGACACGAGGTCGCCCACTCCAGCGAGTTGCCGTAACCCCACGGATCGTCGACGGTGACCGGCTCGCCGTACCGCCAACTCTTGAAGATGTTCCAGACGAACGGCAGCGTCGAGATGCCGAGGATGAACGCGCCGATGGTCGACACGACGTTGAGCGTGGTGAACCCGTCGGTGGGCAGGTAGTCCGCGTAGCGGCGCGGCATGCCCTCGTCACCGACCCAGTGCTGCACCAGGAACGTGGTGTGGAAACCGATGAAGGTCAACCAGAAGTGCAGCTTGCCCAGTCGTTCGTCGAGCAGCCGGCCGGTCATCTTCGGGAACCAGAAGTAGATGCCCGCGTAGGTGGCGAACACGATGGTGCCGAACAGCACGTAGTGGAAGTGCGCGATGACGAAGTAGCTGTCGGTGACGTGGAAGTCCAGCGGTGGGCTGGCCAGCAGCACGCCCGACAGGCCACCGAGCAGGAACGTCAGCAGGAAGCCGACAGAGAACAACATCGGCGTCTCGAACGTCAACTGGCCCTTCCACATCGTGCCGATCCAGTTGAAGAACTTGATGCCGGTCGGCACCGCGATCAAGAACGTCATGAACGAGAAGAAGGGCAGCAGCACCGCGCCGGTGGCATACATGTGATGCGCCCACACCGCGATGGACAGTGCGGCGATCGAAATGGTCGCGTAGATCAGCGTGGTGTAGCCGAAGATCGGCTTGCGGCTGAAGACCGGGAAGATCTCGCTGACGATCCCGAAGAAGGGCAACGCAATGATGTACACCTCGGGGTGGCCGAAGTACCAGAACAGGTGCTGATACAGCAGCACGCCACCGTTGGCCGGGTCGTAGATGTGCGCGCCGAGATGGCGGTCGGCGGCCAGGCCGAACAGCGCCGCCGTCAGCAGCGGGAAGGCCAGCAGCACCAGGATCGACGTCACCAGAATGTTCCAGGTGAACACCGGCATCCGGAACATCGTCATGCCGGGGGCGCGCATGCACACCACGGTGGTGATCATGTTGACCCCGCCGAGGATGGTGCCCAGACCCGAGATGGCCAGGCCCAGGATCCACAGGTCTCCGCCGGCGCCGGGTGAGTGGATGGCGTTGCTCAGCGGCGCGTACGCCGTCCAGCCGAAGTCAGCCGCACCGCCCGGGGTGATGAATCCGGAGATGGCGATCAGGGCCCCGAAGACGAACAGCCAGAAGGAAAGGGCGTTGAGTCGCGGGAACGCCACGTCGGGGGCACCGATCTGCAGCGGCAGCACGAGGTTGGCGAACCCGAACACGATCGGCGTCGCGTAGAACAGCAGCATCACCGTGCCGTGCATGGTGAACAGCTGGTTGAACTGTTCGTTCGACAGGAACTGCAGGCCCGGCATCGCCAGCTCGGTGCGCATGAACAGCGCCATCAGCCCGCCGATGAAGAAGAAGATGAAGCAGGCGACGCAGTACATGATGCCGATCAGCTTGTGATCGGTGGTGGTGATGAGCTTGTAGACCAGGTTGCCCTTGGGGCCGAGTCGCGCCGGGAACGGACGCCGTGCCTCGAGTTCTCCGATTGGGGGCGCTTCGGCTACCAACAGGTCCTCCATACATCCAGGTCGGGACATCCCCGCGGTTTTCTCGATGAATCCTAGCTGCCGTCTCACGCGCGAGTCGGGGGCGGTCCTACAAAGTGTCGTATTGGCTCACTCCCGTCGGCTCACAGCCCGGGAGCTGGCCGGATGTTACCGTCGGCGACGTGCTGATCAGCGGACCGCGGAGGGGTCTTTTGGCGGGCCGGACGCTGGGGCTGGCGGCGATCGCCACCGCAGTCGCCATGACTGTGATCAGTGGTTGCGGCTCCCCCGGCGGCGATGAGTCCCGCACCGGCGCAACGCGGTCAATCGTGACGAGTACGACGAAAATCGCCGGCGCCGGAGTGCTGGGCAACGAGCGCAGGCCGGACGAGTCGTGCGCACCCGAACCCACGCCGGTGGATCCGGGGCCGCCGGACCGGATGGTGCGGCACGCGGCGGGCGAGACCCGGGTACCCGCCGACCCGCAGCGCATCGTGGTGCTCTCCGGTGACCAACTCGATGCGCTGTGCGCCCTCGGGCTGCAGTCGCGGGTGGTGGCGGCCGCGTTGCCCGACGGTTCGGACAGCCAACCGTCGTACCTCGGGCAGGTCATTCACGATGTACCCGGCGTCGGCACCCGCAGCGCCCCCGATATGGACGCCATCCGGGCCGCGGCGCCCGAGCTGATCCTCGGTTCGCAGGCGTTGACTCCCGAGGCGTTCGGCGCACTGTCGGACATCGCGCCGACGGTGTTCACCGGGCCACCCGGGCCGGCGTGGCAGGACAACCTGCGCACGGTGGGCGCGGCGACCGGTCGCCAGGACGCAGCCAACGGTCTGGTCGAGGGATTTCACCGCGCCGCCGACAGGACCGGTGCCGACAACGACGCCACGCATTTTCAGGCGTCGGTCGTGCAGTTCACCGACACCACGATGCGGGTGTACGGCGCCGACACGTTCCCGGGCAGCGTGCTCTCCGACGTCGGCGTCGATCGCCCTGTGACGCAACGCTTCACCGACAGGCCCTACATCGAGGTGGGGATCAGCGACAGGGACCTGGCCGACAATCCCGATCTGTCCATCGCCGACGGTGACATCGTCTACCTGTCGTTCGAGTCCGACGCGGCTCGCGAGCGCGCGCCGGAGGTGCTGGAGAGCGACGCATGGAAGAGACTCGGCGCCATGCGCGACGGGCGGGTGTTCGCGGTCAACAACGAGGTGTGGCAGACCGGGCAGGGCATCGTCGCCGCCCGGGGGATCCTCGCCGACCTGCGGTGGCTCAACGCCCCGATCAACTAGCGTTCGAGCCGTGTTCCACGTCTTGAAGTCGACCTATCTGCAGCCGCCCGACGTCGTCAACCAGACCAGGCCAGCTCACCTCGAATGGCTCGAGAACGAGGTCAGCGCGGGCCGGATCGTGCTGGCCGGCCGCCGGGAGGACGAGTCCGGCGCCGTTCTGATCACCGGCGACATCGATGCCGATGCGGCCCAAGACGTCATCGCCCGCGACCCGTACACGCTGGCCGCCGTCGCCAGCTATGAACGGCTGTCGTTCAACGGCGCGTTCCGCGCGCCGGGACTGTAGGGCGGATCTCACAGCTCGACCCGGAATGATCGCGGTGCGGCCAGCCGTTGTCGTGGTGGGCCCGCCGCACCGTCAGCGGCGGTTTTCTCGATAGTCACTCGAAGCAGAAGAAGGCCGTTATGAGCACTGTTACCGCATATGCCGCACCGTCGGCGACCGAACCGCTCGCCCAAATCACGATCACCCGCCGCGAGGTCGGGCCGCGCGACGTGGCGTTCGACATCCATTTCTCAGGCATCTGTCACTCCGACATCCACACCGTCCGCGACGAGTGGGGCCGGGCGAGTTATCCGCTGGTGCCCGGGCACGAGATCGCAGGCATCGTCACCGAGGTCGGTGCCGAGGTCACCAACTTCGCGGTGGGCGACCGGGTCGGCGTGGGCTGCTTCGTCGACTCCTGCCGCGAATGTGCGCAGTGCCGCGCCGGCGAGGAGCAGTACTGCGCCAAGGGCATGGTCGGCACTTACAACGCTGTCGGTCGCGACGGTGAGCCGACGCAGGGCGGCTACAGCGGCGCCATCGTGGTGGATGAGAACTATGTGTTGCGCATTCCCGACGGCCTGCCGCTGGACGCTGCCGCGCCGCTGCTGTGCGCGGGCATCACGCTGTATTCGCCTCTGCGACACTGGAATGCGGGTCCGGGCACCCGGGTGGCGATCGTCGGGCTCGGCGGGCTGGGCCACATGGGCGTCAAGCTTGCGCACGCGATGGGCGCGCACGTGACGGTGCTGAGCCAGTCACTGAAGAAGATGGAGGACGGGCTGCGTCTCGGCGCAGACGAGTACTACGCCACCTCTGATCCCGAGACCTTCACCAAACTGCGGGGATCGTTCGACCTGATACTGAACACCGTGTCGGCCAACCTCGATCTGGCCGGCTATCTCGGATTGCTCAAACTCGACGGGACGCTGGTGGAGCTGGGGATGCCGGAGAACCCGATGTCGGTGCCCGCTGGCGCGCTGATCTTCGGCCGCCGCCGCATCGCCGGCTCGTTGATCGGCGGCATCGCCGAGACGCAGGAGATGCTGGACTTCTGCGCCCAGCACGGTGTGCTGCCGGAGATCGAGGTCATCACACCGGATTACATCAACGAGGCGTACGAGCGGGTGTTGGCCAGCGATGTGCGGTACCGGTTCGTGATCGACACCGAGTCACTGCGGTGACGACCCAAAGCACGGAGTCACTGCGGGCTTGATTCGCCGAAACTGCGGCGAGATCGCGATTTCCGCGAAAGTTGCGATCTCGCTGCAGTTTCGATCCTGCTCAGACGTTCAGAACCCGCGGATCTCGACCGCGTTGATGAAGATGCCGTGGCCGGTGCTGTCGTAGGTGATCCGCGTGCGCAGCCCCTCCGGCTGGACGGTCCAACCGTTGACCTGGTACGCCTGCCCGCCGTCCACGGATACGGGTGCGTCCACCGGATCGGCGATAAGGCCTCGGTCCCAATAGAACTCGCCGGTCCCCCGCACGACGGCGAGGTTCAGCCGCTGATTCCATTTGGACGTCTCGGGAGGCGCCATCCCCCACGGCTGTCCGTTCGTCAGCGCGCATACCGTCATCGGTCCGCCGCCGAACGCCACTTCATCCGCGCTCAGCAAACACCGCACCGCGCCGGAGTCGAGCAGCACCTGCTGCCCCGGATCCGCTGCCGCCGGCGGTGCCAGCACCACCGCGCCCAGGACTGCCGCACCCAAAGCCGTAACTGCCCGCCGAATCATGCCCGTCTCCACGTCACCCGCCATCACCTTCAGCCGGGAATGGTCTCATGGTGGCGATCATGACAGGCCGGTTTCCCGCGATCTGAAACTTCAGTGTCTGCTGACCGCAGCACCTACTCGTCGGCGGCGCGGTGCGCGGCCCGGTTCTGTGCCCGCTCGTCCGCAGCTTCCTGCTCCTCTGCTTTCAGAACAATTGCGTCAGGACCGGGAACCACCGTCGCGACATGGCCGGTCGCGACCCAGCGCACCACGTACGGCGGCGACCCGTCCGCCGAGTGCACCTCCGTAATAAGCCCCCGCTGCTCCGAAAGCTCTGTCGTCCTGCCCTTGATCACCAACCAATCGCCTACGTTTGCCTTCATCACCAGCTCCTCCTGCGCTCCTGTTCCATTCTGCGCGTCTCCCGGGCGTAGACAATCTCGCCTCGTCATCTTGGGACAGGGTGTGGCAGCCGTGCGAGGCGAAAGAGCGGTTGGCCGAAACGCGCTGGCGATCGCGCGCAGCCGTCGCAAGGCACCTCTGCGCGGCGCAGCAGCGGGTACAGAAATTCCCCGTCGCCGATGACGTACGACCGCGAAGTCAGTGAACCGGGAAGGCGGCGATCCGAGCGTCGCTGGTTAGGGTGTCACTCCGTCGGCGACGATGATGAGACGCTCGCAACCGAACACCCGTCCGTTGACTGAGGTCCTCCGGCGCGTCCTCAGCCGACGCTGCCCGGTGTACCGATCGGAACCTGTACACCTACCCAGTTGCACGGTGTCCAGGTCCGCCATGCGACCAGTGCGCACTGCTGCTGGGGACTCAGCGACGGCGCACACGGCGGCGTCCCCGGCACCCCACACACGGCAGGGTCAGCCGACGCGGCACCCATACCCACGTAACCGCCGACACCGATCGAGGCTGCGGCGGCCCCGATCATCAGCAATCGTCTCAACATGTCCAGCCCTGCCTTCTGTCGTTCACGTCAGGGGTGTTGCGCTCGTCGCTGGAGCCGCCCCGACGGCTGTTGCTGCCACGGCAACGCGGCCACGCCGGGGTTCGAATCGTTTGGCATGCCCCGCTTTTGATCTTGAAGCTGAGCCGGTCCGCCCCAGCCGGGGCCCGCCCACAACACCAAGTTTGCGCGCGAGACGGCGGAATGGAATCAGGTGTTTCCCTATATTTCGAGCTCGCCTCAGCTAACCCGACAAGACGCGGTGGGAAAAGTACCGCTGGACAGTAGTACCAGCAGCGCTCCCGCCGACAGCCTCCTGAACTGCGGCTCTAGAAGTCCCAGTCCTCGTCTTCGGTGACGACGGCCTTGCCGATCACATACGACGACCCCGAGCCGGAGAAGAAGTCGTGGTTCTCGTCGGCGTTCGGCGCCAGCGCGGACAGGATCGCCGGGTTGACGTCGGTCTCGTCGCGCGGGAACAGCGCCTCGTAGCCCAGGTTCATCAACGCCTTGTTGGCGTTGTAGCGCAGGAACTTCTTGACGTCCTCGGTCAGCCCGACACTGTCGTATAGGTCCTGGGTGTATTCGACCTCGTTGTCGTAGAGCTCGAACAGCAGCTCGTAGGTGTAGTCCTTGAGCTCCTGCTGCTTGGCGGCGTCCTCCATGGCCAGCCCGCGCTGGTACTTGTAGCCGATGTAGTAGCCGTGCACGGCCTCGTCGCGGATGATCAACCGGATCATGTCGGCGGTGTTGGTCAGCTTGGCCCGGCTGCTCCAGTACATCGGCAGGTAGAAGCCGGAGTAGAACAGGAAGCTCTCCAGCAGCGTGGAGGCCACCTTGCGCTTCAGCGGCTCGTCGCCCTTGTAGTACTGCATGACGATCTCGGCCTTGCGCTGGAGGTTCGGGTTCTCCTCCGACCAGCGGAATGCGTCATCGATCTCGGCGGTCGAACACAGCGTGGAGAAGATGTTGCTGTAGCTGCGCGCGTGCACCGACTCCATGAACGCGATGTTGGTGTAGACCGCCTCCTCGTGCGGGGTCAGCGCGTCCGGGATCAGGCTGACCGCCCCGACCGTGCCCTGGATGGTGTCGAGCAACGTCAGGCCCGTGAACACCCGCATCGTCAACTGCTTCTCGTTGTCGTTGAGCGTGTTCCACGACGGGATGTCGTTGGACACCGGAACCTTCTCCGGCAACCAGAAGTTGCCCGTCAGCCGATCCCACACCTCGGCGTCCTTCTCATCCTGGAGACGGTTCCAGTTGATCGCCGAAACGCGGTCAATCAGCTTCATGCCATCACTCACGACAACCTCGTTTCCCCTGGGTCTTTGGATGGTCTGCAGCCGCCCTAAACGGTTCTGTTTCCCAATTGCGACACTACCCCTGGGGTCGGACATCTCGTGCCAACCCAACATGTTGATCTCACCGTGTCGCCGGCAACTTCGGCGAATTCTGCGCCCAGGGTTCTATCTTGGCCCTGTTTACGACCCACGTGAGAAATCGGTACCGAATCAGGCCGCCGAATCCGCGCGAGGTGCGCCGAAGAACCGGTATTCCGACGGGTCGAATTTGCGGGTGGCCAACCAGTACTGCCACGTCATGCCGCTCCACAACGTCCGGTTCACGCCGTGCTCGTCGAGGTACCAGCTCTGGCAACCTCCGGTGCTCCACACGGTGCCAGCCAGCTCGCCCTGCAACTCCTCGTTGTAGCGGTCCTGCGCCTCGCGCGTCGGGGCCAGCGCCTGCGCGCCGGCACGGTCGACCGCCGCGATCGCATGGGCGGCGTAGCGGATCTGCGACTCGATCATGAACACCACGGAGTTGTGACCGAGTGCGGTGTTCGGGCCGAGCAGGAAGAACAAGTTCGGCATTTCGGCGACGGTGATGCCGCGCAGGGCCGCGATGCCCTCCCGGTTCCACCGGTCGACGAGATCCTCGCCACGTGGGCCCTTGATGTGGACATAGGTATAGGAGTCGGTGACGTGAAAACCCGTCGCGAACACGACGACGTCGACCTCGCGTTCCGCCCCGTCGGCGGTGACGATTCCGGTCGGGGTGAACCGCGCGATGCCGTCGGTGATCACCTCGGTCTTCGGGTTCGCGACACCGACGTAGTAGGTGTCGGAGTTCAGGATCCGCTTACAGCCGGCGCGGTAGTTGGGCGTCAGCTTGCGGCGCAGTTCCTTGTCCTTGACCGACCGGCGGATGTTCCACTTGCCCATCAGCTCACCGATTTTCAGCAGGCGGGGCTGTTTGGTCATCGCGAAGCCGACGCCCTCGTGGGCCCAGTAGATACCCGCGCGCATCAGCGCCCGGGTGCCCGGCACGGTGGCGAACAAATTGCGCATCCACTCGGGGATCGGGTTGTTGGGCCGTGGCATCACCCACGCGGGTGTGCGCTGATACAGGTGCAACTCGGCGACGTCCTTGACGATCTCGGGCACGATCTGGATCGCGCTGGCGCCGGTGCCGATCACCGCGACTCGCTTGCCGGTGAGATCGACGCTGTGGTCCCACTCCGCGGAATGGAAAGCGGCGCCGGTGAATTCGTCGAGGCCGGGAAACTCCGGCACCAACGGAATGTGCAGACCGCCAGCGCCGGAGATCACGAACTGCGCGATGAACTCGCGCCCGTCCTTGGTGAAGACGTGCCAGCGGTTCTCGTCGTCGTCCCAGTGCGCACGGTCGACGTGTGAACCGAAGCGGATGTAGCGGCGCAGGCCGTACTTGTCGGTGACACCCTTGAGGTAGTCAAAGATCTCCGGCTGGAACGACCACATGTGCTTCCAGTCCGGCTTCGGCTCGAAGGAGAACGAGTACATGTGCGACGGGATGTCGCAAGCACACCCCGGATAGGTGTTGTCGCGCCACGTGCCGCCGATTTCGTCGGCCTTCTCCAGCATCAGGAAGTCGACGTTCTGACGCTGCAACGCGATAGCCATACCGAGGCCGCTGAAGCCGGTGCCGATGATCAGGGCGCGGGTGTGCACAGGTTGTCGGACGGTGATGTCGTCGGCCGTCTGCTCGGCAACGGTCATGGTCGGGTCTCCCCAATCTTCGATGTGGCCCGTTCCTGGGAACGCCGGTACCGGATACTTGAGCCCAGTCTCCGGCCTCGGCCGGAAGGTGTCAACGCGCCGTCAGGCGACGGGCTGCTGCTTGCGGACTGCGGTGTGAATGGGCTGGTCGGGTTCGATCTTGATGCCGAGCAGCTCGGCCGTGCCGTTGATGGCGCCCACCATGATCGTCGTCATGTGCGCGACGAACTCATCGGCTGGCATCCGGCGGGGGCGATCATCGTCGGCACCCAGCCACCAGTCCGTGGCTGAGGCGGCGGTGCCGAAGATCGCGAACGCGGCCAGCTCGAAGGCGGCGGGTTCGGGCGCCAGATCCTTCAGTTCCGCGCTGATCATGTCGGCGATGGCCAGGGTGATCTCGCTGCCCTTGTTGACGGTCGTCATCGCTGCCGCCGACTGGTCGGCGAACCGGCCCTGCAGAAGAAAGCGCACGACGTTCGGGTGGCGGTCGACGAGTTCGACGTAGTGCGCGACGCCGCGACCGACGATCTGGCGGGCCGAGTCTTTCTCCACGTCGATCGACGGAATGATCGCCGCCCACAGCATGTCCCGCATGCGCTGGCCGATCTCGGCGAACATGTCGGACTTGTCGGTGAAGTGCCGGTAGATCTTGGGTTTGGCGGTGCCGGCCTCCTCAGCGATTTCCCGCACGCTGACGTTGGGGCCGAGGCGGTCGATGGCGCGGAAGGCGGCGTCGACGATTTCGGCGCGCACCTTCTTGCGGTGCTCGCGCCAGCGTTCGCTGCGGGCGTCCACCTTGACACCCGGCTCACCACTCGAGCGTGGCCTGGACCCTCGTCGCACCCGGCCACTCTACCGCTCAAGCGGCGCTGACCTGCTCAGACCATGCCGCGCCGTGTTTCGCGGGGCGCTGGCCAGGCAACTCCGTCCGACAAGAGAGGCGGTCTCGCCGCAGGTAAGATCGCTGCGACAGCCGATCGACGAGACGAGATTCATGACCCAGCGATACGACCTGATCATCGCGGGTGGCGGGCCTTCGGGTTCGGCCGCCGCGTGGCAGGCCGCGCAGACCGGCGCGAAGGTAGTGGTCCTCGACAAGGCCGAGTTCCCCCGCGACAAGCCGTGTGGTGACGGGCTGACGGCCCGCGCGGTGAGCTACCTGCAGAAGATGGGGCTGGCCGACGAGGTCGCCACGTTCCACCGGGTCAACCGCGTCACGGTGTTCAGCCCCAGCCAGTGGGAGCTGTCGTTCCCGCGTCGGCCGGGCATGCCCGACCACGGCCACACCGTCAGCCGCACCCACTTGGACACGGTGCTGCTCAAGCACGCCGAGTCCGCGGGCGCCGAGGTGCGCCAGGGCGCGGAGGTGACGGGGCCGATCGTGGAGAACGGCCGGGTGGTCGGCGTGACGCTCAAGAGCGGCGAGAAGGTCCACGGCGACGCGGTGATCGCGGCCGACGGCGCCTATTCGCCGATCAAGCGGGCGCTGAAGATCGACTCGGAATACAACGGCTACTCGGCGATCGCGATCCGCTCGGAGATGCCCGCCAACCGTCCCGACTCCGACAGCCTCGACATCTACCTGAAGCTGGTTTTCGAAGGCGATCAGCTGCCGGGCTACGGCTGGGTGTTCCCGATGGGCAACGGCGTGTTCAACATCGGGCTCGGCTACGTCAACAGCTACAAGAACTGGCAGTCGATCAACGCGACGCAGTTCCTCGGCGAGTTCCTGCGCACGTTGCCGCCTGAGTGGGAACTGCCGCCGATCGAAGAGCTCAAGAAGAACAAGAGCGTGCGAGCGTGGCGCCTGCCGATGGGCTTCACCGCATGGCCGCCGTGGCGTCCGGGGGTGCTGTTCACCGGCGACTCGCTGGGCGCCGGCAAGCCGGCTTCCGGTGCGGGCATCTCCAAGGCACTGGAGTCGGGTCTGGCCGCGGGTGAATGTGCGATCGCCGCGCTGCAGAATGGCGGGCCCGACGACTTCACGAACTACGCGCAGCGGATGGAGGCGGCCTGGGGTCGGGAATACCGGCGCGGCCGCTACTTCCACAAGCTGCTCGGGTATCCCCGCTTCGCCAATGCCGGCATCAAGCTCATCGACAACGCCGCGTTCCGCGACCGGATGCTCAAGGCGCTGTACAAGAAGGCACAGGGGCCCCAGCACACGGTCAGGTGAAGCCGAACGGCTGGTTGTCGCGGGGACTTCGCAGATTCGCGTCCACGGCTCGGTATGGCGCGGCTATTTGGCGACGACCGTCAGCATGACCGCCGAGTCCTCGAGGGCCGAAAGGCTGTGCCGTTCCGCGGGAATCGCGATGTGGTCGCCCGCGATGCCGTCAACGGCGCCGCTCACGGCGTTCAGCCGGACCCGGCCGCGCAACACCAACAACGTTGCCTCGCCCGGGCTTTCGTGCTCATCGAGCCCGTGGCCCGCGGCCAGCGCCAGCAGGGTCTGCCGCAGCATGTGCCCTCGGCCGCCGTACACGGTGTGCGCCGAGCGGCCGGAGGAAGCGGCCTTCGCCGAGGTGAGCTGTTCATCGGCCATCGTCGACAACGACTGGACAGTCTGACTGGCCACGGGTTTTCCCTTCTCGCCCAGGCATTTACGGTCCCGGGCGCAACACCAAGCCGATCTCGCAGGAGCCACCGCGCGCATCGGGTACCACCGAAACCTGGTACCGCGCACCGATCGCGTCGGCGTTCAGATCGATCACTTCCTGAATGAGCCCCTGCTGCATGCCGCGGACTACCTCGGGCGCCGACGCGGCGACCTCGGCCAGCGGGCAGGTGCAGATCTGTACCGTCATCTCGCCGAACGAGGTCAACACCGAGCGCACCTGGAAACCGAGCTCGTTGAGTGTCAGCACGACGAGGTCGCCCACCGAGGTTTCGGCGCGCGGCCGCGCCAAGTGCACGCGATGCGCGAGGTCTGCACCGATGCGCAGTGCGCGCTCTTCGCGTTCCTCGACGGTCCCGCCCAGGTGCGCGGCGAACAGCGACACGATCTCCGCGTAGTCCAGTCGCGGCGCGATCTCGTAGGTCAGCCTCGGCCTGCCTGCCCCCCGGTTGCGCACACCGCCGCTGCGCCGGACGAAGCCCTGGCCCTCGAGCGTGCTCAGGTGAAACCGGGCCGTCGTGACGTGTATCTGCAAGGTGTCCGCGACGTGCTGCACGTCGACCGGTCCCGTCGCCGAACGCAACAGGTTCAGGACACGCTGTCGCTGTTGGCCTGCCGCCCGGTCGGGCGGAGTATCGCGGTCGTGGCGGGGCGCTGACATTCTCTGAGTCTGTCACGATGCCGGTACGACGCCGACGACCGCAACGGCGGTCAAGGCGCGCCGGTACCGATGGAACGTCTTGCGCATTCCAATGACGCGTTTGCGGGCTGCGCGGCGCCGAATCAGGTTGCCCACGATGCGCAGCGCTCCGCCCAACCCTTCGTCGGCCAGCACTCGCGCCGGGTTGAGCAGCGCCATCGGCGCATGGTCGACCGTCGCCACCTCGAAACCGGCATCGGTCAGCAGCGCAGACCATTCCGCCGTCGTCAACGGGCGGGCGTTGACCTTGATCGCGCGCGCCATGTCGCGGCGGATCTCGTCTTTGGTGTCCTGCGGGAGGGTGTCCGGCTTCAGACCCAGTTCGTGGATGGCGTACCGCCCGCCCGGCCGCAGCACGCGGAATGCTTCGGCGGCGATCGCCCGCTTGTCGCGGTCACCTTGCATGGTCAGCATCGCCTCGCCGATCACGACATCGGCGCTGCCCGAGGGCAACCCGGTGTCGGCGGCGTTGGCCACCACCACTTGTCCGTTGACAGGCGCGACGATCGTGCGTACGGCCTCCGTCGCGGCGGCAGTGTCGTCGACACCGACATAGGAGCGCGGCCGCAGGGCGACGATATCGCTCGCGGTACGGCCCAAACCGGGCCCGAGTTCCACGACGTCGGCACCCTGGACACCCGCCGCGGCGAGCAGGCGGGTGGTCAGTTCCAGACCACCGGGGCGCAGCACCCGCTTCCCCAGCCTCGCCAGCAGCCAGTGCCCCGGCAGATCGGCGTCGGACCGCTGGGCAAGTGGAAGGTTCTCTCTTCCAGTCATTTTCGTTGTCTCCTTCCGACAGCCGAGAGCGCGAAGATCGCGGTGAATATCACGCAGGCGTCCGCGGCGGCGCTCCGCTCGGCAGGTACCTGGCCGCGGTGTCGATGACGTACACCCAGAGCAGGATCGCTCGCCATGACCGGCTCCTTATTTAGAGGAAACTTTTCCGGTTAATGTAGACGGCGATACTGGATGAGGCAAGGCTTACCTTTGGGCCCTGCCGACTGGCGATTTTTGCCGCGCGAACGCAAGGTTCGCGTGCGGTTACTGGCGGCCCGGCGAACGCCGGACGGTCACATGTGCAGAGGGTCGACGCTGCAGCGCCGTTTGTGAATTTGACGACGTAAATTGCCGAAAAGCGTCGTCAGATTCACAAACGATGGCAGCGCTAGGTGTAGAGGGTCGACGCCGAGTGTCGGGTCAGCCAACATCAATCCGCATTTCGCGGGTGTCCACCCGACACTCGGCATGGCGGTCTCACAACATGCAGCTGACGCAGCCATCCACCTCGGTGCCTTCCAAAGCCATTTGGCGCAGCCGGATGTAGTACAGCGTCTTGATGCCCTTGCGCCAGGCGTAGATCTGCGCCTTGTTGACGTCGCGCGTGGTGGCGGTGTCCTTGAAGAACAGCGTCAGGCTCAACCCCTGGTCCACGTGCTGGGTGGCCGCGGCGTAGGTGTCGATGACCTTCTCGTAGCCGATCTCGTAGGCGTCCTGGAAGTACTCCAGGTTCTCGTTGGTCATGTACGGCGCGGGGTAATAGACGCGGCCGATCTTGCCTTCCTTACGGATCTCGATCTTCGAGGCGATCGGGTGGATCGAGCTGGTCGAGTGGTTGATGTAGCTGATCGACCCAGTCGGCGGCACCGCCTGCAGGTTCTGGTTGTAGATGCCGTGTGCCTGCACCGACTCCTTGAGGCGTAGCCAATCCTCTTGCGTCGGGATGCGGATGTCGGCGTCGGCGAACAGCTGACGGACCTTGTCGGTCTTGGGCTCCCACACCTGCTCGGTGTACTTGTCGAAGAACTCGCCCGACGCGTACTTCGACCTTTCGAATCCCTTGAAATGCGTACCGCGTTCGATCGCAATGCGATTCGACGCGCGCAGCGCGTGGTACAGCACGCAGTAGAAGTAGATGTTGGTGAAGTCGATGCCCTCTTCGGACCCGTAGAAGATCCGCTCTCGCGCCAGGTAGCCGTGCAGGTTCATCTGCCCGAGCCCGATTGCGTGGGAGTCGTTGTTGCCCTGCTCGATCGACGGCACCGATGCGATGTGCGTCTGATCCGACACCGCGGTCAGCGCCCGGATCGCCACCTCGACGGTCTGCGCGAAGTCCGGCGAGTCCATCGCCTTGGCGATGTTCAACGATCCGAGGTTGCATGAAATGTCCTTGCCCACCTTGGCATAGGACAGGTCTTCGTTGAACAGCGACGGCGTCGAGACCTGCAGGATCTCCGAGCACAGGTTGGAGTGCGTGATCTTGCCGTCGATCGGGTTGGCCCGGTTCACCGTGTCCTCGAACATGATGTACGGGTAGCCCGATTCGAACTGCAGCTCTGCCAGCGTCTGGAAGAACTCGCGCGCCTTGATCTTGGTCTTGCGGATGCGCGCGTCGTCGACCATCTCGTAGTACTTCTCGGTGACCGAGATGTCGGCAAACGGCAAGCCGTAGACACGTTCGACGTCATACGGCGAGAACAGGTACATGTCCTCGTTCTTCTTGGCCAGCTCGAACGTGATGTCGGGGATCACGACGCCGAGGCTCAGCGTCTTGATCCGGATCTTCTCGTCGGCGTTCTCCCGCTTGGTGTCCAGGAAGCGGTAGATGTCGGGGTGGTGCGCGTGCAGGTACACCGCACCCGCGCCTTGGCGTGCGCCGAGCTGGTTGGCGTAGGAGAACGAGTCCTCGAGCAGCTTCATGATCGGGATGACGCCCGAGCTCTGGTTCTCGATGTTCTTGATCGGCGCCCCGTGTTCGCGAATGTTGCTCAGCAGCAAGGCAACTCCACCACCGCGCTTGGACAACTGCAGCGCTGAGTTGATGGAGCGGCCGATCGACTCCATGTTGTCCTCGATGCGAAGGAGGAAGCACGAAACCGGCTCGCCGCGCTGCTTCTTGCCCGAGTTGAGGAACGTCGGGGTGGCCGGCTGGAAACGACCGTCCATGATCTCGTCGACCAGCTTCTCGGCCAGCGCGGTGTCACCGGCGGCCAGCGTGAGCGACACCATCACCACGCGGTCCTCGAACCGCTCCAGATAGCGCTTGCCGTCGAAGGTCTTGAGCGTGTAGCTGGTGTAGTACTTGAACGCGCCGACGAACGTCGGGAACCGGAACTTCTTGGCGTACGCGCGATCGAGCAGGCTCTTGACGAAGTTGCGCGAGTACTGGTCGAGCACCTCGCGCTCGTAGTAGTTCTCCTTGATCAGGTAGTCGAGTTTCTCGTCGACATCGTGGAAGAAGACCGTGTTCTGGTTGACGTGCTCGCGGAAGTACTGGTGCGCGGCCTCGCGGTCCTTGTCGAACTGAATCTTGCCGTCGGCGTCGTACAGATTCAGCATCGCGTTGAGCGCGTGGTAATCCATCTCGCCGGCCCCCGAAGCCGAATGCGTGGCCGGCGCGGCGGGCGCTACAGGCTCTGCAGCTGTGACGGTTGGTGACACGTCTGGTCCTTCCAAAACTCTTCCAAACCCGATCGGACGGCGTCGACGTCGTCCGGGGTTCCCATCAGTTCGAAGCGGTACAGGTACGGAACGCCGCACTTGCGGGACACGACATTGCCCGCGTAGGCGAACTCGGCGCCGAAGTTGTTGTTGCCCGCGGCGATGACGCCGCGGATCAACGACCGGTTGTGTTCATTGTTGAGGAACGCGATGACCTGCTTGGGCACATAGCCGCCGTCGTTGATGTCCGGTGTGGCGCGTCCACCCCCGTAGGTGGGTAGCACCAGCACGTAGGGCTCGTCGACCTCGATGCGTCCATGCAGCGGGATCCGGGTAGCGGGCAGGCCCAGCTTCTCGACGAAACGGTGGGTGTTCTCCGAGACGCTGGAGAAGTAGACGAGATTGCTCATCGCGCTCTCCCTTTCTGCCCGTCGGATACCCCTAAGCCGTCGCCGCGACCGCTCCGAGGGCCTTGATGCGGTCGGGCCGGAATCCGGACCAGTGCTCGTTGCCGACCACCACGACCGGGGCCTGCAGATACCCGAGCGCCATCACGTAGTCGCGGGCTTCGCTGTCGAGGGTGATGTCGACCTTCTCGTACGCGATGCCCTGCTTATCCAGCGCCTTGTAGGTCGCGTTGCACTGCACGCATGCGGGCTTGGTGTACACGGTGATCGAGTGCTGAGTCATCTGCGGTACGGCTCCTGTCGCGAACTGGGACTGGCAACTGGTCGAACACTTTCATCTGGCCGAGATTCATCGAATTTCAGCAGCCCGGAGACCCTGAAAATTCCTGTCGCCCGAGGCCACCGTCCGGTGTGCCTTGACGCCGACACGACCGGGTTCGGGGGCTCCGGCCGACCCTCAGCGAGCTTGGAATCGTGGGGGCCTGTCGGTGCTCGAAACACTACACCTAGTGTCCGACATTGCGAAGGAATACCAGATGTTCTGAATAACAATCTTGGAATTCCCAGGTCGTAAGCTCATCAGGCCCACCTCGCTCGGCGTGTCGCACGTCACACTCGGAGGTGTGTCGTGTACCTGCGGCAGGTATAGCAGTCGGCACCGACAACTCGATATGCATGACGGGCGGACAGCAAAGCGACCAAGGGCGTCGCCTAGGGCGTGGGATCGAATTCGAGCAGGCGGCGCTCGACCAGGTCGGCTCCGCGCGCGACGCCACCCGCCGATGCGAACCCGGCCGCGACCCGGCGCGCGCCGTCGACCCTCGTCATCGCTTCGTCGATCTTGCGCCGAAGCCGCGGTGCGGTCAGCTTCCTGCTCGGCAGCCGGGACCCGCAGCGCGCGACCTCAACGCGGCGAGCCACTTCGAACTGGTCGCGGCCGAACGGGACGACGCACACGGGCACTCCTCGCGCAAGTGCTTTCTGAGTCACTCCCATCCCGCCGTGGGTCACGGCGCAGACAGCCCGGTCGAGCACGGCGCCGTGCGCAACGAAGGTCCGCACGGTGGCGTTGTCAGGTATCACCAGGCCGTCGGGTACCCCACATGGGAACGTCGCGATGACATGTACCGGTCGGGTGCTCATGGCGGCCAACGCGGTCGATGGCAGAACAGCATCGGCCTGTCGCTCCGATGAAGTCGCGACCAGAACGATCGGGCGGTCGATGCCATCCAGGAACGAGACATCATCAGGCACATCGAATTCACAAGGCCCGATCATTTGAACTCGGTCGTCCCAATCCGGATGCGAGTATTCGAAGGGCTCGGCAGTCGCGACGAGGATGAGCGGCGCGCGGCTGACCAGATCCTGGCCCGACACAACGGATTTCGCACCTACCTGCGCGCACACGCGGTTGAGCGGTTCGCGCATGGCACGGTCGAATGTTCCAGCGACGAGTGGGCGCAGCGCCTCATCGCGAAGCCGACCCAGCGGTCCAGGCCATGGGCGCAGGCCGGGCCCGAAGGGCGGCGCCTTCCGCGATCTCAGAATCGGCGGGTAGGACCAAAACAATGCCCAGGGCATCGATGCCGCGTCAACGACGGCGGGTGCACCCCAGCAGTTCGAATCGATGATCGTGGCATCGGGGCATACCGACTCGATCGACGCGGCGAGATCCTCCACCTCGTATACCGCGCGTTCGGCGAAAGCTCGAAACGCGGCCCTGAGTGCGGCTCTCGGGTTGGCAGCGGTCCAGTCGTCCATCGCCACCGCCTCGATGCGCGGATCGAGGGCCGAGGATTCGAGCCCCAGCGCGCCGCCGATTCCGACTCCCTCGGACAACGTCCGCAGCACAACCCGGTGGCCGCGATTGCGCATTTCGACCAGCAGTGCCAGCAGCGGGTAGAGATTGCCGAAGGCCGGAGAGGTGTACGCCAAGATCGTGGCCACGGCTTCACCGGCCTCTTCGCTCCGAGGCCGTGCCGCTCCGGGGGCCGGCCCTTGAGCCGGAATTTTATCGGCTCACCCGCCAGCGCAGCTCGCATTCGGCAACCGGTCCCTTAGCCGACCTCGGCGGCCAGTTTGCCGACGATGTCACGCAGCCCGGCGACAACTTCCGCGTCCTCCCGCGGATGCCTGCCGTCGAGCGTGGCGGTCGGTATCGACAGCCGCAAATCCTCCACGACGCGCGGTCCAGCGATCGCGAAACTCTTGCGCGTCTCGTCGTGCGCCCACTGGCCGCCATAGCGCCCAAGCGACGCGCCGACGACCGCGAGCGGCTTGTCCTTGAGCGCGCTATCGCCGTAAGGCCGCGACAACCAGTCGATCGCGTTCTTGAGCACACCCGGGATGCTGCCGTTGTACTCGGGGGTGACCACCAGCGCGGCATCCGCATCCGCCGCGGCCCGCCGCAGCGCCACCGCCGGTTCGGGCACTCCGCCCTGCGCCTGGCCGTCGTCGATGTCTTCGTTGTAGAAGGGCAGTTCAGCAAGCCGGTCGAACAACTGCAGACGGATGCCCTCCGGAGCTGTCTCGACCGCAGTCTCGACCAGCTGCCGGTTGACCGATCCTGCCCGCAGGCTGCCCAACAGCACCAGCACCTTGGCGTTCGACGTGTCCGACATCTTTGTGTTCTCCTCGGTCGACGGTGAAAATCCTCGCACAGCACAACCGGACTGCAGTCCGAATCATTCCGGCTGAACTAAACTGCTGACATGGCCGCGCCTCGTCCCCTCAACGCGCTGCCGGTTTCCACCCCAACCCCTCCCGAGCGCGGTGACGCCGCTCGCAACCGCACGCTGATTCTCGACGCCGCGCGAAAGCTGATCGCCGAACGCGGCGCCGAAGCGGTCACCACCGATGACATCGCGACGGCCGCCGGCGTCGGCAAGGGCACATTGTTCCGCCGGTTCGGCAGCCGCGCGGGCTTGATGCTCGTGCTGCTCGACGAGGACGAGAAGGCCCAGCAACAGGCGTTCCTGTTCGGGCCCCCACCACTGGGGCCGGGCGCTCCGCCGCTCGAGCGGCTGTTGGCCTACGGCCGCGGCCGATTGGAGTTCGTGAACAGCCACCACGCGCTGCTCTCCGATGCCAACCGAGACCCCCAGATGCGGTTCAGCCCGCCCGCCACGCTGCACCATCAGCATGTCCGCGTGCTGCTGCAGGCCGCCGACACCACCGGCGACCTCGACGCGCAGGCCGCCGCGCTGCTCGCCCTGCTCGACGCGGACTACGTGCGCCACGAACTCAACGAGCGCGGCGCGACGCTCGAGTCACTCGCCGATGCCTGGGAAACGTTGGCGTGCAAGCTGTGCGGGCGATGAGCGCTTGCGCGAAGTGGGGGCACCACCCGCCCGAATGGCAGGGGGACAGACGGCTCCGATGAGACGCTGGATACTGCACGTCGACCTCGACCAGTTCCAGGCCGCGGTCGAGATCCGCCGCAACCCGGCGCTCGCCGGGCTGCCGATCATCGTCGGCGGCAACGGCGATCCGGACGAGCCCCGCAAGGTCGTGACTTGCGCGTCGTACCCGGCCCGCGCGTACGGGGTGCACGCGGGCATGCCGTTGCGCACCGCGGCTCGCAAGTGCCCGGATGCGACGTTCCTGCCGTTGGACACGGACGCCTACGATGCGGCTTCCGAAGAGGTGATGGACTTGCTGCGCAACTTCGGGCACCCCGTGGAGGTGTGGGGCTGGGACGAGGCGTACATCGGCGCCGACCTCGACGACTCGCAGACCCCGTTCGGGTTCGCCGAGCGGATCCGCGAGGTGATCGCAGCCGAGACGGGCCTGTCGTGTTCGGTGGGCATCAGCGACAACAAACAGCGCGCCAAGGTGGCCACCGGATTCGGCAAGCCGACGCGCGTGCCCGGGGCCGACGACGCGCCGGGCGTCTATCAACTCACCGACGAGAACTGGATGGCGGTGATGGGCGACCGTGCGGTGGACGCCGTCTGGGGTATCGGACCGAAGACGGCGAAAAAGCTTGCGGCCATGGGCATCACCACCGTCGCCGATCTCGCTGCCACCGACGCGTCGCTGCTCACCGCGACCTTCGGCCCCACGACAGGGCTGTGGATCCTGTTGCTCGCCAAGGGCGGCGGCGACACCGACGTCAGCGCCACACCGTGGGTGCCGCGCTCGCGCAGCCATGTCGTCACCTTCCCCACCGACCTCACCGAGCGCTCCGAAATGGACAGCGCCGTCGTCGATCTCGCGCAACAGACCCTGAGCGAGGTCGTCGGGCAGAACCGGGTCGTCAGCCGGGTGGCCGTGACGGTGCGGACGAAGACCTTCTACACCAGGACAAAGATCCGCAAGCTACCCGCACCGACGGTCGACGCCGAAATTGTCACCCGAACCGCACTCGATCTCCTCGGCCAGTTCGAGCTCGACCGACCCGTCCGATTGCTGGGCGTGCGGCTGGAACTGACGCCGCCCGAAGGCGGGTACTGAACCAATGCTGCACACGGTCGCGATCCGCGGATACCGGTCACTGCGCGACATCGTCCTACCGCTGGCGGGACTGACCGTTGTCACCGGCGCCAACGGGACGGGTAAGTCGTCGCTGTATCGCGCCTTGCGCCTGCTGGCCGACTGCGGCCGCGGCGAGGTGATCGGGTCACTGGCGCGCGAGGGTGGCCTGGAGTCGGTGCTGTGGGCGGGTCCCGAACAGCCCAGCGGCGCCCGTCGCACCGGACGCGTCGAGGGCACGACGAGGACCGGTCCGGTGTCACTCGAAATGGGTTTTGCATCAGACGATTTCGGCTACCTCGTCGACCTGGGCCTGCCGCAGATGGCGGGCCACGGATCGCTGTTCGGGCGCGATCCGGAGATCAAGCGAGAGGTCGTGTTCGCGGGTCCGGTCATGCGTAGCAGTTCGACGCTGGTGCGCCGAACCCGCGAATACGTGGAGGCGAGCGCGGAGTCCGGGCGAGGGTTCGACAAACTGTCCCAGTCGCTACCGCCCTACCGCAGCGTGCTCGCCGAGTTCGCCCATCCCGGCGCACATCCCGAACTCGCCGCGGTGCGGGACCGGTTGCGCAACTGGCGTTTCTACGACGGATTCCGGGTCGACGCCGCGGCGCCGTCGCGACAGCGCACGGTCGGAACCAGGACCCCGGTCCTGTCCGACGACGGCAGCGACCTGGCGGCCGCGATCCAGACCATCCTCGAAGCCGGCTTCGACGACCTACAGCGGGCCATCGCCGACGCCTTCGACGGCGCCTCGGTGTCGGTGGCCGTGCACGACGGGTTGTTCGATCTGCAGTTGCAGCAGCGCGGCATGCTGAGACCGTTGCGGGCGGCCGAATTGTCCGACGGCACACTGCGATTCCTGCTGTGGGCCGCCGCGCTGCTCAGCCCGCAGCCCCCGTCGCTGATGGTGCTCAACGAGCCGGAGACCTCGCTGCATCCGGACCTGGTCCGTCCGTTGGCGTCGTTGATCCGTGCAGCGACAGGAGGCACCCAGGTCGTCGTCGTCACCCACAGCAAGGCCCTGCTCGAGTACCTCGACACCGTTCCGGTCGGTGACGGCGGCGATGCTGTGGAGATCTCGCTGTACAAGGATCTCGGGGAGACGCGTGTCGACGGGTTGGGCATGCTGTCTGCTCCGCCGTGGGACTGGGGTCGGCGTTAGCGGCGCGCCGCCGGTCGCAGTGCCTTGGTGAACAACACGTTCGCCTGGCGCATCGCGACGCTGTACGGCCACCACATCGTGCGCTTGAACAGATACAGCGCCCGGATGTCGGGCGAGGTGTAGATCAGGAACCGGTTACGGCGAACGCCTTTGAGGATGCACTCGGCGGCGTGTTCCGGTGACACCGCGTGGCCGCCGAACCGGTCCGTCCACCTCTTCACCCGGGGGTCCTCGCGGTCCACCCCGGCGATCTGAACCGTCTGCACCAGCGGCGTTTTCACCGCGCCGGGCACCACCACGGAAACCCCGATCCGGTGTCGGGCCAGATCAAAGCGCAACACCTCCGACATCCCGCGCAATCCGTACTTGCTCGCGCTGTACGCGGCGTGCCATGGCAACGCCACCAGTCCGGCCGCCGAGGACACGTTGACGAGTTGACCTCCGGTGCCCGCCGCGACCATCGGCGGCACGAACGCCTCGATGACGTGGATCGGACCCATCAAGTTGATGTCGACCATCGACTTCCAGTGCTGGTGCGTCAGCGTGGACACGGTGCCCCACGCCGATACCCCGGCGATGTTCATCACGATGTCCATCGCCGGGTGGCGGGAGTGGATGTCGGCGGCGAACGCGGCCACCGCGTCGTAGTCGGAGATATCAAGAGCTCTGTACTCGGGCACCTCGGCGCCGAGCGAGCGCGCGTCGGCGACGGTCTTCTCCAGGCCCTCGGCGTCGCGGTCGGTGAGATAGAGTTCGGCGCCCTCGGCGGCCAACTTCAACGCGGTCGCGCGGCCGATGCCGCTGGCGGCCCCGGTGAGAAAACAACGCTTGTTCGCAAAGCCGGGGTGCGCCATGGCGGTGAGGATACTGTGTTCAGCCCTGCGGCCGGCCGGACGGTTCCGGACTCCCCCAGAACGCCGCAACCCAGAGTCGCTCCAGCGCGTCGATCGCTCGATTCGGATCGATACCGCGGCCCACGAAGGTGCTGTCCTGGGTCAGCGTCATCGTCGTCGTCGCGGCCAGGGTGCGAACGAGTGCGGGCAGGTCATCGGAGATCGGGCGCGCGTCGACATCTTGTTCGAGCAGCGTGATGAGTTTCTCGATGATGCCGTCGTAGAAGTCGTCCATCATCTCGCGGATCTTGGCGTCGGTGTTGCGAGCGACTGCACACGCCGTCAACACGGGGTCGTCATTGGCGTATACGGCCGCGGCGCTGCCGACCATGCGCTTGGCGAACGCCTCCGGCGTCTCTCCCGGCTCACGCGGAGCGAAGTGGTGGGTGAGGCTGTCGAGCATCTCCCCCGCGTCGGCCAGGATCACCGCGAGCACCGCGTACTTGGAGTCGAAATAGAAGTAGAAGCCGGACCGGGCGACCCCGGCACGCTCGCTGATCGTGCTGACCGACAGGTCGGCGAACGGACGCTCCTGAACCAGTTCCCGGACGGCGTTGATGATCGCGTCGCGCTGCCGGTCGCCGCGGCTGCGACGCGCCTGCGGCGCTGGTTGAGCAGTCATCGCCCTAGACCTTCGCACCGCGGCGCGCCAGGACAAAACTTGACATGCGTCAAGTGTGCCATTCAGGATGAGGATGAGAGTGACAACGGCCACAGTCTTTCTGCGCAGGAGCATGCCAATGACGACGACCATCAACACCAAGGATTACCTGCTCGACCAAGCCAAACGCAGGCTGACCCCGTCGTTCAACAACTTCCCGGGCATGGGCCTGGTCGAGCGCAGGCTGCTCAACACCGACTTTCCGCAGAAGCCGATGGCGTTGCCACCGGCGGGTAGCGACCTGAAGCCGGTCATCGGCGACGCAGGCCTGCCGATCATCGGCCACATGATCGAGATGTTCCGCGGCGGGCCGGACTATCTGCTGCACGTCTACCGCAAATACGGGCCGCTGTACTACGGAGATTCCCCGGCCTTGCCGGCCGTCGCCGCGCTGGGCCCCGACGCCGCGCAGGCCGTCTACTCCAACCGCAACAAGGACTTCTCCCAACAGGGCTGGGTACCGGTGATCGGGCCGTTCTTCCATCGCGGACTGATGCTGCTCGACTTCGAGGAGCACATGTTCCACCGGCGGATCATGCAGGAGGCGTTCGTCCGCAGTCGCCTGGTCGGCTATCAGGAGAAGGTCGACAAGGTGGTGTCTCAGGTCATCGCCAAGCAATGGGTGGCAAACGACCCGCGCTTCCTCATGTATCCGGCCATGAAGGAACTGACGCTCGACATCGCGTCGATGGTGTTCATGGGGCACGAGCCCGGCTCCGACAAGGAATTGGTGACCAAGGTGAACCAGGCGTTCACCACCACGACGCGCGCGGGCAATGCGATCATCCGCAAGCCGGTGCGGCCGTTCACCTGGTGGCGCGGCATGCAGGCCCGCAAGCTGCTGGAGGATTACTTCGAGGAGCGGGTCAAGGAACGTCGCGGCAAGGAGGGCTCCGACCTGCTGACGGTGCTGTGCCACACCGAGGACGAGCACGGCAACAGCTTCACCGACGAGGACATCGTCAACCACATGATTTTCCTGATGATGGCCGCGCACGACACGTCGACGTCGACGGCCACCACGATGATCTACCACCTGGCCAAGCACCCGGAGTGGCAGGACCGCTGCCGCGACGAATCCGACCGCCTCGGCGACGGCCCCGTCGACATCGAGGCGCTGGAGAAGCTGGAGTCGCTCGATCTGGTGATGAACGAGTCGATTCGGCTGGTGACGCCGGTGCAGTGGGCCATGCGCCAAACCGTGCGCGACACCGAACTGCTGGGCTACTACCTGCCGAAGGGCACGAACGTCATCGCCTACCCGGGCATGAACCATCGGCTCGAGGAGTTCTACCCCGAGCCGATGAAGTTCGACCCGGAACGTTTCACCGAGCCCCGCAACGAACACAAGCAGCACCGCTATGCGTTCAGCCCGTTCGGCGGCGGTGCACACAAGTGCATCGGCATGACGTTCGGTCAGTTCGAGGTGAAGACCATCCTGCACCGGTTGCTGCGCAAGTACCGGCTCGAACTGCCGCGCCCGGATTACACGACGGAGTGGGACTACGGCGGCATGCCGGTACCCAAGGACGGCATGCACATCGTGCTGCGCCCGCTGCGCTGACCTTCGGCGATCAGGCCGCAGTCAGCAGGCGGTTCGCGCAGGCGATGACGGCGCTCAGTGCCGACTGTGTCGGATCGTCGGACAGCCCCATCGCCCATTCGGACCGCATACCGTCGGAGCCGCGGATGAAGGTGGCCGTGCGTTCGCCCGCGTGCATCTGGTGAAAAGCGGTCATCTCCAGTGCGATTCCCCGGTCGTAGAGCATCGATGTCAGCGCGGCGACTGGGCCCGGCGCGGCCGCCGACGTCGTGCAGATCCGGTCGCCGATCGCCAGTGTCGCCTGATACTGGCGCGCCTGAGGCCCCAGCCGGGTAGCGGGGCGGTCACCGTCGATGCAGCTCCAGTCGCCCAGCCGCAATGGACCTGAACTGGGCGCATACTCGGCGACAAACGATTCGAAGGACATCGCGTAGGCCTCCTCCCGCAGGCCGCGCGGCATCGGGGCGTCGATGTGAGCCGCGAACGTGGGCGACGCTGCGCTGGTAGCGGATTCGGTTGCGAACGAGGTGGTCATGTGCCGATCTCTTCTTCGAAAGGAAGCGACCGACAGGGAAAGCTACGTAGCGACGACCCACAGCGAGGGGTCGGTCAGAATCAGACCCCGCTGCGGGTTGCTACTACGAGTCGCCTCGGCACGCGTCCGATCGTAGACGCACGCGCACACGGCTGCAAAGACAATTCCGTTCGCCTCCATGGCTCGTGACGCGCCCCTTGGCCGTAACGTGTGGCTGATGTCGGCCAGTCATGTGTCATCCGCATGGCTGGAGCGTTGTTCGGGCCACGGGTGAACTGGGCGCTGCTGTTCGCCGCCGGCATTCTCGGCGGGCTCACCGGCAGCATCGCCGGCCTCGCCTCGGTGACCACTTATCCCGCCCTGCTGCTGTTCGGCCTGGCGCCGGTGACGGCCAATGTGACCAACACTGTGGCGCTGGTGTTCAACGGCATCGGTTCGGTGTTGGGCTCGCGGCCCGAACTCGAGGGCCAGGGTCGCTGGATCAGGCGCACCCTGCCGGTCGCCGTGCTCGGTGGCGCGGCGGGCGCCGCGCTGTTGCTCTCCACGCCCGCGGAGGGTTTCGAGAAGGCCGTGCCGATCCTGCTCGGCGTCGCCTCGCTCGCAATCCTGCTGCCGCGCCGGATATCCACCGAAGCACAGGTAGCCAGTCACCTGCGGCACCGAACCGGAGTGCTGTTCGAGGTGTCGGCGATCTTCTTGATCTGTGTCTACGGCGGCTATTTCGGCGCGGCGGCCGGTGTGCTGCTGCTCGCGCTGCTGCTGCGCGCGGCTCCCGCGTCGCTCCCCCAGGCCAACGCGGGTAAGAACGTGGTCCTCGGCGTGGCGAATACCGTTGCGGCCGTGATCTTCGCGTTGCTGGCGCCGGTGCATTGGTGGGCGGCGCTGGTGTTGGGCCTCGGCTGCCTGGTCGGGTCGCGGCTGGGCCCGATCGTCGTCCGGCACGCACCCGCCGGCCCACTGCGCGTGGTGATCGGCGCGGCGGGCGTGGCGCTGGCGGTCAAGCTGGGAATCGACGCCTACGGTTCCTAGCGCGAGCAGACGCGAAATGCCCTCGACACGCCGCAAAATGGGGCACTTCGCGACTGCTCGCCACGGCTACTAGAGCTCGAACGGGCTGTCGCCCTTGACGACCCGGGTACCCAGGTCGATGAGGTTCTGGGCGTTGGCGTGCAACCGCTCACCCGCGTCCCGGCTGGCCTGGCCGACCAGAAATCGCGACCAGGTGCCCTCGATCACGATGCCCAACTTGAAGCACGCCATCGCGATATACCAATCGAGACTTGGAGTTTCGCGGCCACCCGCAGCGAGGTAGGCCGCGAGGAGCTCACGCCGGCTGGCCAGCCCGCCGAGCGCGGCGAGCTGCGCGCCCGCGGTGATTGTGTTGGTTTCCAGCGGCCAGCAGATCAACATCCAGCCCAGGTCCAGCAGCGGGTCGCCGACTGTGCACATCTCCCAGTCGACGAACGCCGCCAGCTCGGGCGTGTCGCGGCGCAGCAGCACGTTGCTCAGATGCGGGTCGCCGTGCATGACGCCCGGCCGCCCCTCCGGCGGCACGTTCGACGCCAACCAGTCGGCGAGTTCCGTCACGGCCAGCGACTCGGGGTCGTAGCGGTCGTGCCGATAGCTCTCGAGCAGCCGCAGGAACTGCGGGACCTGACGCTCCAGAAACGAGCCGGGACGCTTGAGTGCGGCCAGCGGACGGCCCTCCCACTCGACCTGCCCGAGCATCGCCAGGCTCGCCGCATACGACAGGCCGACCTGATGGCGCATGGCCGGGTCGCGCACGTAGGCCTCCGCCATGTCGTCGCCCGGGTTGAAGCCGTCGACCTCCTCCATCAGATAGAACACCACCCCGAGGACGCTGCGGTCCTCGCAGCCGGCGATGAAGCCGGGGTGTGGCACCGGCGTGCCCGCCAGCGTGCGCAGCGCCGCGATCTCGCGCAGCATCGTCTTGTCGCTCGTCGGCCGCGGGTGCAACGGCGGCCTGCGCAGCACCATGGGTCTGCCGTCGACGTGTAGCCGCACCACGATGTTCTGCGTCCCGCCGGTCAGCGGTTCGACGTCGCTGACCGTCGATCCCAGGCCCTGCTGCCGGACCCACTTCTGCAGGGCGGCCTGGTCGTCCTCACTCAGGGTCGGAAGCTGATGCGTGTCGTCGGGCATGCAGCCATCGTGTCAGGTCGCCGGACTCACCTAGTGCGGCTTGTGCACAAGTCACCAGTTACTTGGGGGCGAAGCGCTGGCCCGCATCCAGCCGCAGGCACTGGCCGTTGAGCATCGGGTTCTCGACGATCGCCGCGACCAGCTTGGCGTACTCCTCGGGCTTGCCGAGCCGCTTCGGGAACGCCGCATCCTTGGTCAGCGCCTTGGCGAACTCGTCGGGGATGCCCTCGGTCAGGCCGGTGGCGAACAGGCTCGGCGCGATGGCCAGCGCCCGGATGCCCAGGCTGCCCATGTCGCGGGCCATCGTCAGGCACATCCCGGCGATCGCCGCCTTGGATGCGGTGTAGGCGACCTGCCCGATCTGGCCCTCGAACGCGGCGATCGAGGCGGTGTTGATGATGACGCCCCGCTCCTCCTGCTCATCGTCGACCAGGTCCTGCTGGCTCATCTGCCAGCCCGCCAGCCTGCTGATGTTGAAGGTGCCAATGAGGTTCAGATCCACGCACTTGCGGAAGGTCTCCAGGCTGTGCGGGCCGTCCTTCTTGACGGTGCGCTCCGCGGCGCCGCCACCGGCCGTCGTCACGATGATGTGCAGGGCGCCCAGCCCGTCAATGGCCTGCTGCAGCACTTTCTCGGTGCCGTCGAAGTCGGTGACGTCCACCTCGAAGAACGAGCCGCCGATCGCGTCGGCGACCTCCTTGCCCTTCGACTGCGGGCGGTCCAGCACCGCGACGTCCGCACCGCGCTGTGCCAGCAACTCCGCCGTGGCCTTGCCGAAACCCGACGCACCGCCGACGATGATGGCCTTCTTGCCCTGGATTTCCACCTGGGTCTCCCCTTTCCAAAAAATGCTCGAATCGTAAAGCAACCTAGCCGACGTCATCTTTTGGTAAGGCCTTTGGGTCGCCAACGTGAGTACTTTGGCGGCATGACGGCGCGCAGCACCAAGGCGATGGGCGGCATCGCAGCGGCCGCCGTCGCGCTTGGAGTCACCCAGCTTCTCGCCGCTTTCGTCGGACCGGAGGCCGACGCCCGCACCGCTGTCGGTTCGTCGGTCATCGACCGGACGCCCGGGCCGGTCAAGGAATGGGCGATCCAGACCTTCGGGATGGCCGACAAACTCGTGCTCTCGATGCTCGTTCTGGCGGTGATCGCCGTCGTCGCCGCGGCCACGGCCGCTCTCGAGACCAGACGCGTTCCCATCGGCAGCATTGCGATCGTCGCGGCCG
Organism: Mycobacterium sp. IS-1556; assembly: GCF_001499985.1. Taxonomy (NCBI): domain Bacteria; kingdom Bacillati; phylum Actinomycetota; class Actinomycetes; order Mycobacteriales; family Mycobacteriaceae; genus Mycobacterium; species Mycobacterium sp. IS-1556. Next base: position 56,772 of record NZ_LQIM01000039.1, read on the forward strand.
GTGTCCTCGGTTGCGCGGCCGTGCTGTCGCGCGCTGGGGCGAACCTGTTCGACGTGGTGCCGACGGTGGTGGGCACCGCGTGCGGCGTCGCGGTGCTGCGGCTGCTCGTCTCGGGCCGGTTCACCGACGCTCCCCAACCCACGGACGACGGTCCCGATCCCGGCCGACGACTGTCGTTGGTGACACTGGGTTTTCTCGGCGTCGGGGCGCTGACCGGTGTCGGCGGCGTCGTGCTTTCCCGCCTGACGACCTCCGTCTCGGGCGATCGCAACGCCTTCGCACTGCCGCCGGTCGACGTCGCCGCGCCGCCCGTCCCACCGACGGTACAGCCGAAAGGTGTTGCGCTGCCGACGTTCATCACCAGCAACGCCGACTTCTACCGGATCGACACGGCGCTGCGTGTCCCGCAATTGAGCCGGGAGAACTGGCAGTTGCGGATCCACGGCATGGTGGACCGCGAGATCACCCTGCGCTTCGGCGATCTCGAGCGGTTCGACGTGGTGGAGGAGCTGGTGACGCTGACGTGTGTGTCGAACCCGGTCGGCGGCAACCTCATCGGTACCGCCACCTGGACGGGCTACCGAACGCGGGACCTGTTGGCCGAAGCGGGAATCCACCCGGACGCGGACATGGTGCTGTCGATGTCGATCGACGGGTTCACCGCGGGGACTCCGGTCGATGCGCTCACCGACGACCGCGGCGCGATGTTGGCGGTCGGCATGAACGGTGAACCGCTGCCGACCAATCACGGCTACCCCGCCCGGTTGGTGGTGCCCGGGTTGTACGGGTACGTCTCGGCGACCAAATGGGTCGTCGACTTGGAAGTGACCCGATTCGACCGGGCCGAGGCGTACTGGACGCGGCTGGGTTGGTCGGCGCGCGGGCCGATCAAGACGTCGTCGCGGATCGACGTGCCGCGCAGCGGCCAGGACGTGCCGCGCGGTGCGGTGACGTTCGGCGGCGTGGCGTGGGCGCAGAACCGCGGGGTGCGCAACGTCGAGGTGCGCATCGACGGCCCCGAAAGCCAAGGCGACTGGCAGCAGACCGATCTCGGCGCCGCCTATTCCGACGAAACGTGGCGGTTGTGGAGCTTTCCATGGCAGGCCACCCGGCCGGGGCGCCACACGATCACCGTGCGGGCCACCGACAACACCGGTGCGGTGCAGACCGCCGACGTCGCCGACCCGGTGCCCGACGGCGCCACCGGCTGGCACAGCGTCGAGTTCACGGTCACCTAACGCATTGCCGCCTGACCCCACCCACCGCGAGTGACCGTGTCTGCACACCGACACGCCGCGATTGCCGGTACAAATGCGGTCACTCGCGCATCTTCAGAGACCCGTGACAGGCTGAACCCGTGCAGTTGCTCGACGTCGCGACCGCGTCCACGGAAGTCGGCGCCTCATCGTCGCGGCTGGCCAAGACCGCCACGATCGCCGATCTGCTGCGCCGGGTCGGCGACGAGGGCGACGCCGATCAGGTGGCGGTCGTCGTGTCATGGCTGTCGGGTGAGTTGCCGCAACGCCAGATCGGCGTCGGTTGGGCCGCGCTTCGCTCGATGCCGGAACCGGCGACGGCCCCATCGCTGACGGTGCCGGAGGTCCACGCGCGGTTCACCGAGATCGGACTGGTCGCGGGCAAGGGCTCGCAGGCGCGGCGCGCCGAGTTGCTCGCCGGGCTGTTCGGCGCCGCAACCGGCGTCGAGCAGACGTTTCTGCGCAGGCTGCTCGGCGGCGAACTGCGCCAGGGCGCGCTCGTCGGCGTGATGGCCGACGCGGTCGCCAAGGCCGCCGGGGTGCCCGCCGCTGCGGTGCGCCGTGCCGCCATGCTCGGTGGCGACCTGCCCGCCGTCGCGGCCGCTGCCCTGACCGAGGGCGAGGCGGCGCTCGAACAGTTCACGCTCACGGTCGGGCGCCCCGTCGGCCCGATGCTGGCGCAGACCGCCGCGGGCGTCGCCGAGGCTCTCGAACGTCTCGGCGGCACAGCCGTTTTCGAGGCCAAGCTGGACGGCGCCCGAGTACAGGTGCACCGATCCGGTGACGCCGTGTCGATCTACACCCGCAGCCTCGACGACGTGACCGCCCGTTTGCCGGAGGTCGTCGACGCGGCATTGGCCCTGCCCATCACAACCTTGATAGCCGACGCCGAGGCGATCGCATTGCGAGCCGACGGACGTCCGCACCGCTTCCAGGTCACGGCGTCGCGCTTCGGTCGCTCCGTCGACATCGCCGCCGCCGCGACGGCGCAACCGTTGTCGGTGTTCATCTTCGACCTGCTGCACGTCGACGGCGTCGATCTGCTGGACAAGCCGACCCGAGAGCGTATCGAGGTGCTGGACGCGCTTGTCCCGAAGGTCAACCGGGTCGACCGCCTGGTCTCCGACGACCCCGCGAAAGCGCGGGAGTTCCTGGAGGTCACGCTGGCGGCGGGCCACGAAGGTGTGATGGCGAAGTCGCTCAGCGCGCCCTACGAGGCGGGGCGCCGCGGCGCCGGATGGCTCAAGGTCAAACCCGTGCACACCCTCGATCTGGTCGTCCTGGCGGTCGAGTGGGGATCAGGCCGTCGCACCGGCAAGCTGTCCAACATCCACCTCGGCGCCAGGGATCCCCGCACGGGCGAATTCGTCATGCTCGGAAAGACTTTCAAGGGCATGACCGACGCGATGCTCGAGTGGCAGACCGCGCGGTTCCTCGAGTTGGCCGACGGGCCGACCGACGGCTACGTCGTGAAGGTGCGACCCCAGCAGGTGGTCGAGATCGCGTTCGACGGCGTTCAGGGCTCCTCGCGCTACCCCGGCGGAATGGCTCTGCGATTCGCCCGGGTACTGCGCTACCGCGACGACAAGAGCCCCGCAGAAGCCGACACCATCGACACGGTGCGCGCCTTCTACCAGCGCGGAAGCTAAAGCGACCGTTTTTACACGTGGCCGATGCGGCCGATGAAAAGATCGCCACATGGCATCCCCAACCGCTGCATCGCAGCGCACAGAGGAAACCGACGGCGACGTCACCTACGTCCGCACCGACAAGGATCTGCCCCCGGTGGCGATCATCGACCGGTCGCCGATCACCGCCAGACACCGGATCGTCTTCGGGATCATCGCCGTGCTCGGCGCGCTCGCCTGGGCGGTGATCGCGTTCTTCCGCGGCGAGACGGTCAACGCGGTCTGGTTCGTGATCGCCGCGATCTGCACCTACGTCATCGGATTCCGGTTCTACGCCCGGCTCATCGAGATGAAAATCGTGCGTCCGCGCGACGACAACGCCACGCCCGCCGAGTTATTCGAGAACGGCACGGATTACATGCCGACCGATCGCCGGGTGTTGTTCGGCCACCACTTCGCCGCGATCGCCGGCGCCGGTCCGCTCGTCGGCCCCGTCCTCGCCATGCAGATGGGCTACCTTCCCGGCACCATCTGGATCATCATCGGTGCCGTCCTGGCCGGCTGCGTGCAGGACTATCTCGTGTTGTCGATCTCCACCCGGCGGCGCGGCCGTTCACTCGGGCAGATGGCCCGCGACGAACTCGGGGCCATCGGCGGGGTGGCCGCGATCGTCGGTGTGCTCGTCATCATGGTGATCCTGCTGGCGGTGCTGGCGTTGGTGGTCGTCGGAGCCCTCGCCGAAAGTCCGTGGGGTGTCTTCTCGATCGCGATGACGATCCCGATCGCGATCTTCATGGGGTTGTACCTGAGGTTCTTTCGCCCCGGCCGGGTATCGGAAGTGTCGCTGATCGGTGTCGGCCTGCTGCTGCTCGCAGTCGTCGCCGGCGGGTGGGTCGCCGAAACATCATGGGGCACCGACTGGTTCACCCTGTCGAAGGTGAGCCTGTCGTGGGCCATCATCGTCTACGGCTTCGCCGCCTCGGTCCTGCCCGTATGGTTGCTGCTGGCCCCCCGCGACTACCTGTCGACGTTCATGAAGGTCGGCACCATCGCCCTGCTGGCGGTGGGCATTCTGCTGGCCCGACCGGCCATGGAGGCACCGGCGGTTTCGGCGTTCGCCGGCCAGGGCACCGGCCCGGTGTTCGCAGGATCACTGTTCCCCTTCCTGTTCATCACAATTGCCTGCGGTGCACTGTCGGGCTTTCACGCGCTGATCTCGTCCGGCACCACGCCCAAGCTGTTGGAGAAGGAAGGACAGATGCGGCTGATCGGCTACGGCGGCATGCTGACCGAGTCGTTCGTCGCGATCATGGCGCTGATCACCGCGGCCATCCTCAACCAGCACCTGTACTTCGCAATCAACGCGCCTGCGGCGTCGACGGGGGCCACGGCGGAGACCGCAGCCGCCTATGTCAACGGCCTGCCGATCGACAGTCCGCCGATCAGTGCCGACGACATCACCAGAGCCGCCGAAAGCGTCGGCGAAGAGTCGATCGTTTCCCGCACCGGTGGCGCACCGACGCTGGCGTTCGGCATGTCCGAAGTGCTGAGCAAGGTCTTCGGCGGTGACGCGCTCAAAGCGTTCTGGTATCACTTCGCGATCATGTTCGAAGCGCTGTTCATCCTCACCACGGTCGACGCGGGCACCCGGGTCGCCCGGTTCATGCTCTCCGACGGCCTGAGCAACCTGGGCGGCCCGCTGCGAAAGCTCAAGGATCCGAGTTGGCGTGTGGGCGCGTGGATCTGCAGCCTGATCGTGGTGGCGGCGTGGGGCAGCATCCTGTTGATGGGCGTCACCGATCCGCTCGGGGGCATCAACACGCTGTTCCCACTGTTCGGCATCGCCAACCAGCTGCTGGCGGCGATCGCGCTGACGGTCGTGACCGTGGTCATCGTGAAGAAGGGCCTGCTGAAATGGGCCTGGGTGCCGGGCATCCCGTTGCTGTGGGACCTGACGGTGACGATGACCGCGTCCTGGCAGAAGATCTTCTCGGGCGATCCCAAGGTCGGCTACTGGACGCAGCACTTCCAGTATCGCAACGCCAGGGATGCGGGTGAGACGGCGTTCGGCGCGGCGAAGGACGCCGACCAGCTCGACGCGGTCATCCGCAACACCTTCATCCAGGGCACGCTGTCGATAGTGTTCGCGCTGCTGGTTCTGATCGTGTTCCTCGCCGGGGTCGTCACGGTGTTCCGGGCGGTTCGCGGCACCGCCCTGCCGTCGACCGAAGACGAACCGGTGCCCTCGCGGCTGTTCGGACCCAGGGGTCTTGTCATGACCAAACCCGAGAAGGAGGTGCAGAAGCAATGGGACGCGTTGTCGAAGTCGCACGCAAGATCGGTTGGCACTGGGGCACATTGATAGGCGACCTGATGGGCGACACCCACTATCGTCGCTATGTCGAGCACCGGATGCGCACCCATCCGGGTGAACCGGTGCTCTCCGAACGGGATTACTGGCGGATGCGCCACGCCGCCGCCGACACCAATCCGAGCGCGCGCTGCTGCTAGCGACGACCGCTACGGTGACAGCGAATAGCGGATCGGCAGATGCTTGAGTCCGCCCACGAAAGTCGTTGCGACGAACTGCGGTTCGCCGGCCAACTCGACCGCTTTCAGGCGCGGCAGCAACTCGGTGAAGAAACTGTTCACCTCCATGCGGGCCAATGCGGCCCCCAGGCAGAAGTGCACGCCGTATCCGAACGCGATGTGTTTGTTCGGGTCGCGCCCGACGTCGAAGCGGAAGGGGTCGTCGAAGATGTCCTCGTCGCGATTACCCGAGACGTAGGACAACAGAACCGATTCCCCCGCCGCGATCGATACACCACGGATGGTGGTGTCCTCAGCGGCGGTGCGCATAAAGGCCTTCACCGGTGTGACCCAGCGGATCATCTCTTCGGTCGCCAGTGGCATCAGTCCAAGATCGGCGCACAGCCGCTGACGCTGGTCGGCATTCTCGATGAGCGCCAGCATCCCTCCGGAGATGGTCGCGCTCGTCGTGTCATGTCCTGCCGCGGCGATGATCGCGTAGTACGAGATCGTGTCGATGTCCGACAGCGGCTCACCGTCGATGGTCGCGTTGGCGATCGCCGATGCCAAATCATCGGTCGGGTTCTCGCGGCGTGAGGCGGTCAGCGCGGTGAAGTACTCGAACATCTCCAGCAACGCCGACATCTGCTCGGACGGGTCGGTACTACGCTTGAATTCGTCGTCGTCGCTGCCGAACAACTCCTGAGTGAGCTTGAGCATCAGTGGGAAGTCCGACTCCGGGATGCCGAGCAACGACATGATGACGTAGAGCGGGAAATTGACGGCGACCTGTTGGACGAAGTCGCACTCGGACCCGATCGTCATCATCTTGTCGACGTACACTTTGGCGAGTTCGTCGACGCGAACCTTCAACGCACGCATGGCCTTCGGCCGGAACCAGTCTGCGCCGATCGCCCGCACGACGCGGTGCTGCGGGTCGTCCATGTGGATCAGGGTGCGCACGCCGATCGCCGCCTGCTGTTCGTCACCCTCCTCGGTGACCAGCACCGGTCGCGGGTAGTTGGTGAACAGTGTGTTCGCCCGCTCGATGTCCATGATGTCCGCGTGCTTGGTGATCGCCCAGAACGGGCGGTAGTTCGGCACATCGACCCATGACACGGGGGCGTTCGCGCGCAGATGCGCCAGCGACGCATGCAGTTTCGCCTCGTCGGTGTAGGCCCGCGGGGTGGCGAAGACCTTGGCCGCCTCGTCCATCATCGGTGTGCTCACAAGCAACTCCTCGCCAGAACTGTCATATGCCGCGTAACTCCTTCAGCACCTGGGAGACGCTCTCTTCAGCAACCGACGAGGGAAATCCGATCATTACCCGGTCGATCAACCCGTCGCAGCGGTCCCGAATCTGCGCCGCCAGCTTGTCGATCGGCGCGACGACTGCGAACGCTTCGAGGATCTCGTCGTCGATCAGCGTGCCCATCGCATCCCACTGCCCCGCCAGGCTCAACCGGTGCAGTTCGGTATGCAGATCGCCCCAGCCGTGCAGCTCGAGGACCTTGCGATAGGCCGGCGTCGACCCGTAGAACGCGATCTGTTTTCGGGTGGCGACGGCGGCGGCGGTGAGGTCGCGTTCCCGCTCTCCGGTGACGACGAAGATCGGACAGGACACCTGAAAGTCGCTGCGTTGGCGGCCCGATCGGGCCATTCCGCGCTGCAGCGCCGGCGTGGTCACCTCGGCGAAGTAGCGCTTGGTCGTGAATGCGTGCGCCAGAATCCCGTCGGCCACCTCGCCGGCCAACTCCGTCATCGCCTCACCGACCGCGGCGAGGAACACCTTGGGCACACCGTAGTCGTGTGGTTCGGGCGTGAACATCGGCGTCATCAGCTTGTGCGTGTAGAAGTCGCCCTCGAACTCGAGGCGGGTGCCATCTCGCCAGCACGCCCAGATCTCTTGCATCGCGACAACGAACTCGCGCATGCGGCGCACCGGGTGACTCCACGGCATGCTGAACCGCTTCTCGATGTGCGGCTTGATCTGGGAACCGAGACCCACGATGAGCCGGCCGCGCGAGTAGTCCTGCAGATCCCAGCCGATGTTGGCGATTGTCATCGGATTACGTGCGAACGCGACCGCGATGCTGGTTCCCAGTTCGAGGGTTTCGGTGTGCTCGGCCGCGAGGGTCAGCGGCAGAAACGGGTCGTGGTTGACCTCGGCCGTCCAGCAACCGTCGTAGCCGCGTCGCTGCAGTGTGCTCGCCGCTCTTGCGATGTTGGCGAGCTGGCTGGAAACCGCCCCGTCGACCTTGAGGGCGGCGCCGCTAAGCATGGTCGTAGACGCTACAGTAAGCGATTCAGTATGGTCAACGCGGACATCTGAGTGCAACGATCGCCGTGCGGAGACAGGAGTTGTGATGGCCGAGGCAGAAGGCTGGGAGCACACGCTCGACGAGTTGTCCCGTCGACGCCGTCATGCCCACGGCATGGGTGGCACCGAGCGACTGGAAAAGCACCACGGCAAAGGCAAGCTCGACGCCCGCGCGCGCATCGAGCATCTCTTGGACAAGGGCACGTTCCGCGAGTTCGGCACGCTGGTCGGCGGTGACATCGCCGCCGACGGCATCGTCGCCGGCTCGGGATTCGTCGACGGCAGGCCGGTGATGGTCGGCGCCGAGGACTTCACGACGCTGGCGGGCAGCATCGGTCCAGGCGGGAACGCCAAGCGTTATCGGTTGGCGGAGTTGGCGTTGCGGGACAGAGTTCCGCTGGTGATGCTGCTCGAGGGCGCGGGTTTTCGGCCCAGCGGTGAGCACTACGGCCGCACACCGACCGACCTGCTCGCGCAGGCGCAGTGCTCGGGCAAGGTGCCGATGGTCGCGGGCCTGTTCGGGCCGTCGGCGGGCCACGGCGCACTCGTCGCCCCCGTCTGCGACTGGACGGTGATGAGCAGTCAGGGCGCAATCTTCACGGCGGGGCCGCCGGTGGTGAAAGAGTCGACGGGCGAGGAGATCTCGAAGGAAGACCTGGGCGGGCCCGCCGTGGCGCTCGCCAGCGGCGTCATCCACAACCTCGCCGACGACGACGAAGCCGTGCTCGACGACATCCGCCGCTATCTGTCCTACTTCCCGTCCAGTGCGTGGTCGTATCCGGAATCGCTTTCCGACGATGCCGAGCCGCGGACGACGTCGGAACTGCTCGACATCGTGCCCCGCGGCAACCGGCGCGTGTACGACATGCGACGGGTGCTCGACGTGGTCTTCGACCGCCCCGACTGGTTCGAGGTTCAGCCGAAGTTCGGCGCTGCCATCATCTGCGCGCTGGCCCATCTCGGCGGCCACCCCGTCGCGGTGGTGGCGAACCAGCCCCAGGTCCTTGCCGGTTCGATCGATGCCGATGCCGCCGACAAGGCCGCCCACTTCATCGCGGTTGCCGACTCGTTCCATCTGCCGATCGTGTTTCTGGCCGACAATCCCGGCATGCTGCCCGGCAGCCGGTCCGAGAAGAGCGGGGTGTTGCGCAGCGGCGCCCGGATGTTCGCCGCGCAGACCGCCGCGACGACGATCAAGCTGCATGTCACGTTGCGGAAAGCCTATGGTTTCGGCTCAATGGTGATGTCGCTGTTGGGGTTTGACAACCAGAGCGCGACGTTCGCCTACCCGGGAGCGACGATGGGCGCGATGAGCGCGGCCGCGCTCAGCAAGGCGTCCCACGCCGCCGAGGATGTCGAGGCACGCCTACGGCGGATGGAGGTCGAGGCATCGTTCCGATCGGCCGGCCACCTCGGCTTCGACGAGCTGATCCATCCCGAGGAGACCCGGAATGCGTTGTTGTCGGCGCTGCAGCGGGCGGTCTACAGCCGCCAGGCCGCCGCCGAGCCGGTGTCCCGCACGGTGATCACGCCGTAGCCATTTGCGATTTCGGTGTCGTTGGTTGCGCTCACCGCACCTGCCGACACCGAAATCACTCACGAAGCGCGGTAGGCGGCGACGATCGGCTCGAGCTCGTCGGGGGTGGCGCCGTGCATGATGAGCGCGTCGGCGCCGTAGTCGAATTCCTTGCGAATGCGGTTCACGCACTGCTGCGGCGAACCGGTGGCCGCGGGTTCGAGCCATTCGTCGGGAATCAGCGTGGCGATGTGCTCGATCTGTTCGGCATTCGCCTTGTGGTCGATACCGCCGGGGATGGACTGCACCACCTTGTCGTCCCGGAAGCGCTGCAGCACAGCAGGATCCCAGCCGTTGGTGTTGATCAGCAGATCGCCGTAACCCTGTAGATAGGTGGCCAGCCGGGCCACCGTCTTCTTCAGGCGCAGCTCTTCGGGCAGGTGGTCGCCGACCGTGGCGAAACAGGACCACACCCGCACACTGGCCGGGTCGCGGCCGGCCTGTTCGGCGGCGTCCTTGACGGTCTTGACGGCGCGCTGCAGCGTCTCGGGGGTGAAGTAGGTGTGCAGAATGACATCGTCGAATGCCCGCCCGCCCAGGGCGAGCGTCTGCGGGCCGAACGCGACGATCGCCAACCGGATGTCCTCCTTGAAATCGGGGTCGAGGAAGAGCACCTGATACTTGCCGATCGGGCCGTCGTGGTTGAAGATCACCTCGCCGTTCCACAGCCTGCGCATGACGTGGGCGAAATCCTCCATCTGCGCCGTGGTCACCGACGGGATGCCGAACGCCCCGTACATCGCCGCCACCCCCCGGCCGATGCCGAGGGTGAACCGGCCCCCGGAGAGCCGGTGCATCGTGGTCGCCCACGATCCGGTGATCAACGGGTGGCGGGTGTTGTGATTCGTTGCCGCCGTGGCGATCTGCACCCGCGTGGTGACCGCGCACGCCGCGCCGACCAGCGACGACGCCTCCTTGACGTTCCACCGCTCGGAGATGAAGGCCGTACCGAACCCGAGCTCTTCGCCGCGGCGCGCCTCGTCCATCAGCGACGCCGGGCCTTCACCCCCGGCGCCGGCCAGCAGGTAGTAGCCCAGTTCGTCGAGCACCCGATCCGTCACGCCCAGACTCCTTGTTTGTAGCCGCAGTTCCACACTTCGACGATCCTGCCGTCGACCACCCTGAAGATCTCCATGCTGCCGATCGTGGTCTCCGTTCCGTCCTTGAGCTTCATCGGCGACTGGTAGACGATCGCGACGTGCTCGCCGTCATCGCCGGCCACCACCAGGTTCAGGTCGAACCGGATGCGTTCGGAGACATCCCACATGTCGATGACCCGCCGCACCGCCTGGTCGTGGGTGAGGGTGTGCGCTTCGCCTACCTCGTGGCGGATCACGGTGTCGCCCAACAACTCCTCGGCGAGCGCGAAATCGCGCCGATTCCATACCACCAGGTTGTACAACTCCACCACCTCGCGGGCAGACCGGGTCACCCGAACACCTCCAGGGCGTCGATCGCGTCGATGGCCGCGACCGCCCTGTCGGTGAGCGTCAGGCACAACCGCCGGGACCGGTCGGGCATCGTCGCCCACCCGTTGAGCGTGATCACCGGCAGGACCATCAGGTAGACGGCGGCGTAGCGGTATTGCCGCCACGCCTCGTCGATTCCGTAATCGGTGACACCGTGCGCCGCGACGTGGTCGAGGTACTCACGCAGGAGTGCCTTGTCGTGGCCCGCCCTGACCGCGGTCGGCAACCCCTGAGTCACGAGGTAGGCCACATCGGCAGCGCCCGCACCACGGGCGGCGAACTGGAAGTCCACCACCTTCATCTGCTCGCCCGCGAAGAACAGGTTGTCGGCGCGGATGTCGCCGTGCAAGAGCATGTCGCGTTCGGTGAGCACGGGCAGCGCCTCGACCGCGCGTTCGGCGAAGCGCTCGGCGAATGCGGCCACCGCCGCCGGCACCGCTTTCTCGGTGTGTGCGCGGTAAACCTCCCAACCGGGTCCGAAGGCCGGCAACAGCAGGTCTCGCGCGATCGGCGTATCGATGCTCGGAAATTGGCGTATCGCAGTCGCATTGAGCCCTCGGCATGTCCATGCGTGCAGGCCGGCCAGTTTGCCGATGCAGGTGCGGGCACGTTCCATCGACAGGCCCGTCAGATGGTCGGCGTTGTCCCAGCCCTCGAGGTCTTCGAGCAGGAGCACGAAGTCGACGCTGTTGTCGGCCACCCGTGCCGTGTACACACGCGGCGTCTGCATCGGGGTGCGTCCGGCGATGTCGCGGTAGAAGGCCAGCTCGCGCCGGTAACCGCCGAGCAGCTCCATCGCGCCGCGCGCCTCCGACACCGCGGGCAGCTTGGCGATCAGGGTGGGCGGCACCTCGCTGCCGGTCAGGTGCAGCCGGTAAAGCAACGACGAGAACCCGCTGTCCATCGCAATCTGCTCGGCGCGAACCGCTCTCACGATCGCAGTGCCCATGCCGGCGTCGTTGCGAAGCGCCTCGGTCAACCAGGCGGCGCCCACGTCGTCGATGCCGGCTGGTACCGCGGCCATGCTCGCTGTCATGTAGCGCTCCGCTGCGGGCTGACCGTCGCGAGGAACCGCTCGGAAGCGGCCTGCACCCCTCCGGCGAACAGGTGCCCCACGTGGCTGCCGCGATGCCAGTAGAGCTCACCGCCCCAGCGTTCGTGCAGCCGCTCGGCGGGTTCGCGTCGGGCCATCTGGTCGTGCCACGCCCCGACGATCAGCCGCCGTTCGGGCGGTGGTGAAGGTTCGAGCGGGTGATAGTCGACGAGCGACATCATCTGCTCGACGGGTTCTGAACACAGCAAGTCGATGGTGTCGTGCACCGACGGTCCCCACCTGCCCAGGTGCGCGGCGATCATCGCGTTGAGCCCGAAGATCGGGGTGTACACGGCGACGGCGTCCACCTCCTCGAGATGGGCGACCAGGCCCGCCACCGGGCTGCCCATCGAAACACCCGACACCGCAAGGGTACTGGCCTGCGGTCGCAGCCAGCGGACCACCGCCCGCACCTCGGAGACAGCCCTGATCACGCCCGCCAGGTTGTTCAGTGGGTCCATGTTCGGATAGGTCGGCCACCGCCGACGCCGGACCCCGCAGCCGGGCTGGACCGGCAGCGCGATGTTGTACCCGAGCCGGTCCTGAAGCCGTCGGGCCCGGGAGAACACGAGATCCATCGGTCTGCCCTGGCCGGCGCCGTGCACCCACACCAGCCACGGTCGCGTCTCGTCACCGTGTCGGCACAGGTGCACCACCGCGGTCGCCGGGCCGCCGAATTCGGCCAGCGGTTCCGGCAGGTGCGGATCATGTACGAAGACCAGCTGCTCGTACCGGTCCCGGCCGAATCGGCGTCGCCGGATCATCTTCGGCTGCAACGGATCCGGTTCGGCGTGTACAGCCGCCGATGAGCGCGAAAGCTGCTGCGCTGCGGTCACACAAGAGTCGATCGAGCGCTCCAGCCTCGGCGGTGGCGCGGCCAGCGTCATACCGGTCAACGCCAACTCGTCGAGCACGACCTCACCCAGTTGTCGAACACCGCTCACAGAGACCGGTTTCCAGCCGTCTTCCCGCAGCGCGGCATGGGCACGCGGCACCACGCCGGCGAAGTCGCGGCCGACGCGGTAGGCGCGCTCAGCCGCTCTCATGAAAGCTTGAACCCGGTGTAGCCGGCCTCGGCGATCTCGTCGCAGCGCCGCCGGTACTCCGGAATGCCTGCGGTGTAACCCATGTACATCCGCTTCTTACCCGGCACGTTGCCGCCGTTGTACCAGGAGTTGCATGTCGGATGGGCGAGCACCGTCGGCGCCACGAGGGCGGTGGTGTGTTCGACCCAGTCTCGCTGCGCGTCCGGCAGCGCCTCGATGGCGCGGTACCCGTTGGCCCGTAGGTACGCGATGCAATCGCCGATCCACTCCACGTGCTGTTCGAGCGCGGTGACGAAATTGCTTGCAGGCGCCGGGCTTCCGGGCGCCTGCACGATGAACAGGTTCGGGAAACCGGCCACCGCGATCCCGAGATAGGTGTAGGGCCCCTCGGAGGTCCAGAAATCACCGAGCGACGTGCCGTCGCGGCCGGTGGTGGCGATGCGGGTGAGCGCCCCGGTCATCGCGTCGAAACCGGTGGCGTAGACGATCACATCCAGCTCGTGGCTGCCCTGCTCGGTGCGGATGCCCCTCGGCGTCACCTCGACGATCGGCCCCTTGCGCAGGTCCACCAGCGTCACATTGTCGCGGTTGAACGTCTGGTAGTAACCCTGGTCGATGATCGGACGCTTACACCCGAACGGATGCGTCGGCGTCAGCGACGCCGCCGTCTCGGGGTTCTCGACGATGCGCGCCACGGCCTCGCCGTACAGCTTGGCGGCCATCTGGTTGGCCTCGATGTCGAAGAACACGTCACCCCAGCTCAGCGCACCGATGACACCGCCCTCCTCGACGGCGCGTACCTGCTCTTCGCGTGTCGCCGTCTTCAGCGGAGGTTTGGCCAGCATCTCGAACATCACCGAGAACGCGCTGAGCCGGGCCGCCCCCACGGCATGCTCGCGCTGCGCCGCACGGATTCCGGCGTAATTCGCCTTCAGTTCGTCGAGTTCGCCGTCGTAGAACGCGCGCATTCGCCACGGCAGCGTGTAGGCGGGCGAGCGCTGGAACACGGTGAGGTGACCCGCCTCCTGCGCGACGACCGGGATCAGCTGGACACCTGTGGAGCCGGTGCCGATCACGCCGACCCGCTTGCCGGTGAGATCGACGCGCTCCGTCGGCCACCGACTGGTGAACAGCGACAGCCCTTCGAACGTGTCCATGCCGGCGATGTCCGGTTCCAGGGGCACCGACAGGATGCCGGCAGCCGCGACGACGAAGGGCGCGACGAACGACTCCCCCGACGCTGTCCGCACCCGCCACTCTGCGGCGGCTTCGTCGAAGCTCATCGCGGCGACCTCGGAGCCGAAGCGGATGTCGCGCCGCAGATCGAGGCGGTCGGCGACGAAATTCAGGTACGCCTCGATTTCCGGTTGAGCGGGCATGGTCTCGGTCCACACCCACTCCTGCTGGATCTCGTCGGAGAAGCTGTAGGAATACTCGATGCTCTCGATGTCGCAACGAGCTCCCGGGTACCGATTGAACAGCCAAGTGCCCCCGACGTTCTCGGCCTTCTCGAGAACGACGGCCCGCAGCCCCTGTTCCCGCAGTCTGTGCAGTGCGTAGAGACCCGAGAAGCCTGCGCCGACGACGATCGCGTCGAAGCGGGCCGGACTGGAAACACTCACGGAGTCACCTCACGTTCGCGGCGTCAGAGATACTGTAATCATTACAGTATCTCGACCAGTCCGTGGGCGCGTTTCGACGAAGCGAGACGAAGGAGGCCGACCGTCAGCTGGACGACGCTCCTGCGGCCGCCAGCCGTTCCTGGCGGCGCTGCTCGTATTGCGTGGCACGGGCATCGACGAGGTCGAGAAAGGCCGCCAGTTCGTCGCGCGCCTGCGCGCCCCGGCCGTCCAGGTCGTCGCGCTCGAACACCTTCCAGAACCGCAACACTGGACGTAACACATCGTCGAGATGCGAACGCAGGTCGTAGATGCCCGCCTTGGCGATCGTCACGGCGTTCTCCGCGAAACCGGGCATCGTGCCTCCCGGCATCTGGAAGTTGACGACTTCGTGAGCGATCGCCAGCATGGTTTCATTCGGCGCGAGGTCGAGCGCCGCGTCGACCAGGTTCCGGTAGAAGACCATGTGCAGGTTTTCGTCGGTCGCGACCCGGCTCAGAAGTTGTTCGGCGACGGGACATCCAGAGGCCCGTCCGGTGTTGCGGTGGCTGATCCGCGTCGCCAGCTCCTGAAAGGACACGTAGGCCAGCGCCTCCAGCATCGACTTGTCGCCAGAGTCGTACCCGGCGGCCGTGTGCACCATGCGACCACGCTCGAGCGCGACAGGGTCGACGCCGCGGGTGACGATGAGATAGTCGCGGATCGCGATGCTGTGCCGGGCCTCTTCGGCGGTCCACTGACCGACCCACTGGCCCCAGGGCCCGTCGAGCCCGAACCGCATGGAGATCTCGCGGTGGTAGGAGGGGAGGTTGTCCTCGGTCAACAGGTTCACGACCATGGCGGCCTTCGAGACCTCGTCGAGGGGCGAATCCTGCGGTACCCAGTCCTGCCCGCCGAGCAACGCGAAGTCTCGGCCGCGGCTCCATGGCACGTAGTCGTGTGGATTCCAGGATTTCGCCATCGCGAGGTGGCGGTGCAGATTCGCCTCTACCACCGGCTCCAATTCGATGAGCAGCGCCTCTTGGGTTGTCGTCATCGAGACTCTCCCGTTCCCAACACCTGCGGATGTGGAACCTACGCTAGCGTAGGTTCCCGCGATTCAAGAGGCGTATCGCAGATTGCCCGCAAAGGAATGCAATACGGCCTCATTGGGGCGAACGCTCATACATGACCTTCCGCGCACCGATGCTGAAACGGCTACTGTAAGATTTTCCGTATCGAGGCAGGCAGAGGAGGCGACGTGAAAGTCCCGTTCACCTGGAAGGTCACCGGCTGGTTCATGATCGGCTGGTCGGCAGAGTTCGAGCGCAACGAGGTCAAGCCGCTGCGGTACTTCGGCGACGACCTCGTCGCCTACCGCGACGACGCCGGCGAGCTGCATCTGCTGTCGGCGCATTGCCGCCATCTCGGCGCGCACATCGGCCACGGCGGCAAGGTCGTCGGCGACTGCGTCGAGTGCCCGTTCCACGGTTGGCGCTGGGGACCCGACGGGACCAACCGCTACATCCCGTATCAGCCCGAAAAGCCGAACAAGGCGCTGCGCCTGCGGGTCTACCCGGTCGTCGAGCAGTACGGCTGCGTGTTCGCCTGGCATCAACCGGACGGCAAGGAACCGCAGTGGGAGATGCCCGACCTGTTTCACAAGTTCCCGCAGTTTCCGACCGACCCCGACGCGTATTACCGCCCGTACCCGGAGTTTTCGAGTCGTGCCGAACGCGAGCCGGTGCACCCGCAGATCGTCGCGGAGAACGGTCCCGACAGCGCCCACTTCCACTACGTCCACGGCGCCACGGTCACCCCCGTGTGCCTCAATTGGGAAGCGGTCGACGAGGAATGGCGCTTCCTGACGGGGTGGCCTGACACCCGCAGCGATGACCCCGCGAAGATGGCGCTGTACATCCACAGCCACTTCTCCGGGCTCGGCTTCGCGATCAGTGCGTTCGAAGGATCGTCGAACCACCGCCTGATCTTCGCCTGCACACCGGTCGAGGACGGCTACTCGGACATGTTCTATTCGATCTGGTGGCCCCGGGTGCCCGGCGACGCCTCCGATGTGCCGCCGGACCATGTGCGCGAGCAGGTGGAGCGGCAGTTCATGGGCACGGTGTGGGACGACCTCAACATTTGGCGGTATCAGGAGTACATCGAACGTCCCGCGTTGTCCAAGGTCGACGCGAAGCCGTATATGGCCATGCGCAAGTGGGCGACCCAGTTCTACGAAATTCCCGCCACCCCACCCGGTGAAATTCCCGCCACCCCGCCCGGCGAGGTGCCCGCGACGGTATGAGACCCGACCTCGCCGACATCGCGGCCCCCGGCCACACCGCGATCGTCACCCAGGAGTGCCAGGGCGCGGTCGTCGGCCCCGACGCCGGGCTCAAAGCCCTGGCCGACGAGGCCCGTCGCGAGGCCATTCCCAACATCGAGCGGCTGTTGCCGGCGGCCCGCAGCGCGGGTGTGACTGTGGTGCACTGCCTTGTTCAGCGCCGTCCCGACGGGAAGGGAGCCAACCACAACGCGAAGATCTTCTCGTTCGGCGGCGCCGTCGCGATCGCCCCCGGCACCCCCGGCGCCGAACTGCTGCCGGAACTGGGGCCCGAAACCTCCGACGTCGTGCTGCGCCGGTCGCACGGGATCGGCCCGATGGGCGGGACGGACCTGGACGCGGTGCTGCGCAATCTCGGGGTGACGACGATCGTCGCCGTCGGGGTCTCGGTCAACGTCGCGATCACCAACCTGGTGATGGACGCCGTCAACGCCGCGTACCACGTTGTCGTACCGCGCGACGCGGTGGCAGGAATCCCCACCGCTTACGCCGACGCGATCATCGACAACACGTTGTCGCTTCTGGCGACGATCACCACCACCGACGAGCTGATCGAAGCGTGGAAGTAATAGACGAGTGACCGACACCGAGGACGACATCCGCGAATTCGCCCGGGTGCAGCCGACTCTGGGGACCGGGGAGATGGGCCGCTTCCTCGCGGCCATGCGACGGCTCCAGGACATCACGGTCTCAACCAATCCCGATGCCGCGCTATGGGATCGCACCGCCGAACTCCTGGAGAACGTCTGCGAGCAACTGGAGCCACACAAGGCACCCGCCGGAGTGGCGCCCGCGGGCCGGGCGCCGAACCTGCCCGGCAACGGGCACCCTCTGATGCCGCCCTGGCAGATGGTGGCGTCCGGGTCCGACGAGGTCACCATGCGCGGACAGTTCAGCCGATTTCACGTCGGCGGCAACGAGGCCGTGCACGGCGGGGTGGTCCCGCTGTTCTACGACTGGCATTTCGGCATGGTGGTTTCGGCCGCCGGCCGCCCCGACAGCCGCACCGCATACCTGCATGTGGACTACCGCCGCGTGACGCCCATCGATGTGCCGTTGGAGTCGCGGGCCTGGACCGACTCGGTGGACGGGCGAAAACTGTTCGTGAGGGCGGCGATGACCGACCTGGACGGCAACGTACTATCCGAGGCCAACGGTCTGATGATCAAGTTGCTACCACACCAGCCCTGAGAGGCACGATGTCCGATCCGCTCACCACGCCCACGCCGTCCGGCACCACCGAGTTCACCGTTCCAGCAGCCGCCGACACCGTCGCCGCCGCGATCGGCGACCGCGCGTTCCTCATTCAGGGAAAACGTCGCTATACCTACGCGCAGGTCGTCGAACGCGCCAACCGGCTGGCGGCCTTCCTGCACAGCCGCGGCCTTGGGTGCCATGTCGAGCGCTCTGAGTTGGCCGGCCACGAGGTGGGCCAGGACCTGCTGGGCATCTACGCCTACAACGGACCGGAGTACGTCGAGGCGATGCTCGGCGCCTGGCGGGCCCGGGCCGCGCCGTTCAACGTCAACTACCGCTACGTCAAGAACGAACTGCAGTACCTGCTCGCCGATTCCGGCGCCACCGCGCTGCTCTACCACGCCGCGTTCGCGCCGCGCGTCGCCGAGGTGCTGCCGGATCTGCCCCACTTGCGGGTCCTGATCCAGATCGCCGACGAGTCGGGTAATGATCTGCTCGACGGCGCAGTCGATTACGAGTCGATCGTCGGATCGGGCGCTGCGGTGCTGCCGCCATTGGAGCCCTCGCCCGACGATCTCTATGTGCTCTACACCGGGGGCACGACCGGCATGCCGAAGGGTGTGCTCTGGCGTCAGCACGACATCTTCATGACCTCGTTCGGCGGCCGTAGCCTCTACACCGGCGAACTCGCTCACTCCTACGACGACATCACCAAACGGGTCATCGAGGCGCCGGAGTCGCGCTTGATGATCCTGCCGCCGCTGATGCACGGCGCCGCGCAGTGGGCGGTGATGACGGCGATGACGACAGGCCAGTCGGTCGTGTTCTCCACTGTCACCGAGCGGTTCGATGCCGACGAAGTGGTGGCCACCATCGAACGCGAGAAGGTGATGGCCGTGACGGTCGTCGGTGATGCGATGGCGCGACCGCTCGCCGACGCGATCGAACGCACCGACGCCGACCTGTCGTCGCTGGCCGTGGTGGCCAACGGTGGCGCGCTGTTGACACCGACCGCCAAACAGCGCCTCATCGACGTCAAACCGGGATTGATCGTCGTCGACGGGGTCGGCTCTTCGGAGACCGGCGCGCAGATGACGCACATGTCCGCCTCTGGCGCAGTGGCAACCGGCAAGTTCAACGCCGGACCCGACACCTACGTCGCCTCCGAGGATCTCAGCAAGCTGCTGCAACCGGGCCACGAGGGGATGGGCTGGCTGGCGCAACGAGGTTATGTGCCACTGGGTTACAAGGGCGACGCGGCCAAGACGGCCAAGACGTTCCCGGTGATCGACGGTGTGCGCTACTCGGTGCCCGGCGACCGTGCCCGCCATCTCGCCGACGGGTCCGTCGAACTGCTCGGCCGCGACTCGGTGACCATCAACTCCGGCGGCGAGAAGATCTTCGTCGAGGAGGTCGAGATGGCGGTCGCATCGCATCCGGCCGTCGCCGACGTGGTGGTGTCCGGCCGGCCCAGCGAGCGTTGGGGCCAGGAAGTTGTCGCCATCGTCGCCTTGGCCGAGGGTGCCAGCGCCGAACCGCAGGAACTCATCGACCACGCTGCGACGTCGATCGCTCGGTACAAGCTCCCGAAAGCCGTGGTGTTCCGGCCGGCGATCGAGCGCAGCCCCGCGGGCAAGGCCGACTACCGGTGGGCCCGCGAGCAGGCGATCAGCGGCGACGCCTGAGCCGACGCCGGGTTCGGTTGCGCGCCAAGCGCAGACCCAGCGCTGTGGTCGCGCGCATCGACGGTGTGAACGGCGGAGCCGCACGTCCGGTGATGGTGAATGGCAGATCCGTGCCGACCACCGTGCGGTAATGGCTGAACGCGTCGAATCCGGCCTTGCCGTGGTAGGCGCCCATCCCGCTGCGCCCAACGCCGCCGAACGGGGCCGCCGACGGAATCATCTGCGCGGCGAAGTCGTTGCGCGCCACGCCGCCGCTGCGGGTGCTGCCCACGAAGCGGCGGAAATCGACGTCGTCCGGGCCGTACCAGTAGGCGACCAGCGGTGAGGGCCGCCGGTTGATGTAGTCGATCGCCTCATTGAGATCGCGGTAGGACTGCACCACCAGCACGGGCCCGAAGATCTCGTCGCGCGCGATCGCCATTCGGTCATCGACGTCACGCACGATGGTAGGAGCGATCTTTCGGGTGTCGTGGTCCGGCAGGATCTCACCGGCCGGGGCGACGGTCTCGATCCGCGCTCCCTTGGCGCGCGCGTCGTCGATGAGCCCGACCACCCTGTCGTAGTTCGCATGGTTCACCGACGAACAGTAGTCGTCGTTGCCTACGATTGTCGGAAACATCTCGCGCAGTGTGCGTTTCGCCGTGTCCACGAACGCGTCCACCCCATCGTCGGGCACGAAGACATAGTCCGGACAGACGCAGACCTGTCCCCCGTTGATCATTCGCGAGCGTGCGATGCGCGCGGCCGCCCGGTTCAGGTCCGCCTCGCGGGAGACCACGACGGGGTTCTTGCCCCCGAGCTCCAGCGTCACGGGCACCAGGTTCTCGGCTGCCGCCCGCTGCACCTGCGCGCCGACGGACGGCGAGCCGGTGAAGAACAAGTGGTCAAACGGCAGCGCCGAGAACGCCGCCGCGACCTCGGGTCCGCCGGTCACCACGTCGAGCTCGGCGACGTCGAAGTACCTCGGTGCCAACGACTTCATCAGAGCGGCTGTGTCCGGCGTGATCTCCGACATCTTGATCATCACGCGGTTGCCCGCGGCGAAAGCGGCGACGGCCGGAAGCACCACGAGGTTGAGCGGGAAGTTCCAGGGACCGATGATCCCGACGACCCCCAGCGGCGAGGGGTTCACCTCGGCCCGCAGACCGAACAGCCGCGCGGCACGCATCAACCTTGTCGACCGCATCCACTGCGGCACATGCGTTCTGGTGTGTTCGATGACGGACATCATCCCGAGTATCTCGGTGAACATCGTTCCGGTTCTCGGCCGGGTGCCGTAGTCGGCGGCCATGGTGTCGACGAATTCGTCGGCGTTGTCCAGCACCAGAGAAACCAACCGGTCGATACGGTCGCGCCGTACCGCGACGCTCGGCGCGCCGTCGGCGAGGAATTCGCGCCGCTGCCGCTCGAGGTTCGCGTGCATGACCTCATGCTCGAGGGTCACCGCGCCGCTGGTCTGAATTGTGCTCTCGCTCATCGCACCACCAATTGTGGGAGTGATTGTCTGAAAGACCGGAATTGTTTACTGTCGTCCTTACAGTCAGCCATTCGATGATACGCCGGCGACGCGCGACGGCGAAGGAAACGGTGAGATGAGCGGCAAACGCAAGATCCTCGTGGTGGGCGCGGCATCCGGCATCGGGGCGGGCGTCGCCGCTCATTTCCACGAGCGTGGCGATCACGTCCTGGCGGTCGACATGCGCGAGCAGCGAACCGCGGCAACCGAGTACGCGCGTTGCGATCTGCGTGACGGCGACAGCATCCGCGACCTGCTCGCCGGCATCGGGCCAGGATGGGACATGCTGGCGCACGTCGCGGGTGTGCCCGGCACCGCACCGGCCGCCGACGTGCTCAAGGTCAACTACCTCGGTATGCGGTTGATGGCCGAAGGCATGCTTCCCCTGCTGCGCGAGGGCGGCTCGATCGTGGCCGTGGCCTCCACCGCTGCGCTCGGGTGGGAGCAGCGCACCGAGACGCTCTCCGGGCTGCTCGAACTCGCCGACGCCGACGCCGTCGAGCGCTGGCAATCGCAACAGGATCCGGACTATCCGGTGTACAGCACGTCGAAACAGGCGGTGATCCTCTACGCCAAGCGACTTGCGGGCCCGGCATGGGCGAAGTACGGCGTACGTGTGAACACCGTGAGCCCCGGGCCGGTGGAGACGCCGATCCTCACCGACTTCGAACAGACGATGGGCAAGGAAGTTCTGGACATGTGCCGGGCCACCGTCGGTCGCCACGCGTCGGTCGATGACATCGTGCCGGTGATCTCGTTCCTAGGCTCCGCGGCGGCGCGCTGGATCACCGGCCAGGACCTACAGGTCGACGCCGGATTCGTCAACGCGATGACCGCCGGTATGCCGGTCCAGCTGTTATAGTCTACTGTAATCATTACAGTACCTCTCGCAGGAACTATCCGAGCCCCTGGAGTGACCGGTGGGAAGCCCCGTTCAGGACGTCGCCCCCGACGAAGTGGCCGACCTCCTCCGTGACCCCTATCCCCTGTTCGCACAGCGGCGCAGCGACACCAGTGGGGTCTTTCGCGGCAGCGTCATGGACTGGTCCAAGACACCGGAATCCATGCGGCCCGAACATCTCTACGCGGCAGTCTCGTTCGATGCGGTCAACCGGGTGTTCCGCGATGGCAAGGTGTTCAATTCCCAGATCTACGACAGCACCATCGGCCTGTTCATCGGTCCGACGATCCTGGCGATGGAAGGCAAGAAGCACTGGGAGCACCGCAACCTCGTCTCCGCGGCGTTCAAGTCGAGATCGCTGGCGCAGTGGGAACCGCTGATCGTCCGCCCCGTCGTGACCGCACTGATCGACGAGTTCGTCGACAGTGGCCGGGCGGATCTGGTGCGCGATTTCACCTTGGAGTTCCCCACCCGGGTCATCTCGAAGCTGTTGGGCTTGCCCGAGGAGGACCTGCCGTGGTTCCGCAAGCGTGCCGTCGAACTGATCAGCTACACCATCAAGTACAAGCGGGCTTTCGAGGCGTCCGCTGCGCTCAAAGACTATTTCCTGGAACAGATCGAGCGGCGTCGATCCAAGCCGACCGAAGACATCATCGGTGATCTGGTCTCCGCCGAGATCGACGGCGAGAAGCTCAGCGACGAGGCGATCTATTCGTTCTTGCGACTGCTGTTGCCCGCCGGACTGGAGACCACCTTCCGCTCGTCGGGCAACCTGCTGTACCTGTTGCTGACCCATCCCGAGCAGTTTCGGGCCGTACAGGCCGACCGCGACCTGATTCCGGCTGCCATCGAGGAGGGGCTGCGCTACGAGACACCGCTCACGACGGTGCAGCGGTACGCGACCGCGAAGACGGAACTGGAGGGTGTTGAGATCCCCGAGGGATCGGTGATCGACGTGTGTATCGGCTCGGCGAACCGGGACGAAAAGCGCTGGGAGCGCTCCGAAGAATTCGACATCTTCCGCAAACGTGTACCGCACATCTCCTTTGCCGCGGGCGAGCACACCTGCATGGGGCTGCATCTGGCCCGCATGGAGACCAGGGTGGCGGTCGAGTGCCTGCTGGACCGCCTGACCAACATCACCCTCGTCACCAATGACAACCCCCACATCTGGGGCCAACCCTTCCGGTCACCCACGGCGCTGCCTGTGACATTCGACCCGGTCGGCTGACGGTGCCCGCAACGGGAGCGGGAGAAACCCGCGCACGTCGCGACCGCGGGTCGATCAGCGCCGACGAGATCCTCAACGGCGCACTGGAAGTCGCCGCAGAGGTGTCGATCGACAATCTGAGCATGCCGCAACTGGCCAAGCACCTGGGGGTCGGGGTCACCAGCATCTACTGGTACTTCCGCCGCAAGGATGATCTGCTCGACGCGATGACGGATCGGGCGTTGCAGCGGTTCGAGTTCACGGTGCCGACCATCTCAGCGTCGAATTGGCGAGAGTCGCTGCGTGATCACGCGCTGGCCATGCGCCGACGATTCCGCGCCGACCCGATTCTCTGCGATCTGATGCTGATCCGTGGACATTACGGCCATCGGGCCATCCACGGCGCGCTGCAGAAACTCGAACAGCCGATCGGGGCGCTGATCGAGGCGGGGCTCAGCGCCGAGCAGGCGGTCGAGACGTACGGCGCGATCTCGGTGCACATCCGGGGCTCGGTGGTTCTCGAACGGTTGCAGGAGCGGACCGAGGGCTTCCCGTCCCAGCGCGCCGACGGCGGTAGGTACATCGGGTTCGCCGACGACATCGACTTCGACTACATCCTGGACAGCATCCTCGACCAGGCCGAAGCGATCATCGCGACGGCGTAGCGCTCGATCTGGGTGCGCGGTAGGCCACGGTCTTCGATTCCAGATACTGCTCGAAACCCTCGATGCCGCACTGCCTTCCGACACCGCTGTTCTTGAAACCACCGAACGGCGCGTCGGCGCCGTAGAACATGCCGCCGTTGACCCCGAACGAACCGGTGCGGATGCGACGGGCGATCGCCATGCCCCGTTCCAGCGAGCGTGAGGACACGGCGCCCGCCAAGCCGAAGGCGCTGTCGTTGGCGATGCGGACCGCTTCGTCGTCGTCGTCGAACGGCAGCACCACCAGGACGGGTCCGAACACCTCCTGCTGGGCGATCGCCGCGCCGTTGTCGACACCGACGATCACCGTCGGCGCCACGTAGTGCCCGCCGGACAAGTGGTCGGGGAGGTTCGCGACGATCCCACCGCCGGTGGTGATCTCGGCGCCGTCGGCGCGAGCCTGATCGATCGCGTCGAGGACCCGTCGCTTCTGCGCCGCGCTGATCACGGGGCCGACGAGGGTCTCCGGGTTGACCGGGTCCCCAACGGGCACAGCCTGATACGCCGCGGTGACGGTTGCGACGGCGTTGTCGAACATCGACCGGTGAACCAGCATGCGCGTGGTGGCGGCACACGCCTGCCCGGCGTGCACGCACACCCCGACCGCCGACCCGACGATCGCCGCGGGAGGCGCGTCGTCGAGCACGATCGACACCGATTTGCCGCCCAGTTCCAGAAACATCCGCTTCATCGTGTCGGCACCCGCACGCATCAGCAGCTTGCCGACCGCGGTGGAGCCGGTGAACGAAATCATGTCGACGCGTGCGTCGGTGCCGAGCAGCGCGGCCACGTCGTTGGACGGCGTCGGCACGACGTTGACGACGCCGGGCGGGATGTCGGTGTGTTCGGCGATGAGCCGGCCGAGACGCGTCGCGTTCCACGGGGTGTTCGGATCGGGCTTGAGCACGACGGTGTTTCCGGTCGCGAGCGCGGGACCGAGCTTGTTGAGGATCACCTCGATCGGGAAGTTGGACGGTGTGATCGCGGCAACGACGCCGACCGGTTCCTTGACGACGATCCGCACATTGCGGTCACCGAACAGGCCTCCGCCGTCGAGCGTGCGCTCCCACGGAAAGTCGAGCATCAGCCGCGCGGGATAGCGCAGCGCGTCCGCCAAGGGCCAATCCAGTTGTGCCGACCGGGTCGTCATCTCGGGACAGCCGACCTCGGCGATCAACTCCTCGCGCAAATCGTCCTGCTCGGCTTCGACCGCGGACTGCAGCTGATCGAGACAACGCGCCCGCAATCGGCGGTTGGTCCGCCAGTCGGTCTCGTCGAACGCCCGGCGCGCGGCCGCGATCGCGCGGTCCATGTCGTGGGCGTCGGCGGCAGCGGTACCTCCCAGAAGCTGGCCGGTGGCCGGGCTCACGTTGTCGAACTGTTCCCCGGACGCCGACGCGACCAGTTGTCCATCGATGAGCATCCGCGATTCGGCGCGCGCGCCTGCCCGCCTGCCGACGTCGATGCTGGTCTCGATCCGTTCTTCTGCATTCCTCGCGGCGCTCACCCAGCTACCTCGTACAATCAGACATTGCGGGACGACTAACTGTAAAGCTTACAGTAAGCTATTACAACAGCCGGGTGACGAGTACAAGGGAGCCGATTTGGTCAGGGTCATGGAGGGCGTGCGCGTCCTCGAGGTCGCACAGTTCACGTTCGTTCCGGCGGCGGGGGCCATCCTCGCCGATTGGGGCGCCGACGTCATCAAGGTCGAGCACCCGGTGCGCGGCGACACCCAACGCGGCTTCATCAACATGGGCGGCTTCCAACTCGACCCCGACCGGCACCCGCTGATCGAGCACCCGAACCGTGGCAAGCGCAGTGTCGGCATCGACGTGTCGAAACCGGAGGGCCAGGAGGTTCTCTACGAGATCGCCAAGACCGCCGACGTCTTCCTCACGAACTACCTTCCGGCGCAGCGACAGAAGAACAAGTTCGACGTCGAGCACATTCGCGCCGCGAATCCGGAGATCATCTACGCGCGCGGCAGCGCATACGGCGACAAGGGCCCCGAGCGTGACGTCGGCGGCTTTGACGGCACCGCGTTCTGGACCCGAAGCGGAGTAGGCCACGCCCTGACGCCGGAGGAGATCGGCGGGGCGCTGTCGCAGGGTATTCCGGCGTTCGGCGACTCGATCGGCGGCATGAACATCGCGGGCGGGATCTCGGCCGCACTGTTCCATCGGGCGCGCACCGGCGAGGCCGTCGAACTCGACGTATCGCTGCTGAGCACCGCATGGTGGGCAGCCGGCGCCAGCGTGACACAGGGCATGGAGACCGGCGAGACGATGCGTTCGCTGATGCCCGACGCGACCGGGCCGAGCGTCAACCCGTTCATGGCGAACTATCTGACCTCCGACGGCGGCACCATCAACCTGTGCATCGTCAGCCCGACCGGCTACATCCGCGACGCTTTCATCCACCTCGGGCTGCCGGAACTGGCCGACGATCCGCGCTTCTGCGACGTCATGCCGTTGATCGAGAATGCCTCCGCCGCAGCCGAACTCATCGCCGCGTCGATCCGCAGCAAGCCGTTCGACTACTGGCGCGAGCATCTGAAGACGATGAAGGGCCAGTGGGCGCCGTTCCAAAGCCTGCTCGACCTCGGCAGCGACGAGCAGGCGCTGGCCAACGACATGGTCGTCGAGGTCGACGCGGCCGACGGCGGTGAGCCGTTCAAGGTGGTTCGCGGGCCGGTGCAGTTCAATCACGAGCCGCTGGAGACGACGCGAGCCCCGCAGGCCAGCGAGCACACCGAACTGGTCCTGATGGACATCGGGATGGACTGGGACCGCATCGAAGCACTCAAGGACTCCGGCGCAATCGCCTGATTATCGCGAGGGCCCACACGCAGTCGGGGACGACCGTGTTTGCCCGCTGACACGCCGCCGCAGATGTACATTTCGCGGTCGCTCGCGACGGAGCTACACCCGCTCCACCCGTACGGGCACTCCGGTCAACCACGCCATGCCCGACAGCGGTTCCACATCTGCCGGGTCGCTGGACGTCAACCGGTTCACGTTGGCGCCACCGGCTCGATTGGCCAGCCGCCAGCTTCCAGTTCCCTTGTGGCCCCAGCCGTGTGGCACCGCGACGACGCCGGACACGAGATCCTTCGTCGTCAGCACCGGCACGGTGATGGCGCCGTACGGCGACCTGATGCTCACCTCGTCGCCGTCCGCGATGTGCTGCTCGGCCGCGTCGTCGACATGCATCAGCGCATGCTGGCGACGATCACCTCGCATCAGCAGCGGTGAGTTGTGCATCCACGAGTTCTCCGAGCGTGGCTCGCGCAAACCGATCATCCGCAGTGGGTAGCCGTCGGGCAGCGCGCGCTGCGACAGCTTGGCCAGTTCGTCGGCAATTCCGGGGTGGGCCAACCGCATCCGACGCGACAGGTAGCCGACGGCATCGCGCAGTACACCCGTGCGGATGTGCGGTGAGAGCACGACGCCGTGCGGATGCTCCTCGGTCAGCCGTCGCAGTGTCAGACCGCCACGGCGCAGGCCGAACCTGTCGCCGCCCTCCGACATTCGCACCAGCGCGTCGATCATTGCCCGTGGCGAAGCCTCGAACCCGATGAGACGCCCGAGCTTTCGCACACCCGTGAACGCCGCGAAAGCGGGCACTCGACGAGCCAGCCGCCGGGCCAGGTCCTCGACGATGTCCCACTCCCCGCGCGCCTCGCCCACCGGTGCGAGGACCGCTTCCGTCGCTTGGCGGAACGGCGTGGCCTGAAACCCTTGAAACGTGTACGGGAAGTCGTCGCGCTCGTACATCGTCGTGGCGGGCAGGATGTAGTCGCATTGGGCGCTCGTCTCGGTGACGTAGAAGTCGAGCGCGACCGACAACTCGAGGTCACCGAACGCCGCCTCGAGTTCCTCGCCGTTGGGCACCGACAGCACGGGGTTTCCGGCCGAGACGAACATCGCCCGGATTCTGCGGTTACCTGGAGTGGTGATCTCCTTGGCCATCAGCGCCGCGGGCTCGGACCCGATCGCGCTGGGGACCCCGCTGATCCGCGAGCGCTTCCGCCTGTACGACCGCCGCATGACCGCACCCATCGCGACGTTCTGCCACTTCTGACCGACGGTGTGCATGGAGCTGAACACCGAACCACCCGGCACATCGAGGTTGCCCGCCACCAGGTTCACGGCATCGATCAGATAGGTGGTCAGCGTGCCGTGGCTACCTACACAGGTGCCGAGCCTGCCGTAAACGGCCGCACGCGGAGTGTCCACCAGGTCGCGCGCCAGGGCCCGCACGCTGCCCGCGTCGATCCCGGTCCGGGTTGCCGTCGACTCCGGAGTGAAGGGCCGGCACATCTCGTGCAGCCAGTCCACGCCGTCGGCCTTCCGTTTCACGGCGGGGATGTCGACCATGCCGTCGGCGAACATCACGTGCAGCAGCGAGAGCAACAACAACGAGTCGGTGTCCGGGACGATGCCGAGCCATTCGAACGCCACAGCGGTCTCGCTGCGCCGCGGGTCGACGATCACCACGCGCCCGCCGCGCTTGACGATGTCGTGCATGCGGTCCTTGATCCGCGGTGCGGTGAGGAAACTGCCATGTGACACAACCGGATTGGCGCCCATCATGACCAGCAGATCGGTTCGGGTCAGGTCCGGGATCGGCACGGACGTCGGCACGCCGTAGAGCAACTGGCTCGCGATGAGCCTGCTGTTGGTGTCCTGCGACGATGCGGTGAAGTAGTGGCCGTGACGGCCGAGGCCCTTCATGAACAGCAGCGCCGCGAACGTGTGCGCATAACTGAACGCGCCGGGATTGCCCATGTACCAGCCGACCGCACCCGAGCCGTGGCGGCGAAGGATGTCCGAGAGTCGCCCAGCGATATCGGCCATCGCCTCGTCCCAGCCCACCTCTTCGAAGCCGGTCGGCCCTCGGCGCAGCGGCCTCGTCACCCGATCGGGATCGTTGACGACCTCGGTGAACGCAATGCCCTTCTGGCAGGCGAAGCCGGCCGACAGCGGGTGCTCCTTGTCCGGCCGCAGTGCCACCAGACGGCCGTCCTCGACCGTCGCGATCATTCCGCACAGCGGTTCGCAGATCCGGCAGAACGTCGGCTTGTGCTCGATGACCGTGGCCACGCCGATTACGATACTGTAAGCATTACAGTTCGCATAGGCCCGGCTCAGGAGGAATGCGCAGAATGAATGACGTCGCGATCATCGGTGTCGGACTGCATCCGTTCGGCCGCTTCGAAGGCAAATCCGCGATGGAGATGGGCGTCGACGCGATCTTCGCCGCGGTCGCCGACGCCGGCGTGGAATGGAAGGACATCCAGTTCGCCACCGGCGGCAGCTGGACCGTCGCCAACCCCGACGCGATCGTCGGCATGGTGGGGCTGTCCGGTATCCCGTTCACCAACGTGTTCAACGCCTGCGCGACGGCGGCGAGCGCCGCCAAAGCGTGCGCCGACGGAATCCGGCTGGGCGACTATGACATCGGCATCGCGATCGGTCTGGACAAACATCCGCGCGGCGCGTTCACCGAAGACCCCGCCCTCGTCGGCATGCCGCGGTGGTACGCCGAGAACGGCCAGTACCTGACCACCCAGTTCTTCGGCATGAAGGCCAATCGCTACCTGCACGAGCACGGCATCAGCCAGCAGACCCTGGCCAAGGTCGCGGCCAAGAACTTCCGCAACGGCGCGTTGAATCCGAACGCGTTCCGCCGCAAGCCCATCCCCGAGGACCAGATCCTCAACTCCACGATGCTGAACTATCCACTCACCCAGTACATGTTCTGCGCTCCCGACGAGGGCGCGGCAGCGGTGGTCATGTGCCGCGCCGACATCGCCGAGCGGTACACGTCCAAGCCGGTGCACCTGCGGGCGGTCGAGGTCCGCACCCGCAAGTACGGCGCCTACGAGGTGAACACCACGTTCGCGCCCGTCGAGGAGGACGTCGCGCCGACGGTCTACGCCGCCAAAGCTGCGTTCGAAAAGGCCGGAGTGGCACCCGAAGACGTCGATGTCATCCAGTTGCAGGACACCGACGCCGGGGCCGAGATCATCCACATGGCCGAATGCGGCTTCTGCGCCGACGGCGAGCAGGAGAAGCTGTTGGCCGACGGCGCCACCGAGATCACCGGTTCTCTGCCGGTCAACACCGACGGCGGTCTGATCGCCAACGGCGAGCCGATCGGCGCGTCCGGCCTTCGGCAGATCCACGAACTGGTCCGCCAACTACGCGGCGAGGCGGGCGACCGCCAGGTTCCCGGGGAACCGAAAGTCGGCTTCTCCCAACTGTATGGCGCGCCGGGCACCGCCGCCGCGACGATCCTGACGAGGTGACGCCCACTGCTCGCCAGGGCGGGTTTTGACACGTCTCATCGCGGTATGCGTGAAACAACTCCACACTCGACGCAACGACCCTTGGCGGGCATGCTGTAGACCATGCCCACCATCACCACGAGCGACGGCGTCGACATCTTCTTCAAGGACTGGGGTTCGGGACAGCCCATCGTGTTCAGCCACGGCTGGCCGTTGTCGGCCGACGACTGGGACACCCAGATGCTGTTCTTCCTGCAGCACGGATACCGTGTCGTCGCCCATGACCGTCGTGGCCACGGCAGGTCGTCGCAGGTCGCCGACGGTCACGACATGGACCATTACGTAGACGATCTCGCCGCGGTCGTCGAACACCTCGACCTGCGCGACGCGATCCATGTCGGGCATTCGACCGGCGGCGGGGAGGTCGCGCATTACCTGGCGCGGCACGGTGAGAGTCGAGCTGCCAAGGCCGCGCTCATCAGCGCGGTGCCGCCGCTGATGGTCAAGACCGAGGCCAATCCCGACGGACTGCCGAAGGACGTGTTCGACGACCTGCAGGCGCAATTGGCCGCCAACCGCTCGGAGTTCTACCGCGCGCTACCGTCCGGGCCGTTCTACGGATTCAACCGCCCCGGTGTCGAGGCGTCCGAAGCAGTCATCGAGAACTGGTGGCGCCAGGGCATGATGGGCGGCGCCAAGGCGCACTACGACGGCATCGTCGCGTTCTCGCAGACGGACTTCACCGAGGACCTCAAGAAGATCACCATTCCCGTACTGGTCATGCACAGCGAGGACGACCAGATCGTGCCGTACGTCGCCGCGGGGCCGCGCTCGGCCGAACTGCTGTCGAACGGCACGTTGAAGACCTACCAGGGATTTCCGCACGGCATGCCGACCACGCACGCCGACATCATCAACGCCGACCTGCTGGAGTTCATCCGGTCCTGAGCCATACTTCATCACCCGGCGCGACAGCCGGGACCAATCCTGTTGTCGGGCCGATCATTTGAACTCATCCGGCCGGCGCCAGCATGTGCTTCCATCCGTCATCTCCGGTGTGCGTCGAATGTTCGACTCCGTACTTGACTCCGTTGGGGGCGACGACTTCTCCGCTGGACGGGTTGTACGTCGCCGCGGGAGGAGTGTTCGGGGTGTAGTCGCACGGGTTGGGCTGTTGCCCGCTGCACTGGACGGTTCCCGAACCCGGCGGCGACAGCGGATCGCTGACTGGCGGTGGCGTGCCGGGCAACAGATCGGCGGGCAGCGGGTTCAGGCCGGTGTTCACCGACGGCGCGGGGATCACCCTGCCGGGCTCCACCGGGTGATCGCAGCGCGCGGCCGGCGCCGGGCAGCTCAAGATCTGATTGGGATCCCCGTACCACGGGTTGGTGCCCAGCGGGACGTAAGGCTCGTCGCTGCGGCACTCCCGGGGAGTCGCGGCGCGCTTGCCGGGGACGTCGACACAGGGGATGTTGCGCGATCCGCGAACCACGTTGGCGGCGGTGTCCTTTGGGATTTTGCAGTACATGCCCGCCGGTAACGGCGCCTTACTGGTGTCGGCGGTTGCGCGCCATTCCGAGGCCGGCAGGAACCCGGTGAAGCACGGCGGCGGCTGGTTGATGCTGAACGCGAAATCCAGCACGATGTCCTCTCCAGATGCGGTTGCCGTCTGCGCGATCGACGTGAGCTGAGGAAGCAGCACCAGCAACTGTTCGGCGTTGGCGTGGTAGCGCTTGAGCATGTCGAGCACGATCGCGAGATTGGCCAGTGTCTGCGGAAGCGATTCGCCGACGCCGGCGAACACCGCATTGAGCTGATCGGCGAGCGGTGCCGCGTTTGACAGGATGCTGTCGAGGTTTTGGTCCGTCTCTGCGGCCTGGCGGGCCAGGATGTTCGACCGGGCGGCCCAGCGTTCGATGGAGTCGGCGGAGTTGACCTGGCTGTCGAGTATGGGGCCCGAATGCGCGATGATGTCGTTGACGGCGTCGATGTTCGCTTTGAAATCACCGACGGTCGCTTGAGTGGAGTCGACGAGGCGTTGCAGCGCCGGCCCCAGCCCGCCGACAGCCTGGGACGTCTCGTCGAGCAGCGAGGCGATCTTGTCCTCGGGCAGCGCCGCCAACCCACGGTTGGCGGCGTCCAGTGCGGGCCCGATCGCGGCCGGCACTGTGGACTTGGTGATGGTCTGGCCGGGCGCGAAGTATTGGTCAGGACTGTTCTCCGATACCAGATCGATGTACTGCTCGCCGACCGCGGACACCGAGTGCACGTTGGCCGTGGCGTCGATCGGGATCTTGTACTGATCGCCGATGCTCATCGTGGCGATGGCGCCCCGGCGGGTCGGTTCGATGTTTGTGACCTTGCCGATGGTGACGCCACGCGAAGTGACATTGGCCGTCGCATACAAGCCGCCCGAGGAGGGGAGTTCGGCCTTGAGCTCGTACTGCCCGACACCGGCTAGGCGAGGAATGTGCATGTAGTACCAGCCGAGCACGATCACCCCTATCACCGTCAGGACAGCGAAGACGACCAGTTGGCGCTTGATCTGGGGCGTCAGCACGGCTCATTCACTCCGTTCCACCAACGGTCCGCCGGGGACGTTGTTCGGGTTGGGGGTGAAGCGGACGTCCGGGAGCATCGTTGCCGGGTCGCGTCCCCATGACTGTTCGAGCGCGCGCAGCATGCCCGAGAGTCCGGTTCCGGTGAGGATGCCGTTGTCGATGGCGCTCAGCGTCAGGTCGATATTTCCCGACAGGTTGATGTAGTCGCCGCGGACCGCCTTTGGCACCGCGTCGATGTCGAACGGCGCGGTCAGCATCAGCTTCAGCGCTTGCAGCAGCAGGGGTGAGGCGCGGCCCAGTTCGCGCAGTGGACGTTGAAGGGCCTGCAGGTCAGTGTGCAGATTGGCTTGCGCCGCCGACAGGGTTCGGTCGGTGACCGCGCTGAGTCGTCCGACAGCATCGATCGCGTCGGTGAACTGGTTCTGCGTGTCGGCGAAATGCTTGATCAGGGGCGGGAACTCGGTTAGTACACGATCCAGGGTGTCGGAGCGCTCGGCCACATACGTCAGCAGCCGGTCGATGGAATCGATGGCGTGGGTGATGTCGTCGCGTTGCGCGTTCAGCTCCGCTGTGAATGTGGCCAGCTTGCCGAGGAATTCCCGAATCTCCTCGGCTCGGCCGCTCAGCATGTTGTAGATCTCGTTCTGTATCACTTCAAGATTGGGGATGCCCCCGCCGCGTAGCACGGTGGCCACACTGGCCAGTGTGCGCTCGGTCGTCGGGTAGGCCGAAGAGTTTTGCAACGGGATGGTGTCGCCGTCCGTCAGCGGCTCCGGTGACGGGTTGGCCGGCGCGGCCAACTCGACGTGTTGCGAGCCGAGCAGGCTGGTCTGGCCGATGCTGGCGGTGGCATTCTTCGGTAGCCGAACGCCCTTTTGGATACCGACGGTCAAGACGGCGACCCAGTTTTTCAGTTCGATGGATCGCACGGTGCCGACGAAGACGTCGGCCACCCGTACCCGGCTGTTGGCGTTGAGCGCCAGTGTGTCTGGCATCTGCACGTAGACGGTGTAGGAATCGGCGCCAGTGCCCGGGCCGCCGGGCAGCGGCACATTCGCGATGCCACGCCAGTTCGCGCACGATGTCAGCACGGCGGCGGCCGTCAGCAGCGCCAGCGCCTGCCATACGCGGTGACGCATCGAACTCCCCGTGGCGCTCATTGGCCCGGTCCTGCGGGTGCGGACGCCTCGGCGGCGAGAGGTCCCGGCGGTGGCGCAGGAGGCCCTGCCGGCGGCGAACCGCCCGGTACCGGGCCAGGGACTACTCCTGGCGCAGGGCCCGGTGGTGGCCCGGGCTGGGGGTACCACGGCGGGGGCAACGGGCTGGATTCGTTGTAGGCATTAGGTGGCCCCGCCATGTTCTGTCCGGGCGGCGGGGGTGCGATATCGGGTCCACCTAAGAGCTCCGCCAACGACTCCGGAGTCAGCATGTTCCGGGTGAACGGTGACACCTCCACGCCCTGCATTCCCGGCGCCACCACCCAGCCCGGCTCGTGGTTCCCGTGCGAGAACGGTGTATCCGGGGAGAAGATTCCGGGCACGGTGGTGTCTTTGTAGCCCGGCGGGGGCCGCAGCCGCTCCTCGGAGTAGGCGATGTGCTTGGGCAACGCGGCGGCCGTGCTGACCAGATTCACGCCGAACGGCGGATAGTTGAACTTGATCGCGTCGAGGATGGGGGCCAAGTACTGAGCGCACAGCTCAGCTGACTCTTGATAACCGAGCCGGCTGCCGGCTTGAATCGCGCTGCAGATCAACTGCAAGGGGTTTGCGAAGTTCAGGAGTGCGGGCAGACCGACCACCCCGCCGTGTGCAGGCTGGTAGATGTTCTGGAAGTTGGCGGCCATCGTCGGAAAGATGTGCAGCGCCGTTTCCAGGCCGTCGAGGCGGTCGGGTTGCACCACAGCGGTGGTCACCTGCTCGAGATTGTTGACGTCGTGGGTCAGCACCTCGGCGTTGTCGTCGAAGAATTTGCGCGCCGCGGCGATCAAGCTGTCGAACTGTTGCGTCGCGTCGGCGAGTTCCTGACCGGTGTTGGTGAACAAGGTGGTGAACTGTGCCAAATCGGTGTTGAGTTGCGTGAACCGTTCGTGGTTTTGATGCATCGCGTTGACGAAGAGCGCCAGGCTGCGCAGCACCGCGAAAAAGTCGCCACGACCCTTGTTGAGCGCGGTCAGCGCGTCCGACAGGCTGGTCAAGGTGGTGTTGATCTGGTTGCCCTTGCCGGCCAGCCCGTCGGCGAGCGATTCGATGACATCGCCGAACGGGCCCTTGGGCTGATCGGGCGTCGGGCCGAGTTTGTCGAGGGTGTTGGCGATCCGATCGCGTAGGTTGTCCCATTCCACCGGCACCTGGGTGCGTTCGAGGGGAATCACCGCGTTGTCGGCCAGCACCGGGCCGCCGCGATAGGGCGGCGTCAACTCGATGACCCGCGACGCCACCAGGCTGGGGTTGACGATCGCCACGGAAGCGTCTGCGGGGACCTTGTACTTGTTGCTGTAGTGGAAGGTCACCTTCATCCTGTCGCCCGCGGGCTCGATCTTGTCGATCGAACCCACGCGCACACCCATGATTTGGACCTTGTCGCCGGCGTAGAGGGCGTTGGCCTCGGTGAAGTAAGCCACCACGGTGTTGGTCGTCAACTTCTGGTACACCTCCCGGCCGGCCACGACGCCAACGAGCGCCAATACAACCACGACGACGCCGAGCGTCACTGCCGTGCGAGACACCTGCGGCAGCTTGAGGTTTCGAATGTTGAAGATCGTCGACATCGTCAGTGACCTCCAATGTCCGTTGGCCACGGCACGCCCGGCGGTGGGGCGGCCGGAACCTGCGGGCCGGGTCCCGCGGGCGGTGGCGGTCCTGTCACTGGCCCGGGTGGCATCGCAGGCGGAGGGAATGGTTGCGATACGGGGCCAAGGGGTTCCGTACGCGCTCCCCGCGGCGCCGGCGGCAGCGGTACCGGCACGCCCTGCACTTGTGGCGGTGTTTCTCCCGGGACACCGGCGATGGGAATGCCGGGTTGGTATCCGGGCCCGCTCGGGTTGGGTTGCGACGTAACGACGTTCGGGGGTCCGAAGCCGGCGAACGGTCCGAGGGGACCCTGGCTCTGGTCGAGATGTGCGCACGGAAGTGGATTGGCCATAGTGGGTGTCCCGTCGGCCGGCGGGGTGTACGAGCAGGGCGAGCCCGGCGGGACGGCCGGCCCCGGGTTCTCGGGTGTGCCCTCCAACACCGGCGGCGCCGGCGGCGGCGCGCCGTTGGGGAAGCGCATCCCGTTCGGGTCGGGCCATCGGAATGCCGGCAGACCCGCTCCGCGCCAGAAGTTCTCAGGATCGATACCGCGCTTCTTGAATGCGGCATCGACGAACGGTTGCAGAATCTGGTAGGGCAGCAAGTTTGCGATCATCACCTTGAAATACGGCCCCGACGCCAGGCCCTCGTTCAACGCGGCGGTGTACTTGGCAAGCGTGACAAGCACCCTGCCCAAGTCGTCCTTGCGTTCCACCAGCACGTCGGTGAGCGTGCGTACCTGTTCGAGTACGTGGTTGAGGTTCGGGTTGTCGTCGATCAAGCCCTGCAGTTGCTTCGAGAAGGCCGAAACCCGTTCCAGGAGTGCGTCGATTGCGTCACCACGCTTGTTGAACGCGGCAAGTAGGCCCTGCGCGTTGACCAGCAACCGGTCGAACTCTTCGGCGCGGTTCCCCAGTACGTCGGCCGCCTTGTGTGCCTGCGCCAGCAAATGAGTAATCTGCTCGTCGCGCTTGCCGATGGTGTCGGAGAACTCGGCCACCCCGTCGAGGGCGGCACTCAGGTGGGGGTAGGTCTGGTCGACGGTTTCCGATAGCACGTTGAGTGACTGCTTGACGGTGTCGATATCCCAGCCAGCGGCGGCCTCGGTGACATCGAAGAACGCGTCATAGATCTGGTACGGGGTAGTGCTTTGGCCCAGTGGCAGCGTTTCGCCGGGCCTCAGGGGCCGATCGCCCCGCGGCTCGATCTCGAGCACTTTTTTGCCCAGGATGGTGTCGGTGCGAATGGCCAGTCGGCTCTCGGCGCCAATGGTGTTGGTGCCGATCGAGAACTTCACTGCGACATGGTCGCCGTCAATCGCGACGCCCTCCACGATGCCGACGTCGGTGCCCGCGATGCGCACTTTGTCGCCCGGGAAGACTCCACCCGAGTTCGCGAACTCCGCATAGTAGGAGGGGCGGGCGAAGAGCATCGGCACGCTGGTGAAGGTCTGACCGACGCCGATCACCAACGCGGTGATCGCAATGAACATGAGTCCGACGCGAATTCGGTTGGAACGCTGTAGTGATCTCATTGCGGCGTACACCGACCCGTCGGCTGGGACAGGAGCTTGACCGTGCGAACCGGCCCGCCGGGCTGCAGTCCGTTCAACTTCAGGCCGATATCACATAGGTACAGGTTGAAGAAGTCGCCGTAGATGCCTCCAGCGCGGCCGATCATCTCGAATGCATCCGGCACCTTTCGGAGAAGATCGTCGAGCTGCGCCTGTTGATCGACGAGCGGAGTGGCGATGACGTCGAGGCGTTGCACGGTGTCGTGCAGCAAGGGGCGGTTGTCGGCGAGCAGGTCGGCCAAAGTCCCCGCAGCGTTGCTGATGTCTGCGGTTCGCTCGGCGAGCGGATCGCCCTTGTCCTTCAGGCCGGTGATCAGCACTTCGAGGTTGTCGATGGTCTGGTCGAACTCCGGTAGCTGCCGAACCGTGGTGTCCAGCACGGCGTTCAGATTGTCGACCACCGCACCGATGGCCTTGTCACGCTCGGCGATGTGGGCGGTCAGCTGCGCGGTCTGGTC
This sequence comes from Mycobacterium sp. IS-1556, assembly GCF_001499985.1. Classification (NCBI taxonomy): domain Bacteria; kingdom Bacillati; phylum Actinomycetota; class Actinomycetes; order Mycobacteriales; family Mycobacteriaceae; genus Mycobacterium; species Mycobacterium sp. IS-1556. Next base: position 94,523 of record NZ_LQIM01000039.1, read on the forward strand.
GAGAATGTCGTTGATGGTGCCGCCCTGGCCCTGGAACACGGTGATGATGGACTGGGCGATGGTGTTGACCTTCTCCGGGTTCAGTGCCCGGAAAAGCGGCTTGAAACCACCGATGAGCGCGTCGAGGTCGAGGGCCGGCTGGGTGCGAGACAGTGGAATGACGCCGCCCGGCGGCAGGACTTGCGCCGCGCCCTCGCCCGCCCCGCGCTTGAGTTCCACGTAGCGGTTGCCGATCAGGTCTTGGTAGCGAATCGAAGCGGTGGTCGACTGATACAGCGGTAACGACCGGCTCACTGTGAAGTGCACCTGCACGCGTCGCCCACCGTCCACCAACTCGATCTTCTTGACCTTGCCGACCTCGACGCCGGATGCGCGGACGAACTGGCCCGCGCGCAAGCCGCTCGCGGTGCTGAACACCGCGGAATAGCTGTTGGTTCGGTCGAAGCGCAGTTGGCCGAACACCACGACGATGCTGATCGTGAGTATCAGCAGCACCACCGACAGCGCGGCGAGCTTGATGTTGAGACCCGTGGTTTTCATGGGTTGATCGTGTTCTCCCCGAATTGGCGGCCCCAGACGTACTCGGTGAGCATCGGCTGGCCGATTTCGAAATGGTTGTAGGGGGCCATGTTGAAGCCGGTGTCTGTGACCAGCCACGGGGCCGGCCACAGTTCGCGGGTGATCTTCTGCCAGCAACCCGGTTTGCCGCCGGGCCCACCCTCGGCGTTTACCCGCGGGAGGTTGTCGGGATAGATGTATGGGTTCGCGGCACCCAGTATCAGGGCGTTCGCGTTGCCGGAATATCCGTTGCCGCCCAGTATCTTTGCCACTTTGGGTTGGAGATCGTGAAAGTTGCGGATGGTGCAATACAGGGCGGGGCTGTGTTCATCGAGCAGCTCGGCGGTGGGCACCAGATCGGCGATCCCGCGCTGCAGGTACGGCCCACCCCGTTCGAAGATGTCGGCGCCGGTGTTACCGAAGCCGATCGCCGCCAACAACGCTGCATCGATGTTGTCGCGTTGCGCGTTGAATGTGTGCGCCGTGGTCACGGCATTGTCCAGAGCCTCCCAGAGATCCGGTGACGCGTCGGCGTAGATGTCGGCGAGATTCGCCAGTTGCCGGACGTCGTGGCGAAGCTGCGGCATCTGCGGATTGACGTCGTCGAGAATGGCGTTGCCGTCGACAATTGAGGCGCCGAATCTGTCACCCAATCCGGTCAACGCCTCGGCCGCGGCCGATAGCGTCATGTTCAACTTGACCGGATCTACCTTCTCGGCGATCGACGTGATCGTCTCGAAGAGCGTGTTGAATTCGGTGGTCACCGAGGTTACATCGATCACGTCGGTCGGTTTGATCGATTGCGGAGAAGGGTCTTTCGGAGTTGTGAAGGTCACGTATTTGTTGCCGAATACGGTGCTTGCCGTGATGTCGGCGAGGACGTTCGCCGGAATCGTGGGCACGTATTTCGGCTCCACGGTCAGGGTGATCTTCGCCATCGGGCGGCCATCGTGTTCCACCCCATCGACGGCTTGCACGCGGCCGATCGCCACCCCGTTGTAGGTGACCTTCGAGCCGGGGTCCATCACCAGACCCGCGCGTTCGGCCAACATCGTCAGCGTCGTCTTAGCCGTCAGATCGCCGCGGAACTGCATGTACGCCAATGTAAAAACCGCTGAGAGCAGGATCAGCGCGAAAAGCGCGGCCAGTTTCCTGCGAGGTTTGGGGAACTTGTTCTCCTTGACTTGGGACACGGGAAGGGGCGTGGTCATCGCGAGTCACACCGTGAGGTTGAAGTTGGGGTCGGTGCCGTACAGCGCCAACGAGGCCACCAGCACGATCACCACGATCAAAATCAGGGATGCGCGCATCGACTTGCCCACCGCCTCGCCGACACCCACCGGCCCGCCGCTGGCGTTGAAGCCGAAATAGCAATGGTTCAGCAGGACGCACAGTGCGATGAGGATCGTGATGGAGAATGACCAGACGATGTCGTCGGGCCGCAGGAAGGTCGTGAAGTAATGCTCATAAGTTCCAACGGACTGTCCGTAAAAGAGGGTGGTGACGAGCCGGGCGGCGAGGAACGACAAGATGATTGCGATCGTGTAGAGCGGAATGATGACAATGGTCCCGGCGCTGATCCGGGTGGCCACCAAGAATGAGATCGATTTGATGCCCATCACTTCCAATGCGTCGATCTCCTCGCTGATGCGCATCGCGCCAAGCTCGGCGGTGGCACCGGCACCGACCGTTGATGCGAGCGCCATACCGGTCGTAACGGGCGCGACGATTCGCACGTTGGCCAATGCAGCGAAGAATCCGGTGAAAGCCTCTACGCCGATGTTGCCCAGAGAAGCGAAGCCCTGGATTGCGATCAGCGAACCGGCTGACAATGTGACGAAACCGATGATCGACACGGTGCCGCCGATCACCGCCATGGCGCCGGTGCCCATGCCCATCTCGGCGACCAGCCGTAGCGTCTCCTTGCGGTAGTGCCGCGTGGCGAACGGGATCTGCCGCACCGCCGCGAGGACGAACAAGGTCACGTCGCCGATGCGGTCGAGAACACGCGGCAACGCAGTCGTGGCGTCGGTAACGTGTTGGTAAGTACGCGGATACCGCGCGCGCAGAACGGTCGCGGTACTCATGTCAGTTTCCGGTCCCGAACCGGACACCGATCGCGGTGAGGACCACGTTCACTGCAAACAGGGCAAGCACGCACAACACGAGCGTCTCGTTCACCGCGGTGCCCACCCCCTTCGCGCCTCCGCCAACGGTCAGCCCGCGATAACAGCCGACGAGACCGGCGATCATCCCGAACAACGTGGCTTTGACGATCGAGATGACGACTTCGGGCAAGCCGGTGATGAATGTCAGCGTCGAGACATACGCGCCCGCGGAAACGTTTTGGATGTATACGCCGAAGAGAAAACCACCGACGAGCCCGATGGTGATCACCGCGCCGTTGAGCAGCGCGGCTACGTATGTCGATGCGACGACGCGTGGCACCACTAGCCGGTGGATCGGGTCGATTCCGAGTACTTCGAGCGCATCGATCTCCTCACGGATAGTGCGGGCACCGAGGTCCGCGCAGATCGCCGTGGAGCCCGCGCCGGCAACCACTAACACCGTCACCAGCGGGCCCAGCTGCGTCACCGCGCCGAGCGCCGCGCCCGCGCCCGAAATATCCGCGGCGCCAAACTCGCTCAGCAGGATATTGAGCGTGAAGATGATCAGCACGGTCAGCGGGATGGCGACCGCGACCGTGGGCAAGAACGAGACCCGAAACAAGAACCAGCTCTGCAGTTTGAATTCGCGCCATTGAAACGGCCGAGTCAACGCCTTGGCAGTGTCCACACACATCTGCGCGAAGCCGCCGACCGCCTCCAAACTCGGCCCGGCTTGCTCACGGACATAACCCTTCAAATCTGGTGGGGTCGTCACCGGCACCCCTCGGTCGCGCCGACCCATGCTGATTTGCTGAATTCTGTATATAACATTTCGTTTGGGCGTACTACATGGCCCCCATCATCGGCCTCAGCGGCGGCTTCGAACACTGGTAAGACCATGTCGACCTATCCCAAATACACGTTGCTCCAGTCCTCTTCGTATTCGTAGAGGACTACTGTGATCGCGATCACCGTAGCACTGGCTGAATGAGCAGTCAACGACTGACTGCGCAGACAGTCAGTATGGTGGTATAGTTGCCCCATCAGGTGAGGAGGCGGCGTGACACCGATGCGCGACGATGCGGAATTGCGCGGAAAATCCGCCGAGATTCTGGACGCCTTCACGCGCAGCGTCGCCCGGGATGGCTACGAAGGAACCAGCTTCTCCATCATCGCGACCGAACTCGGAATCTCACGGGGTTTGATAGCGCACCACTTCGGCACCAAGGAACAGCTCTTCGCGACTTCGCACTCTTCCTACATGCGACGACGAATCGACGAGGCGGTTCGGATCGTCGATGAATTGGCCACGCCGGCCGAGCAACTCGCCGGGCTCCTATACGGTGCCATTCTGGTTCAGACACTCGATCGAGATGCGACTGTGGCGTTTCAGCGTGAGGTCGCTCGGCTCGCGAAGGAAGACGAGGGTTCCGAGGGCCGCAAGCTGCGAGCCGAGTACACCGAGCTCGTGCGCGACGTGCTCGATGCGGGCGTTGCATCTGGTGAGTTCCGTCCCGGTGACACGAGGACGCGAAGCCTGCTCATCTTTGGTTCTGTGCATTGGGCGTGGACTTGGTTTCGACCGGAGGGGCCGAAGTCGGTCGAGCAGATCGGCGCAGAAATCGTCGATCTGGCCCTCGGATCGCTGATGGTGACACGTCGTCGGTTGGCGCGGCTCGCCGACCCAGACGGTGCAATCGTCGCCACTGTGCGCGACATTCTCGCCAACGGACACCAGAGGCCTGCGAAGTCGCGTTCAGCTTGAACACACTTGGTGAGGTTTGTCGCGAGGTCCTGAGCCCTACTTCATCACCCGACGCGACAGCCGGCCGATCACGCGGCGCATCGGATCCGAGATGAACACGGCGACAAGACCGTTGCCGAGGTCCTCGCGTAAGCGCGTCAGCTTCGAGCTCTTGATGCGCCACCGTCCGTCGGCCTTCTCGTAGGTCTCGGTGTAGTGCCCGTACCCGCGCAGGTTGATGCCAGGACCGAATCGCACGACGTCCTCGAGCGCCCACACACCGCGTGCCGTCGTCGACGAGGTGATCTCGATCTCCGGTGCATGCACCTGGTGCACGGTCGCCTGGTTGCGCAGGCTCTTACGGGTGAACGCGACGAACTCGTCGGCGCCGTCGATCACCTTGCCGCCCGCTTCGGAGGTATCGCTGTGAAAGTCGTCGGCGAAGATGGTGCGCCAGGCCGCCCACTGCTTGGTGTCGAGCAGCCTGCAGTAGCGCGCTTTCAACTGTTTGATCGCTTCGATCTCCACGAGGTCGGCTTCGGTCACTTGGCCATCTCTTTCGCGCGTTCGACATAGAACCGCGCCGCCCGCCTGATCGACTCGGCGGTCGGCCGTGGCTGCCAGCCCAGTTCTCTTGTGGCCTTACTGTGGTCCGCCGGCGGCATGATGTGCAACAGTCGGACACCGGTGATGTTGATCGGCATCTGGCGTCGCAGCAGCCTGCCCGCCGCGGTGGCCATTCCGACCGCGGTGTACACCAGGGCGAGCGGGACGCCGAATCGCGGCGGCGTCGCCCCGACCTCGGTTGCCGCTGTCTGCAACATGTCTCGCATCGACATGTATGACTCCGAGATGATGTACCGCTCGCCTATCGCGCCGTTCTCGCCGGCCAGCAGAAATGCCTGCGCGACATCCTCGATGCCCACGACCTCGGTGTGCACTCCCCGGACGTAGGCGGGGATCTTGCCGAATGCGGCGTACTGCACCATCAACCCCTGATGCGGCTGCCAATCGCCCGGGCCGTACGGGTTCGACACGCACATCGCCACCGCGGGAAGTCCGCGCTCGCGCACGTAGCGCAGCACGAGATCCTCTGCCTGGCAGCGTGATTCGATGTATGCGCCGCCCTTGTCGCCCCAGTCGAACGGCATGTCCTCGGTGACCGGGCCGCGACCGTCGCCCAGCGCTATCGTGCCGATGGTGCTGCAGAACACGAACCGATGAAGGTCGGTCTCGGCGGCGACCTCGAGCACCCGCCGCAGGCAGTTGACGTTCGTCTCGAACAACGGCGCCGGATCGCGCAGGTGGAAGCGGGTGTCCACGATGCAGTAGTAGACGACGTCGCGGTCGGACATCGCCGCGCGCAGCGCCTCGTCGTCGTAGAGATCGCCGTAGCGGCGTTCGACATCGAGGTCGTCGATGGCCACCGTCGAACTGGTCTTGCGCAGGTACACCCGGACGTCGTCGCCGCGCTCGACGAGTTTGCGGGTGACATGGGAGCCGACGAAGCCGCTGGCGCCCATCACGAGTGCTCGACGGTTGGCGGGCGGCAATGTTGTCACCTTCCGTGGGTCACGAGCGGGGCGGCTCGCAGGCTCGCGCAGAAGTCTAGGACGCTTTCTTGGCGACGGGGGCGTATGCCGGCTTGCCGAGACCCAGCGCGTATTGGGCGATCATGTTGCGGAACACCTCCAGCGTGCCACCGTAGATGCCGACCAGCGGCGCGAAGCGATACACGTACTCCGCGGCGCCGTCGTCGGCGGCACCGTCGGCGCCCAGCGGCAGCGACGACGCGGTGCCGAGGATGTCCATCAGATCCGGCGAGATGTCCCGCATCGTCTGCGCCAGCGCCACCCGACCGAAGATGCTGGTGGCCGAGAACGCCGCCTCCATGCGGGCGACGCTGCGTCCCAACCGGTACGCCACCGAACCGTCGTCGATCAACCTGCGGCCGTTGGGGTCTGGCTCAGTGACCTTCGCCGCGGCCTTGTCGACCGCGGCGGCCATGGTGTTGGCCTGATGCATCATGATCGAGACGTCCTGAAGACCGTCGGCCGCCGCTTCGACCGCGCCGTGCTCGACGTTGAGCGGTTCACGCACCACCGTCCAGCCGTCGTTCACCTCACCGAGGCGATACTTGTCGTCCACACGGACATCGCTGTAGTAGACGATGTTCGTCCGATCGCCGTCGACGGTGCGGATGCCCTGAATCTCGATGCCCGGCGAATCGAGCGGTACCAGGAACATGGTGAGGCTCTTGTGCTTCGGTGCATCGGGATCGGTGTTGGTGATCAAGAAGACGTACTGGCAGTTGTGCGCACCGGTGGTGAACATCTTCGAGCCGTTGATGACCCAGCTCGATCCATCGGCTTCCCGCACCGCCCTGGTCTTGCAGGTCGCAACGTCGGACCCGCCTTCGGGTTCGGTGTAGCCCAGGCAGAGCCGTACTTCGCCGGTGTACACCCGCGGCATCACCTCGGCCTTGAGTTCCGGGGAGCCGAACTTGTCCACCGACCGCGCGATCATCGCGGTGGTGCCGAACGTCACCCACGGCGCGTGCGCGCGGCGCTTCTCCAGTTCCCAGATCCGACGCCGCACCCGGTTGAATCCGCCTTCGGATTCCGGCTTCCATTCGCGCGCGAGGTAACCGGCCTTACCGAGCGCCAGGTGGACGCCTTCGTCGAAGTTGTCGCCGGTCTCACGATCGCGGCGCAGGACGTCCTCGGTGACGATCTCGCGCAGGAACGCGCGCGCCTCGTCCTGGAACACCCGGTCTTCGTCGGAGAGTTCGACCCGTGAGAAATCCATTTACTCGGCCTCACCGCTCTCCCGCGCCGCGACGATGTCGGCGATGTACTTGGCACTGGCGGCGGGGTCTCCTCCGGCCAGCGCCCATCCCCTGGCGCGCAACAGGTATGCACTGGCGGCGGCCTCGGCCGAAACCCCGAGCCCGCCCTGGACATGCACGGCCATCGTGGCGGCTTTGGACGCCTCTTCGGCCATGAACACGAATGCCGACGGCGCCAATTCGGGCCGCTCGTCGGGCTCGTTGTCGAGGAACCACGCCGCGCGGCGCGCCAGGTTGCGCCCGCCCTGGACGGTGATCGCGATATTGGCCAGCGGATGCGAGATCGCCTGCAATGTCGAGATCGGTACACCAAGGGTGTAGCGGGTCTTGGCGAACTCGGCGGCGATGGTCATCGTCTCCTCGACGAGGCCGACCAGCGCCGCGGCGGTCAGGACGCGCCATTCATCCAGTGCTCGTTGGTATTCCGCCACCGCATCGGCCCCGCTCGCCAGGACTGTCCGGCTGTCGGCGGCCGACGGATCGATCCAGGCCATCGGCAACCGGCCGATGTTGTCCACCTTGACGGGCCGGGTGGCGAAGGTCAGCTTGACGATGTCTTGAAGACCGGGGCCGTCGCGGACGATGAGATGGTCGGCGACCGCTGCACTCGGCAGCAGTCGCATCCCGGGTGCGCTGTCCTGTTGCGGGTCGAGGCCGACGATCTGCTTGCCGCTGACGATATCGGGATCGACGGCGCCCAGTCCGCCGAGCAGACGCGCGGCGCAGACGTGGTCGATCCACGGCACCGGGGCCAGCGACCGGCCGATCTCCTCGGCCACCAACGTCAGGTCGACCAGTGCCGCTCCGTCGCCGCCCAGAGCTTCGGGCAGCGCCATCGTGGTCGCGCCCATCGTGCACAGACGTTCCCACAGGCTCTTGTCGAAGCCGGATGCCTCTGCGGCGCGGACGGTTTCGATCGAACAGTGGGTTTTGAAGAAGTCCTTGTACGCCGCCTGCAGCGCCTGGTGGTCCTCGGACAGGCTGTAATCGAGCCTGCGCAGTTCGTAACGGTCCATCACTGCTCCTTGTCGGCGCCGAAGAAGAATTCCTGCGCGTTGTTGTACAGGTAGTTGTTCAGCACCTCGGTCGGCAGGTCGAGGGCGATTGCCTCGGGAACGACACGGCGCATCTTGAGCACCGGCCAGTCCGACGCATAGATCACCTTGTTCGGTCCTCGGGTGCGCATGTAGTGAAGCAGGCTGTCGGGCAACCGCTTCGGCGACCACGCCGATGTCATCAGGCGAAGATTCTGATACTTGATCAGCAACCGGATCGCGACGTCCCACCACGGATCGGCACCGTGGATCATGCACAGCTTGAGTTCGGGGAACCGCACGCAAACCCGGTCGAGGTGGATCGGGTTCTGCACCTCGCCCGGAATCGGCGGTCCCGGCAGACCGGTGTTGACGCACAGCGGCAATCCGAGTTCGGCGCACTTGGTGTAGAGCGGGTAGTACACGGCGTCGCTGGGCGGATACTGACCGTCGCCCCAGAAGCTCGGCCCCACGGCCGTATACGCCACCGGCAGGTCCTTCACGACGGCTGCCAGCTCCCGCAGCGACGGGATGGGCCGCAACAGGTTGACACCGCCCATCGCCAGCGCGAACCTGTCCGGCCTGGCATCAACGAACTTGCGCGCGGTGGTCGAGGGTTTGGCGATGCTGTCCATCAGGATCGCCTTGACGACGCCCTGTTCGTCCATCTCGTCGAGCAATTCGCTCAGGTCGACGGGGGCGAACATCGACTGCGGACCCTTGAAATAGTCGTCGCGGACCTTGAGCATCCACGTCGGCTGCTGCTCGGTCTCGCCGAAGTGGACGTTGACCAGGCAGTCGATGGTCCGATTGGCCTTCGGGGAGGCTTGGGCGCTCATGTCAGCGACACCTGTTGTGTCGCAGTGCTTTTAGCCCAGCGGTAATCGGGCTTGCCGTTGCCGAGGCGACGAACGTGATCGACAAAGATGAACTCCTTCGGTGCCTTGAAGCGTGCGAGGCTCGACGTGCAATGTGTGCGCAGTGCTTCGTGGGTGGCATGCGCGCCGTCCCGCAGGGCGACAAGTGCCACGACTTCCTGACCCCACCGCTCGCTCGGCCGGCCCACCACCAGCGCGTCGGCGATGCCTGGGTGGGCGCGTAGCACTTCCTCGACCTCCTCGACGAAAACCTTCTCACCCCCGGTGTTGACGATCAGCGAGTCGCGGCCGAACAACCGCAGCGTGCCGTCGGCCGACAGCGATCCGCGGTCACCGGAGATCACCACACGCCGTCCGTCGACCACCGGGAACGTCTGTCGTGTCGCTGCTTCGTCGTCGAAGTAGCCCAGCGGAATGCGCCCGCCGCGGGCGACGAAGCCCACCTCGTCTTCGCCGGGCGCCACGAAGCGTCGGTAGTCCTCGGACAGCACCAGTGCACCGTCACGCAATTCGAAGGTGTCCTTCTCCTCGCCGCGCTGGCTGCGGCCGAACCCGACGTTGCCGGTTTCGGAGGATCCGTACCCGTTGATCAAGGTGATCTGCGGCAGCAGATCCAGCAGCGCGCGTTGGTGTTTCGGGTTGGTCGCCGCTCCCCCGGTGCCGATCGCGAACAACGACGACAGGTCATAGGAGCCGCGGCGCAACTCGTCGACCAGCGGTGCGGCGTAGGCATCCCCGACCATCGTCATCAGGCCGACCTTCTCCCGTTGTGCGGTTTCCAGTACCGCGCGCGGGTCGAATCTCGTCCGGTCATAGAGGATCACCGGCAGTCCGTTGAGCAGCGCGGCGAACGCCGTCCACATTCCCGCGGCATGCATCAGCGGCGACACCGCGAACCACGGTTGTCCGCCGTGTGCGACCTTGGCGTGAATCTCGTCGACGGAGTCGTGGTCGGCCCCGTTCATCGAGATCACATAGGTATCGCTCTGGCGCCACATCACGCCCTTGGGCCGGCCGGTGGTGCCGCCGGTGCACACCATCATCACGTCGTCGGGCGAGGGCATGATGTGGTGGTCGGTATCGCCGTGCGCCAGCGCATCTTCCAAGGCGATGGCACCCGGCAGCTGCGGAGCCGAAATGTCGTCATCGACCGAGATCATCAGGTCGGCGCTGGCGGGTGGAAGCACGTCGGCGAACTTGGGTCCGAAGGACCGATGATAGATGACGGCGCGGGGGCGCAGGTAGTCGAGGAGTTCGGTGACCTCGCGGGGCGTGTAGTTGTAGTTCACGTTGACCGGGACGGTGCGCGCCTTCAGGCATCCGATCACCATGTCGGGGTACAGGTCGTTGTGCATGAGCAGCGCGACGCGGTCCTGCCCGCACTCCCAGTTCTGCAGTTCGGCGCGTTCGCGGTGCGCGCCGAACCCTTGCCCGGCAAGGTAGTTGGCGAGCCGACGGGTGCGCTCGGCCGACTCGCCGAACGTGCTGCGGCGGGCCCCGCATACCGTCATCAGCCGATCGGGCACCGCCTGAGCGATCGCGTCGAGGACCGCCCCGATGGTCCACTCGGGCATGCTAGGCGCCGACCCGCACGCTCGCACCGAGCAGCTCGAGAGCGTTGTCGCGCATCACCTTCCGGGTGTCTTCGGCACTGAACTCGGGGAACTGCGGGATGTCGGCGGTGAACGCCATCGGGTCGGCCAGGCCTTCGCCGTGCGGCCAGTCCGAGCCGAACAGGATCTTGTCCACGCCGATGGTCTCGGCCAGCAGTTTGACGTCGTCCTCGTAGTACGGCGCGATCCAGACGTTGTTGCGCAACTGCTCGACCGGGTCCTCCTTGAAGTGGTACGGCGCCGTGTTGGCCGCCTTCTTCAGCCGCTTGATCAGCCGGTAGACGAAGTAGGAACCGTTCTCGATGCTGGCCACCTTCAGCTTGGGGTGCCGGGTGAACACCTGGTGCACGATCATCGAGGCCATCGAGTCGTGGATGGCGCGGTCGTCGAGCAGGACCTGGTCGAGCGGATCCTTCTTGCCGAAGCCCTCAAACGTCGACTTGCCGCCCCACAGCGCCGCAATCGCGAGGTACCCGCTGTCGGACAGGTGGAAGATCACCGGCACGCCGGCTTCGGCGAGGCGCGCCCAGACCGGATCGTGCAGCGGATCGCCCAGCGACCGCGGTTTCACCACGCCCGGCACGGGCGCGGGCCGCACGCACACCGTCTTGGCGCCGCGACCCAGGACGAACTCGACCTCCTCGACCGCCTTGTCGGGGTCGGCCAGCGAGATGATCGGCGCCGAGATGAACCGGTGGTCGGGCCGGTCGAAGCCCCAATCCTCGTCCAGCCACAGGTTGAATGCGTGCACCGACGCCATCGTCGCCTCGATGTCGTGCTTGAGCGCCTCCTCGACGCCGCACGCGAACGTCGGCAGCATGAACACCGTCTCGAGGTTCTGCTTGTCGAGGGTCTTCACCCGGGCGTCGCGGTTCTGGTACTCGGGGTGGTCGGCCAACCGGTCGACCTTCATCAGCGATGCCGGGTCGACGCCGTCGGGAATCTCGCCGCGGAACAGCAGGTCCAGGCACCCGGGTTCGATGATCGGGTCGAACGTCGGGTTCGGGATGAAGTGGTTGACCCGCTCGCCGATCACCGCGAAAGTGCGCTTGCCGTCGGTGAGCATTTGCACGCCACGGCGTTTGAACTCCTTGGGCAGGTGCCTCGTGAACGAGTCGACCGGTTCGTAGTAGTGGTTGTCGACGTCGATGGCCATGTAGTCCAGCGGTTTCGGGGAAGTCATGGGGTGTCCTCCTGCTGCGGTGTCAACGGCGGAAAGTTCGGTGGGCGCTTCTCGAAGAAGCTCGTGATGCCCTCGAGGAAGTCGGGCCGCGTCATCGATTCGTGCATCAGCTTCTCGGCATGGTCGCTGGCTTCGAAGACACTGCGCATGGTGTCTGCGTACACCTGTTGCTTGATCACCGCCAGCGAACTGGGCGCACAGTTGGCGGCGATGTCCTCGGCATAGCCGATCGCGCGGGATAGCAACTCGTCCGGCGCCAGCACCTCGTTGACCACGCCGAGCCGTGCGGCCTCGTCGGCGAAGAACATCCGGCCGGACAGCAGCAGGTCCATCGCCACCCCGGTGCCCACGATCCGCGGCAGGATCCAGGAGATCCCGTATTCGGCGATCAGCCCACGTCGCGCGAACGAGGTCGTGAACTTGGCGCCGTCGGCCGCGAAGCGCACGTCGCACATCAGCGCCAGCGTCAAACCCATTCCCGCGCAGGCTCCGTTGATCGCGGCGACGACGGGTTTGCGCATGCTCATCACGAAGTGTGGATGGCGCGCGCCGACCAGCTTCCCGACGTCGGCGTCGGCGGCGCCTTCGACGGTGGCGGCGCTGATCGTGGTCAGATCCCCCATGTCCGCGCCGGCACAGAATGCGCGACCGCTGCCGGTGACCACGATCGCCCGCACGGTGGGGTCCGCCTCGGCACAGTCCAGTCGCTCGTAGAACATGGTGGCGAGCCCGCCGCCCCATCCGTTCATCCGGTCCGGCCGATTGAGCGTGATCAGCGCGACGCCGGTGTTACGCACCTCGTAGCGCACCGGGGTGATGACCGGTTCGGCGACGTGGTCAGGAGCGCTCACCCGGCAGTCCTCCTCCGGCGGTCCGAGGCTTGTGAATGCTCATACTGTACACCTATCGGTAGTGCCTTCCGCAACCGTCGGGAACTCAGCTGCCGACCAGCCCGAACCGCCGATATGCAGCGTCGATCTGGGCTCTGGCCTCGGCGGGCAGCCCCGCCTGCGGCGGCCGCGAGTGCGGATACGCGCCGATGGGCAGTCCGAGCACCGATGCCGCGTACTTGAACGCGCCGCCCCAATGTGTGAAGTAGTCCGGCCGACCCGGATAGCAGGTGAACCACGACCCCATGTCGAGGTCGAACTGGTCCAGCCCCGATTCCCGCGCATGGTCCATGGCCTCGACGAGCTTGTCGGCCAGGATGAGTTCCCAGTACTCCGAGAACGGCCGGTGCGCAGCGGTCTCGAACAGGTACCCGGCGGTGCCGAGTTGCGCGGGGCAGACGACGCCGTCGCGCAGCCACCCGGCGCGGTACACGGTCTTGTCGCACTCCCACACCGCAAGTCCGGGCGCCAACTCGTGCAGCATCCGGCTGGCGGCCGGGCGGAACGCACCTTCCTTCGTCGCGCAGACAGCCGGAATCTCGTGGAAGATTTCGGCGCTTTCGGCCGGTGTCAACACGTAACCCGACGACGGCGAGTTGAACATTCCGAGCGCGATGTCGGTGCGGTCGGCGATGTATCGGAAAAAGCGCAGCACGCCGACTCCGCCGTGCGCTTCCATCATCGGGGTCTGGATGTAGACGATGTCGGCGCCGACCTCCTGTGCATGACGCGTCAGCTCGAGGCAGTCCTTGGCCGCCGTCGCGGCCGTGCACGCCTGAACGACAACGTCGGGATTGGCGGCCCGGCCCTCTTCGATTGCGATCTCCAGCAATCGTTTTCGCTCGTCGATCGTCAGGGCCCAGAATTCGGCGATGCCGCTCGTGCACCACAGCAGCGGGTGATTCAGAACGCCGACGCAGTGCCGCACCAGCGCCCGATACGCGTCCCAGTCGATGTCGTCGCCGTCGACACCGCAGAAGGGCGTGTACAGCGAGTCGCCGATACCCCGCAGATGAGTGCGGGCCCACTCTCGAGCGTCTTTCGCCGTCGCCACGATGATCTCCTCAGTCTCAGGTGAAGTCTGAGCCGCCGTCGACGTTGACGTTGGCCCCCGTCATGTACGAGTTGCGCCGAGACGCGAGAAACGCGACGACGGGCGCGATTTCGTGCGGTAAGCCGGCCCGCGGCAGGTGAGCAGGGTGGCCGAAGTGCTCGCCGATGGCGGCCATCAACGCGTACGGATCGTTGCCGTCGACACCGACGGATTCGGCCCAGCCGATCAATGCTTCCGATGCGATGCTGCCCGGTGAGACCACGTTGACCAGGATCTCGTCCTTGGCCAGCAACAACGACAGGTTTTTCGAAACACTGGTCAGCGCCGCTTTGGCCGCGGTGTAAGCGGGCAGGATCACGCTCTGCCGTTGTGTCGAATGCGCGGAGAAGTTGACGATGCGCGCCCAATCCGCGGTGCGCAGCAACGGAAGCGCCGAACGCACGCAGTGCACCATTCCCATCACTCCGCCGTCGAACGCGTTTCGCCACTGCTCGTCGGTCAGATCCTCGAAGGTGCCGACGGCGTCGGGTCCAACGGCGTTGATGAGGATGTTGAGCCCGCCGTCCCAGCGCTTCCCGACCTCATCGAAGACCCGCTGAACCTGGTCGATGTCGGTGGTGTCGGCGGTCAGCGCCACCGCGTCGGGGCTGCCGAGTTCGGTGAGGGCTGTGGCCGCGTCGTCGAGGACGTCCGGTGTGCGGCCGACGACCGCCACCCGGGCACCGTCTTCGGCCAGGCAACGCGCGGTCGCGAAACCCATCCCGCGCCCGCCGCCGACCACGACGGCCGTGGCGTCCTTCAGCCCGAGATCCATACGGCCTTTCGCTACCCGATTCGGTAGTGAACCTTACTATAGGACTTACAGTAGAACGGTGAAATCACCGTCGGAAGCGGCTGACGGTACATTCAGGTCCACCAACCCCGTTCGCGGGGGCGCAACGTACAGCTGATTCGATGGAGGTGCCCTACGTGGCAAGGCAACCGACCGCCGAGAAGCGTCAGCGACGTGAGCGCGGATCCATCAATCCCGACGACATCATCAACGGCGCCTTCGAACTCGCCGAACAGGTGGGCATCGACAACTTGTCCATGCCACTGCTGGGCAAGCACCTCGGTGTCGGCGTGACGAGCATCTACTGGTACTTCCGCAAGAAGGACGACCTGCTCAACGCGATGACCGACCGCGCGCTGCGCCAGTACGTCTTCGCGACGCCGTATGTGGAGGCCAAGGACTGGCGCGAGACGTTGCGCAACCACGCACGCACGATGCGAAAGACATTCATGGGCAACCCGATTCTGTGCGACCTGATCCTCATCCGGTCCGCGCTGAGCCCGCGGACGGCGAAGGTCGGCGTGCAGGAGGTCGAGAAGGCGATCGCCGGCCTGGTGGAGGCGGGCCTTTCGGCCGAGGACGCATTCGACACCTACTCCGCGGTGTCGGTGCACGTTCGCGGATCGGTGGTGCTGCACCGCCTTCGCGAGAAGAACCGCGCGGCCGCCGAGGGTCCGAGCGACATCGAGGAGACGATGACCATCGACGCCGAGACCACCCCGCTGCTGGCCTTGGTCACCGAGAAGGGTCACCACATCGGTGCGGCCGACGACAAGAACTTCGAGTTCGGCCTCGAGTGCATTCTCGATCACGCGGGCCGGTTGATCGATGAGACGAAGACCAAGCCCGCGAAGAAGTCTCGTAAATAGCGATTTCGGTGTAGTTCATCGCGCTCACCGCAACCAACTACACCGAAATCTCCTAGACCTCGATGACGACCGCGCCGCCCTGGCCGCCGCCCGCACACATCCCGGCGACGCCGATGCCACCGCCGCGCCGCTGCAACTCGTAGACCAGCGTGGTGACCATCCGCGCGCCGGATGCGGCGATGGGATGGCCGAGGCTGCAACCACTTCCGGAGAAGTTCACCAACTCCTCGTCGATGCCGAACTCACGGCAGGCCGCGATCGGCACCGATGCGAACGCTTCGTTGATCTCCCACAGCGCGACATCGGATGGCTTGAGCCCGGCACGATCGAGCACCTTGCCGATGGCCTTCACCGCACCGAGCCCGCAATCGCGCGGTGGCACGCCCGCCGCGGCCCAGGCCCGCACGGTCGCCATCTTGGTCAAGTTCTCGGCGTCGGCGTACTCACTGTCCACCAGCGCCACCGCGGCCGCGGCATCGTTGGTGCCGCTGCTGTTGCCCGCGGTGATCGAGAAGCCCTCGATCTCCGGATGCAGTGGCTTGAGGCCGGCCAGCTTCTCGACGGTGGTGTCGCGGCGCGGATGCTCGTCGACGCTGAACTCGATCACCGAACCGTCGAACTGCTGTACCTTCAGCGGCACGATTTCGTCGACGAACTTGCCGGCGTCGATCGCGGCGATGGCGCGTTGATGCGACCGCGCCGCCCATGCGTCCATCTCTTCGCGGGTGATGCCGACCGCCTGGGCGGTGTTCCAGCCGACGGTGATCGACATGTCCTTGCACGGGGCGTCGGGCGTCTCGACGTGCGTCGGCGGCATCCACTTCTCTTCGAACTTCAACTCGGGCCCGGGGATGCGCCAGTTGACCAGCGGCGTCATGGACAGCGACTGCACACCACCGGCGATCAGCGCACGCTCCATACCGGAGCCGATCTGCGCCGATGCATTGCCGATCGCGGTGAGGCTTCCCGCGCAGTGCCGGTTCACCGACTGCCCGGGTACGTCCTGCAGGCCGATGGCGTCGGCCGCATAGCGGGCGAGATCGCCACCGCCGTAATGTGATTCGGCGAAAATGAGGTCGTCGATGGCCTTCGGGTCGATCCCCGACCGCCTGATCACCTCGGGCAGCACGGTGGTGATCAGCGTTTCGGGTGGAGTGTTGACCAGCGTGCCCTTGAAGGACCGGCCGATCGCCGTCCTGGCGGCACCGACGATGACGGGTGTGCGCATGTTCTCCACCTCGGGGTTCGACGTAAGCGACGTTACAAAACTAGCAGATAGTGTAGCGAACCCCGCTATTCGGGCTCCGGCACGTGGAAATGCTCGTCACGCAGCCGGAACGCTTCCTTGGTGCCGTGCTGCGCCCGCGTCTTGACGAAGTTGAACTCACCGTCGGCGAACTGCAGGTTCGTCCCGTAGGCATGAAACAGATAGCTCGCCACTTCCTCACCCTGGTAGGCCTGGCTCTGCTCGACGAGGCGGAACGCCTCCTTGGCGATCACGACGCCGTCGGCCGGCATCTTGGCCGCCTTCTCGGCCCAGTACCGCGCCCGTGCCGAGACCTTGTCGGGATCGCAGGTTTCGGTGAAGACGCCGAGATGCTCGACCGCCCCGGCCTCGATGATGTCGCCGGTGAGCAGGAGTCGTCGCGCGAGCACCGGACCCAACCGGTGGAAGAACATGTGCAGGCTGCCCAGCGCGGGGCCGAGGAAGCGGGTTGCGGGCATCCCGATCTTGGTCGTGCGGGCGATCACGGAGATGTCGGTCATCAACGCCATCTCGAAGCCGCCGCCCAGCGCGTACCCGCTGATCTCTCCGACCGTGACCTTCGGGAAGCCCATGAAGTTGTGGTAGAAGCCGAAGGACTTGCGGTCGACCGTCAGCCGACGGCGTTGGCTCGGGCGCCGCTTGGCTTGCGCCGAGTCCTTGTCGCCATACCAGGCGTAGGCGTTGTTCATGTCGGCCCCGGTACTGAACACACTGTCGGCGCCACGCAACAACACCACCGTGATGTCGTCGTCGTCGGCGACCTGGTCGAGGTGCCGGCCGACGGCGTCCCGCATCGCCGCGTCATAGGAGTTGCGCTGTGCCGGGTTGTTGAACGTGATCGTCGCGATCCGCTTTTCGCGGTCGACGTCGAACAGCACGCGGTCATCGGCGGTAGTGGTCATCGGGTGTCCTCACTGAACGCTGGAAATGAGCTTGGCCTCAATGGTTTTGTCTGCGCCGACGGCGAGCGTGTTGCGTCGCGCAGCGGCCAGATGGTCGGTGGCCAACCGCACCGCACGGGCTTCGTCGCCGTCGCGGATCGCGCCGAGCAACCGGTGGTGGTCGCGCAGCGCCGCCCGCATGGTCTTCTGGTTCATCTCCCCCGCCGGGCTGTCCGTGCCGGCGGTGCCCGTTTCGTCGCCCCACACCGACGATTCGTGTGCCGACCAGATCAACTCCAGCGAGCCGATCAGCAGGATCATCGGCTCGTTGCCGCATCGAGCAACGATCGCCTCATGAAAGCGCCGAGCGTTCGGGACGAACTGCACAGGATCGTCGAACGCGGTTGTCTGCCTGCCGATTTCTTGTTCCAGGTAAGGCATCACCTCGGTCATGCGGTCTTTCCGGGCGGCGCACATGCCCGCACAGACCGGCTCGAGATGCAGTAGCGCACCGCTGACGTCGGCCGGTGTCGCCGACCGGGCCTGCAGCACCATGCTGATCATGTGCGCGGTTCGGTCGGCCGACGGCAGATGCACCACCGCGCCGCCCATGTTGCCTCGGCGCACCGAGATCAGCCCATCCACCTCGAGAAGATGGATGGCCTCGCGCAACGCCGGTGGGCTGACGCCGAATTCGGCGAGCAGGCCGTCCTGAGATGGCAACACGTCGCCCTCTTTGAGCCGCCCTGAAAGGATGTCGTCACGCAGCCTCGCGGCGACGATCTCGGCCACCCTCGGTTGACGGATCCGCTGGGACCTGATCATCTGTCGCGGCGTTTCCCGAACTCGAACACCGAAAGCCGGTCAGGTGGGGACGCCGCGGTGTGGAACTCCCCGATGCACAACACGTCGTCTTCGCGGAGCAATCGGGCGGTCGAGGTCACCCGCCCGTCGGTCTCCACGCGGGTCACGTCGAAGCCGAGTTCGGTGAGGATCGGCGTCGGCTTGCGGAATGTGACGGTCAGCGAGCGGGTCTTACCGGTTCGCCCCGTCGCGCAACTGTGATGCTGTGTCACGCAGTCGAAGAACACCGCCAGGAACCCGCCGTTGACCAACCCGGGCGGACCTTCGAACAGCACAGGGAAGGTGACTCGCCCCGTGGCCGCAACCTCGCCGATTTCGTCAAAGGTGTACTCGGGAAAGGCCGGGTTGTACGCGCCGACGTCAAATGCGTGATCGAGGTAGATGCGCTGGGAGTCGGTGGCCGCGGGGCCGATCCGTGGTGTGAGATCCGCCGGTGCCGCAGCGGCCAGTTCGCGTTCCCACTCGTCGATCTGCCCGAGCATGGCATCGACGGTCGGGTGGTCGTGCTCCAGCGACAGCAGCAGCCCGCTGAGCCGACGGATCGCGCCCGCCGCGGCGACGGTCTGCGGCAGGGGCTGCTCACCGAAGCTGGGCGTCGTGTGCGCCATGACTACCTTCCATCGCGGGAGCTGTCCTTGCTAACTTGTACAAGATAGCATTACTGTACGTCTAACCGTATAGCTTGAGATGGACGGATTCCACGGTGACCGGTACGGCCGACGACGGGGCGGTGGCGACATCGCGCGACGAAGCGATCCTGCGCATCACAGTCGATCGGCCGGCGCGGCGTAACTCATTGAGCCACACGATGATCGACGATCTCGTGACGATCTTGACCTCGGCGGCCAGCGACGACTCCCTGCGCGCGGTGCACATCCGCGGCGGCGGATCGGACTTCTGCGCCGGCGCGGACTGGGTGGCCACGAATGCTGATGGACGACGCCCCCGCAGCGGCGATCTCACCCGGCGCATCCCCCATGCCGCGAACCGGGTGGTCGAGCTGGTGCACACCATCCAGTTGCCGGTGGTGTGCACGGTGCGCGGCTGGGCAGCCGGCCTCGGCTGCAACCTCGCTCTGGCAGCCGACTTCGCCGTCGCAGCGGAGGATGCGGTGTTCTGGGAGCCGTTCATCGGCCGCGGCTTCAGCCCCGACTCGGGTTCGACCTGGCTGCTGCCGCGGCTCGTCGGATTGGCGCGGGCACGACGAATGCTGCTGCTCGGCGAGAAGGTCAGCGGCACCGAGGCATTCGAGTGGGGGCTGATCCACCGCGCGGTCGCAGAGACGGAAGTCGATGCCGCGAGCGACGAACTCCTCGACCGGCTGGCGTCCGGCCCGACCGTGGCCATCGGGCTGGCCAAGCAGGCAATCCAGTACGGCCAGCACGCCACATTGCCGCAGGCCATGAACCAGGAGCTGTACGGATTGGAGCTGTCCTGCCGCACCGCGGATTTCAAAGAAGGCCTGGCGGCGTTCCGTGACAAGCGCCCGCCGGAATTCCAAGGGCGCTGACGATAGGAACCGCAATTGTCCACCAATTTCGCTGACATCACCTACGAGGTCGACGGGCACAAGGCCACGATCACGTTGAACCGGCCCAACGCGCTGAACGCGCTGAGCCCCCACATGATCACCGAACTACGCACCGCCTACGAAGACGCCGAGAACGACGACGACGTCTGGATCGTCATCGTTACGGGCACCGGCAGGGCGTTCTGCACGGGCGCCGACGTCGGCGAGATCCCCGAGGACGGCCGGGTGATCTACGAACGCCCCTATCTGTCCACTTACGACCAATGGGAGGCGCCGCAGGAGGGCACGCCGCCGTTCCGGCGGATGGCCAAGCCGGTCATCACCGCGGTCAACGGATTGTGCTGCGGCGCAGGGCTGGACTGGATCACCACCGGAGACATCGCGATCGCTTCGGACCGGGCGACGTTCTTCGACCCGCACGTGAGCATTGGGCTGGTGGCCGCCCGCGAGATGGTCCGGCTGGCCCGGGTGTTGCCCCGCAACATCGCGCTGAGAATGGCGCTGATGGGCAAACACGAACGGATGAGCGCGCAGCGGGCCTACGAGCTTGGCATGATCAGCGAAGTGGTAGAGCACGAGCGGCTGCTCGAACGCGCACACGAGATCGCCGACATCGTGAACTCGAATGCCCCGCTGGCCGTTCGTGGCACCCGCCTGACGATCCACAAGACACTGGATCTGCCGCTGCACGAGGCCGAAATCCTCGCCGAGACGTTTCGCGAGCGCGTTGTGCGCACCGAGGACGCTCTCGAGGGACCGAAGGCCTTCATGGAGAAGCGTCTCCCGAACTGGCAGTGCCGATGACGAAGCCGATGACGACGTTCGAAACGCTCCTGCTCCACGTCGACGCCACCGACCGGGTCGCGACCATCACGCTGAACCGCCCCGACTCACTCAACGCGTTCAATCGCACGATGTGCGAGGAGATGTCGCGTGCATGGGGCCTGGTCAAGGCCGACGAATCCGTCAACGCGGTGGTGCTTCGCGCCGCTGGCGAGCGGGCGTTCAGCGTCGGGCTGGACATCAAGACGCCGTACGGCCAGCCCGACAACGTCTGGAACCACGAGGATCCCGGCGAGCACCTCAGCCCGAAATGGCAGAAGATGTGGAAGCCGGTGGTGTGCGCGGTGCAGGGCATGTGCACGGCCGGTGCGTTCTACTTCGTCAACGAGGCAGACGTGGTGATCTGCTCCGAGGACGCCACGTTCTTCGACTCCCACGTCAGCGCCGGCCTGGTCTGCGCGCTGGAGCCGATCGGGCTGATGCGTCGGGTCGGTCTGGCCGAGACACTGCGGATCGCGCTGATGGGCAACGAGGAGCGCGTGAGCGCGCACACCGCGCAGCAGATCGGGTTGGTGACCGAAGTGGTGCCCGGCGACCGGCTGTGGGCGCGCGCGCACGAGATCGCCGCGACCATTGCCGCCAAACCGCCTTCTGCGACGCAGGGCACGGTCAAGGCGATCTGGGAGTCGCTGGACAAGCCCTACCGCGCCGCGATGGAGCAGAACTTGATCTACACCAGGCTGGGAAACCCGTTGGGGCAAGCCGAACTGGCCGCCCAACCAGCGCCACCTCGACCCTCTCCGAGAATCCGCTGATGAGCGAACACCGGCTCAGCGAGCGTATCCGCGACGTCATCGGCATCCGCCCGCAGGCATCGGCGATCGAATACGACGGCGAGTGGATCACCTGGGGCCAGGTGGGCAGCCTCGCCGGTCAGATCGAAGCGGTCGGCGTGCGCGGCGGTCGGATCGGGATGCTGTTGCGCAACAGCCCGGCCCATGTCGCGAGCTTCCTTGGCGTGTTACTGGCCGGCGGAACCGTCGTCGTCGTCAACCCGTCGCGCGGTGACGACCGCATCACGGCCGACATCGCGGAGTTGAAGCTTCCACTGGTGATCGGCGAGCGCGACGACCTGACCCGGTTTGTGCCCGCCGGCACCGGCACCGTGGCGATCTCCTCGGTCGCCGAACCTATCGAGACGTCGGATGCCGTCGCCCTTCCGCCGGGCCAATCCGACGTCGCAGTCCAAATGCTCACCAGCGGCACCACCGGGCCTCCGAAGCGGGTCGACCTCACCTATGACATGTTGGCGCACAGCGTGTTCGCCGATTCACCGACGCCGACCGAACTGCGACGCGGCGTGGCGATCGTCAATGCGCCGCTGGTGCACATCGGCGGCGTGTTCCGCGTCCTCCAGTGTGTCTGTGAAGGCCGGCCGTTCGCGCTACTCGACCGCTTCGAACTGGACCGCTGGGCCGATGCGGTGCGCCGGCACCGGCCGCGGACGGTGTCCCTGGTGCCTGCGGCGCTGCGCACCGTACTGCACTCGGAGCTGACCCGCGACGACCTCGCCAGCATCCGCGCGGTCACATCGGGAACCGCGCCGCTGTCCGCCGAGGACGCCGACGCGTTCACCGAAAAGTTCGGCATACCGGTCCTGACATCGTACGCCGCAACCGAATTCGGTGGCGGCGTCGCCGGCTGGACGTTGCCGGACTACCAGCGGTACTGGCAGGCCAAGCGGGGCAGCGTCGGCCGGGCCAGCCTGGGCGCGCAACTGCGGGTCGTCGACGAACGCGGTGATCCGCTCGGTCCGGATGAGCCGGGCCTGCTGGAGGTCAAACCCGGGCAGTTGGGGCCGGACGCGAACTGGATGCGCACCACGGACATGGCGCGCATCGATGCCGACGGCTTCCTGTGGATTCTGGGGCGTGCCGACCAGGCGATCATCCGGGGCGGCTTCAAGATCATGCCCGACGACGTGCGCACCGCGTTGGAGAGCCATCCCGCGGTGCACAGCGCCGCCGTGGTGGGCAGGCCCGATGATCGTCTCGGTGAAACACCGGTGGCGATGGTGGAACTGCGAGAGCCGGTCGACGCCACGATGCTCGAGGAGTTCCTGCGAACACGGCTGGCGCGCTACGAGATTCCCACCGATATAGCAATCGTCGAGCAGATGCCCCGTACACCGTCGGGCAAGCCCGACCTCAGCGAGGTGCGCCGGTACTTCGCCGATTCCGTCGACCATGCGTGAGCACACCGTCGGCGCGGTGCTGAGCGCCCAGACGGATGCGCGCGGCGACCATCCCTTGTTGATCTGTGACGCAGAGCGGTTGAGCTACGCCGACGCCGAACGGCGCTCGGCCCGACTGGCCCGCGGCTTGATCGCGCTCGGCGCAGGCAAGGGCACACACATCGGCGTGCTGTATCCGAACGGCCCGGCGTTCGTCGTCGCGATGCTGGCCGCCGCGCGCATCGGCGCCGTGGTGATCCCCGTCTCGACGTTCGCGACCGCGACCGAGATGCGACAGCAGCTCGACCACGCCGACGTCGAACTTCTGTTGGCCGCTTCGTCTTACCGCTCACACGACTACCGCCGGCGGCTGGCCGGTATACGGCTTCCGCTGCTGCGTCACGTGCTCATCGACTGGGAACCGACGGCGTTGGCCGACGCCGAACTCCTGACCGCTCTCGAGGGCGACGTCGAACCCTCCGACGTGCTTGCGATCGTGTACACGTCGGGATCGACCAGCACGCCGAAGGGTGCGGTGCACACGCACGCCGGCCTACTCGCCCACCAGGTGGTCCTCAACGACATCCGCGGACTGACCTCTGAAGAGAAGTTGTTCAGCAACTCGCCGTTCTTCTGGATCGGCGGCTTCGCGTTCTCGGTGCTCGCCACGTTGCTGGCCGGTGCAACGCTGTTGTGTTCCAACGCCGTCGACGCGGGCGAGACACTCGATCTGCTGGAGGCCGAGAAGCCGACGATGACCAACGGCTTCGTTGCGGGCATCGCCCACCTGGCCCGGCATCCGAGCCTGCCGAGCCGCGACCTGTCGTCGATGCGGCGTGGCAACCTGTACCCGATCATGGCCCCCGACGTGCGTCCCGCCGACCCCGAGTTGCGTCACACGATGCTCGGCATGACGGAAGCCGGCAGTGTCATCCTGGCCAGCGCCGACGAAGCCGACCAGCCCGAGCATCGCCGCGGGTCCTTTGGCCGGCCGGTGGCCGGATTCGACGTCAAGGTCATCGATCCCGACACGGTGCAGCCCGTCGGCGTCGGCGAGGTCGGCGAACTATGCGCCCGCGGACCGTTCATGATGCAGCGGTACTACAAGCGCAGCCGCGAGGAGTGTTTCGACGTCGACGGGTGGTTTCACACCGGCGACCTTGTCCGCACGGACATCGACGGCTTCTTCTACTTCGTCGGGCGGCGCGGCACGATGATCAAGACGGCGGGCGCCAATGTCGCGCCCGCGGAGGTGGAGCGGGCGATCGCGAAGGTCACCGGCGGCACCGTCGCACACGTGGTCGGTCTGCCCGACGCGGAACGCGGCCAACTCGTCGCCGCCGTCATCGCGCTGGAAGACGGCGACACATTCGACGAGACAACTTGTCGCGAGCGCCTGAAGAGCGAGCTGTCGGCCTACAAGATTCCCCGGCGGTTCGCCGCCGTGCCGGCCTCCCGTATTCCCGTGCTGTCCAGCGGAAAGATCAACCTGTCGAAGCTGATCGAGGTGCTCGATGCGTGAAACCGTCGACGCGTTGGTGCGATTACGCGCCGCCGAGGACAGCGCAAAGCCGATGGTGATCGATCCCTCGACGCGCATCACCTACTCCGAATTGGAGTCCAGTAGCAGGCAATTAGCGGCCGCGTTCGTGGCCGCCGGTGTCGGCAAGGGCACCCGGGTCGGCTTGATCATGCCCAACTGTGCCGAGTGGGTGCGGAACGCGGTCGCGCTGACCCGTATCGGCGCTGTTCTCGTGCCGCTGAGCACACTGCTGCAAGCCCCGGAACTGGTCGCTCAGCTTCGTATGGCGTCGGTGCAGTTCCTCGTGACGGTCGAGGAGTTCCGCGGCCACCGCTACCTCGACGACCTTTCCGCCGAACGGGGCAACCTTCCTGCGCTGCGCGAAGTTTGGCGCGCCGGCCGACTCCCGGCAGGCGGCTCGGCACCGGTCGACGAGATTGCCGCTGCCGTCACCCCCAGCGACACGCTGGCGATCATGTTCACCTCGGGCAGCAGCGGCCCACCCAAGGGCGTGATCCATTCACACGGAAACGCTTTGGGCGCGGTGCGGGCGGGGCTGACGGCGCGGTGCATTGACGCCGACACCCGGCTGTATCTGCCGATGCCGTTCTTCTGGGTCGGCGGATTCGGCAGCGGAATCCTCTCGGCGTTGCTGGCGGGCGCCACACTGGTCACCGAGGAGATTCCCCGGCCGGAGACCACGCTGCGCCTCGTCGAACGCGAACGCGTCACGTTGTTTCGCGGCTGGCCCGACCAGGCGGAGGCACTGGCACGCCAATCCGCCTCTGTCGGAGCCGATCTGTCCTCGCTGCGGCCCGGAAGCCTGCCGGCGCTGCTACCGCCAGAGCAGCGTGGCGAACCGGGCGCACGGGCGAACCTGTTCGGCATGACCGAGTCATTCGGCCCGCATTGCGGCTATCCGGCCGACACCGACATGCCCAGGTCGGCTTGGGGCAGTTGCGGAAAACCGTTCGACGGCATGGAGATTCGGATCGTCGACCCCGACACCGGTGAACCGGTCCCGGGCGGCTCGATCGGCATGATCCAGATCCGGGGACCGCACCTCATGCGCGGAATCTGCCGGCGCAGCAGAGAAGAGGTCTTCACTCCCGACGGCTACTACCCCACCGGCGACCTCGGCCACCTGGACGACGACGGCTTCCTGTTCTACCACGGCCGGTGCGACGACATGTTCAAGGTCAGCGGCGCCACCGTGTACCCCAGCGAGGTCGAACAGGCGCTGCGCAGCGTCGACGGCGTGCAGCAGGCATTCGTCACCGACGTGGACGGCGCCGTCGGCGCCGTTGTGATCTCCGGGCGTCCCGTCGACGAGTTGCGGGCGGAGGCCCGAAAGCGGTTGAGCGCCTTCAAGGTCCCGACGGTGTGGCATGTCACCGACTCGGACGACGCCATCCCACGCAAGGCTACGGGCAAGGTCGATGTACGCGCGCTGCGGGCGTTACTGGACGAGCTTGGTGAGACGCGAAGCTAGCTGACCACGCCCCGCTCGGTGAGGTGGTCGATCAACGGCTTCGCGCCGGCGGCCAGGTGTTCCGACATCGCCGCGCGGGCAAGGTCTTCGTCGTGGCAGGCGAGTGCCTTGAGCAGCCGCCGGTGATGCTCGTTCGACTTCTCCGGCCAACCGGTTATCACGGGAAACACCGATTCGGGTGCGTACCGGGTGATCTGGGACATCAGCTGCGCGAGCTTCGGTGAGTCGGCCGCGACGTTGATCGCGCGGTGGAACTCGTGGTTGAGCCGGACGGCCTGCTCGTCGTCGCCGGCGGCGTACGCCCCCTCGAGATCGGATTGAATTCGCTCGAGCTCCCGCAACTGCTCGTCGGTGATGTTGACCGCGGCCCGCGCGGCGAGTTCACCACCGATGTGCGCCTGCACATTCGACACGTCGGTGAGATCGCGGCCCGTCACCGGCAGCACGACGAACCCGCGGCGCGGCTGCTGCGCGAGCAGACCCTCGGCCTTCAGCTCGAACAGCGCCTCGCGCACCGGGGTGACGCTGATGCCCAGTTCCGCCGCCAGCTGATCGAGTCGCACATACTCACCGGCAGCATAGGTGCCATCAAAGATGCGCTTTCGCACGAACCGCGCGACATCCTCGGCCAGTTGCGGCCGAAACGTGAAATCCGAGGCCGACACCGTCACACCTGGTAGTCCGCGAGCAGCCGCTTGCTGATGATGTTCTTCTGGATCTCGCTGGTGCCCTCGCCGATCAACAGGAACGGCGCATCGCGCATCAACCGCTCGATCTCGTACTCCTTGGAGTAGCCGTAGCCGCCGTGAATGCGAAAGCTCTGCTGGGTGACCTCCGTACAGAACTCGCTCGCAAGGTACTTCGCCATTCCGGCCGCGACGTCGTTGCGTTCACCGGAGTCCTTCAGCCGCGCGGCATTGACCATCATCAGGTGGGCAGCCTCGACTTTGGTTGCCATCTCCGCCAATTGGAACGCGATGGCCTGATGCTCGGCGATCGGCTTGCCGAATGTCTGCCGCTGCTGGGCGTAGCGCACGGCGAGCTCGAAGGCGCGGATACCCACGCCGCAAGCCCGCGCCGACACGTTGACCCGGCCCACCTCGATACCGTCCATCATCTGGAAGAACCCCTGGCCGGGCGCCTCACCGAGCACGTCGTCGCCTTGGGCCACATAGCCGTCGAAGAGCAACTCGGTGGTGTCGATGCCCTTGTACCCGAGCTTGTCGAGCTTGCCGGGGATCGTCAACCCGGGCACGACTTCCCCGTAGCCGACCGGCTTTTCGACGAGGAAAGCGGTCAGGTTCCGATGCGGCTTGTCGGCGCCCTCGTCGGTGCGCACCAGCACCGCGATCAACGTCGACGTGCCGCCGTTGGTCAGCCACATCTTCTGCCCGTCGATGCGGTAGGTGCCGTCGGCGTTGCGGATCGCTCGGGTGCGGATCGCGGCGACATCGGAACCCAGTTCGGGTTCCGACATCGAGAACGCCCCACGGGTCTCGCCGGTCGCCATCCGCGGCAGGTAGCGCTGCTTCTGCGCCTCGGTGCCGTGCTGGCGCAGCATGTAGGCGACGATGAAATGGGTGTTGAGCACCCCGGAGATGCTCATCCAGCCGCGGGCAAGCTCTTCCACACACAGCGCATAGGTCAACAGCGATTCCCCGAGCCCGCCGTACTCCTCGGGAATCATCAAGCCGAACAGACCCATCTCCCGCATCTGGTCGACGATCGCCTGCGGATAGGTGTCGGTCTTCTCGAACTCCGGCGCGTTCGGGATGATCTCCTTCTCGACGAACTGGCGCACCGTAGCGAGGATTTCTGTCTGCACTTCGGTGAGCCCCACGGTCTGAGCGAGTTTCGTCATGCGCCGACCCTTTCGAACACCGCGGCCAACCCCTGACCCCCGCCGATGCACATGGTTTCCAATCCGTAGCGGGCGCCGCGCCTGGTCAACTCGCGCGCCAGCGTCGCCAGCATTCGCCCGCCCGTCGCGCCGACCGGGTGCCCGAGCGAGATGCCCGAGCCGTGGACGTTCGTGCGGTCCCGGTCGGCCGCGCCGAAGTTCCACTCCCGCATCACAGCGAGCGCCTGCGCGGCGAACGCCTCGTTCAACTCGATCAGATCCATGTCGGCGAGCGTCAGTCCGGCCTTGGACAGCGCCACCTCCGTGGCGGGCACCGGTCCGATGCCCATCACGTTCGGGGCCACCCCGGCCGACGCCCATGACACCAGGCGGACCAGCGGGGTCAGCCCCAGCTGGTCGGCTTTCTCCGGGGAGGTCACCACGCACATCGACGCGGCGTCGTTTTGGCCGCTCGCATTGCCTGCGGTGACGGTCGCCTCCGGATCCTCACGGCCCAGAACGGGTTTCAGCTTCGCCAGCGACTCGACCGAGGTGTCCGGACGCGGATGCTCGTCGGTGTCGATCAGCTCCTCCCCCTGGCGGCTGCGCACGGCGACCGGCACGATCTCCTCGGCCAGGATGCCGTCCATCTGGGCGGCCACCGCGCGCTGATGAGACGTCACTGCGAGCTCGTCCTGCTCCTGTCGCGAGATGCCGTACTGACGGCGCAGGTTCTCCGCGGTCTCGAGCATGCCGCCGGGCACCGGATAGTGCCGGCCGCCGGCGGTGGTGCGTCCGCGTGCCAGCGAGTCGTGCAGCATGACGCCGCCGCGTGCCGGACCCCAGCGGATGTCGGTCGAGTAAAACGTCACATTGCTCATGCTCTCCGCGCCGCCGGCGACCACAACGTCGTTGTCGCCAAACGCAACCTGCAAGCAGGCCTGGATGACGGCCTGCAGGCCCGAGCCGCACCGCCGGTCGACCTGCATGCCGGGAACGGTCACCGGCAGGCCCGCGTCCAGGGCCACCACACGCCCGATCGCGGGCGCCTCGCTGCTCGGATAGCAATGCCCGAGAATGACGTCTTCGACTGCGGCAGGATCGATTCCGGTCCGGTCGAGCAGACCCTTGAGCGCCGCGACGCCGAGTTCGACGGCCGTCAGCGACTTGAACATGCCGCCGTAGCGGCCGATCGGGGTGCGTACCGGCTCGCAGATGACCGCGTCGCGCATCAGATGTGCCTTCCGCCGGTGACCTCGAGGACGGTGCCGGTCATGTACGACGACAAGTCGCTGGCCAAGAACAGCGCGACCTTCGCCACCTCGTCCGGTTCGCCCGCGCGGCCCATCGGCACCTCCGCGAGCTTCTGATCCCAGATGTGTTGCGGCATGGCCTCAGTCATCGCCGACCGGATCAGTCCGGGCTGGATCGCGTTGACCCGCACGCCGAGATGCGCCAGTTCCTTGGCGGCCGCTTTCGTCATGCCGACGATGCCGGCCTTGGCCGCCGAGTAGTTGGTCTGCCCGACGAGACCGACCTTGCCCGAGATCGACGACATGTTGACGATCGCGCCACGCTTGTTCTCGCGCATGATCGCCGCGGCCGCCTTCAACCCATTCCATGTGCCCTTCAAGTGCACGGCGATGACCTGATCGAACTGGTCCTCGGTCATCTTGCGAAGTGTCGCGTCGCGGGTGATTCCGGCGTTGTTCACCATGATGTCGAGACCACCGAACCGCTCCACCGCCGCGGCGACGAGTGCCGAGACGTCGTCGGCCTTGGTCACATCGCTGCGCACCGCCAGCGCCACCTGATCGCCCCCGAGTCGCTTGGCCGCCTCCTCCGTCGCACCCAGGTCGAGGTCGCCCAGCACCACGCGGGCGCCCTCGGCGATGAACCGCTCCGCGATGGCATAGCCGAGGCCCTGCGCACCGCCGGTGACGACGGCCGTCTGTCCCGTCAACAACGACACCTAGCTCACCCTTCTTGTCACTCGGAGCCCATCGAGGGCGCCATCGGTCCAACATCATATTTCATATATGATCGCGCCGATCCGGGGTACCGAACGTTGAAGAAGTAGAAGGAGCACCAGGCGATGACGACGTCCGAGGTCAGCGACGAGGACTTCCAGGAGATCCTGGCGCAGACTCGTCACTTCATCCGGACCGCGGTGATCCCGCGGGAACAGGAGATCCTGACCAGCGACCGGGTGCCCGACGACCTGCGCGAGCAGGTCAAGAAGATGGGACTGTTCGGCTACGCGATCCCTCAGGAGTGGGGCGGTCTGGGGCTGAACCTGTCGCAGGACGTCGAACTGGCGATGGAACTCGGTTACACCTCACTGGGCCTGCGGTCGATGTTCGGCACCAACAACGGCATCGCCGGGCAGGTCCTCGTCGGGTTCGGCACCGATGAACAGAAAGCGCGATGGCTCGAGTCGATGGCGACCGGCGACGTCGTCGCGTCGTTCGCGCTGACCGAACCCGGCGCCGGCTCCAACCCGGCCGGTCTGCGCACCAAAGCCGTTCAGCACGAAGCTGATTGGGTGATCACCGGGCAGAAGCGGTTCATCACCAACGCGCCGATGGCCGACCTGTTCGTCGTGTTCGCGCGCACGCGCCCGGCCGACGCGGACGGCGCCGGAATCGCGGTGTTCCTGGTGCCCGCCGACAGCGCGGGGGTCCACGTCGGTGTCAAGGACGCGAAGATGGGTCAGGAAGGGGCGTGGACGGCCGACGTCAGCTTCGACGACGTGCGCGTGCCGGCCGAGGCCCTCGTCGGCGGCAGCGAGGACATCGGCTACCGCGCCGCGATGATCTCGTTGGCACGCGGGCGGGTGCACATCGCCGCGCTGGCCGTCGGGGCCGCACAGCGTGCGCTCGACGAGTCGGTGGCCTACGCCGCCACCGCGACACAGGGCGGTATCCCGATCGGCGACTTCCAACTGGTACAGGCGATGCTCGCCGACCAGCAGACCGGCGTACTGGCCGGCCGCGCACTTGTCCGCGACACCGCACGGAAGTGGGTCACCGGCGAGGACCGCCGATTGGCCCCGTCGGCGGCGAAGCTGTTCTGCACCGAAATGGTCGGCGAGGTAGCCGATCTCGCCGTCCAGATCCACGGTGGCAGCGGCTACATGCGCGAGGTTCCCGTCGAGCGCATATATCGCGACGTCCGACTGCTGCGGCTCTACGAGGGCACCAGTGAGATCCAACGGCTCATCATCGGGTCGAACCTCGTCAAGTCCGCACAGCGGGAGAACACATGACCGCCCAAAGGCTCTCCGGCAGAGTGGCTTTCATCACCGGCGCGGCCCGGGGCCAGGGGCGCGCACACGCCGTGCGGATGGCCAGTGAGGGCGCCGACGTCATCGCGGTCGACATCGCCGGGAAGCTGCCCGCCTGCGTGCCTTACGACCCTGCGACGCCGGAGGACCTCGCCGAGACCGTCCGACTGGTCGAGGCCACCGGGCGCCAAATCCTGACCTCCGTCGTCGACGTCCGCGACATCGATGGCCTGCGCGACGCGGTCGACGAGGGCGTCGCAAGGTTCGGGCGACTCGACGTCATCGTCGCCAATGCCGGGGTGTCGGCCCCGCAGACGTGGGATGCCATCTCACCCGAAGATTTTCGAGATGTCATGGACATCAACGTGACCGGCACGTGGAACACCGTGATGGCCGGAGCGCAGAAGATCATCGACGGCGGCAGGGGCGGCTCGATCATCCTGATCAGTTCGGCCGCCGGCATCAAGATGCAGCCGTTCATGGTGCACTACACCGCCAGCAAGCACGCCGTCACCGGGATGGCGCGGGCGTTCGCAGCCGAGCTGGGCCGTTACTCGGTGCGGGTCAACAGCGTCCACCCGGGAGCGGTCAACACGCTGATGGGCAGTGGCGACATGATCGGGTCGCTGGGTCGCGCGATCGAAACCTATCCGCAACTGGCGCAGATGATCACGCCCTTCTTACCCACATGGGCGGCCGAGCCAGAAGACATCGCCGACGCGGTCTGCTGGCTGGCCAGCGACGAGTCGAAAAACGTGACCGCTGCGGCGATCTCGATCGATCAGGGCATGACGCAGTACTGATCGCCTGCGTTGATCAGCGGATGAAGCGGACGATCGATTCCGCGACGGCGGCGGGCTTCTCCGACCCGTCGATCTCCACCGTGGTGGTCATGGTCGACTGCACCGCGCCGTCGAGCTGGTCGATCTTCGTCAGCTCCGCCCGGGCGCGGATCTTGGCGCCGACCTTCACCGGCGTGATGAAGCGAACCTTGTTGTAGCCGTAGTTGATCGCCATCGCGACGTTGCCGACCGTGTACAGCTGGTGCGAGAAGTGCGGCAGCAGCGACAACGTCAGCAAGCCGTGTGCAATCGTCCCGCCGAACGGACCGTTCGCGGCCTTCTCCGGGTCGACGTGGATCCACTGGTGGTCCTCGGTCGCATCGGCGAACAGGTTGACGCGATCCTGGGTGACTTCGAGCCACTCCGTTGGGCCGAGCTGGCTGCCCTCGGCCGCGATGAACTCGTCGAGGTCGCTGAACTTCTTCACTGGTTCTCCTTCGTACGGGCTAGAAGGTCCGGATTAAAATACGACGGTCTGGTTGCCGAATCGGATGATCCGGTCCTCACAGTGCCACAGCACCGCTCGGGACAGCACGACGCGTTCCACATCCGAGCCCAGGCGCACCAGATCGTCGACGCCGTGCCGGTGGTCCACCCGCACCACGTCCTGTTCGATGATCGGTCCCTCGTCGAGATCCTCGGTCACGTAGTGCGCCGTCGCGCCGACGAGCTTCACCCCGCGCTCCTTGGCCCGCCGATAGGGAGCAGCGCCGATGAATGCCGGCAGAAACGAGTGGTGGATGTTGATCAGCGGGCACCCGACTTCTGCGATGAACCGCGGGGTGAGGATCTGCATGTAACGCGCCAGCACCACGAGATCGACGTTGCCGCGCAACAAGTCGAGTTGGCGGTTCTCGGCCTCCTCGCGGATGTGCTTGGTCGCGGGCACATGAATGAACGGCACCGAGAACGGCCGCACCTGCTCGGCGAGGTCCGGATGGTTCGCGATCACCATCGCCACGGACATATCGAGCTCACCGCGACGGTTGCGCCACAGCAGATCCAACAGGCAGTGGTCTTCCTTCGAGGCCATGATCGCCACCCGTTTCGGTTTGGCCGCCTCGGTGAGCCGAAAGTCCATTCCGAACGGTTCGGCCACCTGCGCGGTGAAGTCACGTTCGAGATCGTCGCGGGCGGCGGTCAGGCCGGGCAGGTGAAAGATCGTGCGCTGCATGAAGGTTCCGCCCGACTGCTCGGTCGCGTGCTGGTCGAGCGAGACGATGTTGGCCCCCGCGTCGGCGAGGAACGCGCTGACGGCCGCAACGAGACCGGGTCGGTCCGCGCAGCGCAGCAGCAGCCGCCCCACATCCTTGACCGATACCGCGCCCGCCCCCGGACTCGGATACTCTCCCGCCACCCGTAACAGGGTGTCATCTGAGGACAGCGCGCGTGGTGAAACACCACGTCGGCACTACCGCGACGTCCGCGTGCAAGGCCGGACGCTCAGCAGAACCGTCATTCACTTGAGTCACCCCCACATCGGACAACTTAGTCAACTAGGTTTACTGTGTAGAGCGTCAGACAGACAGGGGACGACGATGGATCTCAAGTGGTCGGCGGCCGATACGGCGTTTCGTGACGAGGTGCGCAGCTTCCTCGACGAGAAGTTGACGCCGGAGCTGCGCCGCGCCGGTCGCCTCATGACCAGCGTGTACGCCGACCACGACGCGAGCATGCAGTGGCAACAGATCCTGCACGAACGCGGATGGGCCGCACCGGCCTGGCCGGTCGAGTACGGCGGCTGCGACTGGAGCCTGACCCAGCACTACATCTTCAGCCGGGAGTCCACCCTCGCGGGTGCGCCCTCGCTGTCGCCGATGGGCATCCGGATGGTGGCCCACGCCCTGATCAAGTTCGGGACGGACGCCCAGAAAGACTTCTTCCTGCCCCGCATCCTCACCGGTGAGGTGTTCTTCTGCCAGGGCTATTCCGAACCGGAGGCGGGCTCCGATCTGGCGGCGCTGTCGATGGCGGCGGTCATCGACGAATCGGCTGGTGACCTCATTTGCACCGGCAGCAAGATCTGGACGACGCACGCCCGCGAAGCGAACTGGATGTTCGCGCTGGTGCGGACGTCGAGAACGCAGAAGAAACAGCAGGGCATCACGTTCGTGCTCATCGACATGGCCACCCCGGGCATCGAGATCCGCCCCCTGGTGATGACATCCGGCGAGGAAGTGCAGAACCAGGTCTTCTTCGACGAGGTGCGCGTGCCCAAGGCCAACGTGCTCGGCGAGATCGACGACGGGTGGACCGTCGCGAAATACCTTTTGGAGTTCGAGCGTGGCGGTGGTGCGTCCTCACCGGCACTGCAGGTGATGGCCCAGGAGATCGCCACGGTGGCGTCCGGCGAGCCCGGACCGGGCGGCGGCCGACTGATCGACGACCCCGCCTTCACCCGCAAGCTGGCCGACGCGCGGATACGCACCGAGGTTCTCGAAATCCTCGAGTACCGCGTGCTCGCGGCGGTGGCGCAGGGCAAGAATCCCGGCGCGGCCTCGTCGATGCTCAAGGTGCTGGCGACCGAGTTGAGCCAGGCGATCACCGAGCTCGCCATGGAGGCCGCGGGCCCTCGCGGCCGGGTATACCAGCCACATGCCACCTGCCCCGGCGGGCCGATCGCCGAGTTCGAGCCGCCGTCGGACGGTTATCTGAGCGGCGAGCCCTGGCAGGCCGTCGCGCCGTTACGTTATTTCAACGATCGCGCGGGCTCGATCTACGCCGGCAGCAACGAGATTCAGCGCAACATTCTGGCCAAGTCCGCTCTCGGACTGTGATGGGGCATGAGATGGACTTCAACCTGAGCAAGGAACAGGAACTGCTGCGCGACGGCTTGAGCAAGTTCCTCGCGAGCCGATACGACCTCGAGAGCAGCCGTGCGGCGGCCAAGTCGGGTGCCGGTTGGCAGCCCGAGATCTGGGCCGGCTTCGCCACGGAGCTCGGCATCCTCGGCGCGGCGCTGCCCGAGGACGTCGGCGGAATCGGGGGCGGCCCGGTCGAGGTGATGGTCATCGCCGAAGCCCTCGGGCATGCGTTGGTGGTCGAGCCGTACGTCGACACGGCGGTGGTGGCCGGCGGTCTGCTGCATCGCGCCGGCGGTGAGCTGGCCTCGACGCTGCTGGAGCGGATCGTCGACGGAACGGCCATCGTTGCGCTCGCGGCGACCGAGGAGGCCTCCGGGCACAACTGGGCGGAGGTGGCAACCAGAGCGGAACGGGACGGCGACGAGTGGGTGCTGCGGGGGTCGAAGATCGTCGCCGCCAGCGCGCCCCTGGCCACCCATCTGTTGATCACCGCGCGCACCGCCAACGGAATCTCGCTGTTCGCAGTGGATCTCGAATCGGCGGGAGACGCGATCGAGCCTCACCATTACCGGACGATCGACGATCGCCGGGCGTCGGACCTCACCTTCGACGGCCTGCGGCTTCCGGGCAACGCGCTGCTCGGCGCGGAAGGACGGGCGTGGCCGTCGCTGGAGCAGGCACGTGACGAGGGCGCCGCCGCGGTGTGCTCAGAAGCGGTCGGATGTATGCGGAAAGTGCTGGCCGACACCGTCGAGTACGCCAAGCAACGCCAGCAGTTCGGCCAGCCGATCGGCAGCTTCCAGGCGCTGCAGCATCGCATGGTCGACATGTACATGGAGCTCGAGCAGGCAGTGTCGGCCGCTTACCTGGCCGTACTCAACCTCGAGGCCGAGCCCGATGTTCGGGCACGCGCGGTGTCGGCGGCCAAGGCGACCGTCGGGCGGGCCGCACGGTTCATCGGGCAGCAGTCCGTTCAGCTGCACGGCGGGATGGGCATGACCGAAGAACTCGCGATCGGTCATTACTTCAAACGGCTCACCGCGCTCCAGTACGAATTCGGCACCACCGACTATCACCTCACGCGTTACGCGCAACTGACCCGCTCATAGCGTTCGCGGGAGTTGATGCGGCTAGGCGCGCGCAACGGCTTCAGCGGCGCGCCGTAATCAAAGACCGGGACCAAAGCCCCTGTTGACGGGGGCGGCTCGCGACGTAACGTCGAACCAGTACCGCGGGGTCGCGAAGGAGGCCACCATGACTGACGGTCCGACCGGAATTCTCGTTGGTGTCGACGGCTCGCCCGATTCGGAAGCCGCGATCCGATGGGCCACCCACGAAGCCCTCATGCGCGACCAGCCGATCCGGCTGTTACACGCGATCACCCCGGTCGTGGTGACGTGGCCCGTGGCATATCTGGAAACGAGCTACGTCGATGCGATGGAAGCGAACGGACGCGACGTTCTCGACCAGGCGCAGAAGGTCGTGCAGGCGGCGGCTGGTGACAACGCGCCGCCGACCATCGAAACGCAAGTGGTGCACGCCGCGGCGCCACCGGCACTTGTCGACGCCTCGCGCGACGCATACATGACCGTGTCGGGCAGCCGGGGCCTCGGCGCCATCGGCCGGGTCTTTCTCGGATCGGTCAGCAGTGGCCTGTTGCATCACGGACATGGTCCGGTGGTGATCCTGGGTGGCTCAACCGCCCGGACCGGCGATCACACCTCTCCCGTGTTGCTCGGGGTCGACGGGTCGCCGTCCTCGGAGGAAGCCACAGCGCTGGCCTTCGACGCGGCATCAAGGCGCGGTGTCGGGCTCGTCGCCCTGCACGCGTGGAGCGATGCCGGCTTCCCCGCCATCGAAAGCGACTGGGAACGCTACGAGGGCGAAGGCCATCGCATCCTCGCCGAACGCCTTGCGGGCTGGCAGGAACGGTATCCGGACGTGCAGGTGCAGCGCCGGATCGTCGGCGACGACCCCGCACGCCGGCTCGTCGAGTCGTCAGAGCAGGCGCAACTCGTCGTCATCGGCAGCCGCGGCCGCGGCGGATTCGCGAGCCTTGTGCTCGGCTCCGTGGCAGCCAAGGTGGCACAGGCCGCCAAGGCGCCGGTGATCGTCGTCCGGCCGCGGTGACGCCCTGGTTCACAGCCTCGCGTCAAGCGTTGAGCTGGAGTTCGACATAGGCGGTGACGACGTCGGTCAGCGCCCTTAACTCCCGGCCGACGTCGACCGGTTCCTCGACCGCCATCTTGGCCACCATCGCACCCATCAACGTGGTCCAGATGAGATTGCCCACCGCGTCGGCGTGCCTCTTGTCGAGGCCCTCGCCGACGAAGCGGCCGAGCCGGGTCAGCGTGGAGAACAACTCGACCAGATGACGCTGGTCCACGTCGGCGCGACCGGTCCGGGTCGCGATCAGGATCTCCAGCGCCGCAATCGATGTCGGGCTCAGGAACGCGTCGGCGACGGCGTTGATCACCAGTTCGGTGCGCGCACGCCCGGAGTGCTCGCCGAGTTTCGCTTGGACGTCATGCAGACAAGACGTCAGTTGGCCGAAACCCTCGTCGACGACGGCCATCAACAAGCCGTCGCGATCACCGAAGTGGTACTGGATCACGCCCCACGTCACACCTGCGCGTTCGGTGATGTGTTTGGCGCTCGCCGCGCCGAAGCCCTCTTCGAGGATGCAGCGGACCGTCTCGTCGATGACCATTGCGCGCGTTCGTTCCGCGCGTACCTGCTTGCCGTTCGCCGGACGGCGCGGCGCGACGTTGGCGCCCTGGGGCATGCGCTATCTCTTGAATCGTCCGGCGAACCCGCGCAGCGGCAGGTCGGCGCTGGTGATCAGCCCCGGCGGTGCTGCGACCACCGACCGGATCGCATGCAGCGCAGGCATTCCCGTGACCGTCATGCCGATGGAGGCGAAGGCCTCGGGGTTGGACAGGTCCACACCGGGCTTCGGGAAGATCATGTGCTTGTTGTACACGCACGGATCGCCCTTGATCTGGGTGATGTAGCAACCCTTGATGTCCCAGTGCGGATCGGTGTGCGGTGTCATCTGCCATTCGAGATGGGTCTCCACCCTCGGCACGCCGTCGACCATGCCCTGGTACTTGATGTAGTTGCCGCCCAACGACCCCTTCGGCAGCTGGTACCAGCCGAGGTCGACATCCTTTGTGCAGGCGCCTAATTCGTAGCTGAACTTGACCTCGTCGAGGCGCAGGTCGAAGCAGTCGGCCATCATCAGCACGCTGTCGGCGAAGACGCGGGTGTACTTCTCCAGCTTCGCGGGGATCTCGGGGTCGTCCACGGGTTGGCCGTAGCCGACCTCGATCCAGGTGTCCTTCGAATGGTGACACGACACGTCGACCGACTCGATGGTTGTGACGTTCTCGATCTCGGCCACGTCGGCCGAACACACCACGCCGAGAATCTGGTTCAGCCCAGGATTCATGCCGGTGCCGTAGAACGTCGAACCGCCTCTGCGGCAGGCCTCGTCGAGTAACTGGGACACGGGTTTGCCCGACGGATGCGGATGGTTGGTGTCGCGGTGCCAACCGGTGATCCAGTCCGCCGTCGTGACGATGTTGATCCCCGCCTCGAGAACCCTGACGTAGAGGTCTTCGTCCGGAAAGACGCCGTGAAACGTCAGCACATCGGGTTTGGCGGCGATGATCTCCTCGACGGTCCCGGTGGCGGTCACGCCGACCGGGCCGATGCCCACGATGTCGCCGGCGTCACGACCGATTTTCTCGTGCGTGTAGCAGTGCAGCCCGACGAGCTCGAGATCCGGATGCTCGCCGATCCGCTTGATCATCTCGGTCCCGAGGTTTCCTGTCGCGACCTGAAATACACGTATCGGTCGTGCGGGCGGTGTGGTCATTCGGCTCGGCCTTTCTCGGACTTCGTTGTCGGACGGGAGAATTCGAGGTCCGCATCTTTCTCGCTCCTCGCGTGCGCAGCGCCGTTACCGCCGCGGCCGTCGGGATAGAACTGTGCCGCCCACTTGCGCAGCGCGGTGAAGCCCTCGTACTCGGCAGTCGCGAGTGCGGGCGGGTCGGAGTAGCGCTGGTGCGACCAGATGTGCACGTCCTGGGTGAACTGGCGAATGACTTCAGCACCGAAGTCGGCGGCCTTGGCCTCGGCCCGTTGATCGTCGCGACCGGGGGTACGGCCGATGTACACCATGAAGCGGACGTCGGACGTGCGGTCGTCGACGGGCGTGATCGCCGAGATCGTGCGGTTGTCCACCATCCCCCAGCTTTTCGTCACGGCGATGCCGAGCCCACCGTTGATGGCCTCCACGCCGCTTCTCACGTCCTCGATCGACTGGGTGTCGTCACCTTCGAAGGTGATCGTGAAATCGACATACGACCAGGGGTCGGCGAAATCGTGGCGGGTGAACACCGGGATGATCGGCGTCTTGTGCACGAACTTGAAGTGCGCGAAATCGACGCCGTTCTCGAGCACGTACTGCGGGTGCAGTTCGAGTCGCTCACGGTGCAGGGTCATCGGAGGGTAGTAGTCAGCGGCACTGCTGCCGTCGTTGAAACCGGCGAAGACGTCCGGCGCGTCGAAGTAGGGCTCGCGGCCGTCGACGTCGTGCCAGATATAGATCGAGTCGTTGCGTTCGGCGACGGGATAGCTGCGGATACGACGGCCGCGGTTCGGGCGGTCCTGATACGGGATGCAGACGTTGCGGCCGTCCTTGTTCCACTGCCAGCCGTGGAACGGGCATTCGATGACTTCGCCCTCCACGTGTCCGCCGTAACCCAGGTGGGCGCCGAGATGTTCGCAGTACGCGTCCATGACGACCGCTTCGCCGGATGTCGTCCGCCAGCCGACCATCTCGCGGTCGAAATAGGTCATCCGTCGGACGTCGCCGGGCTTGATATCGGCCGACCACGCCACTTGGAACCATCCGGTCGGCTTCATCGACAGGGGTGGCTTGGCCATCGATGTCCTTTCCCGGCTGCGCCGACGTTCGGGTGCGATCGGGACAAATCATAGAGCACTCAATGTAAATATCGCCAGGGCGATTTCGTCCGGGCGTCGGCGTGACCCCAGAATGACTTCGTGGCCAACCGAATCCAGGCGCTCCTCGGCGTCGACTTTCCCGTCGTGCAGGCGCCGATGACCTACATCGCACGCGCCGAACTCGCTGCGGCGGTCTCGGAGGCCGGCGGCCTCGGCATGGTCGAGACGCTGACCGACGGAGGGCGCGCGGATCTGGTCAAGGTGCGCGACCTCACCGACAAGCCCGTGGCCGCCAACCTGATGATCCAGGGCTGGAAGGCCGATCCGTCGATCGTCGACACGCTTGCCGCGGCCGGGGTGAGGCATGTCTTCACCTCGGCGGGCGATCCGGCGTTGTTCACCGAACGCCTGCACGACGCCGGGATGACGGTCGTCCATGTCGTCGGTTCACTCAAGGGCGCTCGGAAGGCCGCCGATGCCGGCGTCGACGCGTTGGTGGTCGAGGGCGTCGAAGGCGGCGGATTCAAATCGTTGCTCGGTGCATCGACCATGGTGTTGCTTCCCCTGGTCGCCGAGAACGTCGACCTGCCGATCATCGCGGCGGGCGGAATGTGCGACGCGCGATCGGCCGCGGCCGCGCTGGTGCTCGGCGCCGAGGGCGTCCAGATGGGGACGAGGATGCTGGCCAGTATCGAATCCGCCGTGCACGCGAACTTCAAGGATGCGATCGTCACCGCCGACGACGCCGGGACGGTGCTGCTCGACCTTCCGGGCAACCCGACGATGCGGGTGTTGCGCACGGGGCTGGCCGCGCGGGTCGCGGCCCACGACCCGAACGCCCGACTGTTGAACAAGATCACCGAGTTGTACTTCGACGGCGATATGGACGCCAGCGTTGCCAACACCGGTCAGGTCTCATCGCGAATCCGCGACCTGTTGCCGGTCGAGGAGATAGTGCGGCGGACGTGGACCGAGATCGAAGCCGCGTTGGCGGCCGCAGGTTCGCGGGCCTAGGCGACGGGTTCGAGCGGGCGCTTCGACCGCGACGCGTCCGGACACACGGCGCGCTTGGTTCGCGGTCCCCGGGCGCGCTGGCGCAGAGCGACAAGTGTCCCCGAGCGGACGACGCCGAGCGGACCGGGCCCGGCGAACCGCGCGATACCCGAGGCGCGCAGCGCCAGACCTGCTTTGGCTTGCCGGTAGCCCACGCGTACGCCCGCCGCGGCGATCACGAGCAAGGCGCCGACGCCCGGCAACGCGACCGCCGCCAGCGCCGTCAGTGACGCCGGAACGAGGACCGCTTCGATGACGTGCTCGAAGATCGACTGCGCACCCGATGGGGCGCCGGTCGTCAGCGGCACAGTGCCCGAAACCGACAGCGGTTCGCTGAGACCGGTGGCGGCCACCGTCCCCAGCGCCGGTTGCGGGGCCATGGTGCCGAACAGCGAGGTGCTCGGTGCGGGAGCCACCGCTTGCGGTACCTGCCCCGGACGCGGTCCGAACAGCGGCGCGTCGGCCGGGGTGTGCGCGCGGACCGGGTTGAGCGCGCCGCTGCTCCCGATCAGCGGTCGGTCCGGAAGATTTCCGGAGGGCATCCCCAACATGGCCACGAAATCACTGGGCACCCGGGTGATCGCACCGGCCACCGTCGTCAGCATCTCCTGCACAGATGCGATGGCATCCGTGATCGGCGTCTTCGACGTCTGTAGCGCGCTGAGCGTTCCGGGTACCGAGTTCAGCACGTCGGCAAACGTGTTGACCATGTTGGTGACCGGGCCGAACGGCTGGGAAAGGGGCGCCGACTGCCCGACCGGCGGGGCCGGGGGTGCCGTCGGGGCCACGGACGGATTCGCGGCCGGTGTCGTCGCCGCGGCTGGGACCGATGACGAGTCATCCGCCGCGTCGTCCGCGGCCACTGTCGGCACCGGAGCCTCGGTGCTCGGCGCCGCCGCAGTGGTCTCCTCCACGTCGACTGACGTGGTGGGCTCCGGATCGGTCGAGAGTGGCTCGAGGTTTTCGTCGGTCTCGGTGCCTTCTTGCTCATCGTCGACGCCGGCGGAGGTGGTGGTCTGATCCTCAGACGATCCGCTCTGCCCGGTCGTGGAGAGCCGCGTGGTGGAGTTTGTGGTCTTTGTGGTCGAGTTGGAGTTGCTCAGCGTTCCGCCCGGATCGGAC
This sequence comes from Mycobacterium sp. IS-1556, assembly GCF_001499985.1. NCBI lineage: Bacteria > Bacillati > Actinomycetota > Actinomycetes > Mycobacteriales > Mycobacteriaceae > Mycobacterium > Mycobacterium sp. IS-1556. The sequence continues at coordinate 136,628 of NZ_LQIM01000039.1, forward strand.
TTCGACTCGGCGTTCGTCGCGCTTGCGGCGCCTCCGGCAGTTCCACTGGATGCGCCGGCAGTTCCACTGGACGCGCCGGCGCCCTGGCTGGATCCCGCGCCACCGCCGCCCGCGCCGTCACCCGAATCGGAGTCCGCAGCGGCGATCGCGCCGCCGACGCTGAAAAACAGCCCGGCAGCGAGTACGCAGACACCCGCCGTAATGCGCAAAGGTGACGTAGGAATGGCCGCCTCCGTCCAAAAAGAGCCCTCGTACGGAGGGTCTCGAAGGAGATTGTCGCATAAAAGCGGCTCAGCAATACAGAGTTAACAATGAGCTAGGCGAACGGCTCGGTGATCAAGTTTGCCCGCTGCGCGAACCGCACGGAACTGTCGTCGTTCTAAGCGGACAGTACAAACAGCCCGACCGCTGTCGCGCGCTGACAGACTGTCGAGGAATCGATGACGCCGTGTCGTCGTCGCTGTGTCAGGTCCAGGCGTTCAGCAGCCCGGTTATGCGGGCCGCATACTCGCGTGAAGATGAAGGAGCCGAGCATGCCAGATTACGACTACGAAGAAATGAAGCGGGAAGCCGAACAGCACATTCGGTTCGAGAAAGATCGCAAGAACCGGATCGCGTACATCACCTTCAATCGCCCGGAGGCTCAGAACTCGACCACGATGGGCATGCGCCAGCTCTACGCCGACATGATCCACAAATGCAATGTCGACGACGATGTCAAGGTCGTGGTAATTCGCGGCGAAGGCGAGGATTTCGGCAGCGGCGGAGACCTCCCCGAGCAACGCGACATGTTGGAAAACCCCGGCATGCCCCTGCTGCACGAACTCGCGATCAACGACGACGATGTCAAGTACCCGCCAGGCGGCTCCTACCGATACCTGTCGACGGTGACCGACTTCTACGCCAAGGCACGCGCGGGCAACCGACCGCTACAGGAGCTCCGCAAGATCAGCATCATCGAGGCGAAGGGGTACTGCTACGGCTGGCACTTCTATCAGGCGGGCGACGCTGATCTGGTGATCTCTTCCGACGACGCGCTGTTCGGCCATCCGGCCTTCCGCTACGTCGGCTGGGGACCGCGGCTGTGGTGGTGGGCCGAGACGATGGGCCTGCGCAAGTTCTCCGAGATGCTGTTCACGGGTCGGCCGTTCAGCGCGCAGGAGATGTATGACTGCGGCTTTCTCAACAGCGTCGTGCCCAGGGACAGGCTCGAAGCCGAAACCGAGAAGTACGCGTTGGCCTGCTCGAAGTCCCGCCCGACCGACACCGTCGCGGTGCAGAAGACCTTCCTGGAGCTCTACAAGCAGCACAAGGGCGAGTACTTCGGCAGCCTGCTGACCGGCATGGTCGAGGGCATGTTGCCGCTCATCCAGAACGATCAGCAAAACGACGTCGACCTCACCGAGGGCACCTTCGAAAAGGGGCTCAACAACGTGGTCAAGGACAACGACCAGAACTACCCGCCCGAGTGGCGGCTGAGCCGGTCCGGACGCAACAAGCCCTGAACACGGCCATCGGTTCTCCCGGCCGCCGATTGTCGGGTTGACGCCCGGTCCTGTCGCTCGGAGCGTCGGACAACCCAACACTCGCCACTTGTTCAGGGCACCGCGGGGCGTGACGATGGTGCGATGCCCGGCGCCCGCGTCCTCGTCCTGGGTTCGGGCTTCGCGGGCCTGTGGGCGGCGCTGGCAGCGGCGCGGCGACTCGACGAACTCGGAGCCACTGGGGTCGACGTCACCGTCGTCAGCCCGCAGCCGTATCACGACATCCGGGTACGCAACTACGAGGCGGACCTGAGCGAGTGCCGGCTCCCGCTGTCCGATTTGTTGGATCCCGTGGGAGTCGGTCACATCGCGGCCGAGGTGGTCGGAATTGATGCGTCGACCGCGACGGTGAGCACCGCCGACGGTGCTGCCCTCGGTTATGACCGCGTGGTGTTGGCGACCGGCAGCCGCGTCGTCAAGCCCGACATTCCCGGGTTGGCCCGGTTCGGGTTCGACGTCGACACTTACGACGCGGCAGCACGGCTGCAGAGCCATATCCGCGGTCTCCGACCGGAGGATGCCGCATCGGCGACCGCCGTCGTCGTCGGCGCCGGCCTCACCGGCATCGAAACCGCCAGCGAGTTGCCCGCGATGCTGACCGCTGCCATCGGCTCCGGGGTGAGGCCGCGGGTGCTCCTCGTCGATCACAACCCGCGCGTCGGGTCGGATATGGGCGACTCGGCCCGGCCGGTGATCGAAAAGGCGTTAGCGGACAACGAGATTGAAGCGCTAACCGGGGTTCGCGTCTTCGAGGTCGGACCGCGAAGCGTCACGCTGTCGACGGGTGAAGTGGTCGAAGCGGCCACGGTGATCTGGTGCGCCGGGATGCGGGCCAATCCGCTGACCGGACAATTGGGCGTGGCGCGCGACCGGTTCGGACGGCTGCCGGTAGACGACTATCTGGGGGTCGTGGGCGTCGGCGGTGTGTTCGCTGCAGGCGACGTCGCCGCAGCGCGCATGGATGACGAGCACATGTCGGTGATGTCGTGTCAGCACGGCAGGCCGATGGGTCGCTATGCGGGGTACAACGTGATCAGCGACCTGTTGGGCGAACCGATGTTGGCGCTTCGGATTCCCTGGTATGTCACGGTTCTCGATCTTGGGCCGGCGGGCGCGGTGTACACGGAGGGCTGGGACCGCCGGGTGGTCAGCACCGGCGCCGCGGCGAAGGCGACCAAGCGAATCATCAACGGCGAGCGCATCTATCCCCCGCTGAGCGGTGACCGTGACGCGCTGCTTGCTGCAGCGGCGCCGGAGTTGCAGTCGGCGCCGGCCTATGAGCAGTGACTATTTGCCGGTGCGCTCGCGGTGTTTGCAGCCCGGCCAACAGCATGGGCGGCGCTTGCCTTCTTCGAGTTCTTCCTGGGTGCGACGGATGCGCCGCTCGCGCGTCTTGTCTTGCTTGGCGTCCTCGACCCAGCAGATGAACTCGTTGCGCGCCAGCGGCGTGATGTCGTTCCACGCGGCGAGCGCGGTGTCGTTGCCGAGCAATGCCTTACGCAGATCCGCCGGCAGTTCGTGCACCACGCCGCCGGAAACTCGCGAGCTACCCATGGGGGCAGGATAACGAGCCACGAGGGCACCCTTGCGCGGCGCCCGGCTATGAGCGCTTCGCACCCGCCTCGTCAACGCTGGTGGAGGCGTTACGCACTCTCATGTCGAGCGCCCAGGAGCGATCCCACTGGTCCACCACAACGACTTCTTCAACCGGCTTTCGCCGTACTTTGTGATGGCTCCCGCGCGGCCACCCAGCTGTGACCAGCGTGGCGATTCGCCACTCTTCGGGAATGCCGACCAGCGCGCGTAGTTCCGACTCACAGGACTCGTGCCACAGGGTGACTGCCGCACCGAGGCCGACCGCTCGGGCGGCAAGTAAGAAATTCTGCACCGCGGGAAAGATGGAGGCGCCCTGCTGAAGGTCGCCCGTCCCCTGTTGTGGCTTGATGCAGAACAGGATGCACACCGGAGCGTCGCCGCCGACACGGGTGTGTTCCCATACAGCTCGCAAGCCCCGCGATTTGGGGTCCGCAGCATCTTCCGACGGGACTTCGAGCTTGTAGAAGGCAACCATCGCCTCCCATGCCCGGCGTGCGCCTTCGGATACTGCCGCGCGTGTTTCGGGTGATCTCAGGACGACGAACCGCCAGGGTTGCTGATTCGCGCCAGAAGGCGCCCACGTCGCCGCGGTCAAGCAGCGCTGCAGCACCGCGTCGTCCACTGGGTCCTGCCGGTATCTGCGTACAGACGACGCGCTCGCCATCACTGTCCAGAGGTCGGATGCCGTCATACGGGCGCTACTTTGTCGGCGGTTCGCCGAAGCACGCCTTGCCACGTTCCGCCGCGCACCGGTCCGGTGACCAACGGCAGGTCGAGTGTTGACAGCGCCCCCGGAGGTGCGGCAAGCACGGCGGGGATGGCATTGAGTTCGCGCATCACCGTCGCATAAGTCAAGCCGCGCATGTTGTTTCCGCGACCGTGCATCTCAATGTCGATCGTGTAGGTGGGCAGACCGTCGACGATGACGCGGTATCCCCCATGTGGGGACGGATGTCGCGGCCAGTCCGGCGCCGAACCTTCGCCCATCCGGGTGATGTGCTCGAGTACCACGCGTTCTTCGCTCTCCACCATGCCCGCCAGTTTGAACCGCATCCCGCCCATCGTGCCGGGCTCGATCCATCCCGAGGCGACCTCGTAACGCTCCGTGGCCAGCCACTTCTCGATGGTCGTCTCGACGCGATCGAGCGGCAGGCCGACGCCGTCGGCCACCAGATGCACGGTCGGCGCCCACAACGCCGCGAGCCGCTCGGTGTCGAAAAGCGGGGCGCTATGGTTCGGCGGATGGCCGAAACCCATGAAGTCGAACATGATGTCCGGCTGATTGATCGGACCGTAGTCGAGGATCTCGAGCATGGTGATCGTGTCGACGCGGCTGCTGAATCCGGTCATGGTCAGCGCGATGACGTCGTTCGCCCACCCGGGGTCGACGCCGCTGTTGAAGAAGCTGGTGCGGCCTTCCTCGCACGCTGACGCAATGAGGTCGGCCGTCTCCTTGTCGGCCGCGGGCGGATAGCACATCGGCACCAGCGACGTGGTGACCACGTTCTTCCCGGCTCGTAGGCACCGTGCGATGTCGTGCGCCGCTTCGCGATAGCGGTAGTCCCCCGAAGCAAAATAGGCCACGACGTCCGCGTCGAGCGCCAATGCAGCCTCGATGTCCCGGCTCGCCACGACGCCGGTATCGGGCATCCCGCAGAGTGCGCCGGCGTCCTTGCCGTCCTTGGCCTCGGCGTGCACGACGACGCCCACCAAGTCGAGTCCGGGATGCGCGATCAGCGCCCGTAGCGCGCCTACACCGACTTGACCGGGACCCCAAAGGATGACCCTCGGGTTACGTTGGCTGTCTGTCATGCACACCCTTCCCAGGCTGAGCCTCGAAGTGTGAGAACATACCTTCTCACCTACCGATAACACCATTACCACAGAGCGCGACGATGGAGGAGCCGATGACCGATTACCAGTTCTTGAAGTGGGAGACGTTCGACGACGGCCAGATCGTGCGGATCTCGCTGAACCGTCCGGAACAGCGCAACGCCCAGAACCGCGGCATGCTGGTCGAACTCGACGAGGCCTTCGCCAGAGCCGAAGCCGACGACACCGTCCGCGTCGTCATCCTCGCCGGCGAAGGGCCGATGTTCTCCTCCGGCCACGACATCGGCTCCAAACAGGCCCGCGCGGAGTTCACCCCCGGCCCAGGCCAGCACCCGACCGCGGCCATCAACGGTGGCACCCGGGAGGGTGCGGAGAAGATCATGCTGCAGGAATGGCATTACTTCTTCCAGAACAACCTGCGCTGGCGCAACCTGCGCAAGATCACGATCGCGCAGGTGCATGGCGACGTGTTCTCGGCGGGCCTGATGCTGATCTGGGCGTGCGACCTGATCGTCGGAAGTGAGGAGGTGCGCTTCGCCGACGTGGTCGGGACCCGGCTGGGGATGTGCGGCATGGAGTATTTCGGCCATCCGTGGGAGTTCGGTCCGCGTCGCACCAAGGAGCTGATGCTCACCGGCGACGCGATCGACATCGAGGAGGCCTACCGGCTTGGAATGGTGAGCAAGATCTTCAAGCGCGAAGAGTTGGCCGACCGCACACTCGAGATGGCTCGGCGCATCGCCACGGTCCCGACCATGGCGGCCCTACTCATCAAGGAATCGGTGAACCAGTCCGTGGACAACATGGGCTTCTACAACGCGCTGCAGTCCTGCTTCACACTGCACCAGCTGAACCATTCGCACTGGGTCGGGGTGCGCGACGACAAGCGCGCCACCGCCGGCGAGGAGCAGGGCGTGCCGAACTGGCGAACCGCTCCCCCGATCGCGCTGTCGGTCAAAGACCAGGTGCGCGCCGACGCGTGACAACCAGCCCGCCGTCGATCGCGGGTTACCGTCACACATTCGGGCGCGCAGGCGTGCATCACCCCCACAGTCACCGAAGGAAGGTCGGTTCAGCCGGCGACCGCTCCGTAGCGGGCATCCGCGACGCGGTCCAGCGCGACCGCCGGCTCGCCGTACACCATGGCCCAGCCTCGGACCCGGCGGTAGTACAGCTGGATGTCGCCTTCCATTCCGAAGCCGTAGCCACCGTGGATGTGCAGGCTGCGATGCGTGGCATCGCGCGCGGTCTCATAGGCGAATGCGAATGCCATTGCGGCCAATTCGGTCACGCGGTGCGGTTCGTCCGCGAAGGCGCATGCCGCCTTGAAGGCCAGCAGCCGCGCACCGTCGACCGCCGTGGCGGTGTCCGCCAGTGGATGTGACACAGCCTGGAAGGCGCCGATCGGAGTGCCGAACGCGTGCCGCTGTTTTGCATAGTCGACGCCCATTTCGACGGCCTTGCCGGCGGCACCCACCAGCGCCACGGCGGTCAGGGTGAGCCACAGGTCGATGGCGCCGGAGAACACGCGGCGGGCGGCCTCACCCTCGGCGAGGACCGTGGCGTCGTTGTGAATCGCCACGTCCGCCAGCGGTAACGACCCGAAGTTCTCGACACGATTGCGGTGCCGGGTCGCAACGGTGACGAGACGGCCGCCGACCAGCGCCACCACCGCATCGGCCACAGCCCCACCAGGTGCCAGGCCCAACACCCCGCCGTCGTAAACCCGTGGGGCGAAGCTGACGAGCTTGTCGCCCGACATCGCCTCCCGCACCAGCTCGCCAGCACCGCAGGCAGCCAGCACCCTAGCGGCGACTTGGGTCTCGATGACGGGAGCCGATGCGACCGCCCGACCGTATTGCTCGGCGATCAAAGCGAGCTCCAGCTCGGAAGCTCCCCAGCCGCCATCGCTTTCGGCCACGGCCATCTCGATGGCACCGGCCTCCACCAGCGCCTCCCACAACTTCGGGTCAAATCCCAGGGGCTCGGCGGCCCGCACCCGCTCAGATGTCGACTCGCGGGAGTACATCGCCGCGAAGGAATCGACCAGCTGCCGCTGCTCGCCCAACAGGCTCAGGTCCACCGCAGGTCCCCTCACATGCGAATATGGCTACTCTCAGTTTTGAGAGTAGCATTACCGCTCACGCCGACCGGCCGGCCCGTTCAGACAGATTGGTTCCTGCTCATGCACTTTCAGTCCGACACCGCGACCGAGGCCTTCCGCGAGAGCGTGCGCAGGCATCTCGACGAGGTACTGACTGCCGACTTCGAGGAGCGGATCTACCGCAGCGGCGTCGCGCACGACGACGACTTCGCCAAAGGTCTCGTCGAAAAGGGCTACTTCGCACCGAGTTGGCCCGCCGAGTTCGGCGGGCAGGACCGAAACGTGTGGGAAGAACAGGCACTGAACGAGGAACTTATGCGCTCGGATGCGCCCGTATACCTGTCCGAGACCACTCGCATGGTGGCGTCGATCATCCGGGAGATCGGCACACCTGCGATGAAGGAGCGCATCCTGCCGGGCGCCCTGGCCGGCGACATCACGATCGCGCTCGGCTTCACCGAACCGGAATGCGGATCGGACGTCGCCGCGGCCGCCACCAGGGCGGTGCGTGAGGGTGACGGTTGGGTCATCAACGGCTCCAAGATGTTCACCACGAACGGCCACATCGCCGACTATGTCTTCCTGCTCGCCCGTACGAGTCCCGACAAGCCGAAACACAAGGGGCTCACGATGTTTCTCGTACCGACCCGCTCCGAAGGCTTCGAAGCGCAAGCGGTGCGGACATTGTCCGGCGAACGCACGAACATCACGTTCTACAGCGATGTGCGCGTCGGCGACGAGTGGCGGATAGGCGATGTCGATGGCGGTTGGCAGGTGCTGGGGCTGTCGCTGCAAGACGAGCATGCGTCTGGATGGGGACCCCATATCGCCCGGCTTCTTGAACACGCCGAGGCATGGGCGTCGACGGCCGGGTCAGCCGACGGATCGCTCCCGATCACGAAATCCGATGTGCGACGGCGGATCGCACGTGTCGCGATGGAGCTGGAGGTGTCGATGCTGCTACAGCGGCGTTGCGTGTGGATGACCGACAATGGCCAAGCTCCAGTCGCCGAGGGGCCGATGTCGAAGGTGTTCTCCACCGAGTCGCTCGTGCGCGCCAGCCAGGACATCGTCGAACTCGTCGGCCCCGATGCGATGCGGTCTTACTTGGAGCCGACGGCGCCGGAGCGCGGCCGCTTCGAACACCTGCTGCGCTTCTCACTGGGCACCACGATCTATGCGGGCACCAGCGAGGTGCAACGCACCATCATCGCGCAGCGCGGCCTCGGCCTACCCCGTTAGATCCTTGGGCTTACGCGCGGCCCGCTTGCGCGGTGCGGCCTTGGCGGCGATGGCCTTCCTGGGGCTGCTTGCGGGCGGGGTCAGAGCTTGCAGGCACCATGCCCACAGCTGGTCCTCCGACAATTGGGCACCCTTGACGCCCAGGTGGAACACGCCGATCTGCGCGAGCGCGATGAGCGTCGAGTTCAACAGCGTGGTCAACTGCGCGGGAGTCATGTCCTTGCGGACCAGGCCGGCGCGAGAACACGATGTCAAAATCTTGGTCAACAGCTTCTGGTGCGGCTCCCAGATCTTCGCGAAGTCGGCGGGCCGTTCGATTTCCAAGCTGAGGTTGTAGATCGTCATGACGCGGCCACCGACCTTTTCCGAGGACTCGGCGCGAGACAGGAACCCCCGGCAGAACGCTTCGAGCTGTGCCATCGGTCCGTCGGCGGCGGCCGCTGAGACCTCGTGCCGGATGCCCTCGATGAACTGGCTGGTCGCGTTCTCGTAAAGCGCCAACAACAGTTCTTCCTTCCCCGCGAAATGCTGGTAGAAGGCACGCAGGCTCAGATTCGAGCGATCGATGAGCGTCTGGATCGTGAAGTCGGCGCGACCGGATTCCTCGACCAGTTCGAGCGCCGTGGCCAAAAACCTCGAGCTGCGAGCGAGCGCACGCGCCCGTGCTTGGCTGAGTCGCCGCTCGATGGTTCGTTCTTGCCAGCTGCTCGGCATCTCGAAGTCGGTATCGACGTCGACGAGTTCCAGCTCGGCGTCTGAGTCGCGGGCGGTGCGCTTCTTAGCAGTCATGATGTCTTGAGAATACTCGTTCCCAGCTTGATCTCCGTCATCTACCGACACGTGCATGTTGCCGTGGGCCCGCGGCGGCGCCGTCAGCACCAACCCGACCGGCGATGCAATCGCATCCCAACCCGCCGGCAGGACTCCATGCGGTACTGTGAAAACACTGATTCTCGATTGCGGAAACGTTTGTTTCGCGATTGGGTCGCAAGCCGTTCCCGAAGGAGTGCAGTGTTGAGCACAGACATCCTGATCGTCTCCCCGGACGACCACCTGGTCGAGCCCGCCGACCTGTGGACCAGCCGGTTACCCGAGCGCTACAGGGACACCGGACCGCGGATCGTCCGACACCGTGGACGGATGGATCCGACGGTCACCTCCGACGTCGCGTTCATCGAGGACGAGGAGGGCCGCGACGCCGACATCTGGCACTACGAGGATTCGATCATCCCGATCCCACTCATCAGCGCCGCTGCCGGATACGACCTCGACGAGCTCACCACCGATCCGATCACCTACGACGAGATGCGGCCGGGCTGCTACCGCCCTGCGGACCGGCTCGCGGACATGGACATCGCCGGTATCGGGGCGTCGGCCTGCTTCCCAAACACCCTGGTCCGGTTCTGCGGCCAGCGCTTCCTGTACGCCAGGGACAAGGACCTCGCCCTGCTCTGTGTGCAGGCCTACAACGACTTCCAGATCGACGAGTGGGGCGGCAGCTCGGACGGCCGGCTCATTCCGCTCGGCATCATTCCGCTCTGGGATGTCGAACTGGCCGTCAAGGAGGTCGAACGGGTTGCCGCCAAGGGCATGCCCGCCGTGTGCTTCTCGGAACTGCCGGCCCGGCTGGACCTGCCGTCCATCCACAGCGGCTATTGGGACCCGTTCTTCGCCGCCTGCGAGCGCAACGACGTCGGCATCATGCTGCACATCGGGTCGAGTTCGTCGCTGACGAAGTCCTCACCCGACTCCCCGCACGTCGTCACCAGCGCCCTGATGGCGGTCAACTGCACAATCGCCCTTGTCGACTGGCTGTTCTCGGCGAAGCTCAAGCAGTTCCCCAAGCTCAAGATCGCATTCGCCGAGGCGCAGGCGGGTTGGATCCCCTACTACCTGCAGCGCGTTGACGAGGTGTGGGAGGACCGGAGGGCGTGGGGCGGCATCCACCCGTTGCTGACCGAACCGCCGAGCACCCAAGTGCCCGGTCGGGTGTGGTTCTCGACGTTCGGTGACCCGGTCGCATTCCGCATCCTCGATCTCGTCGGCGAGGACCAGCTCATGTTCGAGACCGACTACCCGCACAACGACACCAACTGGCCGCACAGCATGGACGTCGCCAACAAGGCCACCGAGGGGCTGGACGAAGAGACCAAGCGGAAGGTGTTGTCCACCAACGCGAAGAACTTCTTCGGGCTCGCCTAATTTTTCCGCGAGCAGACGCAAATTTCCCATTTCTGCGGCGTGTCTGAGCCACTTTGCGTCTGCTCGCGCAGTTATCGCGCCTTCCAGTCGGGCTTGCGCTTCTCCAGGAATGCGCGCGGGCCCTCGATGGCGTCCTTGGTGAGCGCCACCTTCATTCGGTAGTTCTCGGCGAGAAGTTCGGCCTCGTAGATCGGTAGCGTCAGGCCCTTGCGCACAGCCATTCGCGAACCCCGCACCGCAAGGGGCGCATTGGAGTTCACGGTCTCGGCGATCTGCCAGGCTCGGTCCATCAGCGTGTCATGGGGCACCACTTCGGTGAACACGCCGAGGTCGTATGCGCGCTGCGCGTCGAGCTTTTCGTGCTTACCCATCAGAATCAACCGCATCGCCACGGGCAGCGGCAGGATGCGGGCGAGCCTGACCCCTTCACGCCCGGAGGTGACGCCGATGCTGACATGCGGGTCCATCAGCGTCGCGCGTTCGGACGCGATGGTGATGTCGGCGGTCGTGACCAAATCCATACCCGCCCCGCACGCGATGCCGTTGACCGCACAGATGATCGGCTTGGTCATCTGCAGCCAGGGTGGCGTCGCCTCCTGAGGTGCGTCCCATTGCCGCATCGAGCTGAGGACCGGCTCGCCCTGGTTGTCGATTCCAGGCGCGTTCTCCATATCGTGGTCGGCCGCCTTGTTGACGTCCGCCCCGACGCACAGTGCACGGCCGGAACCCGTCACGATGACGGTCCAGATGTCCTCTGAGCGTTCGATTTCGGCGTATACCTCGGCCAACTCGGCGATCATCTCGTCGTTGATCGCGTTGAGCACCTCGGGCCGGTTCAGGGTCACACAGGCGGTGTGCCCGGCTACCTCGAAGGTGATGGTGTCGTAGTTCGTCATCTCACTCCACTGCTGCGGCGTCGCGGGCGGTCGGGCGGATGCCCAGGATCTCGTGGAAGCGGTCGCAGTAGCGCGGCCACACTTCCGGATTGAGCAGCCGGGGCGGCATCCGCCCGGCGAAGATGTCTTGCCACTGCGTGGCGGTGGCAACCGCGATATCGCGAGCCGCTTCGACGGTGATGCCCGCGACATGCGGCGTGGCGACCACGTTGTCGAGCCGTAACAGCGGGTTGTCCTGCCGCGGCGGCTCCTCGTGGAACACGTCGAGTCCCGCTCCGCCGATCTCGCCGCTTACCAGGGCGTCGTAGAGTGCCGCTTCGTCGTGCACTGGGCCGCGTGCGGTCGTGATGAAGTATGCCGACGGCTTCATCGCGGAGAACTGCTTGGCCCCGAACAGGCCTCGCGTCTCGGCGGTCAACGGACAGGTGACCTGTACGAAGTCCGACCGTTCGACCAGTTCGGCAAGTCCGACCAGGGCCGCTCCCCTTCCGCGGGCCGTCGCTTCGTCGACATACGGATCGAAGGCCAGCACCTCCAAGCCGAACGGGGTGCACAACTGGATGAGCCGACCACCGATGGCGCCCAGCCCGACGACACCGAGCGTCTTGCCCAGCAGTTGGCTGCCGCGCAGCGCCAACCGGTCACCGAGCTGACCGTTGCGCAGCGCCCGGTCGGCCGCGGTGATCTTCTTGGCCAGGTCGAGCATCAAGCCCAGCGCGTGTTCGGCCACCGCCTCGGCACCGGGGCCGGAGTTGTTGCACACCGCGATCCCGGCGCGCGTGCACGCCTCGACGTCGATCACGTCGTAGCCGGCACCCGCCGAGCACACAGCGAGTAGCTGTCGGCAACGGTCCACCAGCGCCCGTCCGACCAGCCACCGCGCACCGTCCGCGATTGCGGCGACGTCGGTTCGGGTGGCGACCTGATACCCGTGGGCGGATTCCAGTGCCGCCCAACTTTGTTCATCGGGCGCGTCGAGATCGAGTTTGACGACCTCGACGTCACCGCCCGCCAAGATGTCCCCGGCGACCGGATCGGTCCATCTCTCGTAGACCAGCCGCGGCCGGGTCGTCATCGGTTGATTTTGGGTTTCGCCTGAGCCGCTTTGAACATGTCGGCCAGCGCGGGGTCCACGTTCTTGTAGTCGTTACGTGCGATCGTGCCGTCGCGCCCTGGTACGGGGTCGTAGCCCAGCCGCAGGTCCTTGTTCTCCATGTGGAAGTACTCCCGCCCGATGGGCAGGCGGCGGTCCTCGCGCGGCACTTCCATCCACGCCCGCAGGAAGCAACGTGCCTTCTTCGGATCGGTGCTGCTGACGAAGTCCGACCGCGAGTGGCACATCGCGAAGTTGTTGGCGACGGCCGCTTCACCGGATTCCAGCCTGAACTCGACCTGCTGTTCGACGAGGATGTTGCGCAGCAACTCGATGGCCTCGTTCTGTTCCGGGGTGAACTCGCGACCGAGTGTGTGCATCGCGGGCAGGACGCTGCTGTACGTGAAGTTGATGCAGATCCGACCGTCGATCTGGGAGAACACCGGTACGTCGTACGGGGTCACGTCCGGTTGATCGTCGGGTTGCTCGCTGCGCCGGTGATGCGGAAAGCCCTGATAGAGCACCGGGAGCAAATCGGGCCGCTCGTTGAGAAGCCGGTTGTGCGCGGCAGGCCCACTAGCGAACTGGCTCTCGCCACCGTCGGCGGCGGGGTACACGCAGAGCAGCGACAGGATGTCCGCCGCGTCGTTGTGCATCGCGAGCTCGGCCCTCGACTTCGTGCCGCGGGCGGGCTGGACTCCGTTGGGTAGCACCTCCTCCTGGACGCGCACCATGCGATGGCCGAAGGAGTTGTTCGACACGAGGTAGCCGAGGTGGGTGCAGAACGCCCAGTAGATGCGCTCGAGCTCCTCGATGGAGTGCTGCTCGACCGGGAATCCGCGCACGCACGCCAGGCCCTTACCGAACATCAGGTCCCTATACAGCCGGGCGAGGTCGCCGTCCAGGTCCGGATGCCGGGCATCTTCTGGCGTGATGTCGTCACGGTCTTTGTGCGCGGTCTTGGCCAGGATGGATTCCAGCGCGGCCACATTGCGCGACGACAGGTCGAAGGCAAAGTCCTCCTTGCTCGTGAAGTCGGCGCCGGTCCATGCCATCGGGTCGGTGACTTGCTCGGTGTAGATCGCAGTGGGCATCCGTCCTCCTGTTGTCGTGACGAGGCTTTCGGTTATCGGCGCGCCGTGCGACTTTCGAGCCCACGCAAAGCGTGTGCGCGGGCAGTGGCGGCCTCGGTCATCATCCCGACGTCGGTTCCCGCCGAGATGAATCTCAGACCCAGCCCTGCAAAGCGTTCCAGCAGGTCAAGGGACTTGATTCCAGCCACTCCCAGCGCCACACCATGTGCACGACAGGCCGCTGCGACCGAGTGTACTGCACGGTGGAAATGCTCATTCTCATATTGCCCGTGGATACCCATTTCCGCGGTGAGGTCGCTGGGCCCCAACAGGATCATGTCCACACCGTCGACGGCCGCGATCTGGTCGCACACCTCGACCGCGGCGGGGGTCTCGATCATCACCGCCACCACCGTGTGGCGCTCGACTTCGGCGATGAGTTCGGCGGCCGGGCGCGGCGCATATCCGCTCACCGCGTTGGGCCCGGAGATCGACCGGTGGCCGACGGGCGGGAACCGCGCGGCATCGACAACGGCCGCCGCCTCTTCAGCCGAGTTCACGTGTGGCACAAACACTCCCACCGCACCCGCGTCGAGGACGCGGGCGATGACGCTGCGGTCGTGCGACGGCACCCGCACGAGGCCGGGGATGCCTGCGCCGAGCGCGGCTACACACAACATTTCCGCCGTCTCGAGTGAGCATGAGGTGTGCTCCAGGTCGACATAGACGGCGTCGTATCCACAGGCCGCCGCGACCGCCGGGACGTCGGGCGTGCGCGCATTCTGCAGTGCGAGACACAACACCAGGCGCTCGCCACGCAATGCATCTCGTAGCGGTCCCGGCACCCACCCACGGTAACCGACTGAGAACGAGGATTCCACCATGTCGTTAACGCCGTTATCGTTGTGGTAACCATTACGTATGTCCGAAAACCGGGTCGCGGTCGTCGGTGCCGCGCTGTCCGATTGCGGGCGGGTGCCCGACAAGACGGCGATGGCGCTGATGGCACAGGCCGCACGACGCGCCGTGGCAGACGCCGGCCTGACGAAGGACGACATCGACGGCTTCGGCGGTCACGGGACGTTGTTGCCGCCCATCGAGGTCAGCGAGTACCTGGGCCTGCGACCGACCTGGGTCGACGCCACCAACGTCGGCGGATCGTCATGGGAGGTGATGGCGCGGCACGCCGCGGCGGCGATCGCGGCGGGCGAGATCGACGTGGCACTGCTCACGTACGGGTCGACCGCACGCTCCGATGTCAAGCGCCGGGTGCGGGCCTCGGCGGCGGCGCTGAGCACGGGCGGTGCCATGCAGTTCGAAGCGCCTTACGGCGCCACGCTGATCGCCAAGTACGCCATGGCGGCCAGGCGCCACATGATCGAGTACGGAACGACCGAAGATCAACTGGCCGAGGTCGCGGTTGCGGCGCACGAGTGGGCGGCCATGAACGAGTACGCCTTTGAGCGCGAGCGGATCACTACCGCCGACGTCGCGGCGGCGCCGATGCTCGCCGACCCGTTCACGTCGAAGCACGTGTGTCTGCGTACCGACGGGGGCGGCGCGGTGGTGCTCGCCAGTGAGCGGGTGGCGAAGGACTGCGCCGAGGAACCGGTCTGGATCCTCGGCGCTGCCGACGCGGCGTCGCACGTGAGCATGAGCGAGTGGCCCGACTTCACGACATCGCCGGCGGCACAGTCTGGTCCACGCGCGTTCGGACAAGCAGGGGTCACCCCGGCCGACATCGACGTGTGTCAGCTCTACGATTCGTTCACCTCGACGGTGCTGCTCGCGGTGGAGGACCTCGGGTTCTGCGTCAAAGGCGAGGGCGGTCCCTTCATCGGCTCCGGCGCGTTGCGCCCGGGTGGTGCACTGCCCACCAACACCGACGGCGGTGGCCTGGCCTCGTGTCACCCGGGTATGCGCGGAATGTTCTTGATGGTCGAGGCCGTTCGGCAACTGCGCGGTGAATGCGGCGAAAGACAGGTCGACGGTGCCCGCCTGGCGTGTGTGCACGCGATGGGCGGCTTCTTCAGCCACAGCGCGACAATGATTCTCGGGAGGCAGTGATGGTATCGCCCAGCGGTCCGGACCGACCGACCATCGACACCGACAGCGAAACATGGTGGGCGGCGGTCCAGGACCGCGCGCTGATGATCAACCGGTGCGGCGCCTGCGGCCGAAACTCCCTGTACGTCCGCCCATTCTGTCCGCATTGCTGGAGTGAGGACGTACGGCTTGTGCCCGCGAGCGGCCGGTCGCGCCTCTACACGTGGAGCGTGATCCACCAGAACGCGGCGCCCTTCGATGCGCGGCTGCCCTACACCGTCGCCATGGTCGACCTCGAGGAAGGCCCGCGGCTGATGACGCAGCTCGCCGACTGTCCGGTCGACCGCCTGTGCGCCGGAATGGAACTCGAGATCGACTTCCGCGAGAGCGACGACGGTTTCGTCGTACCGGTCTTCCGGCCGATCACCTGACTCGATCTTCCGCGAGGCGGTCGGCAAGGATTCGCGGTCGTCCCTCTGATAGCGCCTCGAGCGTGTTGCGTTGCACCTTGCCGTTGGCGTTGAGCGGCAGGGGCTCGTCCCAGAACACCAATTCCTCGGGCAGCTTGTATTTCGGCAGCCCCACCCCGACCAGCGCGCCGGCCACATCGGCGAGCGACAACTCGACGCCGTCGTGCAGAACCATGGCCACCGCGAGCCGTTCGCCGGTGGTCGCGTCGGCGACGGAGTATGCCGCGCATTCACGCACACCGGGTATTGCGGCCACCGCCTCCTCGACCTCCGCCGTCGGAATCTTCATGCCGTTGCGGATGACGATGTCTTTGAGCCGTCCGACGATGCGGACCCGATTCTCGCTGACCTCGGCCACGTCGCCGGTTCGGAACCAGTCCCCGTCGAACGCGGTGGCGTCGTCCTCGGTGTCCGTGTAGCCGAGAAACGCGTGCGGGCCCTTGATGCAGCATTCGGACGGGTCGCCCACGGACCCGACGCGGACGTCGACATCGTCCAGTGCCACACCGTCATCGGCGTGCCGGACCGCCCGGCTCTCGGTGCGCAGACCCGACGTGCTGACCGGTACCTCCGACGATCCGTACGCGCGCATCACGATGATGCCGAAGTCGTCCTCCACCCGTTCCACGACGCGACGGTCGAGCATCGTGCCGCCGAGGTACACCGCCTTCAACGGCACCGGCTCTTCCTGTGCGAGCGCCTCATCGAGCAGCCGGTCGAGCAGCCGGTCCGGCCCGCCGTACCACGTCGCCCCGGCGGACAGCAGCAGCTCGCATGTGGCCGCGGGGTCCCAGCGGTCCTCGAGCACCACGGGTGCGGCGAGCATCGGCCCGATGAACAACGCCTGCAGCACACCGGTCACCGAGGCGAGGGGACTGATGAGGAGGATCCGGTCGTCGGCGCCGAGGCCGGCCGCGGTGATGTAGTTGGCCGAGGCTTTGGCCAGGGTGCTCAGCGAGTGGATGACACCTTTGGGCCGCGACGTGGTGCCTGAGGTGTAGAGGACGAAGGACGGCTCGTCGGCGGGCCGCGTCGGCCGACTGGGCGCCGGCGGGCCCGAGGCACGGGCGATGTCGATCCATCGGCATGCGCCACGCAGCGCCGGTTCGCCTGCGGGAGCCCAGCCGGGGGCCACCCCGTACTCGGCGCCGGCCGCGCGATGATGTCGGCGACCTGCGCCGGCCCGGCGCTGCGCGGCACGAGCAGAACCACCGCGTCGACCCGGGTGGCGGCGTGTACCGCAACGACCGAGCCGATGTCGTTGCCGACCACGACGACTACCGGCGTCGCCGCGCCGACCCCCGCGTCCAGGAGTGCCCGCGACGCGCGGTCGACCCGTTCATCGAGGTCTGCGTAGGTCAGCTCGCCGGCGCGGGTGACGAGGGCCTGCCGCGTCGGATACCGCTCGGCGGTGGGGCGTACGACGTCGAGCGGCTGGTCCGACCAGAAACCGGCGGCCCGGTACCCCGACCGCAGTCCGTCCGCTCGCTGCCGCGCGTTGTGCAGCAGCGCGGGAGCGCCACTCATGGTGTCCTCCGATGCAAATACTGATTCTCGATCACGTAAATGTAACCTCTCAGCCATGGTGCGAATGACTTTCGATGATCAGGTAGCCGTCGTCACGGGTGCGGGCGGAGGTCTTGGCCGCTGTCACGCACTCGAACTCGCCCGCCGGGGCGCCCGCGTTGTGGTCAACGACCTCGGCAGCGCGGTGGACGGAAGTGGTGCTTCGATCTCGGCCGCACAGGCCGTGGTGGACGAGATCACCGCCGCCGGTGGTACGGCCATCGCCAACGGTGACTCCGTCGCGAGCGAGGAGGGCGGCGCCGCGATCGTCTCCGCGGCGATGGATGCCTTCGGCCGACTCGACATCCTCGTCAACAACGCAGGCATTCTGCGCGACGCGGCGTTCAAGAACATGACCGCCGAGCAGGTCGACGCGGTGTTATCGGTCCACCTGGCAGGGGCCTTCAACGTGACTCGTGCCGCGTGGCCCATCATGCGCGAGCAGAACTACGGACGCATCGTCCAAACCACCTCTGGCACAGGCCTGTTCGGCAACTTCGGGCAGGCCAACTACGGCGCCGCCAAGATGGGTCTGGTCGGTATGATGCACGTCCTGGCCATCGAGGGGGCACGAAACGGCATTGCCATCAACGCCGTCGCACCGATCGCACGCACCCGGATGACCGAGGACATCATGGGCGAAGCGGGCAAGGCGATGGACCCGGAGCTGGTCACACCGGTGGTCGTCTACTTGTCCCACCGTGACTGCGACCGCACCGCGCACATCTACTCGGTGGGCGCGGGCAAGGTGTCGCGGGTGTTCATCGGCGTCACCAAGGGGATTGAGAACCGCTCACTCACAGCGGAATCCGTCGCCGAGGCGATCGACGAGATCGATGACAGCTCGACGTTCACGATTCGCGGCGGACCTGTCAACGGCTGACGGTCAGCGGCCGTGGAAGTTCGGTGGGCGACGCTCGGCGAACGACTTCAGGCCCTCCTGCAGATCGGCGGTCCGCGATATCACCTCCTGCGCCCAGGCCTCCTGCTCGAAGGCGCGGTCGCGGCCGGATTCCGACGACACGGACAGCAGTCGCTTGGTCAGCGCCAGCATGACGGTGGGGCCCGCCGCCAGACGCCCGGCCAGTTCTTCGGCGGCGGCGTCGGTTTCGTCCGGCGCCACAACGCGGTTGACGAGGCTGAGTCGCTCACAGGTCGCGGCGTCGACGGGTTCGCCGAGCATCAGCAGTTCGGTGGCCTTACGCAGTCCCACGATCCTGGTCAGCAGGTGTATCGCACCCGAATCAGGCAGGATGCCGCGATGCACGAACGCCTCCACCAGCTTCGCCTCCGTGGACATGACGACGAGATCGCAGGCCAGCACCAGGCTGGCGCCGGCACCCGCGGCCGCACCCTTGACCGCCGCGACGACCGGCTTGTCGCAATCGAGCACCGCGCAAACCAGTCGTTGCCAGCCCTTCTGCAGCATCCTCGCGATGTCACCGGGCCTCTTGTCGGAGGCAGGCTGCGCCGAATGCGGTCCCAATCCGGCACCCGAGCAAAAGTGCCGATCCCCGGTCGCTCGCAACAACACGGCCCGCACGGACGGATCGTCGCTCGAGGTCTCGAACGCATCCGTCAGCGCGTCACGCGCTAACGGAGACAACGAGTTTCCGACATCGGGCCGGTCGATCGTGATCCGGCAGACACCATCTGTTCCGACGTCGACCCGGATCCCTGGCTGCTCATCGACCAACTCGCTCACCCCTGCGTTAACGACGTTTCCGTTTTTCGGGTATCTTAATTTCCGCCGACGTCCCCAGCCACGATATGGCCGAACTGAGGAGGCGATGCGTGACAAAGTCCTCGGCGACGGGCCAGATCACCGATGAAGGCCTAGCCAGGTTGCGCGCCAGCATCGGCATCGCCATCCCGCATACCCAACCCCCGCATTACCGACGGCCCAACGAGGACACCTTCCGTCATGTCGCGGAGAGCTACGGTGACGCCAACCCGCTGTGGTCGGATCCCGAGTACGCGACGAAATCGGTGTGGGGTGAGCCGATCGCTCCGCCCGCGCTGGTCGGCGGCGACACCCTGATCGGTGAGGACGAGGTCACCGGGCTTTCCGAGGAGGACCGCGCCGCGACAAAGGGCGATCCGCTACGCGGTGTTCACGCCTTCTACGCCTCGTCGTCGCGGGAGTGGTGGGCGCCGCTGCGCGCCAACCGTCGGGTCTTCCGGCGCAATGCCCTTGTCGCCGCGTTGGACAAGAGCAGCGACTTCGCCGGCCGCGCCGTGCACGAATGGTCGGCGCAGGTATTCCGTGACGACGAGGGCACCATCCTCGGCGGCCAGTACCGGAACATGATCCGCACCGAACGCAGCAAGGCCAGGGGTCGCAAGAAGTACGAGTCGGTGGACCTCAAGACGTGGACGGCTGACGAGATCGCCGAGATCGACGAGCGGTACGCCCGCGAGGCGCCCCGGGGCGCCGAGCCGCGCTGGTGGGAGGGAGTGGCCGAGGGCGACGAGATGGGCTCGCTCACCAAGGGTCCGCTGACCGTCACCGACATGGTGTGCTGGCATGTGGGCATGGGCACCGGCATGTACGGTGTGCGGCCGCTGAGGTTGGCGTGGCGCAATCGTCAACGTATCCCGCGGTTCTACACGCCCAACGAGCACGGGGTTCCGGACGTACAGCAGCGTGTGCACTGGGAGCCGAGCGCGGCGCGAAATGCCGGCAACCCGACGACGTTCGACTACGGCCGCATGCGGGAAACGTGGCTCATCCACCTGTGCACCGACTGGATGGGCGACGACGCCTGGCTGTGGAAGCTCGACTGCGAGTTCCGGTTGTTCAACTACGTCGGCGACCTGCACACGATCACGGGCGTCCTCACCCGCAAGTACCTGGCCGAGGGAGACCGGCCGGCGGTCGACGTGGACCTCGCGGCGACCAATCACCGCGGCGAGGTCACCGCGCCGGGCCACGCCACGATCCTGCTGCCCAGCAGGGAGCACGGTCCCGTCCGCCTGCCCGATCCGCCGGGCGGCGCGACGAACCTGACCGATCTGCTGGCGGCCGTGTCGGCCCAGTTCGGGGAGCGATGAGCTACCGAAGGCGAGCGCGAGTGAGGATCGCAGCGCAGCGAGGACCGGAGCGAGCGGGAGCCGAGGCATGAGCTACGAGAGCGTTTCCGGGCTACGGGCCGAGCAGCAGGGCCCGGTCCTGTGCCTCACGCTGGACCGCGCCAACCGACGCAACGCCGTCAACGACACCATGCTCGACGCGATGGTCGGACATCTCGCTGCCGCCGGCACCGACGAATCGGTTCGGGTCATCCGCATCGATGCCGAAGGACCTGACTTCTGCGCGGGTTCCGATCTGATCGCCAACAACGCGCGCTCGGAACGCAAACCGCGCGTGGGCAGCACCCAGCGTCGGCTGCCCAACAAGGCCAACAGGCTGATTCCACTGCTGCTCGAGACCCAGGTTCCCGTTGTCGCGGTGGTCCGCGGCTGGGCGGCCGGCCTGGGTTTCCACGTCGCGATGGCGTCGGACTTCTGCATCGCGGCAGAGGACGCCCGGTTCTGGGAACCGTTCATGGCGCGCGGCTTCACACCCGACAGCGGCGCGGCCTGGCTGCTGCCGCGGCTCGTCGGCATGGTCCGCGCCCGCCGACTGCTGATGTTGGGCGAAGAGCTGTCCGGAACCACGGCCGCCGAGTGGGACATCATCCATGGCGCCCATCCCGACATTGAACTCGACGCTGCCGCAGAAGAACTCGTCGACCGGCTGGCCGCTGCACCGACGGTGGCCCTCGGCCTCACCAAGTGGCTGCTACAGAGCGGCAACGGCCTGGATCTCGACCGTCATCTGCAGAACGAGGCGATGGCGCTCGAACTGTCCAGCCGCAGCGAGGATTTCAAGGAAGGCTTGGCGGCCTTTCGAGACAAGCGTGACGCAGAATTCCAAGGCCGCTGAAGACGACGATGACCCAGCTTCCGATCAATTCAGAGACCGCCGCCGCCGACGCCGTCAACATGGTCCGGGACTGGGTAGAGACCGAGGTACCTGCCAGTTGGCGGGCGGCCGCGGCCGAGGGGCCCGCCGCGTTGAGGTCCGTGCGCACGCCACAGGACTACCGCGACTGGTATCCGACCTTCGCCCGCTCGGGCCTGGTGGCGCCGACCTGGCTCCCCGAACACGGCGGCCTCGGCATCGGAAACGACGTCGCGCGCGCGATCGAGGGCGTGCTCGCACCGCTGCGGTTCACCCGGCTCAATCCGCTGGGGCTCAACAACGCCGCCGCAGCGTTGTTCAGCCACGGAACCGAAGACCAGCGGCGACGCTTCCTGCCGCCCATCGTCAGCAACGAGGAGAAGTGGTGTCAGCTCTTCAGCGAGCCCGGCGCGGGGTCCGACCTCGCGTCGCTGGCGACCCAGGCGGTGCGCGACGGGGACCAATGGGTGGTGTCCGGGCAAAAGGTGTGGACCACCTGGGCCGACGAGGCGGATTTCGCGATCCTGCTCGCCCGTACCGATCCCGATCAACCGAAACACAAGGGCATCACGTACTTCCTGCTCGACATGCACCAACCCGGCGTCGAAGTGCGGCCGCTGCGTCAGATCACCGGTGAGGCGGAGTTCAACGAGGTGTTCCTCGACGGCGCCCGGGTGCTCGATGCACACCGGGTCGGGGACATCAACGACGGCTGGCGGGTCAGCGCGTCGACGCTGTCGAGTGAACGCCAGATGGTGTCGGGATCGGGCTCCGGCGGCATGGGCCGCCTCGGCGGCTCCAGCGCGGAACGTTTGATCACACTCGCTCGGGAGACCGGGCGGTGGGACGACCCCGTCGTGCGCAACAAGATCATGCGGCTCTGGGCGCAGGAGCAAATCCGCGGCTGGACCAACGCGCGTGTGCGCGCGGCCCTTTCGGCAGGTCAATCACCCGGTGCGGCGTCCTCGATCGGCAAGGTCCATCAGGCCACCCTCAACCAGCAGATCCAGGACCTCATGGTGGACCTGCTGGGTACCGCCGCGCTGGCCTGGCCGGCCTCCGACGATCCGGACGCCCTGCCCCGCGAGGTACAGGGAATGATGCGCAGTCTGGCCAACGGCACCGAGGGCGGCACCACCGACATCAACAAGAACATCCTGGGCGAACGAGTGCTCGGGCTGCCGAAAGAGCCGGACCCGTGGAAGGGCAAGCCCTGGAAGGAGATTCCGCACTCTTGAGCGGCTACGAGCGACTGATCGTCGAGAAATCCGACGGCGTCGGGTGGCTCATCCTGAATCGCGCCGATGCCGGCAATGCATTCGATGCCCTCATGCTCGATGAGCTCGAGACCGCGTGGGCCCAGTTGGACGCCGACCCCGACGTGCACGTCATCGTCAACACCGCCAACGGCAAGGCGTTCTGCACCGGCATGGACGTGGTGCAGGTCGCCAGGGACAAACAGGCCATGCGCAAACATTCGCGCCGCACCCGGGACGCCGAACTGAAGATCTCGTCCTGGCACTGCGACGTGTGGAAGCCGGTGATCGCGGCCGTGAACGGGGTGTGCGCGGGCGGCGGTCTGCATCTGATCGCGGACGCCGACATCGTCATCGCGGCCCAGGAGGCGTCGTTCGTCGACCCGCACGTGTCGGTGGGACAGGCGGTCGCGTATGAGGCGATCACCCTGTTGCGCAGATCGCCGATGGAGACCATCACCCGAATGACGCTGAGCGGCAGAAGTGAACGGATTTCCGCCGAGCGCGCATACGAGTTGGGCATCGTCTCGGAGGTGGTGGCGGCCGACGAGCTGCGGGCGACGGCCGGGCGGCTCGCCGCTGCGATCGCGACCAACTCGCCCACCGCGATGCGGGCCACCAAGAAGGCGTTGTGGCATTCCCTGGAGGTCGGCCTGTCCGATGCCAGAACCGCGGCCACCGCGGAGATCTGGCGATTGCGTGATCACCCCGACCATGCCGAAGGAGTGCGGGCATGGCGTGAGAAGCGTCCAGCACGCTGGCAACCGCTTGACCCGGTGGAGGTTTCGTGACCTATCAGCGGTTGATTGTCGAGCGGCGCGGTCCGGTCGGCTGGATCATCAACAACCGGCCCGACCGGCTCAACGCGTACGACCAGATGATGCGCGAAGAGTTTCCCAAGGCATGGGCGGAACTGGACGCCGACCCCGATGTGCGCGTGATCGTGCACACCGGCAACGGCAGGGCGTTTCAGGTGGGCGCCGACGTCGAGGATCTCGACGGCGAAGGCGTGCAGCAGTTTCAGGAAACCATGCGCACGCTGGATCTCAAGTTGACGGGTTGGCACTGCAATGTCGGTAAGCCCGTCATCACCGCGGTCAACGGGGTGTGCGCGGGCGGTGGGCTGCACTGGGTCGCCGACGCCGACATCGTCATCGCGTCGTCCGACGCCACGTTCGTTGACCCGCACGTCTCCATCGGTCAGGTGAGCGCATTGGAGACGATCGCGCTGATGCGAAAGATGTCCGCCGAGGCGGTGTTACGAATGGCGCTCGTCGGCAGCCACGAACGCCTCAGCGCCCAACGGGCGTACCAGCTGGGCATGATCAGCCAAATCGTCGACCCGCCCGACAAGCTGCGCGACGTCGCACAGGAACTGGCCGAGAAGATCGCCAGGAACTCGCCGGCCGCGATGCGAGCCACCAAACGCGCACTGTGGGGCGCGCTGGAGCACGGCCTGACCGACGCGTGCCGCGAGGGTGCCAAACACCTGACATCGATGTGGGGCCATCCTGACCAGAACGAGGGCCCGCAGGCGTTCGCCGACAAGCGGACTCCCGATTGGCAACCGCTGGAGGCGGACTCGTGAGTCTTGCCGAGCTACTGGCCGACCTTCCCGACACCGCCGTGCACACGCTGGCGATCGACGTGTCACGTGAGGACCTGGCCGCGAGTGCGGACCGCCTTGCCGCGGTACTGGCCGACGCCGGCCTCGCGACCGGCCAAGTGGTCGCGGCGATGCTGCCCAACGACGCCACCACCGTCGCGGCGCTGTTCGGGACCTGGCGTGCCGGTGGTGTCTACACACCGCTCAACCCGAGGGCGGCCGATGCTGAGGTTGCCTCCCAGCTCGAAACCCTCAAACCGGTCGCTTTGATCACGACGCCCGAACTCGCCCACCGGTTCTCGGGATTCGACCTGCCCGTCGTCTCCGGATCGGAACTGGGGTGGACGCTTGCTCCGGCGACCGGCAGGACCGGCGAGCCCCGGCAGTACGACTCGGACGTCGCGCTGCTGCAGTTCACCTCGGGAACCACCGGACCCCCGAAGCCGGTGCCGCTGCGGCACACCACCGTGCTCGACCTGATCGACCGGCTGTTGGCCAAACTGCGAGGGCGGAAGACTGGCGCAGCGCAGAAGAAAATGGCGCCTATGCCCAACCTGGTGCCACTGTCGCTGTCCCTGTGGGCGGGCATCTACCAGGTGCTGTTCGCCTTCCGCGCGGGCTCGGGCGTCGTACTGATGGACCGGTTCTCGCCGGCGGACTTCGCGGCGCTGGTCAAGCGCCACCAGCTGCGCTCCACGGTGTTGCCGCCTGCGGCGTTGACGATGGTCCTGCACGACGAGTCGGTCATGGACTTGTCGCCGCTGAAGATCGTCCGCTCCATCACCGCTCCCCTGTCCCCCGTACAGGCCGCCCGGTTCCGCGACAAGTTCGGTGTGCTCGTGCTGAATTCGTACGGCCAAACGGAACTCGGCGGTGAGGTGGTCGGCTGGTCGGCGGCCGATGCCCGCGCATGGGGCGAGACGAAACTCGGCTCGGTCGGACGTCCGCTGCCGGGCATCGACGTCATGATCGCCGACGACGAGGTGATGGTCCGCACACCGACGACCGCGGCCCGCAAGATCGACCCCGCGTTCGTCGACAGGCTGACCGACGACGGCTGGTTCCACACCGGCGACCTCGGCTGGTTCGACGAGGATGGGTTTCTGTGGCTCGACGGCCGCGTGTCGGACATGATCAACCGGGGCGGGCTCAAGGTGTTCCCCGGCACCGTCGAGGAGGTGCTGCTGGCGGCCGACGGGGTACGAGAAGCCGCGGTGGTGGGCGTCCCGGACGAGCGCCTCGGCGAAGTGCCGTGGGCCTTCGTCGTACGTGTCGACGATGCGCGCAGCGAGGACGACCTGATCGCCTGGTGCCGGGAACGGCTGACGCCCTATCGCGTTCCGGTGCGTGTGGTGTTCGTCGAGCGGCTCCCGCGCAACGACGTCGGCAAGGTTCTCAAACGCGAACTCGCTGCGCTGGCCGACGCATAGGCACCGGCTCTCCGGCGAGCAGCCACGAGCGCTCAGTTGTGTACGCCGGCATCGGCGTGTCGCGTACAAGCTTGCGCGCTCGCCGCGGTCGTGGCGATCCATGGCCCCTGGAACCTTCGCGCGGATGCACAATCGGAAATGCTGCTTCTCACTTCATGAGGTCACTGCAGATGAGCCCCGACCCAGCAGTTCCAATGCGAGAATGTATCCTCTCGTTTTAGGATAGCGTCGTTGCCATCCCGTCGTGGCACGTCCTTGCCGGAGAGGAATTGACGATGACCGAGCCCAAGGCGTTCGAGGTGTGGGATGCCGACAACCACATGTACGAGACCATCGACGCCTACACCCGCTATCTGCCTGAGAAGTACTCGGAGGCGTTGAAGTTCGTCGATGTCAAGGGACGAAAGAAGCTACAGATCCTCGGTGTCATCACCGAGACGATTCCGAACCCGACCTACGAGGTGATCCCCACTCCCGGCGCGTGGGCCGACTACTTCCGTGGCATAAACCCAGAAGGTAAGACGCTGCGGGAGCTGGCCGAGCCCATCCGCTGTCCCGACGAGTTCCGCCGCCCCGACCTGCGTCTGGCGTTGATGGACCGGCAGGGCGTCGACGGCGCCGTGATGTTCCCGACCACTGCCGGCATGCTCGAGGAGCGCACGAAGTCCGACACCGAACTCACCCACGCGGTCACCCACGCATTCAACCGGTGGCTGCTCGAGGACTGGACGTTCAACTACCAGAACCGGATCTTTCCCGTGCCCGCCATCTCGCTCAACGATCCCGCACTGGGTGTCAAGGAGCTCGAATGGTGCCTGGAGAACGGCGCCAGGACGGTCCTGATCCGTCCCGCACCAGTTCCGCGCGAAGACGGCACGTCGCGTTCGGCGGCACTGCCGGAATTCGACGACTTCTGGCGGCTGGTCGAGTCTTCGGGCATCTCGGTGCAGATGCACAATTCGGACTCCGGCTATGAGCGCTACGTCGACGATTGGGAGGACGCAGCGGAGTTCAACGGATTCGCGCTGAGCAAACTGCGGGGTTTCATCTACGAGGAGAGCCGCAATATCTTCGATACCCTCGCTGCGTTCATCGCTCACGGAGTGTTCGAGCGCTTTCCCGGGGTGCGCATCGGCGTGATCGAAAACGGCGGCTCGTGGGCGCACCGTTTGTTGGACGTCTTCGACCGTGTGTACCACAAGCGGCCGTACGACTTCAGCGAACATCCCAGCGATGTCTTCCGCAGGCACGTCTGGGTCAACCCGTTCCATGAGGAAGACATGTCGCACCTCATCGACATCCTTGGCGCCGACCGTGTGATGTTCGGTTCGGACTACCCGCACCCAGAGGGCCTCGCCGAGCCGGCGGATTTCGTCAAGGAGCTCCAGAACCTGCCCGAGGACACCACCGCGCGAATTATGGGTGGAAATCTCAAGGAGCTCATCGGCGTTTGAGTCGCGAGCGCACGGTTGTTCGCATCCTGTCTCGCAGTTTGCGTACAACAAGCGTGCGCCCGCGGTCAAGAAAACCGGGCACGCAACTCGTTCTTCAGAACCTTGCCGGTGAGGTTGCGCGGCAGCGCCTCCACCAGTTGCAGGCTCTCCGGCGACTTGTGTCTACTCAACCCCCAGGCTAGGCAGTGCTCGGCGAGCATGGGCAGCGTCACCGCGGTGCCGGGTTCGGCCACCACGACCGCGCACACCCGTTCGCCGGTGCGTGGATCCGGCACCCCGATGACCGCGACGTCGGCCACCGCGGGATGGGTGGCCAACACTCCCTCGATCTCCAGCGCCGAGATGTTCTCCGCGTTGCGGATGATTGCGTCTTTGATTCGCCCGGTCACGACGACGTTGCCGCGGGCGTCGACGCGGCCCCGGTCACCGCTTCGGAACCAGCCGTCGGCGTCGAATGCGTCGGCGTTCAAGGCCTCGTCGACGTAGCCGAGGAAACACTGCGGCCCCTTGAGTCGCAACTCGCCCTCCTCGCCCGCGCCGACCTCCCGCTCAGACTCGTCGACAACCCGCACCGACACCCCCGGCACCGGGCGGCCGACCGTGTGATCGAGCACCTCCGGCGCCTCGTCCGGGCGTGGCGAGGTGGCCACCGGGAACTCGGTGAGCCCCCAGGAGTTCGCGATACCGGCAACCGAAAGCGTCTCGCGGACTTGACGTCCCAGCTCGGCAGTGATTGGTGCTCCGCCTCCGACGCAGCCACGCAGGTTCGGGAAGAGCGGCTCACTGCCGTGTTCGCGTTGCGCGGCCATGTAGGCGACGAAGAATGGCGTGGCTGTGCCGAGCAGCGTGGGCCGGTGCGCGGCGATGGCCAGCGGCCCCGACACCGGATCGAACGCGTCGAACAACACCAGTCGCATACCGGTCAACAGGCTGGCCGCCAGCATTGCGGCCCCGCCGATGTGCGACACCGGGAACGGAATCGGGTTGACATCGCTACTGGAGGCGCCCACCATGCCGACCACGCCCGCCGATCCGGCGATCACGGATCGGTCGCAGTGCCGCACGCCTTTCGGCGCTGCGGTGGTACCCGACGAGTAGTAGACCCAACGCGGCAGAGTTCCCGACGTCGGCGACGCTGGCAGTGTCGCCGGGTCCCCTGCGGGAAGGCGTAACCCGTCGGTGAGCGGTGCTTCGTGGTTGACGACCACCACCGTCATCGGCTGCTTGTCCGCAAGATCGTTGGCCAGCGCGACATGGTCGAAACCACGCCACCTGCCCGGTACGACGATGACGTCCGTGCCGAGTTGCGCTGTGGCGAAACCGACTTCATGCTCGCGCCAGATCGGCAGGATCGGATTCTGGACCGCGCCGAGGCGGGCCAGCGCGACCATCACCACCATCGTCTCCAAAGTGGTCGGCAGTTGCCACGACACCACCACCCCGTCGGCGACACCGCGTTCGGCCAGCGCGGCGGCCGTGCGCTCCGCCGCGTCCCGCAACTGAGCGCACGTAAGATGGCGCCCGAAGTCGTCGACGAGCACGACGCGATCGGGGTGGTCCTGGGCCGCCGTGTCGACCAGACCCCAATAGGTTTTGGACATCAACTGCTCGGCAGCATCATCCGCCGCTTGGCGAGGATGTTGCGCATCATCTCAGAGCTTCCACCGGAGATGGTGTACGCGCGGGACCACAACCAGCATTCGCGTAATCGCTCCTCGGCCTGCTCAACCGTCGGGTCTACCGACCCGTCCGTGCACACCGTAGCCGCAAGCTGGGCACCGTAGGCGGAAACCCGGTGATAGGTCTCGGCGAAACTCAGTTTGGCGATCGAGCCGTCGCCGGGCTGCTCCGCGCCGGCCATCAGCCGTTCGACGTGGTCGTCGATGAACGCCTTCGCCACCTCAACCTCGACCGCGAGTTCGGCGATGCTCTGCCGGATGTCGTTGTGCGTCAGCGCGGGTGCGCCGTCCACCAGCCCATGACGGGCGAGCACGACGAGGTCGTCGATCAGCAGCTCCAGCAGGATGACGTTGCCGCCGATGCCGAAGCGTTCGAAGTCCAGGCCCGTCATGATGATCGACCAGCCCTGGCCGACCTCACCGATGAGGTTGTCGGCGTCGACCTGCACCCCGGTCATGAACACCTCGTTGACCTCGATGGCGTCGCCGACGGTCCGGATCGGGCGGACTTCGACGCCGGGCGCGGACAGCGGAATGCCAAAGACCGAGAGGCCGTGATGCCGCGACGACGCCGGATCGGTGCGGATCAGCGCCAAACCCATGTCCGCCCAGTGCCCGTCGGTGATCCAGGTCTTCTGGCCGTCGATGACCCACGTACCGTCGTCCTGCTGCATCCCGCGGCTGCGTATGCCGGCGATGTCGCTGCCAGCGTCGGGTTCGCTGAGCAGCTGGCACCACACGTGCTCGCTGCGCCGGATCGGTGGCAGCAGCCGGCGCTTCTGCTCGTCGGACCCGAAGTGCAGCAACACGTGTGCGGCCAGGTTGACCTGGTCGACCGGGCGTGGTGCACGGGCCCTAAGGATCTCCTCGCTGACGATCCGGTCATGGAGCGGATGGTGATCGGCGCGTCCGCCGTATTCGACGGGCCAGTCCGCTCCCACGAATCCGGCGTCGAACAGCCCGGCGAACCATGCCCGCAACTGAGCTTCCTGCTCGGCGTTCTCGGGTGCGCGATGTCCTTCCCGCGCCTCGATGGGTGGCGCATGCTCGGCGATATGCGTGCGCACCCGGCTCCTGAAGTCGACCAGCGCCGAATCGCTCGGTCGGTTCCCGTACCCACTCACCAGCCGGACACCTCCGCGAACAGCGCCCGACTCGACCGGACGGTGCCGATCAGATGGCCGTTGGTGAAGACCCGGCGCAATTCGTAGTGCAGTGGATACTCCCAGGTGAAACCGATACCGCCGGACAGCTGCATGCATTCGTCCACCGCCGCAGTGGCTTTCGCCGCGACGAAGGCGTGTGCGGCCGTCGTGAGTGCGGTCGCACCGTCGTCGGCGGCGGCGATCGCGCGGGCCGCCTTCATCACGATGGCGCGGGCCTTGGCCTCGAGGACGAGGAGGTCGACGAGGCGATGTTGGATCGCTTGAAATCCAGCGACCGGCCGGCCGAACGCGATGCGCTCCTTCAGATAGGCCGTCAGCCGCTCGAGCGTCATGGACACCGCGCCGACTGAATCGGCGGCGATGAGCAGCCGGGCCACCCCGAGCAACTGGTCACTCCGTTCCGCTGATCCGATCAGCGTGCTCGGCGCCCCGGCGAGGGCGACGCGCCACACCGGCCTGGTGACGTCAAGGAGATCGTCGTCCAACCGGGTCCGTCGGCCATCGAGGTCCGCTATAATGTGGATTCCGTTGCGCCCCACGGTGACTAATACATCGACCTCGTCGCCGCGGATGACGCGCGCGGAGTCGTCGGCGATGGTAAAGCCAGCGGTCGCCGTGCCGGCCATCAGACGGGGCAGCCAGCCGTCCCGCACCTCGTCGGGGGCGGCGGCGATCGCCGCGGCGGCCAATGTGGTGCCGAACCATGCGGACCTGTCCTGCGCGCGCCCGAGTTCCTCTGCCACGACGCATGTTTCGACCGGCCGCCACCCGACGCCGCCCATCGACTCGTCGACCAGCAGTGCGGTCCAGTCCATCGCCGCGAGGTCTTCGACGGATTCCTTGTCTCCGCGTTCGGAGAGGAAGTCCCGCGCGGACGCCCGCAGCAGGTCGAGGTCGACGTCCTCATCCGACATCAGACGGTTAGCTCCGGGATAGCAGCTGATCGGCGTTGTCGCGCATGATCCGCTTCTTGGCCGCGTCGTCGAGCGGGTCGAGCAGCTTGAGGAAATCGGCGGGTTCGGCCAGTCCCTCGGCGTGCGGGTAATCCGATCCCATCACCAGTACGTCGTCGTACCCGAGGCTGCTGACGATGCCCGGGATGTCGTCTTCGGGGTACGGCACGACCCGGACGTGCTGCCGGAAGATCGCCGACGGCCGCTCGGTCAGCTTGCCTCCGATCCACGGGCCGTTGCGGCCCATACCGCGGCTCTTGTCCATGTGCTTGACGAAAAACGGTACCCATTCGGCGCCGTGTTCGGCGACCAGTACGTTGAGCTTCGGGAAGCGGCCGAACAGGTTGTCGAAGACCAACGCCGATAGCGTGTCCTCGATCGGCCGCTGACCGTAGATGTTCATCCACTGCCACGCCGACATGTGCCACGACGCGGGGTCAGGGTTGTGTCCCCACGCAGGTGAGATTGCGTTGAAATACCAAAACGGCATGATGTGGTACACCAGCACGCAGCCGGCCTCCTGCAGCCGCGCGTAGACCGGGTCGAAATACGGATCCCCCGGTGACCGCCCGTAGGCGGGGCCGGTCGGCAGCATCACGAACTTGGCGCCCGCCGCGATGATCGCTTCCGTCTCCGCGACCGCGGAATCGAGGTCGCGCAAAGACAACAATGCGGTCGCGTAGATCCGGCCCTCGAAGTCGAAGCCCCACTCGTCGTCGATCCAGCGGTTGAACGAGCGCAGGTTGGCGTACAGCGCCGGGGTGTCGTCGACGTAGTGTTCGGCGGCCAGCGCCATGCCACTTGGATAGATGACCATCCGCTCGACATTCTGCTTGGCCATCACCGCGAGCCGCGCCGAACGTTCGATGTACTCCGGCTGCATGGGCTGCGGCTCGTAGGATTCCTCGGGATTGCCCGAGCCCATCTGGCGCAGCATCTCCTTCAGGGAGCCGGGGCGGTACGCCACGTCCAGGCCGAGCCCGCCCTCGCTGTTGAACGTCGCGACGCGGTGACCGGCAAGGATCACCTCCACGCCGTCGGCGCCCCGCACAGTCGTGATGGCGCGGTCCTTGAACTCGCTGGGTAGGTACCGGGTGAAAGCGTCACGCGTCTCATAGCAGTGCGTGTCGCAGTCGAAGATGCCGTAATCCAAGGTCGTCACCGGGCCGCTCCTCTGTGCGAGAATGAATATTCTCTCTTTCAGGAAAAGATACTATCCTTCATCGGTAATGCCTATCCCAGGTTATCTCGATTGCATGCGATCGCTGTCGGACCGGTCACCTCTGAAAGGGGACGCCGCGCCCGTGCGTGAGGAAAACATGTCTGCACCAATGGTATTCATGGCATGCGACGGGGGCGGACTTCGTGTCCGCGGCTGAGGCGGTCGATCACGGCGACCTGCGTGACGTCGCCCGGGATTTCCTCGCCGCCCGGTCTCCGATCAGCGCCGTGCGCTCCGCGATGGATTCTCCGGGGGGGTATGACGACCAAATCTGGCGCGCGCTGTCCGTTGACCTCGGCCTGGCCGCGATCGCCGTGCCCGAACAGTTCGAGGGCGCCGGCGCGGGTCTGCCGGAGTTGGCGGTCGTCTTCGAGGAGATGGGCGCGACGCTGCTGTGTTCACCGTTCTTCGCCACGGTCGCCCTGGCGATCCCGACACTGCTCGGCAGCGGCGACGCCGCCGCGATGCGCGAGTACTTGCCCGCGCTCGTCGGCGGTGCGAGTACCGCCACCGTGATCTTCAACGGCACCCTCGACGCCTGGGACCCCGACGCGGTGACACTGACCGCGCGTAGAGACGGCACCGGCTATCGACTCGACGGTGGCGCCGATCGCGTGATTGATGGACACACCGCGAAACTGATTCTCGCCGTGGCGAACACGGAGGCCGGCACGTCGCTGTTCGCGGTCGATGCGGACGCCGACGGGCTAGGCCGCGAGCCGCTGGCGACACTCGACCGTACGCGCAAGGTCGCCAGGCTGAGCTTCGACGGCGTGACCGCCAGGCTGATCGGCGCCGACGGTGGCGCCGCGGCCGGACTGGAGCGGGCATATCGCGATGCCGTCATTGCGCTCGTCGCCGAACAGCTCGGGGCCGCGCAGCGATGCCTCGACATGGCGGTGAACTACGCGAAGGAACGGATCCAGTTCGGCCGCGCCATCGGCAGCTTCCAAGCCGTCAAACACCGCTGCGCGGACATGCTGGTCCTGGTGGAGGGCGCTCGATCCGCCGTACGGCATGCCGCCGGTCTGCCCGACGGCGCGGAGCAGGCCGTGGCGGCCTCGGTGGCCAAGATGGTGTGCTCGGAGGCGTTCCTGCAGGTTGCGCTGGACAACATGCGCATCCACGGCGGCATCGGATTCACCTGGGAGCACGACGCCCACCTCTACGTCCGTCGCGCGAAGGCCACCCAGTTGATTTTCGGCACTCCCGACTATCACGCCCAGCGCCTGGCGACCCTCGTCAGCACCTGAAAGGACAACCGTGACCGTTTCGTTCTCACTCGAACTACCCACCCAGCGGGTTGAGGCCGTAGACGAGTTCGTCTCCGCCACAGCGATAGCGGAGATCGCCCGCGCCGCCGAGGCCACCGGATTCGCCGCTGTGCACGTCACCGACCACCCGGCGCCAGACGCGAAGTGGCTCGACCACGGCGGACATCATGCCCTCGACCCGTTTGTCGCGTTGTCGTTCGCGGCAGCGGCCACCACCGACGTGAAGTTGTTGACCAACGTATATATCGCCGCCTATCGCAACCCCTTCCTGGGTGCGAAGTCGATACAGAGCCTCGCCGTCCTGTCCGGTGGCAGGCTCATTCTCGGTACTGCCGCTGGCTACTTGAAGCCCGAATTCAGAGCGTTGGGAGTCGATTTCGATACCCGCGGCGCGCTGCTCGACGAGGCGCTCGACGTGCTGAGCAAGGTGCTGACCGGAGAGGACGTCGCTTACGAGGGCACGTCGTTCAACGCGCGCGGGGTCCGGATGCGGCCACTGCCTGCGACTCCCCTGCCGGTGTGGGTCGGCGGAAACAGCAAGCCCGCGGTGCGGCGCGCGGCGTCGCGTGCCCAGGGCTGGGCGCCGTTCAACACGTTCGGCTACGCCGCGGCGTCACGAACCGCGGAGATCTCCACGCTCGAGGAACTGGAGTCCGCGATCGCATGGGCCAAGAAATACGCGGCCGAGATCGGCCGCACGGAACCGTTGGACATCTGTTTCTCCGTCGGCAACCTGCTCGATGACAGCAGGTCCACCGACGAACGGCACGCCACGATCGCGAAGCTGGAAGCTATGGGCGTGACGTGGCTGACAATAGCCCCCGACGGCGGCAACCGGTCCGAAGTCATTGATCGCGCGCGTGCTTTCGCCGAGGAGTTCATCTCATGAGGGAGTCGGCGGCGAACCCGTCGACACCGATGCGCCGATGCGCGAACAGCCAACGGCCGTCGATGGGCACCAGGGCGTCGCGATAGCGGCCCCAGTGGTCGAGTCCGATGTCGGTGTGCACAGCGAAATAGCTGCTGACTTCGACACGGTCGCGGGCAACGTGCCCGAAACGGATGCTCGACACGTGGTGGCGGACGTAAGACGGAGCCGGGCGGGCGGTGTCGGACCCCCTGGCCATCGCGGCACCGAGGCCCCTTTCGATCGCGGCTGGGCCCGTCAGCGGTTCGGCACCGCCACTGAACTCCAGGACGCCGTCGGCGGCGAAGCACTTCGCCAGCGCGTGGAGATCAAACCGATCGGTGGCAGCGGTGTAGTCGGATAGCGTCTGCCGAACCGACTCTCGGACTTCGAGCTCCCAGCTGTCCATTTGGCCTCCGTGTAAACATAAGTTGCCGATACACGATAACGTGTGTTCTCATGCCGCAACCACGCCTGCTCGACCTTCTCAACCCCGCCACCACCGCGCTGGTCACCCAGGAGTGCCAGGGCGGCGTGATCGGCCCGCAAGCCGGCCTGCCGATGCTCGCAGAAGAGGCGCGCCGAGAGGCGATTCCGAATATCGCCACCCTGCTCGACGCCGCCCGCGCGGCCGGCGTCACGGTGGTGCACTGCCTCATCGAGAAGCGCCCCGACAACCGCGGCTCGAACACCAACGCCCGGCTGTTCATGGCGGGCAAGTCCTTCGCCGCCGACTTGACGCCCGGGAGTCCCGGCGCATCCCTGCTGCCCGAACTCGGCCAGGCCCCCAGCGACATCGTCCTGACCCGCCTGCACGGCGTCGGCCCCATGACCGGCACCGACCTCGACTCGGTGCTGCGCAACCTGACCATCAGCACGATTGTGGGAGTGGGTGTTTCGGTCAACATCGCCATTACGAACTTCGTGATGGATGCCGTCAATCGCAGCTATCAGTTCGTGCTGCCCCGCGATGCGGTGGCCGGCTATCCACGCGAGTACGCGGAGTCTGTCATCGACAACACGTTGGCCCTGCTTGCGACAGTGACCACGACCGACGAGGTGGTCAAAGCCTGGAAAGGGCTCGCCGGCGCCCAACCCTGATATGGATGTTGCCCGAGCTTGGTGATAACGTCATTCTCACAAACCGCAAACGGTCATATTCGCTGCGCTGAGGAGGTCGGCTCCATGTCCACCCGGTCCTTGCCGTACCCGGTCTTCGACATCGACAACCACATGTACGAGACGACGGACGCCCTCACGAAGTACCTGCCCAAGCAGCACCGGGGCAAGGTCGGCTACGTGGAGGTGAACGGCAGGCCGAAGCTGGTCGTCAAGGACCACATCAGCCATATGATCCCGAACCCGACGTTCGAGCGGGTCGCCCGGCCGGGCAGCGCCGAGGACTACTTCCTCGGCAACAACCCCGAGGGGCTGAACTTCCGCGAGTTCGTCGGTGAGCCGATGGACGTCATCCCCGCCTTCCAGAGTCCGGCGCCCCGGCTGGAACTGATGGACGAGCTCGGCATCGACCAGTGCGTCATGTATCCGACGCTCGCCAGTCTGATCGAGGAGCGCACCACCGACGACGTGGTCCTCACCCACGCCATCATCCACGCGCTCAACGAGTGGATGCACGAGCACTGGACGTTCAACTACCAGGACCGCATCTTCGCCACGCCGGTGATCTGTCTGCCGCTGGTCGACGAGGCCATCAAGGAGTTCCGCTGGTGCCTCGAGCGCGGCATGAAGACGTTCCTGGTCCGCCCCGCCCCCGTGCCGAGTCGGTTCGGCGGCTCGCGCTCGATGGGCCTGCCGGAGTTCGATCCGTTTTGGCAGGAGGTCGTCGACGCCGGCATCCCCGTGACGTTCCACGCCGCCGACAGCGGTTACCAGAAGCACCTCATGGAGTGGGAGGGCGGCGACGAGTACCTGTCGTTCAAGCCCAGCGCGCTGCGCGAGGTGGTGATGGGCTTCCGGGCGATGGAGGACACGCTGGCCGCCCTGATCTGCCACGGTGCACTCTCCCGCTTCCCCGATCTCAAGATCCTCGTGGTGGAGAACGGCAGCGGCTGGGTGCGAAACCTGCTGCGGCTGTTGGACAAGGCCTACCGGACCATGCCCAAGGAGTTCGACGAGCACCCCGTCGAGATCTTCAAGCGCAACGTCTACATCCACCCGTTCCTCGAGGACGACATCCAGGGCATCATCGACATCATGGGCGAGGACCACGTGATGTTCGGCTCGGACTTCCCCCACCCCGAGGGCATCGGCGACCCGCTGAGCTTCGTCGACCGGCTCGAGGGCCTGTCCGACTCCACGAAGGCGAAGATCATGGGCG
This sequence comes from Mycobacterium sp. IS-1556, assembly GCF_001499985.1. Taxonomy (NCBI): domain Bacteria; kingdom Bacillati; phylum Actinomycetota; class Actinomycetes; order Mycobacteriales; family Mycobacteriaceae; genus Mycobacterium; species Mycobacterium sp. IS-1556. The sequence continues at coordinate 173,524 of NZ_LQIM01000039.1, forward strand.
GCAACGCGATCGAGCAGTTAGGACTCAACAGGGTTCCGGCATGACGCAGACGCTGCCGAAGGAGTACCAGGGCGTCGCGGGATTCGCGACGCACGTCGGCGAGCACCTGGGCTACAGCGGATGGCACCAGGTCACCCAGAAGGAAATCGACCTGTTCGCCGAGGCGACGGGCGATCACCAGTGGATCCACGTCGATGCTGAGAAGGCCGCAAAAGGGCCCTACGGCAAAACAATCGCCCACGGCTATCTCACGCTGTCGCTCGTGCCCATTCTCGTGCAACAGATCTACAAGGTGACGGGCTTGTCGATGCAGGTGAACTACGGTGTCGACAAGCTGCGGTTCCCGGCGCCCGTTCCGGTCGACTCACGCATCCGCGCAGGTGCTGAGCTTATCGAGGTGGAGCGCACCGACAAGGGCGCCAGGGCCACGGTGCGGGTGACCGTGGAGGTCGAAGGATCGGACCGACCCGCCTGTGTGGTCGACACCATAGCCGCGATGGTCGGCTGACCACTCTCCTCGCGGGACGCGCCCGTTAGTTCGGAACGAGGGTGAACGGCATCTCGATGAAGAGCGGACGGTTGACGCCGCAGGCGCCGCTGGGCCCGGTAGCGGTGTCCCAACCGACGTACTTCCCTGAGGAATTGGGGTCTTCGTAGAACTTGAAGATCTGTTTGCCAGGCGGCGTGGTGCCGTCGGGGCATCGTACCCAGTTGTCGAGAACGCGAGTCACGAACCACATTCGGCTGATGTAGACGATCTCGGCCGACCACCCGTGGTCGGAGGTGACTGTTCCTGTGCAGTCGTATGCGCCGGTACACGACGAGGCGATTGTCCAGGTACTCACCACAGTCGCTTCGGCCCTACGGGTCTCATTGCTCTTGGCCCAGAAACCGTCGGATGTTGCGATATAAGTTCCGTTGAGTGCCGGGTTCACAGAAGCCGATACCGGCGGAGTCGCCACGTTGCCTGCGACGGTCGCGATCAGCACGACCGTCACGGCTTGAATCCTCCTGAGGCTCATGGTGATACCGCAGGCGGCGCCATCACGAGGTCCTTCCAGCTGGTCGGCGTGTGCGCCGTCACCAAGCTCGACTGCTGGTGCATGGTCCCGTCCGGCGCCATGTAGCGACCAGTGCCGGGATCATAAGTGGCGACCGCGACCGGCAGCGGTGAAAGATGTCCGCTTGACGAGGAACTCGGTGCTGCGGGCACGGCGCCGCCACCGCCTGCGACGGGCGGAGCAGCGGGTGGCGCCGGCGCTCCGGAGGCGGGCGGCGGCGGAGCTCCCGGCGCCGGCGGGGCTCCCGGCGCCATTGGGGTGCCCTCGACGGGTGCGTAGATGTGGGCGTCCAGGTCAACGCGGTCATCCGGTGGTACACCCTGGGCGATGAGGTTCGGATCCATGGGAGCCGGGCCGAGCGCATGCTGCCGCATCGCCAGCGGTTCGTAGGGCTTGTCGCTATCGCAGATCTCCACTGTCGGCGCGCGCTTTCCCGGATGCGCCATGCAGGGTAGATTTCTCGCGCCGCGCACCAGGATGGGTGAGTCTTGCGGAAGCTTGCAGTACAACCCCTCCGGGGTGTCGACGGTGGTGGTGTCTGCCGGTGAACGCCATTGCGACGGCGGCAGGAACCCCACCGTGCACGACGGCGGATCGCTCATCTGGATTCGAAAGTTGCCCAGCGGGAGGCCCGTCGCATTGTTGTGGGGAGCGATGGCCTGCAGATCGGCGAAGAACGGCGGCACCAATACCAGCAGCTGTTCCAGTGAAGGCAGGTAGGTGACCCCGACCTGGCCGAGGCTGGACAGGTTCGCCAGTAGTACCGGCAGAGTTGGTCTGACACTGTCCAATAGCTGCGAAACTTCCTGCAGCGCACTCGGTGTCAACTCCAGTATGGTGCGAATCTGCGGGTCGTTCTTCACGAGCTGTTCGGTGACGTTGGCCAGGCTGTGCGTCCAGGTGCGGGTGTCCTGTTGCGATTCGACCTGACCTTCAAGAAGTGGTCGGCTGTCGTCGATCAGGCTGCGAAGCTGACCGGCAACACCGCGACTGTCGGCTGCGATCGTCGCCGAGGAGTCCACGAGTGACCCTAGGTCGAAGCCCGCGTCGTTGAGGCCCTTGGCTGATTCGTCGAGCAGGACGGCGATCTTGTCCTGTGGAATGCTGGCGAGCAGGGCACTCGCGCTGTCGAGCATGGGTCCGACGGGCTGCGGAACTTCGGTGTCGCTCACCGAGATGATCGAGCCGTCGTGCAGGTACGGTGGTGAAGCGCTGCGCGGTTTGAGGTCGACATACTGCTCCCCGATCGCCGAAACGCTCCGGACCGCTGCGACGAGATCGCTGGGGATCTTGGGAGACGTCTGTAGCGACAGCGTCGCCCGAGCACCTGTCGCCGTCAGTTCCACGTTTGTGACCTTGCCGACCTGCACACCTCGGTACGTCACGTTGGCAAGCCGGTAAAGACCTCCGCCGCGCGGCAATTCGACGGTGACGCTGATGCGCCCGATTCCGAGCAGAGTTGGGGCCTGCAGATACGTCACCACCATCATCGCCACACCCACCACCGACGCGATCGTGAAGATGACCAACTGTGCGCGTACAAGACGTGTCAGCATCAGCGTCCTCCGCTGGAGGGAACCGCGGCGTCGGCTGGGGGCGGCTCGCCGGGTGCCGGTGCGGGTTCCGGCGCGGTCGGGTCTGCCGCCGGTGCCGGCGGCGGAGATGCGAGCGGCGCGTTCAGCGGATTGGCGTAAAACGCGTCATAGCCGGGGTCCCCCGGGGCCGGTACCAACAATGCATGTGGATCGCCCCACCGCGTGCCCGAGAGCAGCGTGCGCTTGAGCCGGGGCACTGTCAGGTCGAAAACCGCGAACAGGTTCATGTAGTCACCGCGGATTCCGCGGTCGATGAGGTTCTGCCCGAAGGGCATGACCGGCAAGAAAGCCAACGCGGTATCAATATCGGGACCAACGTCGGCAAGCGCTCGTACAGTGGGCTCGAGGTTCGACAAGGTGGCGACCAGATCGGTCTGCGTGTCGTTGACCACGCCCACCGTGGTCTGGCTGAACGCGCGCAAGCGGTCCAATGCCGTGGTGAACTGCGGGCGTTGGGCAACCAACACATCCAACGCCGGCGGGATCTCGTCAAGGGCCTGTCGTACGACATCCCGTTGGGCGACCAGGGCTCCGGAAAGCCGGTCGAGGGCCTCGATGGACGCGATGACGTCGGCGCGCTGGTCGTCGAACACCCCGATGAACCTGTCCAACCGCGTCAGCAAGTTCCTGGCTTCGGGTACCCGCCCGCGCAAAGCCGCGTTGAAGCTGTGGATGATGTCGCCGATCTGCCCAAGACCGCCTGAGTTGACCACCGTCGACAAAGTCGACAACGTTCGCTCTGTCGAGGGGAACGCCGACGCCTGCGACATCGGGATGGTCGCGCCGGGAAGCAGCCGCCCCTGAGGGGCTTGACCCAGCGGGGGATCCAACGCGACATGCATCGACCCGAGCAGACTGGTCTGGCCCACTCGCGCCTGCACATTGGCGGGAATCTGCACTTCAGGGCGTACCGACACCTCGACGTCGGCGTGCCACCCCTTGACCCTCATCTTCGCGACACTGCCGACAACGACATCATCGACCATCACCGGTGAATTCTGCTCCAAGGTACCTACATTGGAGATCTCGACATGGTAGATCGCAGCGTCAGGGCCCCGTCCGGCCGCTCCGGGCAGCGGCAGCGAGTTGAGGCCCTGAAAACCGCACGCCGTCGCGGTCAGCATCACGCACAGCAGCGCGGCGGCTTTGCGCGTCGTTGCACCGACTTTCATCAGGATGTCCCTTCACGTGCTGGCTGTTCAGCTGGGAGTGGCGCAGCGGCAGATGATTGCGGCGCGGGTGGCAGCAACAGGTCCGGCAATCCTGTCGCGGCCGTGGGGGCCGGAGGTGGCGGCGGCCCGTAACCGGGTGACGGCGGAACGTCACCCACACCGGTGTAGGCGGATACGGCGGGCGGTGTTTCGGGTGGCCCCGGCGGTGCGCCCGAACCACCCGGTGCGAGCGCGGGATCGGTATAGACGAAGTCTTCCGGCGGCGGGATGGATGCCAGCAGCGGGTTGAAGGGAAACGGAAGGTAGTTGAAGTTCATCAGCCGCAGCGCCGGCCCCAGATACTGGGCACACAGTTTCGCCGTCTCGGATGCGGTGGTGTTCTCGATGGCGCCGATCGCCCCACATAGGAACTGGACCGGGCTGCTGATGTTCGACAGCGTGAAGATGCCGGTGGCTCCCCCGTCACGGGGATCGAACATGTTGAGCGTGTTGGCAATCGCCGTCGGCGCGACGTGAAGAATCTGCTCGAGATCCTTCTGATGGTCGACCACGTTCTGAGTCACGTTGGCCAGTCGCTGAACCTGTTCGGCGGTCTGGGTGCGCGTCGTCCTGACGAAACGCTCTACCTCGCCCACAACTTCAGACACGTTGGTCAGCGCAGCGTCGAGGTCCGATTTACTTCCGTCGAGCACACTGGTCAAAGTCGCCAGTCGGCCTTGGAATTCGACGATTTGCGTGCTGCTGTCCCGCAATGCGGTGATGAAGGTATGCAGGTTCTTGACGATCTCGACGATGTTGCCGCTTCCGTCGGCCAGGATGCGCCCGACGCCCGACAGTTGCGCCAGCGTTTGACGCAACTTGTCGCCGTTGCCTGCCATCGCGTTGGCCGCGCTGTCGATGAACCGGCCTGTGGCCGTGTCGGATCTCCCGCTGTTAGGGCCCAATTCCGTTGCCAGCCGGGTGAGTTGCGTCTTGACCTCGTCCCACTCGACGGGCACGGCGGTCCTACCGAGTGGAATCTGGGCGCCATCGGCCATCTGCGGTCCGGTGTCTCGATAGGCCGGTGTCAGCTGTACGTACCGGGCCGAAATGAGATTCTGCGCGACGATGACCGCCTTTGCGTCGGCGGGAATGGGCACGCCTCGATCCACGTCCATGGTCACGCGGGCGAAGGTGGCCTGCGGGTCGATCGACGTGATGGTGCCGACTTTGACACCGGCGACGCGTACCTGGTCACCGGGGTAAATCGCAGTCGCAGAAGCGAAATCGGCGGTAATGCTCTTCGGGGCGAAGAGAGCCCGATTGATCAGGAAAGTGGTCGCGGCGATCAATGCTATCGCCAGCAAGCCGGCCGTAGCGGCAGTCAACGTCCTGCGACTCATCGGCCCCCCTGCTGCTGCACTTCCGGAATGCCGTTGTATGGGAAGGGGATCTCAGCCCGTGGACCGGCATTGTCTGGCGGTTGGCCGGCGTTGGTTCCTCGGCGGAAACCGAATGCGTAATCCAGGAAGGGTTGCAGAATCGAGCCTTGCGTGAGGTTCGGGATGTATCCGACGTAATAGGGACCATTGGCGACCAGTTCGCTCAGTCCGCTCTGGAACTTCGCCAGACCGGGAATGGCTTTGGCGATGTTGTCACGGTTCTTCTCCAACATCGCCGTGACGGAGTTGATCTTCTCCAGCGTCGGGGCCAGCTCCTTCTCATTGTCGGCGACGATGGCTGACACTTGCTGTGCGAGAGCTGATGTCGCGGCCAGCAGATCCACGATGGCGCGCCGACGCTCGACGAGTACACCGGTCAGGTCGTTGGCGTTGAGGATCAACGTGTTGATTTCGTTACTGCGCTGGGAAAGGATGCCTGTGACGTCGGCAGCGTGCTTGAGCAGCTCGGCCACTGTTTCGTTGCGGCTGTTCAGCGACGCCGACAATCGGGTCAGCCCGTCGAATGTGGGTTTCAGTTGTGGCGCGATCTGGTCGATCGTGGCGGACAGGACATCAAGTGACTGGTTGAGCGACTGCGTGTCGGTGGCTGCGGCATTGGTGGTGAGATCGCCGACAGCGTCGGCAAGTGAGTAAGGCGAAGACGTTCGCGATTCCGGTATGCGATCCAGTGATGACATCGTGCCCGAGCCGGCGGACTTCAGCGTCAACACTCGCTCGCCGAGTAGGGTTCCGGTGCGGATGTGGACAGTCGTCTGCGATCCGAGTTCGACGGTGCTGTCGACGGTGAACGTGACGACCGCCAGGCCACGGTCGAGCGACACATCGGAGACACTGCCGACTTTGAAGCCGGCGATCTTAACGTCATTGCCGGGTACCAGGCCGCCGGCTTCGGTGAACAATGCCTGGTATCGGATAGCAGTGGCCCAGGCAACCAACCTCTCAGGCTGCAGGCCGACCGCGATGATCAGAACAATCAGTACGGCACCGATGAAACCGGAGCGGATCAGCCTTCGGCCGCGATACCTGTTCATGGGTTTTCCGCGCACCTCCCGGTGTCCTGCTTGATCCACGGAAAGACCGCAGTGCGACCCTGCAGATCGGTCACGCGCCAGGTGACGCCACACAGGTAATAATTGAAAAAGCTTCCGTAAGCGCCCATCCTGGCGAGCTTGCGGTAGTTCTCGGGCGACTTCTGCAGCACACCGTCGATGAGATCCTTTTTCTCATCCAGCGCCGGCGCGAGACGGTTGAGCTGGTCCACCGTCCCGGCCAGCGGACCCCGCACCTGTCCCAACAGCCCGGCCAGCGACGCTGTCCCGTTGCTCAGCGCGACTATCGCGTCACCGATCGGCTCCCGCTCTGCCGACAACTCACCGACCAGGCGCCTCAGTTTCTCGATGGCGCCGGAGAACTTTTCGCCGTCGGCGGCGAGAGTGGCCATCGCGCCGTTGAGGTTATCGATCAACTGCTCGACCACCTGGCTGTTGTCGGCGAGCGCATTGGTGAACGACGAAGTCCGCGACAACAGCGATTCGACCGTCCCACCTTGACCCTGCATGATCTGAATCAGTGCGGTCGTCAACTCGTTGACATCTTGGGGATCGAGACCTTGCACGACAGGCTTGAGCCCGTTGAGCAGAACATCTAGGTCCAGCGCGGGCATGGTGCGCTCGGCGGGGATCTGCGAACCGGCGGGCAATATTCGGGTGTCCCCCGGGCTGTCGACGAGTTCCAGGTAGCGGTCCCCCACGAGATTGAGGTAACGGACTGCCGCGCGAGTGCCAGTCGTCAACACCACGTCACGGTTCACGTCGAAGTCGACCAGCACCGACTTGTCGGGACGCAGCGCAACGCGGCTGACCGCGCCAACCCGGATGCCGGCGACCCGTACAGAGTCGCCCTCGGCGAGGTCAGACACATCCGCGAAGATCGCCGAGTATTCGTCGTTCGATCCGCCCCGGTACTGGCCGAAGACAGCCACCAGCGCGGCCGTGAGCACCAGCATGACCGTCGCGAACGCCCCGAACTTCATTGCGGTGGGCCATATCCGGTTCATCCGGGCATACCGATCTGGGCAGTGTTGCGCGGTGGGCCGTCAGGTGGTCGGCCCAACAACCATTCCTTGATACCGGCGGCATTGAGCGCGATCCCCTCGTTGCCGTACTCGTAGGGGTTGGTGCCGACGTCGGCAACGACGTAGGGCGGCCTCGTCTCGTAGGGCACGCGCGGCAGGCCGAGACACTGCGGTCCACCCGTCGCCGCGACTTTCGGCAGATCGGACGGGTATCGGTACGGATCAGCACCCCACACCAGGCTGGCCATGACCTCGGCGCCGGGAACCCGTGCAGGCGGCACCTGCGCAAGCTCCACCGCTCCGGCGAGCGCGCTGTAGAGGGCCTGGTTGTATTCGCTTGTCAGCGCCGTCACGGGCGCCAGTAGGTGCAGTACGTCGGCCAATGGACGGTGGTTTGTCGTCAGCACATCGTTACCGATCTCGCTGAAGCCAATGACACTGACCAAGAGCGCGTCGAGGTCCTGTTGCTCGTCGACAATGGTTCGGCTGATCGCCGTTGCATCCGCGGTGACGCTAAGCAAGTCGGGGGCGGCATCGGCGTAGGTGTTGAGCACATTCGGTGCGACGGCCAGGTCATGGCTCAGGGTTTGCAGGCTCGGTTCCAGCGCGGCCAACGTGGCGTCCAGATCGCTGATGACCTGGCCCACCTTCTCTCCGCGACCGACGAAACCAGACGACAATGCACTCAGTGTCTGATTGAGATCCTCCGGCCTGATGGTCGACAACAAAGAGGTGAGCTGCTCGAAGACCGTGTTTAGCTCGACAGTGACGTGGTCTCCCTCGATGACTTGACCTGCGTGAAGTGGCACCGACGACGGGTCCGGCGGCGATGTGAGCTGTACGAACTTTGCACCGAACACCGTCGATGACGCGACGTCGACCTTCACATTGGACGGAATCAGATGCAGTTGAGAGGGATCCATCGCCAAGTGCAGCGCCGCTACACCGTCGGACAATTGCTCGATCGTGGCGACGGATCCGACCTGGATGTCGTTCATCTTCACCTTGGCATCCGGATTCATCACCAGTCCGGCCCTGTCTGAAATGACCGTCACGGGAACGGTTTCCGTTAACGATCCGCGGAACAGACCAACTGCCAATGCCACGATTGCGAAGAGTCCCACGCCGGTCATCAACCCCGTCAAGGGCCGTATGTACCCGCGGATGTCGAAGTGGTGCCCCGCGCGACCCCCGACCGGTGTCGTAGACCCTGAGACCACCAGACGAGGGAGCGCGCTGTGGTCGATGTTGCCCGTCAACTTCCCCCTTTAGCCTGACGAGTCGACAGTGCCTGCCTCGGGGCTTGCGTATCCACCGATGGCAGTAGGAACTGAGCGCCCCACCGCAGGCTGAAACGGCGGAACCTTACTGCCATCGACAACATCGGCCCATCGTATGCAAATATGCGCTCTCTGAATAGAGAGGGCTATTATCGAGTTCTGTAAATCCTTGTTTCCGGCCTGGCAGCTACGCGACTGTTCCTCTAAACGCGGTAGTTCAAAGGCTTTGGTGACAGGACATATTCGAGCCGTCATCAGCCCCGGCACGCCCTTCACCCCCTCCCGCGTTGAACGCCCGGTGAGGCCGACATCGGCCCAAGTACACCCTCGCCAGACGCACCGTACCCGTCGTAATTGCAGATTGTCTACACTTTCGTGTCGGCGACTGCGCAACAAGGTGGGGTCTACCATCTGTTCTGCACGGCCTGGCCCGACCGCAACTGGAAGGTTGGGCCGACAACGGATGAGAGAGCCGCACACATGCAATCTCCGCTCGGGCGTCGCAGCAGTGGCGAGCTGGTAGCCGATCACCTGCGTCGACAAATCATCACCGGTGAGCTGCGGCCCGGTCAGCGACTCACCCAGGAAGACATCGCCGCACAGCTAGGAACCAGCCGGGTTCCGGTGCGCGAAGCGCTGGTCATCCTCGAGCAGGAGGGCTGGGTGAAGATGGAGATGCATCGGGGTGGATTTGTACTGCCGATCCAGACGTCGGTCGCCGACAACGCCGAGGTCTGGGATTTGGTGTTCGGTCTGGTGGCACGTCGCGCGGTGGAGAGGCTGACCCCGGAATTCGATTCTGCACTCGCCGGTATCGCCGCCGACCTCACCGCAGCCGAGGATCCTCAGGAGATCTCCGCACTCTGCGAGCACTATCTCGACGTCCTGTTCGAGGCTGCCAGCGCACCCGCGGTCGCGCGCACTGTACGGCGAACACGCGCAACGTCGATTGACACCATCTTCGGGATCGTCCCCAATACCATCGAAATCAGCCGCAAAGGCACATTGGCGGTTATCGCCGGGATTCGTGCCCGCGACAGCGCGCGCGCCAACTCCGCGCACGCCGCCATGCAGAAGAAATGTCTGGCACTGCTGATGAAGGCCTTCAAGGACCGCGCACAGTGATACCGGTCGGATCGTTCCCCGTCGCAGGGATTCTCATCGCTGCCGGGAACTGCGCGCGAGTGTGAAAACCGAGTTCGCCGCGTCGAGCAGTTCAGGTGTCATCATGCTGCCGGTGTATTCGACCCAGCACCAGCTTCGCACCGGCTGCTCACCCAGAGAGTTGCTCGTCAATGGGCCGAAGACATGCAAAGGAGAGCCGCTGGATTCGAACGAGAACGAATACGCGTCAGCTCCGATGGTCACGTCGAGCGCGGTCATCTTGCCGGCGCCGTTGAAGGTTGGTTTTGCGACGATTTCCTTGTGCGCCGTGGTGACGGCGTCTTTCAACTGATAGCCCGGTCCGAAGGATGCACCGTCTCGTCCTTGCCAAAAGCTCCCGCCGCCAAGCTGTCCGTCGGCGAACTCGTGCAACCACGACACCCACATGCCCTGAAGGTGACGCACGATCGGCAGCTCCGTGTAGATCTTGCCCGGTGGCCCGTAGGCGAAGTCCTGGTGCGCGTAGCCCGACACCTCGGCACCCGCGATCTTGCCCGTCACATACATCAGCTCGTGGCGGTAGTAGACATCGTCGGCGATGCCGTGCTGCACGGGCACATGGGTGAGCACTATGTCACTTACGGTCCGCCCGTGGAGTTCCCATCGGTTGCTCGCGTCATACCAGTGAAATCCGTCGGCGTCGCGTTCGACTCGTCCACTCGAATACAGCATCTGCACGCTGTTGCCGTTGTCCCTGTACTGCATGGGTTCGAACCAGTCGAGCGTCGAGTACTCGGGGAACAGGTGGGGCGCGTCGACGTCAAGCCGCTTGTGCAGCGACCGGAAACCACACACCGGTGACACGACATGCGTCATCCCGGTGAGGAAATCCTCGCATCCCCGCACCCCCCAGTAACCGGTGCCTGATGCATCGCTGACGACTGCTCCGATCCAGATGCCAGCGAGACCCAAGCCAGGTCCGGGTACCCATTCGCGTCGGTAGTGGTCCATCGTCGGCGCTAGTCGGATGACTTCGAAATCGACTTGATCAACCATTCAAATCCCCTCTGTCAGAGCGATAATCGGCACCGCAGGATGCGGAACGCCTCTTCGACGCGCGCAATGTGTAGACAATCTGCAATCATCACTGACAATACGCCGGAGACACGGCCGTGGCGCCGCTTCGGGGACTGAGGCATGTCAGTCGAGATTCTTCGTTCTCGGCGGTCGTGCTGCGCGACCACCGACAAGATCTGCAAACACCGGCTACGCGTTCAGCAGCCGTTCACCGATCACGCGTTGTGCACGCAGCGTTGTCAGCTCGTCGCCGGACAGCCCCAACGCACGCAGCACCTCTTCGTTGTGTTGACCCAGAGTCGGCGACGGCAAGCGGTGGTGCCGCGACGGGCCCGGCGAGATACGGAACGGCCAACCGGGGAAGCGCTGTCGTCCAGCAATCCGGTGATCGAGGTCTTCGTAAAATCCCCGCGCCTCGAGTTGGTCGACGTTGTACATCCCATCGCTGGTCATCAGTCGCTGCGCGGGTACGCCGTTTCCGAGCAACGCCTCGGCGACCTCCTCTGCTGAGCGCGCGTCAGCGTATTCCGCGATCACCTCGTCGAATTCGTCGTGATGCTGCAACCGTGCGCTCGCCGAAACGAACCGCGGGTCATCACGCAGTTCGGGACGACCGATGACCTCGGTCACGGCGGCCCAGTCGGTGTCGTCTCGCACCGAGACGGCGACCCAATCGTCGTCGCCCTGCGCGCGGTAGACGCCTTGTGCGTAGTGACGGTGCCGGTTGCCCTCACGTTCGAGCACGCGTTTGGTCATCGAATACTCGATGACCGGTTCGGCCGTGACCGCGGCTCCGACCTCTATCTGCGCCACCTCGATCAGCTGGCCCTCACCGGTCCGGCGTCGGTGTTCGAGCGCGGCGAGCAACGCCACCGTGGCGTGCACGCCGGCAATCGGATCGGCCGGCCCCTGCAGATTGCACGGCGGCCCGTCGGGATACCCGGTGACCGCCGACATCCCGGCCAGCTGTTCGATGTTCAAGGCCCAGCCGACGTAATCCCGCCACGGTCCCTCCAAGCCGAAGCCGGGCATGCGGACCATGACAACCCCCGGGTTGATCTTCACCAGCGAGTCGTAGTCCAAGCCGAATTGTTCGACCACCCGTGGCGAGAAGTTCTCGATCACCACGTCGGCATCGGCCGCCAGCCGCAGTGCCAGCTCCCGTCCGGCGTCGGTGCTGATGTCGAGGGTGATGTCGCGCTTGTTGAGGTTCGTGCCCTGCCACAGCGGACCGATCTCGTACCACTCGTCGCTATTGCGCAGCAGCGAACCCGAGTACCGATGCCCGTCGGGACGCTGGATCGACTCGACCTTGACGACGTCGGCGCCGAACGCGCCGAGGTAGCACGTGAGATACGCGCCGGCCCAGAATGTGCTGAGGTCAAAGACTTTCAGGCCAGCGAACGGGCTCCCGGCCTCGCCGACATCCGCCGCGGCACGCTCCCCGCGGGTCTCCCACTGCACCCGATCAACCGCACCGAGGAGTGGCGCCGGACGCGGCGCAAGCACCGGCGTCTTCGACAACCGGAACGGCGCACCCGGCCTGCGGAACCGCGCCCCCTCGGGCCCGCCGTCGACGAAGAAGCCGCGATCGCGGTACTGCGGGCAGTCCAGGATCGACGATCCGTCGTTGATCGGGGCGGCCGGAATCCGCATGGCCTGACTCAACTCGACCAGGTCGGCGACCGCCATCGAGTCCAGCCAGGGCTGAGCCTTCGCAAAGAACTCGTCGCGTTCCGGACCGCCCAGCATGATGGCGAGTTGGTGTTCGCCGAATTCGGGGAGCCCGACCATCGCACAGACATCCAACCAGTGCTGCCCGGTCAGGCAGTTGATACCGATCCAGCCGTCGGCGGCCCGGACGATGCCGAGCATCGGAGCCGCCTTCGAATTGGTCGGCAGGCCCATGCTTTTCAGCCGCTCGGCCATCAGCATCGGATACGGCAGCGTACTCAACAGCGATTCGAATGCCGAGACATCGGCTTCGACGACGCGATCCCGTTCGGCGTTCGCGACGCGCAGGGCGGTGAGCGCCGCGAGCGCCGCGTATCCCCCGACGATGTACTCGGGTATCCGTGCTCCGGCCTGCACCGGTGCTCGGCCGAACTCCCGGGTGTTGACCCATCCCGACGCCGCCTGAAGCGTCAGCGACGTCGACGGCTGCTCACGTCGGGGACCTTCCTGACCGTAGTCGGAGACCCTGACGACGACGAGGTCGGGGTTGATCCGTTGCAGGGCCTCGTGGTCTAGTCCCCAGTCGAACCGCTCGGCCGAACCAGCGGGCAGATCCTCGACCAGTAGGTCAGCCCCGGCGATCAGTTCGTGGACTTGTTCGATGCCGGCAGTGGTGCGGAAATCCAGTGTCAGACCGTGTTTTCCGGCGTTGAGGTACTCGAACAACCCGCCGTGCTCCTGCGAACCCTCGCGAAACGGCCCCCACGCGCGCAGCGGATCGCCCGTCGGCGGCTCGATCTTGACCACCTCTGCGCCCAGATCCACGAGGAGTTTGGTGCAGTACGGCGCCGCGATGTCGCTCCCCAGTTCGACGACCCGCAGTCCGGCCAAGGCTTCGCTCACGCCGGGACCCCGATCGCCTTGGGCTCCATGTAGGAACGCAATCCCATCACCCCACCCTCGCGACCGATGCCGCTCTGTTTGAAGCCGCCGAAGGGGGCGTCGCCGGGGATGGTGCCGTTGATCGAGACCTGGCCGGTTCTGATGCGCCGTGCGATGCCGACGGCGCGTTCGACATCGGTGCCCCAGACCGCACCGCCGAGCCCGTAGGCCGAGTTGTTCGCGACCGCCACGGCCTCGTCGTCGCCGTCATAGCGCAGAACGGTCAATACGGGCCCGAACACCTCCTCCTGCGCGATGTACGAATCGGGGCTCGTGTCGGTCAAGATCGTCGGCTCGAAATAGAATCCTCCCGAGCGCTTTTCGGGGCGGCCGCCGCCCGTCACCACCTTCGCGCCATCAGATTCGGCGTGCCGGACGAAACCCTCGACCCGCTCCAGATGCTGTCGGCTGATCAACGGGCCCATCGTCACCCCGTCGTCAGTGGGATTGCCGACCGTCACGGCGCGAGCTAGGTCGGCGAGCCGGGACACGACCTCGTCGTGCAGTTCGGTGGGCACCACGAGCCGACTGTTGAGGATGCAAGCCTGACCCGCGTGCATCGTGCACCCTTCGAACAACAGCCGCTCGAGCAGTTCATCGGTCAGCTCGACATCGTCGAGCAGCACGCAGGCCGACTTGCCGCCGCATTCCAGCAGGATTCGCTTCATCGTCCCCGCCGCCCCGGCCATCACGTCGCGGCCCACCGACGAGCTGCCGGTGAAGCTCACCATGTCCACGCGGGGATCGAGGGTCAGGGCCTTGCTGGCTTCGATCCCGGTGGGAGTGACGACGTTGACGACGCCCGGCGGAATCTCGGTCTCCTCCTCGATGATTCGCGCAAGGGCCAATCCGGCCAGAGGCGTGAGCGGCGAGGGCTTCAGCACGAGCGTGTTGCCTGCGGCCAGCGCCGCTCCCACCTTCATCACGTTGAGGGTGTGCGGAAAGTTCCAGGGCGTCATGACCGCGACGACGCCGAGGGGCTCGTACCGCAACAGCGTCGTCCCTGCCGCGCCCCACGCGTCCATGGGGGCCTCGGCCGGCTCGAGCGCGAGCTCGGCGGCGTGCCCCGCCATGAACGCGGGCCCGTCGACGTGGATGAGCCGCTCGTTTGCTGTACATCCCCATTCCGCCTGCGCAAGCGCGTAGATCTCATCACCGTGTGTGAGTAGCGCATCGCTCAACTGCTGCAGGCACCGGGACCGCTCCTCCGGCGACGCCGTCGCCCATGGCCCGGTGTCGAACGCGGTTCGCGCGGCGGCGATCGCCTGTTCGACCTGCGCCACCCCGGTGTCCGGCGCGGACGCAATGACCTCCTCGGTGGCTGGGTCGATCACGTCGTATCGGCCGCTGTCCGGCGCCACCCAACGGCCGTTGATGAAGAGGTCATAGCTGTCGACGAGGGTGGACGCGGCCATCAGATCACTGGACCTTCCTGATTGTCCGACTGGGGACGCACCGACCCTCCCACAGGCGCAAGCTGTCCGACATTTATGACTTGTGTGTACACCCGCTGATGCATCGCGTCAACGGATGACCGTCGTTTCCTGCGTCGACGCTGATTGACACGCCTGTCTTTCGTGCGGTAGACACAGACCTACCGGACATTACACAGATATATGTCTGATGGACGATGCATTGAGGAGAGCCGCGTTGCCCACCGAATCCACGTCCCGACCCACCTCCACGCATCCGCTGCACTCCCCGGATTTCTACGCGGGCGATCCCTACCCGGCGTATCGAGAACTGCGTGAGACAACTCCGGTGGTATGGAACGACGTCACAAACTTCTGGGCGCTGACCAAGTACGAGGACGTTCGCTTCGTTTCTGGTCACCCGATGTTGTTCTCGTCAATGCACGGCATCACCATTCCGGATCCCAGCCAGCCTGAGCCCGTTCAGGAAGGCAACCTGATCTTCACGGATCCGCCTCGACACCGGCAGCTGCGCAAGCTCATCAACTCCGGGTTCACCCGCCGTCAAGTGTCGTTGCTGGAACCCACGATCCGGCGGATCGTCGACGGCATAGTCAACGGCATCGACCCGTCCCGCGAGTACGAGTTCGCCGAAGAGATCGCAGCGCCACTGCCCACCCGGATGATCGCCGAAATGCTCGGCGCAGCACCCGAAGACTGGGAGAAGTTCCGTACCTGGTCCGATGCGGCCGTCGGCACCGCGGATCCCGACATCGAGCTGGATCACCTGGTGGCGCTCGGTGAGCTGTACGAATACTTCACCAAGCTGATCGAAGCTCGCCGCTCCGGCGAGGTCTCCGGGCAAGACGATCTGCTGAGCATTCTGGCCGCCGCCGAAGTTGACGGGGAACGTCTCACCGACGCCGATCTACTGAATTTCTCGTTCCTGCTTCTGGTCGCGGGCAACGAAACCACTCGTAACCTCATTGCGCTCGGCACGGTGGCGCTGCTGGATCATCCGGACCAGTTCGCGGCGCTTCATTCCGATCCGTCGCTGTTGACGTGCGCTGTCGAGGAGATGCTGCGATTCACGAGCCCGGTGACGCACATGGCGCGAAGAGCCACCGCCGATGTCGACATCCGCGGACAGAAGATCAAGGCCGGCGACACGGTGGTCATGCTGTACGGCTCGGCGAACCGGGATGAGGAGATCTTCGGTCCGACCGGTGAGGAGTTCGACATCACCCGAAACCCGAACCCGCACATCGCTTTCGGTGCCGGTGAACACGCGTGTCTCGGTGCCCAATTGGCACGGCTCGAAGCCAGGGTCATGTTCGAGGTTCTCCTCGGCAGCTACCCGAGCATCGAGCTGACCGGCGACGTGACCCGGCTGCGCGCCACAATGGTGCCGGGCGTCAAACGCATGCCGGTGCGACTGGGAGCGAGCTCCTGATGGATTTTGATTACACCCCGGAGCAGGAGCGACTTCGGACGGAATTCCGGGACCGGCTGGAGGCGGTGATGACCCCCGAGCGGCGCGCTGCCGTCACAGGCCTTACGGAGGGCGGCGCCGCGATAACCGAGTGCCGGCGGGCGCTCGGCGAAGCCGGCCTCCTCGGCGTCGCGTGGCCGGTGGAGTACGGCGGGCGTGGACTGACCGCGCTCGAACAGTACATCTTCGCCGAGGAAGCACGGCGGGTGCACGCACCACTGCCGTTTGTCACGCTCAACACCGTCGGCCCCACCCTCATCCAGTACGGCACCGAGGAACAAAAGCAGAAGTTCCTTCCCGCCATCCTCAGGGGCGAGGTCGACTTCGCGATCGGATATTCCGAACCCGGCGCGGGCAGCGACCTCGCCTCACTGAGAACCAGCGCGGTGCGCGACGGCGACGACTTCGTGATCAACGGCTCCAAGATGTTCACCAGCGGTGCCGAATTCGCCGACTACATCTGGCTGGCGGCGCGGACGGACCCAGAAGCCAAGAAGCACAGGGGCATCACGGTGTTCATCGTGCCGACCGACTCCCCCGGCTTCGCGTGGAAACCGATTCACACCATGCCGGGCGTGTCGACCTACTATACGTTCTACGACGACGTGCGCATACCCGAGAGCGCGATGGTGCTCGGTGAAAACCAGGGCTGGAAGCTGGTCACCAATCAGCTGAATCTGGAGCGCGCCGCGCTGGGCAACCTCGGCGCGCTGGAACCGTTGTTCGCCAAGACGTTGGAATGGGCCAGAGCCACACCGCTCGACGACGGCCGCGTGATCGACCAGCCGTGGGTCCAACAAGCCCTCGCGCGTGTCGAGGCTCAGGTCGCGGCCTACCGGCTCCTCAACCTCCGGGTCAACACCAACATGGGCTCTGGTGCACTCGGCATGGGAGAGGCCTCTGCTGCAAAAGTTTTCGGCACCGAACTCACCCAGCAGGTGGCCCGCGAACTGCTCGATGTCGTCGGGCAGGCCGGCACCCGAAAAGGCTCCACGGCGCCGCTGAAGGGCGAACTCGAGAGTGCCTATCGATTTGCCGTCATCAACACCTTCGGTGGCGGCGCCAACGAACTGCAGCGCGACATAATCGCCATGGCCGGACTCGGGATGCCGCGTGCACCCCGCGACATGCGAGCGTCCTGAAAGGAATCAGCAGTGACCGACACAGCCAAAGACGAACTGCGCGAGCGCCTCGACGCGTTGATCGGCACGCCCACCGACGGCGTCGGGAAGCCCGTGCACGCCCCGGATCCGGTGAATGCCGCGATGATCCGGCACTGGGCGTACGCCCTGGGCGACATGAACCCGGCCTACCTGGACCCCGAGTTCGCGAAGAACTCCCGCTACGGCGACATCGTGTCACCGCCGGTGATGCTTCAGAGTTGGACGATGCCTCCGCCGAAGCTCGCCGGCATCCATGAGCGCGGCGGAGTGCCGATCGAGATGAAGGGCGACAATCCCCTGCAGTTCCTCTCCGACGCGGGCTACACCGGCATCATCGCGACGAACTCCGAATTCGAGATCGAGCGCTATCCCCGTGTCGGAGACGAGATCACCTCCGAGACCGTGTTCGATTCGATCTCCGATGAGAAGAAGACGGCGATGGGCAACGGCTTCTTCGTCACGTGGGTCACCACGTACCGCGACCAGAACGGCGACGTCATCGGACGCCAGTGGTTCCGCACCCTGCGATTCAAGACGGGAAACTGATGGCCAGCAGGCTCGCTCCCTCGATCAGTCCAGACACGGAGTTCTTCTGGTCGGGACTGAAGGACAACGAGCTTCGTATCCAGCGCTGCACGGACTGCAAGACGTTGCGGGTTCCGCCGCGGCCCATGTGCGGGAACTGCCAATCGCTGAACTGGGACTACGTCGTGTCGACGGGGCACGGCACGGTCTACAGCTTCGTGATGCCGAAGTACCCGCCGCTGCCGTTCATCGAGTATCCGTACGTCGTCGCGCTGATCGAGCTCGACGAGGGTGTGCGCATCGTGTCGAACCTGTGCGGCGTAGAACCCGAGGCGATCGAGGTCGGGATGGCCGTCGAGGTCTTCTACGAGACCTTCGAGGCCCTTCCCAGCGGGGACGAGCTCGTGCTGCACCAATTTCGGCCGGCGCGCTGAGCAAGGGATCGAGAATGGATTTCACCTTCAGCGACGAGCAGGAGACGGTCGCCAAGGTCGCCCGCCAGCTCTTCGAGCATCGTGCGACACCCGAGCGCCTTACCGAACTCGAATCGGGCGACATACGATATGACCCGGCGTTGTGGGCCGAGTTGGCGTCGTCTGACCTGCTGGGCATCGCGCTTCCGGAAGCGGTCGGCGGCGCCGGCGGCGGGTTCCTCGAGCTGGGTGTGCTGCTCAGCGAGGTCGGATACAGCGTCGCGCCGGTCCCGGTGTATGCGACACTCGCGCTGGGTGCCGATAGCATTGCCCGCCACGGTGATTCGGAGTTGCAGCAGCGGTTCCTGCCCGGCGTGGTCGCCGGTAGCACGCTGTTGACCGCGGCGCTGGCCGAGCCACAGAACTCCGATCCGAGCGCGCCGAGAACCACCGCGCGCGCCGACGGTGACGTCTGGCGACTCACCGGCAGCAAGGAGCTGGTACCCGCCGCGCAATTGGCTGCGGCCATTGTTGTCTCGGCCGCAACCGATAACGGGCCCGGTCTGTTCGTCGTCGAAACGGGTGGCGACGGAATAAATATGGCGCCGGTGACGACGACCAACGGCGAACCCTTCGCGGACATCGACCTGCGGGACGCCGCTGGGTGGCGGCTCACCGAACACGATGATGCAGACATCGTGAACGCGCTCTACACCAGAGCGGTGGCCGCTCTGAGCGCAATGCAGATCGGCGTCGCCGAACGTGCGCTGAAACTGGCCGCGTCCTATACCAGCGAACGCGAGCAGTTCGGGCGCCCCATCGGGTCGTTCCAGGCCGTTCAGCAGCGCCTGGCCGATGCCTTCATCGACACCGAGGCGATCCGCTGGACCACCTGGCATGCGGCCTGGCTGATCGCCGAAGGAAGACCGGCCGAGCGGGAAGCGGCGATCGCCAAGTTCTGGGCCGCCGAGGCGGGCGCACGCGTCACCGCGTCCGCCCAACAGGTACACGGCGGCATGGGCATCGACGTCACCTATCCCCTGTTCCGATACTTCCTGTGGGCCAAGCAGATTGAACTCGCGCTCGGATCGGCGTCACAACAGCTCGCCAGGCTCGGCAACGCATACGCGGAAGGACTGAATCAATGACCTCTACCCTGAACCGCACCACCACGCTGGCGTGGAACGACATCAACGTCGGCGACGAGGTGACGACGATGGACGTTACCGTCACCACCACGCTGATCGTTGCGGGCGCCATTGCGTCCCGCGACTACATGCCGGTGCACCACGACCGCGACTTCGCCAATTCCCAGGGCTCCAAGGACATCTTCCTCAACATCCTGACGACCAATGGGTTGTGCGTTAAGTTCCTGCACGACTGGGCCGGACCCGAGGCGATGGTCAAGAAGCTTTCCATCAGACTCGGGGTGCCCGCCTATCCGAACGACGCATTGCGGTTCGAGGGCAGCGTCACCGACAAGTCCGCCGCGGACGGCGAAGGTCTGGTCGAGGTCACCTTCAGGGGCACCAACAGCCTCGGCGATCACGTCAAGGGCACTGCGGTGCTCAGCCTGCTCGACGGGGTCGATGCATGACGAACGACGGCATTGGCGGCAAGGCCGCGCTCGTCGGCATCGGCCAGACCGAGTTCTCGAAGGAATCGGGCCGGACCGAGATGCAGTTGGCCTGTGAGGCGGTCAAGGCGGCCATCGAGGATGCGGGCCTGCGCCCCAAGGACATCGATGGCATGGTGACCTTCACCGTCGACGAGAACGAGGAGATCGAGGTCGCCCGCAACGTCGGCATCGAGAACCTCACCTTCTTCACCCGGGTTCCGCACGGGGGAGGCGCTGCCGCGGGCACCGTGATGCAGGCCGCCATGGCGGTCGCGACGGGCGCCGCCGAGGTGGTCGTCTGCTATCGGGCGTTCAACGAGCGCTCCGGATTCCGGTTCGGCGGCGCCGGGCGCCAACCCGGAGTGACCCCACTGTGGATGGCGCCGTATGCACCCTTCGCGTTGATGACGCCCGCGGCGTGGGTCGCACTGCACGCGCAGCGGTACATGTCGACCTACGGCGTCACCAACGCGGACTTCGGCAAGATCTCCGTCATCGACCGCAAGCATGCGGCGAAGAATCCAGACGCCTGGTTCTACCAGAAGCCAATAACCCTTGAGCAGCACCAGGAGTCACGCTGGATCATCGAACCGGTGCTACGCCTGCTCGACTGCTGTCAGGAGAGCGACGGCGGGGTCGCGATGGTGGTTACGAGCGTCGAACGGGCCCGCGACCTATCCAGCCCGCCCGTGGTGATCACCGCGGCCGCACAGGGCGCAGCATACGACGGTGAGGTGATGACCAGTTACTACCGCGAGGACATCACCGGACTGCCCGAGATGGGTGTCGTCGGCAGCAAGTTGTGGCGTGATTCCGGGCTGAAACCGAAAGACATCTCGACCGCATTCCTCTACGACCACTTCACACCGTTCGTGTTCACTCAACTCGAGGAACTCGGATTCTGCGGGCGGGGAGAGGCCAAGGACTTCGTCTCGGTCGATGAGCTTTCGCTAGGTGGGCGGATGCCGATCAACACCAACGGCGGGCTGCTCGGCGAGGCCTACATCCACGGGATGAACGGCATCACCGAAGGCGTCCGCCAGGTCCGAGGCACGTCGTACAACCAGGTCGACGACGTCGAGCATGTCCTGGTGACGTCGGGCACCGGCGTTCCGACCAGCGGCCTCATCCTGTCCCCCGACCGCTGAGCGGTTACTGTCGTGCGGTGGGATTTGATGTGACGCAGTCGGTGGCGGTCGACACCCGGGATGTCATCATCTCGGCGGCTTTCGCGTGCTTCCGGACCCGCGGGCTGGCCAAGACGACCATCGTCGACATCGCGCGCGCGGCCGAGGTGTCGCGCAGCACGTTCTATGAGTACTTCCGGGACAAGGAGACGATCGTCGAAGCGTGCGCGGAGGCGGCGTCGCAGCGGTTCTACCGCAACATGGCCAAAGCCATCGATCGGCACGGCGGCAGCACCTTGGAAGGCCGGCTGGTACGCGCCGCGGTTTTCGTCGCGCAAGCGCGTCGGGTCGTCGAACCGGAAGCGTACTTCGACCAGGACGAAGTCAACCTGATGATGACGAAGAACGCGGCAACCTTATTGAAGGAGTGCGCGGACTTCCTTGCCCCCTATGTGAACGCGGCCAGGCTGACCGGGGAAGTCCGCGCCGACCTGGACGTTCCCTCGGCCACCGAGTGGTTCGCCCGAATGTTGTTCTCGCTGTTCACGACTCCGTCCCCGACCATCGACATGCGCGACGACGACTCCGTGGCGAACTTCGTACGGGCGTATGTGGTGAACGGCTTCGTCGACGGCAACCCACGGCGGCGGTAGCGCTCATGATTTCGGCAATGACGCGCACCCTCGCGCAGCCCAGTGACAATGCGTATTCTCATTAACTTGATACCGTGATTATCGGGAGGGTCCAGGTGAAACTCACTGCGGCATCGGCGGCGCAGGCGCCGCGGCAGGCGAACCGGGGCCGCGGGACGCCCTACAAACTGGTGGTGCTCGCACCCGACACCGTGGGCGCGGTATCGGCAGCCGGCGGACTCGTCGTCGACGTGCTGCGCGCGGGCTGGCAAGTCGAGATGTACCTGGAGGCGGAGTCCGATGCCCGGGCGCTGCAAATACTCGGTGTCGACGGCCAAATCCTGCCGCCCAGTTTCGATTTCGGCCTGCAATGGCCGGATGTGATCGTGTTCGCCGCGCCGATGTACGACCGGCATCGCGGGGTGCGGCGCTTGATCGCCGATGCCACCCGGCGCCACGGTGCCGACGTGGCAGCATGGGGCGGAACGTGGCCGACTGCAGCCACTTCGGCAGCCGACATCGACCACCGGCTCAGCTGCGCCGCGCGGGCGTTCAAATACCACGCGATGAAGGCGGTGGACGCGGCGGCGCCTCCCTCGCCCGTCGAGCAATTCCACGGCGGATTTCACCGCCTCGCCGTCGCTCCGGGCTGACGGTCTGAAGAGGCGCCTCAGCCCTTCCTACGGACCGGGACGTTGGAATAGCCGCAGACGTTCGACATCGCCACACGCCGAAGGCCGTCGCGGTCGACCTCGTACTCGGGAATGAGGTCGAGCAGCGCGTCGAGCGCGATGCGGCTTTCCATCCGCGCCAGCGCGGCGCCGAGACAGCTGTGGATGCCGTAGCCGAAGGCGAGGTTGAACCCCATCTTGCGTTCGCGATCGACGTCCAGTCGGTCGGGATCCTCGAACATCCGCTCGTCACGGGTCGCCGACCCGGTGACAAGCAGCACCGCGGCGCCCTCGGGAATGGTGCTGCCGTAGTAGGTGACATGCCGTGTCGCGGTGCGGACCTGATACTGCGACGGCACTTCGTATCGCAACAGTTCCTCGATTGCGGCTGGAATCTTGCTGCGGTCCTCGCGGAGCTTGCGCCACTGGTCGGGGAAGTCGGCGAACGCGACCATCGCATTGCCCACAAGTTTGGTGACCGTTTCCGCGCCGGCACCCCCGAGCATCGTCGCGAAGCCTGTGATATCGACATCGGTGAGCTTCTCCACCACGCCGTCACGCTCGATCTCGGTTTCGATGAGCCGGCTGATCATGTCGTCCTGTGGCGCTACCCGGCGCTGCTGTACGAGGTCGTAATAGTAGAGGCCGGTATTCATCGAGGCCTCGTATCCCTCTTTGGGAACGGCGATCTCGCCGGGACGGCGTTCGAGCAGGAGATCCAGCCAGCGCCTGATCTGGTCCCGATCCTCCTTGGGAACCCCGAGCATGGTTGTGATGACCTCGTTCGGAAACAGTGCCGAGAAGTCGGCGACGACATCGAAAGACTTCGGGTTCAGCGCTTCAATGCGCTCGTAGACCTTCTCGCGCACCATGTCTTCCAAGCCGGCGATTGCTCGCGGGGTGAAGACGTTGCTCACCAGTCGACGCATCTTCTGGTGCTCTGGCGGATCCATCGAGATGATCACCTTGGGCACCGGGATCGCGTCGTCGTGGGCCTTGACCATGTCCAGCGTGGCGCCCTTGGCCGACGAGAAGGTTTCGTGATCCTTCGTCGCGGGCGCCACGTCGTCGTAGCGCGTCAGCGCCCAGAAGTCCCACTTCGCGTTGTAGTAGACGGGCGCCTCGTTGCGCAGGCGACGATAGGTGTCGTACGCGCCGTCGAAGAAATCCTGTGAGAACGGATCGAATTCGACGGGTCCGTTGTCCACCTCCGGCGGCGCCGCGCTCACAGGATAGCCCCCGACTCCTTGAGTTCTTCGATGGTGTCCCAATCGATTCCGGCGTCCATCAGGACTTCCTCGGTGTGCTGGCCATGCTCCGGCGCTCCGGGCGGAATCACCGACTCCTCGTCGAACTGAACGGGATTGGTAGGCAGGGCGAACGGTACGCCGTTGACGGTTTCGGTATGCGCGACATATCCGTTCGCCGTGACGGCGGGATCCTCGCAGAGTTCGCCCGGCGTCTGCACGATTCCCCACGCACCGGACAGCGCGCCCAGCGTCGTGCGCCACTCGGCCAACGTGCGCTTGGCGAACGCTTCGTCGAGCAACGCGATCAAGGCGACCCGATTCTCGTAGCGCGACGCGGGACCGGCGAATCGCGGATCGTCGACCAGTTCGGGCAGACCGATCACCCGCATCGCCTCGGCGTAGAACTTGTCGAGTTGCAGCATCATCAGCTGGACGTAGCGACCATCTTTGGTGCGGTACGTGCCCACCAATGGGTTGGGCGCGTCCGCGTGGCTGAACTTGGGAATGGCACTGCCACCGTGGATTTGGCTCACCGCGACATCGGGGCTGAGATTCCAGGCGGCAAGCCCGAGCAGCGACACGTCGACGACCGATCCCTTACCGGTCGTCGCCTTCTTGTACAGCGCGGCCGCGATTCCACCGGCGATCGTCATACCGCCGAGCAGATCCCCGAACGCCGGACGGGAACGGACAAGCTCATCGCGTTCTTCCGTCAGGACGGTGGCGATGCCGCCGCGCGCCCAGTAGGACACCCCGTCGTATCCCGGCTTGTCCGCGTCCGGCCCTTTGGGACCGTGGCCGGAACCGCGGACGTACACGATGTTCGGATTCGCAGCCCGGATGTCGTCGACGTCGATGCCGAACTTCTTCCGGCGGTCCGGCAGATAACTGGTCAGGAACACATCACAGGTCTTGGCCAGCTCGTGAACCACGTCGCGACCGCCCGACGTGCTCAGGTCCACGCCGATCGACTTCTTGCCCCGGTTGGGGATCTCGATCATGTAGTTGACCGATCCACCACCCTCGTCGACGATGCCCATGGTGACGAGGCCGCGCTGCGGATCGCCACCGGTGCGCGGTTCCACTTTGATCACCTCGGCGCCCCACTCGGCGAGGACCGCGCCGGCCGAGGGCACGAATGTCCATGCGGCAACCTCGAGCACCCGAACCCCGCTGAGCACCTTGTCGACGGTAATGATGTCCTCCTACAAGCGTTAACGAGCATTCACGGAATTTGAGAATTGCACTATCGAATCGGTTTGTAAACGCGCTACGGGAGCCGGGACAGCCGTGCGGTGACGGCTGGGTCTCCCCTGTCCCAAAATGCCCGCCAGGTCGGCATCCGATGCGGCATCGCCGCGCGCAGGGGCACGTCGGTCGGCCACCGGATGAACTCCGGTCCGGGACGCTCGGTCACGTCCACGGAGTACCACGGATGCTCGCGTCGCTTGACGAAGTACCAACGGCCGTCGCGTCGCTCGTAGACGTCGTCGTACCGCATCGTGATGACGTACCAGCCGTCGCCGTCCTCATGCTCGGCCCGGCAGTAGATCGACCCGGTCGCGTGGTCGGCGTCGACGAAATCGACTATGTGCCCGCAGATCAAATGGATGCTGCGGTAAAACCTGCGCAGCACCCCGTCGTACCACCGCTTGAGGGCCTCCCTGCCGCTGCCCTCCGTCCCGGCCTCGACGTCGTCGACGAACAGCGCGACCAGGGCGTCGAGATCGCGCGCATCCAGGGCCATGGCGTAGCGGCTGGGCAACTGGGCGATCTCGAAGCTGGATTCCAGCCGATCGAGTCGGTCCGCCGGCGACATGGCTGCAGTGTAGTGGCCCAGGCGCAGCGCCGAGAACCGGTATTCTCGTTTTTCGGCAAGGGTGGCTATCCTGTGGAGGCCAGCCCCTTCGAGAGGACCTCTCAGTCGTGCCCTTCCCGACCGTCACGCCCACGATCCCAGCCCTCGTCAGGTCGTCTGCGGCGCAGTTCGGGGACAAGCCGTTCCTGATCGCCGACGGTCAGGTGCTGAGCTACACCGACCTCGATCTGAGGTCGGCACGGTTGGCAACGGCACTGTTGGCCGAAGGCATCGGCAAGGGCGATCACGTCGGGATCCTGATGCCCAACGGTGTCGAATGGGCGATCGCCTGGTTCGCCATGACGCGCATCGGCGCAGTCGCGGTGCCGCTGAACACCTTCTACAAGGCCTCAGAGCTGGCGTGGACCGCTCGCCACGCCGATCTGCGCGCGATCCTCGCCCGATCGGGCTTTCGCGGCCACGACTTCCTCGACCGCCTCGAGGATGCGCTACCGGGGCTGGCCGACCAGAACACCCCCGGCAGGCTCACCGTCCGCCGAGCGCCGTATCTGCGCACGATCGCGGTGTGGGGACAGTGCGACCGCCCCTGGGCGACGGCCCCTCCCTCCGACCTCGGAGCGGGATACGACGCCGAATTCCTCG
This sequence comes from Mycobacterium sp. IS-1556, assembly GCF_001499985.1. NCBI lineage: Bacteria > Bacillati > Actinomycetota > Actinomycetes > Mycobacteriales > Mycobacteriaceae > Mycobacterium > Mycobacterium sp. IS-1556. The sequence goes on from NZ_LQIM01000039.1 coordinate 199,709, forward strand.
TCGACGTCGAATCCTGCGTGACTCCGGCCGACGACGTGATGATCATCTACACCTCGGGCAGCACCGGTGACCCGAAAGGCCCCGTGCACACGCACGGCACGCTCGTACGCCACACCTACAACCTGACCTTCCCCTACGGCGTCACGAACGACACGGTGATGTTCACCTCGATGCCGTTCTTCTGGGTCGGCGGCCTGATCACGGGCCTCCACGCGGTGATCCACCACGGCGCGACGCTGATCACCCAGCCCGCCTTCGACGCCGCCGAGGCGCTCGAGTTGATCGAGCGCCATCACGCCACGATCACGTTGGGTTGGCCACAACAAGGTAAGTCGCTGGCCGAACACCCCGATTTCACGAAGCGCGACCTCGGTTCGGTGCAGCGCACCAGCATGCCCGCGATGGTGCCGCCCGAACGCCGGCCGCAGGGCCCGAATGCGCTGGGGATGACCGAACTGTGCGGCAATCACATCGGCGTCGACCCATATCCCGCGCAGCCCGCCGATCGCCGCGAGACGGGCGGCCACTCGATCGAGGGGTTGTCTCATCTGCTGGTCGATCCCGCGACGGGCGAACCCGTCCCTCCGGGCACCGACGGCGAGATCTGGGTGCGCGGCTACTCGCTGATGCAGCGGCTGTACAAACGCGAGCGCGAGGACGTCTTCACGCCCGACGGCTACTACCGAACCGGCGACTGCGGAGTGCAGTACGACGACGGCTGGATCACGTTCACCGGCCGATTGGGTGATCTGATCAAAACGGGCGGCGGGACGAATGTCACCCCGGGCGAGGTGGAACTGGCACTCGCTGGTTGCGACGGCGTCCTCGAGGCGTACGTCGTCGGTGTCGAGGACGGGCAGAACGAAACGATCGTGGCCGCGGCGGTGGTGCCTCGCGGTGATACGCACCTGGATCCCGATGAATTGAGAACCGAAATCCGCAGCCGCCTGTCGGCATACAAAGTGCCCAAGTTCATTTGGATCACGCCGAAGGACGCGCTGCCTTTCACCGCCACGGGCAAAGTCAAGAAGTCCGACCTCGCCGAGCAGCTGAGCGACCTCCTGTCAGACGGCGCCTAGCCGCCGGATCGCCGGGTGACGACCGAGGGTCCCGCCAGTGGGTCGGCGATCACACCCGCCGGCGCCGCGACGACAGCGGGTATCGCGTTGACCGCCGCCATCGCGGTGGCCGCGACGCCGGGGTTAACCCGGTCGGTGGCCGACTGCTCCATATACAATTCGAGGCTCATGCTCGGAGAGCCGTTGACACGGAACACCATTCCACCTTGGCCTGCACGGGATGGCTTCGGCCAATGTTCGGGCCATGGCGTGGCGCTCACCGTAGCGAAGTACTGCACGGCTACGACGGGCTGGCCGCCGACGATTCCGGCGAGTTGCCATCGATGCGCGCAGATCGTCCCCCGCGGTATCACCCCGATCGCCGTCTCCAAATCGGTTGGTGCAAGGGGCGTCTCCCAGTCCAGTTCTATTCCGTCGAGGTCGAGTCCGAGGATGTCGGCGACATAGCGCACCACGGTGCCCCAGTCCTTGTCCACCTTTCCCGACGCGATGCGGATCGGCACGTGGCCGTCTGGCTTGCCGAATCCCATCGACTCATGCAGGACGTCCCAGATCGGATATGACTTGTCCAAGTCGAGCGCGTACTCGTCCATTCGATAGGAGTCCACGCGCCCCGCCCCCGCGAGTAGGGCCGTGGGAATGTTCAGGCTGATGAATCCGGGCTCACTGCCGGTGGCATAGAACGTCGAATTACCGGACGCCGCCGCGCTTTCCAAAGCTGCACGCCACTGCGCGGGAGCCGCCGCCGGATAGACCATCGGAATCGTGGAGATCGTCACGACATTGATGCCCGCCTCGAGGTATTCGGCGATATCGGCGATCGCCTCCTCCTCGCGCCGGACGGCGGTCGCACAGTAGGCCACACAGTCGGGTTTCAGCGCCAGGACTGCCGCGACGTCATCCGTCGCGGCAATACCGGTATACGCCCCACCGCACAGTTGGCCAGCGTCCACGCCGGCCTTCTCCGGCGTCGAGACCCTCACCCCGACGAGGTCGAGCGCGGGGTCATCGATGATCGCGCGCAACGCCTCGCGCCCCGTCAGCCCAGTTCCGACGTGGACGACGCGGTGGCGTCTTTCGCGTTCATACTTCATCGGTAGAACGGCCCTTTCTTTCCGGCGTCTTCCAGATGCCCGTAGGGGTCGTAGAGGTTCACATTCGGGAACGGGTTCTGATCGAAGGCCGGCCGGGACAGACCCGCTTCACGCAGCCCGGCGAGCACGGCCAACGGCACCGCGAACGACACCAGGCCCACCGTCATGGATATCAGCAGCTGCCGGGTCAGCATCACCTTCGGTCGGCCCCGCCGTGCGGGCAACCGTCGCGCGATGCGGTTGATCAGAACCAGTTCGCCGCTCTCGTCACGCACACACATCACCGCGACCATGCCGAAGATGAGGGCGTCGTAGACCGCCATGATCAGCGGGAAGTGGATGTGGCCGATCTGCAATACCGGCCCGACGGCTTCGGTGTAGAAGAAGATTCCGGCCCGCATCCAGGTGAACTGGACGACCCCGTTGATGGGGACGGCGATGATCGTCGCGCCGATGAATACCCGGATCAACCGGTGTGATGCCAACCAACCGACGCGCCGCATCAGTGGGTCGAGTAGCCAGTCGTGCAGCTTCAGGAAGCCGAGCCCGTTGAGCAGATAGTAGGCCGCGTAACCACCCAGGAATGCCAGTGCCGGTTCGAGGTTCGGCGAGATGTTGACGTAACGCCACGAGAACGGAAAGTGCAGCATGCGCGGATCGAAGATCGCGAACGTCGCCCAATTGGCGAGGGGGTCCAGCGCACCGGTAATCAGGCCGGCGAACGCGATGATGACCGCCCAATGCACCTTGCGTTGCCGCCAGGACAGCCATCCCAACACGCCGATCAGACCGATCGCCATCGGGATCGAACTGATGGACACGGCCAGCGGCCAGTTGTCGAAGCCGAGGAACGGCGGGTACGGAGCAGGGCCGGGATCCGGGTTGCTCCTCGTCGGGTCGCCGTGCAGGCCAGACTGAATGGTCGCGATGGTCACGAACGCGAAAACCAGATAGGCGGTGAAGAACAGGCACCATCCGATCCTGGCGGGCCACGGCGAGAACCTGGCGTCGTCGGGTGAAGTAGCGCGGGAAATCTGGTCGTTGTCAACGGTATTCGTCATCTCACACGCTCACCGGCAGGGCCGCCCAGCCTCTGACGCTGGAGGTGTGCGCACGCTTGGCCGCCGTGTAGTCGACTTCCCAGTCCGGCCATCGGGTGAGCACTTCCTCGAGCGCCACGCGCGCCTGCATCCGTGCGAGGGCGGCGCCGAGGCAGAAGTGAATGCCGTGCCCGAAGGACAGGTGGGTGGCCTGCCGATGGATGTCGAACCGGTCGGCGTCGGGGTACTGCCGCTCGTCGCGGTTAGCAGATCCGTTGAGCAGCAGCAACACCGAGCCTTCCGCGACCCTCTGGCCGTAATGTTCGACATCACGAGCCACGTAGCGAGCCTGTACGGGTGAGGGCGCCTCGTAGCGCAACACCTCCTCGATCGCGCCCGGGATGAGGCTGAAATCCGCCGCCAGTTCGCGGCGCTGCTCCGAGTGGTCGGACAGGAGTTGCCCGGCGAAACCGATCAACCGAGTGGTGGTTTCGTTGCCCGCTCCGACGACGGTGCCCGTGTAGGTCAGCACCTCGCCGCGGGTGAGCCGTCGCCGGGTGCCGTCTGGTTCCTCGACCTCGGCGTTGACCAGGTCCGTCATCAGATCGTCCGAGGGATGGTCGTAACGCCAGTCGATGAACTCCTCGAGCATCGAGCCGGTGCGGGTAAGCGTGTCGTCGGCCACCTCGACGGGCCCGCCGTCCTTGAGCTCAAGCATCCGGTCGGTGTTCTGGCGGATTGCGACCTGCCTGTCCTCCGGTATGCCGAGCAAGTAGCCGATGGTGCGCATCGGCATCCATGCGCCGAGATCGGCGATGAAGTCGAATCTGTCGGCGTCCGCGAGCGGTTCCAGTGCGCGCCGACAGAACTCTCTGGCCAGGGGTTCGATGGCGGCCATGCGACGCGGTGTGAACACTCCCGAGAGCAGCCGCCGGTGCAGATCGTGGATCGGTGGGTCTTCGAAGAGGATGATGCCTGGCGGTACGTCGACGCCGTTGAGGACGAACTCGATCGTGGTGCCCTTGCCGGATCGATAGTCCTTCCAGTTCACCAACTCGCGGGCGACATCGGTGTGCCTGCTCAACGCGTAGAAGCCGTACTTGTCGTTGTGGTAGAGCGGCGCCTCATCACGCAGTTGCTTCCACACGGGGTAGGGATCGTCATCGATGTCGAAGTCGAACGGGTCGTAATAAGGACCAACCTTCACCCTGTATGTCACAGCACGAGAATAGGCGTTGCCGATCGCCGTGAAGAGACTTTTCCGGATCGGATATCCATTCGCTCTGGTCGCACGGGACCCCACCGCTCAAACCCACGCCACGAGAATGTAGATTCTCATATGCGAGAGTGACGCCGAAGTGGCGTACCTGGAAGCGAAGGAGGCGGCACATGACGAGTTCCGCCCCTCGCAGCTTCGTCTTCGCCGTCGAGTTTCGGATCGCCGAATCCGAGCGTGTGGGACCGGTACTCGCACAGCACGAGGAAAGCCTGCGCGATCTCGGCGCACAGTACGCCTTCGTCTACGAATCGATCGTCGAGGCAGGGAACGTGCTGGTCGTCATCGGTGTCCGCACTGAGCAACCGCTACTGCACCTTCTCCGCTCGCCGTACTTCTTCGAATGGTTCGACGCCGTGGGTGTCGAAGACCTTCCAGCCGTGTTCGCAGGTGAGACCGTAGAGCGGTTCGACCTCGGCGAATCTCCGACGCCGGGAACCGAGGTGGTGGTGGCGGCCGTCGCCCGAGTCGGGGACGTCGAGGTCTTCTTGACTCGGGTGCGGGGATCGCTCGACGATTTCGCTCGGTCGGGGATTCGTCGAACGCTCGTCTACCGCGCCTTCGACACTCCTCATGAGGTGCTGTTCCTTCAACAGCTCGCGAGCGCGCGCACCGCGATGCAGTGGGTCGCGCGCTCGGACATCGCTTCGGAGTGGCTTGCCTCCGCCGGTGTCGGCGCCTATCCGCCCGTTTTCGTCGGACGGTTCGTCCATGCGATGCGACTGGCCGAGACGGCCGGGACGGATCTGCACTGATGTACGTGTGCCTGTGTCACGGCGTCACGATCGAAACGGTCTCCGCTGCCGTCGCCGCCGGCGCCACGACCTCGCGGCAGGTGTCCGAGGCGTGCGGCGCAGGTTCAGAATGCGGCAGGTGCCGGCGCACGATTCGCGCGATCGTCGAATCTCATTCAGCAACAACGAAATCAGGTAGAGGAAGCAGACTATGAGCGATCGGCACTCCAATATCGAGGGCTCGCGGATGCTCGTGATCGGGGCATCCTCGGGCATCGGTCACGCGCTGGCACGGGCCGCCCGCGCCAGAGGCGCCAACGTCGCGCTCGCGGCCAGGCGCGTGGAGCTGCTGTCCATCTGGCCGAGCAGCTCGACGGTTCCGCCCAGGAGCTCGACGTCTCCGACCCGCACGCGATCGAGCGGGTCATCGACGATGTGGCCGGGCGGTTCGGCCAGCTCGACGCCGTCGTATTCACCAGCGCCGTCGTGCCGTTCGCGCTGATCGAAGAGACCGACGTCACGACGTGGTTGCACGCGTACGCCGTCAACGCCGTCGGCGCGTCCCACGTACTGCGCGCCGCGCTCCCCCACCTTGCCGATGACGCGGTCGTGCTGGTGGCATCGAGCCATGAAGTCGGGAGGCCACGCGCCGGTGTCGCGGCCTATCACGCGAGCAAGGCCGCGCTGGACGAGATCCTGCGGTCGTGGCGGGCCGAACATCCAGAGTTGGCCGTCATCCGGGTCAGTGTCGGCCCCACGGAGGGCACCGAGATTCTGCGCGGCGCGGACCGCGACCTCCTGGCCGACCTGTACAGGGCGTGGGTGCAGGAAGGCCAGATTCCGGCAGAGATGTCCGCCGTCAACGACGTCGCGAACGCAATGCTGTCGTTGATCGCCATGTCGCGCGCGAACCCCACGGTCGTCAGCGACAGCGTGCATCTGGCGCCCCGAATGAGCAAAAGATAGAAGGGATTACTCAGTGGATCTGGGCTTCGAGGGTGCGACCGCTGTCGTCACCGGCGGCAGCAAAGGGATGGGACTGGCGATCGCCGAAACGCTTGGCGCCGAGGGTGCATCGGTGGCGATCATGGCGCGTGGACAGCAGGGGCTGGATGCCGCGGCCGAACGGATTCGCGCCGCCGGTGCGCCCGAGGTGCTCGCCCTGAGCGTCGACATGTCCGACGCCGCCTCGATCGCGGCGGGATACGCCACAGTGAACGAGGCCTGGGGCCGGCTCAACGCGTTGGTGCACACGGTCGGACCGGGTGCGGGCACCTTCGAGGAACTCGACGACCACGACTGGCGGGCCGCGTTCGACCTGGGCACCATGGCCGCGGTCCGGTCGGTGCGCGCGGCACTGCCGATTCTGCGCGCCGCCGACTGGGCCCGCATCGTCACCTTGTCCGCGCACTCGATTCAACGCCAGAGTCCGCGGCTCGTCGCCTACACCGCCACCAAGGCCGCGCTATCGAGCTTCACCAAGAATCTCTCGAAGAGCCTTGGGCCCGAAGGCATCCTCGTCAACTGCGTATGCCCGGGCACGATAGTGACCGCCAGCTTCACCGAGATACTCAAGGATGTGTTGGCCGCCGACGGGCTGGACTCGGCGCATCCGCATGACGTGATGACGTGGGTGGAGCGGACCTACGGCCATCCCTGTGACATCGGTCGGGCCGGCCTGCCCGAGGAGATCGCCTCGGCGACCGCGTATCTGGCGTCGCGCCGCAACGGCTACGTCACCGGAGCCACGCTCAATGTCGATGGCGGCTCGGACTTCATCTGACGGTCGTCAGCTGTTCCTCGACATCTCCTCGGCTGCGGTGTCGGCCCACTGCGCTTGGTGACGGCCCATCGTCATGGCACCGTTCCATCCGCCGTCGGTCCACAGCACCTCGCCGCCGACATAACTGAACCGCGGGCTACCGAGGCAGACCAGGGGCCAGGCCTGTTCCTCCGCAGTCGAATACCGCCCGACAGGACCGACGGCCTGATCGACGGTTTCCTTACCCATCAAGTCCTGGAACGCTGGCATCATCGCCGTCTCGGTGGGGCCCGGGTTGATGCAGTTGACCCGGATGCCACGGCGGCCGAGTTCGGGATACCACCAGCCTACCCACGCGTCGATGATGTACTTGGAGTACGCGTAGCCGCTCCACGACCACTTCTTCTCGTTGGCCGTCAGCCACTCGACGGCAGCCTCGAACCCCCTGGTCTCGAGCAGGCCGGTGATGACCTTGATGTGGTCTTGCCAGCCGATCGCGGCCGACGACGAGATGACGCTGATGGCCGACCCCTCGGGCATTTTCGGCACCAGACTCTCGGAAAGGTGACGAGCGCCGACGAAGTTCACCAGGATCGTGTCCCATTCGCTGAACGGCGGACCGGGCAGCCCCGCACAGCTGAACAACCCGTCGACCGGGCCGTCGATGGACGCCGCGACCTGGTCGATGCTGGCGCGGTCCCGCAGGTCGATCTCGAGCGCGCGGGCGACGGGAACAGTGGTCGGTTTGATATCGAGTGCGGTGACCGTCGCACCGAGGTCGACGAGGATCTGCGCGGTCGCCTGTCCCATACCCGACGCCGCCCCTGTCACGACGACCGACTTGCCCTGGTACCCCAGCACATCTTCCATGGCACACTCCCGTCGAGAATTTTGTTTGCCGGTATTTGAGAACAAACGTTATCACCGGTGATGCCATGGAATAGTGATGGTCATGACCGCCAGCACCCGCCGGTTGCGGATCATCCAGTGGGCCACCGGGGCCGTCGGCACCGAAATGGTCACCGCCATCCTCGATCACCGCCCTGACCTCGAGTTGGTCGGCGCTCGCGTGTACTCCGAGGCCAAGAACGGGGTTGACGTCGGAACGCTCGTCAACAGGGCGCCGATCGGCGTCGCCGCCACCACCGACGTCGCAGCGATCCATGCGCTCGACGCCGATCTCGTGTTGTACGCACCGTCGTTCACCGACCTCGACGATGTCTGCGCTCTCCTCGAGAGCGGCAAGAACGTGGCGACGCCGTCGTTCTTGTTCCATCCACGCCGCATTCCGGAGGCCGACCGGGAAAGGTTGACGGCGGCGTGCATGAAGGGCAACAGCACCATTCATGGCAGCGGGCTCAACCCGGGCAATCTGTCCGGCGTGCTGCCTCTCGCGCTGTCGGGGATGAGCCGCACGATCGAGCGGGTGACCCTGCAGGAGAGGGCCGACTGGACGCTGTGGGAGAGCACCGAGATCACCTTCGACGGAATGTGGTTCGGCCGGCCGGTCGATGAGGTGACGCCCACGGCCAACGCCTACCTGGCATTCCTGACGAAGCTGTTCGTCGAGCAGACCTGGTTCCTCTCCGACACCTTGAACGCGGACATCGACGACGTCTCGGTGACCCTGGAGACCGTGCCGGCGAGCAAGGACCTGCAGATCTTCGACCACGTGGTTCGGCAGGGCACGACGGCGGGACAGCGCTGGAACTTCGTCGGCCATCGCGACGGGGTGCCGCTGATCGAATTCGAGACGCTCTGGACCGTCGGTGGTGAGTATCCCGACCACTGGCCCAAGCCGTCGGACGGTTGGACGTTGACCATCGAGGGCGATCCGTCCATGCGTACACATTTCTTTCCGCTGGCCAGCTTCTCGCGCGAGGCGTCGATCGAGGAACATGTGCGCGCCGGCCTCATCACGGTGGCGATGCAGGTCGTCAACGCCATCCCGGCCGTCTGCGCCGCGCCCGCCGGCTTCGCGACCATGGCGGATCTGCCGTTGATCCGCAGCCATACCGGCTTCGGAAACGTCACGTAGCCGTGCGGTTCGTCCAGTGCGCAACAAACGGCGCAATGGCGGACAGGTCGTAGAGTCCGGGTTTGGCCGCGACGACGACAGGTATCGCATTGATCGCATGCATCGCGGTGGCCAGGCAGCCCTGCTCGGCGTGATCCTGGTCGTGAGAACCGATTTCGAGGTGGACCCGCAGGTTCGGCTCGCCTTCGAAGGTGACCTCGTACCCGATCTCGCTCGGCCAGTCCGGGGCGAGGTCGTCGGCCATGCGGGTGAGATGCTCAACCGACATCGTGGTCTCACCGCAGTCGACGACGACACCGAATCGCACGGCGCCGACCGTGCCTACCGGGATCTCGCCCGCCGCGACGGTCAAGGCGCGCGGTGTCGTCACGACCTCGCGAAACCCTTGCACCGAACGGAGCTTCAGTCCAAGCGCCTCGGCGAGCACGGTCGCGCTGCCGATCCACGCGCTCGCCGCATACTCCGTATTGCTCAGGAGCGGCGTGGTGTCGTCGGGCGCATGCCCGAAGCCCATGGCGTTGAAGATCAGATCGTGACTGGCGTACGTCGAGTAGTTGAGCACCTCGCGGACACTGATGCGGCTCGTCCGCTGCGTCAGCCGCGACAGCAGCGGCGCCAGCGTCTCCCCCACGAAACCGGGGTACAGACCCAGCCCGAGGAACGATGATTTCCCTGCCGTGCAGGCACTTTCGATGCCTTCGGCAAGCGATTCGTGCAGTGAGCGTGGATGGATGAACCTGCTGCCGGTCGCGACCACATTCTTACCCGATGCGAGCAGGTCGCAGACGTCGGCAAAGCAACCGGGTGTGTCGGTTTCCACCTTGCCCATGTAGAGCACCACGTCCGCGTCGGTGTTGATGATCTCGTCGCGATCAGCTGTGGCGCGCAGCCCGGTCTCGCCCAGCCCACACAGGGTGCCCGCGTCCACGCCGGCCTTCGCGTCGTCGTAGACGCGCACGCCCACCAGTTCGAGATCGCGGCGCCCGATGACGTGGCGCAGCGACATCATGCCGGTGACGCCGGTCGCCCACTGAATCACCCGTGTCATGTCAACGCGTCCTCAGTCCCACACCACGTCGAGGCGTGGCGGCGACCGGAACATGGAGCCGGTGATGTACGGCCGCGGCGCATCGGGGTCGAGACGCAGACCGGGCAACTCGTCGAACAGGGCGTTGAAAATCTTGGTGGTTTCGAGGCGAGCCAGATGCATGCCCAGGCAGACGTGGGCGCCATGGGCGAATCCGATGTGCGGCTTGCGTTCCCGGAAGATGTCGAACTTCTCCGGTTCAGTCCACCGCGTTTCGTCGTGGTTGGCGCTGCCGAGACTGAGCATCATCGTCGCGCCCTCGGGGACCTGGACGCCGCCGATCTCGGTGTCACGGGTGACCTCCCGCATGAAGTTGAGCAGCGGGGTTTCCCACCGGATGCCCTCCTCGATGGCCTGCGGCAGCAGGCTACGGTCGTTGCGCACGACATCGAGCTGATCGGGGTGGGTGAGCAGCGCATACGCCAGACTGGCGGTCGAGCGTGACGTGGTTTCTGCACCAGCGGGCAGCAGATTTCGCATGAAGCCGTAGATCTGCTCGTCGGACATCTTCACGCCGTTGATCTCCGCACCCGCGAGGATGGACACCATGTCGTCCTTTGGCGTTTGGCGCTTCTCGGCGAGAATCCCGACGAAGTACTCCTTCATCGTCGCCGACGCCCGCATCGCGCAATCCATGTCGCCGCGGAAGCCCAGCAGGTCGATCGCGAGCCGATGGAAGTGCAGCACATCGGAATCGGGCAGGCCGAGCAGAGCGGCGATCACCCGCACCGGAATCGGCATGAACACCGCATCGACGAGATCCGCCCGCTTGGCGTCCTTGATTTTCGCGATGGTCCGATCCACCAGCGGGCCAACCAATTCGGTATCCCACCGCTTCATCGACGAGCGCGCGAACGCGAACTCGTGCAGCTTGCGGTAGACCGCGTGTTCGGGGTCCTGCATCTCGAGGATCGTCGGGCCCTGCAGTGGCCGGACGACGTCTTCGTAGCAGCGCGTGCTGAAGGTGATGTTGTCGGTGAAAATCGCCTTGACGGTGTCGAACGTGTACGCCGTGAAGGTCGGTGGCCCGTCGCCGGAATTGCCGACCATGCCCGCCTCCGGCCATCCCGCATGCACCGGCGCCTGCGCGCGCAGTTCCTTGAGCAACGGATACGGCGAGGCATCACCGTCGGCGCCCATGCCTTCGTTGAACTTGTCCTGCGCGTCGCGAATGCTCTGCTCGAGTTCCTCGACGCTCGCCGGCTCGAACATGTGACGACTCCTCACCGCTGGTCGGCCGGTATCAACATACACCCTGGTGGTTGCCACCTCCATACTGTAGGTTGGGCCGAAATCGGGCAATGCCCATCGCGAAAATTCAACCGGGAGCGTTCGATTGGCAACTCGAGTCGTGCAATGGGCAACCGGAGCGGTCGGTCGCGCCGCGCTGGCCGAACTCATCGAAAATCCGGATTTCCAGCTGGTCGGCGTCCTGGTGTACGACCCGGCAAAGGCGGACCAGGACGCCGGAGCGCTGTGCGGTCTGCCGCCGACGACCGGGGTGCTCGCCACCGCGGACAAGGAGAAGATCTTCGCGTTGGGCGCCGACGTCGTCGTCCATGCCGCCAGCAAGGCCCATGCCGTCGACACCAACGCCGAGGACATCTGCCGACTCCTCGCGTCGGGCACCAACGTCATCACCACGACGTCCTACAACCACCTGCCCACCTACGGCGCCGAGACCGAAGCGGCATTCGTGGCGGCCTGCCGCGACGGGCAGTCGCGCTTCCACGCGGCCGGCGAGAATCCGGGATTCATGTTTGAACGCTTGGTGGCGACGGTGACGGGGCTGAGCAAGACGATCGACCGGATCGACCTCTACGAGGCCACCGATGTGTCGGCCGTCGACAGCCTTCCAATGCTCGTCGATCTCATGGGCATGGGCCGACCGCCCGAAGACGTCGGCATCGACTCACCCATCATCAAGAAGCTCGACATGGCATACCGCCAGGCACTCAACGCGACTGCCGATGTTCTCGGTATCACGCTGTCGCATGTCAAGGTGTCGGTCGACGCCACCACGCTGCCGCACGATATCGAGGTGCTCGCCGGAACGATTCACGCGGGAACGGTGGTGGGACAGCGGTTCTCGTGGGTCGGTCACTGGTCGGATCGGCCGCTGCTCGCGATTCACGAGGAATGGGTGCTCACCCGCGACCTGCCGCAGTGGGGACTCAAGCCGCTGGCTCCCGGAGAGAAGTCGCCGTTGATCCGCGCCGTCATCAAAGGCGTGCCCAGCTTCGAGCTTGCACTCGATGTCGGATGGGACGGACAGGCACCCACCGGGCAGCATGCACAGCCGGGACACCTGATGATCGCGATGGGCGCCGTCCGGGCGATCCCCTACGTGTTGGCCCAGCCGCCGGGAATCGTCACCGCGCCCGTGTTCGGGGCGATCCAGTTGGCGTTATCGTAAACCCGCCCGTCACTTTCACTCCCCTGGTCACAGCGATCGACGCTTTGTCGGCAGTCTCTCGAACTTCGTCTACGAAAGGTTGATCGGTGTGACTCTGCGGGCGGCCGAGATTCAGCGCGCCGCCGAGTCAGCGCGCGGCAACGGCGCCAACCGCGCGTGCGATGTTGTCGCTCGGCGCCGCATGGAAGACGTGTCCGCTGCCGTCCGGTAGCACCCGACGCGCGATCAGGTAATCCGATCCGAGCCAGCCCTGCCTGATGTAGCGGCCGAACCGCAGGAACGTGCCTGGCGCGCCGCTCGCCGCCGGGACGAGCTTCACCTGCTCTATACCGTCCTTGACACCCGCGCCGGTCAACGGCCGCGCCGCCCCCAGACCCCGTGCGATCACGGTCGCCACGTCGTGGCAGAGCCCGGGCATCGAGTTCGTCGGTCGACGACCGAAGCGTGTCTCGAACCGGTCCAGGAAGGCCTGGCCGACGAGGTTGCGCTCGTCGTAGCTGTCCAACCCGATCCAACCGCGCAGTTGCCGCATCCATTCGGCGTTGATGTGCGCCATCTCGAAGGCGGTGGTGGTGTAGCGCGGCGTGTCCCAGCCGGCGGCCAGCAGTGCGTCCGAGAAACCCCACAATCCGTGACCGAAACCGACGTGCACGACTGCGTCGGGTTCGGCCGCGCGCAGTTCGGCAACCACCCCAGCCTTGTCGGCTTCGACCTGTGGAATGGCCACAACGGTCACGACCTTCAAACCCGCAGCAGAGTAGACCTTTTCGGCGAAGGCGAGATACTCCTTGCCGATCAGCGATTCTTCATAGGCGATGGCGAGCCGCGACCTTCCGTCACCGAGCAACACCGCGGCCAGCATCACCGGCTCCTCGGGCATCGACCCGTTGTTGAGGGCGAACGTCCACTCGCCCAAGGCACCCTCCGACCCCGACAGGATGATGTTGGGAACCTTGGCCACCCGGTTGGCATGCGCGGTCAGCGGCACGGCATTGTCAGAGATGTACGGACCGAAGATCGCCAGGCAGCCTTCGGCGACCAACTCGTCGTATCCGCGTTCGACGGCGTGGTACGTGCCGTTGGGCAGGCCGACGACGTGGCGCTGCACCACCTCGATCGGCCGGTCGACAACGCCGGCCGCGACCGCTTCGTCGAAAACCAGCCGCAGTGTGTCCAGCGTGTCGTCATCGGTTCCGGTTCTGGTCGGATAGTCGTTGAGCAAGCCGACTTTCAGCGGAGCCACCGAACCAAACGCGCGGGCACGTTCGTCTGCCATACCTGCAACATACAAGATGAATGTTGCTAGCATGCACAACATGGCCAGACGTGGCGGGACGGACTCCGAGCGGCGGGCACGCGGCGACCAGACCCGACGCGAACTCATCGACGCCGGCCGCGCCTTATTCGTGGAGCAGGGGTACTTCAACACCAGCATCGGCGACCTGGTCACCACCTCGGGCGTCGGCACCCGCGGCGCCTTCTATCACCACTTCAAAGACAAGGCCGAGCTTTTCCGAGCGGTGTTCGTGGAGGTGGAGCGCGATCTCACATTGCGATCGTTGGCCTCCCCGCCATCCGGTACCGACTCGTGGGAGCGGCTCTGCGCGGGACTGCACGGCTTCCTCGAGTCGGCACTCGAGCCCGAGGTACAACGCATCATGCTGCTCGACGGCCCCGTCGTGCTCGGCTGGCAGGCCTTGCGCGCGATACAGGAGGGCAACAGCATCGCGCTGATCAACGAGATGGTCCGCAATGCCATCGCAGAAGGCGTCATCGACGATCTGCCAGTGACCGAGTTGACACACATGCTGGTCGCAGCACTCGAGGAGGGCGCGATCCTGGTGGCGCATGCCAGAAGTCCGGCCAGGGCGCGTGCGAGAGCGGCGAAGATCCTCGACCGGCTCCTGCTCAGCTTCGCCACCGAGCCACGAAAAGTACTGAAGCGATAGCGCTTTGACTAGCCTAGGTTGGCCACGCCATGCGGAAACGTAGATTTTCATTATCCGACTATCGTTCTTCTCTCAACCTGATAATGTGTCTTCGCCCTCATCTCAAGGAGATCTGATGCCAGCCGCCCCGCCACAGCGAGTAGCCGTTGTCGGAGCGTCCGCGGGCCTGGGTCGCTGCATCGGAATGGGGCTGGCAAAAAGAGGAGCGCGCGTTGCCTTCCTGGCAAGACGCCATGATCGCCTGGTCAACGCGGCGAAGGAAGCGGGCAACGGCGCGGCAGCCGTCGCATGCGACGTCACCGACAGAGACGCCTGCCAGCGGGCCATGGCAGAGGTCGTGGAGAACTTCGGCGGCCTGGATGCACTCGTCTACACCACCGGTGTCGGCGTCCTCGCGCCACTCACCGAGGTGACCGCCGAACAGTGGGCAAACCTGTTCGCCACCAACGTCACCGGCGCCTCACTCATCACCGCGGCGGCGGCACCCCATCTCGCCGCAGCCGCCGGTTCGGCGGTCTACCTTTCGTCGTTGAGCGCGTCGTACTCTGCGCCGTGGCCGTTGCTCGGTGCCTACGCGGTGTCCAAGGCGGCACTGGACAAGCTCGTCGAGGCCTGGCGCATCGAGCATCCCAACATCGGCTTCACCAGGCTGGCGGTCGGTGACTGCTTCGGCGGTGAAGGTGACTCCCAGACAGAGTTCAACAAGACCTGGGATCCCCAGGCGATGGAAAACGCCATCCGGTACTGGATGGAGCATGGCTACATGCAGGGCGGCCTCGTCGAAGCCGAGCATCTCGTCGAGACGGTGCACTCCGTACTCGCGTGCGGGAACAGCAGTTTCATTCCCCATCTGACATTGGCTCCTCGACCGTCGGGCGCGGTGGCCGAACTTCGACAGTGGTGAGGGAATCTCGGTGACACACGAATCGCGCATGCTCATCGACGGCAAGCTCGTCGAATCCGAAACGGGCCGCCAGTTCGACAACATCAATCCGGCCACCGAGGAAGTGCTCGGCCGCACCGTCGACGGCACCCGCGCCGACATGGAGCGTGCCGTGGCAGCGGCGCGTCGGGCGTTCGACGAGACCGATTGGTCACGCAACGGCGAGGCCAGGGCTGCGGGGCTCCGTCAACTGCAAGCGGCATTGGAGGCCGAGCGCGAGGAGATCCGCAGCGAGCTCATCGCGGAGGCCGGCTGCCCGCTGCTGAGCACTTTCGGGCCCCAACTCGACGTGCCGCTCAAGGAGGCGCTGACGTGGCCGACGGACATGATCAGCCAATTCGCCTGGAAGAGACCGCTTCCAGACAAGGATGCGTTCGGCATGGGGGCCCTCGCCACCCGCGAAGTGTGGAAGGAACCCGTCGGTGTCGTAGGCGTCGTCACGCCGTGGAACTTCCCGTTCGAGATCATCCTCAACAAGATCGGCCCGATTCTCGCCATGGGCAACACGATGGTGCTCAAGCCCGCACCCGACACCCCGTGGAACGCCACCCGCATCGGCCGGATCATCGCCGAACAGACCGACATTCCGCCAGGGGTGATCAACATCGTCACCTCCTCGGACCATCTGGTCGGCGAGGTCCTGTCGACCTCTCCCCTGGTGGACATGGTCGCGTTCACCGGGTCGACCGCGACCGGGCGGCGGATCATGAAGGCCGCCGCCGAAACTGTGAAGCCGACGTTCCTGGAACTCGGTGGTAAGTCGGTATACCTGGTGCTCGACGACGACGGTGATATCAGCGCCTCGATCGGCGGCAGCGCGTTCATCTCGATGCACGCCGGGCAGGGCTGTGCCATGCCGACCCGCCTGCTGGTGCCGAACTCCCGCTACGCCGAGGCGGTCGAGATCGTCAAGGTCGCGATGGAGAAGAACAAGTACGGCGATCCCACCGATCCATCCGTGCTGCAAGGTCCGCAGGTGTCGAAACGCCAGCAGGACCGGGTGATGGGTTACATCGAGAAGGGCAAACAGGAAGGTGCCCGGCTGGTCACCGGCGGCAATGTTCCCAAGCACCTTCCCAAGGGCTTCTTCGTCGAGCCAACGGTTTTCGCCGATGTCGACAACCGGATGGCGATCGCCCAGGAGGAGATCTTCGGCCCGGTGTTGTCCGTCATCGGGTTCGACGACGACGACGATGCGGTGCGCATCGCCAACGACTCCGTCTACGGCTTGTCGGGCGTGGTGTTCGCCAACGACCTCGACCGGGCCAAGTCCGTCGCAAGTCGGATCCGCACCGGGACCCTGGGGATCAACGGTGGTCTCTGGTACGGCGCCGACGCCCCGTTCGGCGGCTACAAGCAGTCAGGCATCGGAAGGCAGTGCGGCATCGAAGGCCTGGAGATCTTCACTGAAACCAAGTCCGTTGCCTGGCCGAGGGAGTCGTAGATGAAATCAAGAGCCGCGGTGTTGCGCGGAGTGGGCATCGATTGGGAAGTCACCGACGTCGAACTGGATCCGCCGCGCGCGGGCGAGGTGCTGGTCAAGATGGCTTACGCCGGCATCTGCCACTCCGACGAACACTTCTACACCGGGGACAGCGTGCCGAGTCCCGAGATGGAGGAGCTGATGCGGGCCTCCGGCGTGCCGGTGCCCGAATGGTTTCCGATGCTCGGCGGGCACGAGGGATCGGGCGTCGTCGAGGATGTCGGACCGGAGGTGAAGACACTCAAACCCGGTGACCATGTGGCGATCTCGTTCCTGCCGGCGTGCGGAAACTGCCGCTGGTGCGCCAGCGGATACACCTACCTGTGCGATGTCGGCGCCAACCTCTACAGCAAGGCCATGACCACCGACGGCACCTGTAGGCGCCATCTGGGCGACGAGGACCTGATGGCCATGATGCAGGTCGGCACCTTCTCCGAGTACGTGGTCGCGTCCGAGCGGTCCCTGGTCAAGATCCACGACTGGATCCCGCTGGAGGCCGCTTCACTCGTGTCCTGCGGAGTGACAACAGGTTTCGGCTCCGGATCCGTGGCCGCGGGCACCGCACCCGGTGACACCGTCGTCGTCATTGGCGTAGGCGGAATCGGCATGAACGCCGTACAGGGCGCGAAGGTGGCCGGCGCGAAGCACATCGTGGCCGTCGACCCCAACGAGTTCAAACGCGAGATCGCACCCACCTTCGGCGCCACGCACACCGCCGTCGACGCGGGCGCCGCGCTGGATCTCGTCAAAGAGATCACGTGGGGCGTCATGGCCGACCGTGTCGTGCTGACACCCGGTGTGGTGCCACCCGACCTGGTGATGATGGCAATGATGCTGCTTCGCAAGGGCGGCACGTGCGTACTCACTGGCATGGCGAAGATCAGCGACATGATGGTCCCGCTGATCCTGCCCGACATGGTCAGTTCCTGTAAGACCCTGAAAGGCGTGCTCTACGGCGAGATGAACCCCCGCGACGCCATGCCGAAACTGTTGTCGATGTACGAAGCGGGCACCATCAAGCTCGACGAACTGGTCACCCAGATGTACAAGCTCGACGACATCAACGATGCGATGAGAGACCTTCGGGCCGGCAAGAATGTCCGTGGCGTAATCGCCTTCGAGTGAGTGCGCCTCGGTGTCCGCGGCAGGTCCACATGGGCAGGCCCCGATATATGCTTTCTGACCTGCAATTTCTGAGTGGAGCTAAGGGGACTCGAACCCCTGACCCCCACACTGCCAGTGTGGTGCGCTACCAGCTGCGCCATAGCCCCTGAAGTCGTGCCCATCGAAGTTACACCACCTGCGGGAAGCGCTCAAAATCGCTGGTTACGGCACTTCTCCGCCCGCCTCGGGTCCCAGCGCGCGGGCGGGCGTGTGCACAGCAGGCCGACCCCGCGTCTCAGGCGCGAACATCCATCCCACCGCCGCGACCATGAGGATCGCCCCGCTGACCACGAAAGCCCAGCCGAACGACGCGTGCTCGGCGATCTGGCCGACAACCAGCGATCCGATGATCGACCCGAGGTCGGCCATCATCTGGAAGGTCGCGACCGCGGTCCCGCCGCGCGCCTTGTTCCCGACGATGTCGGCCACCGCGGCCTGCTGCGGGGAGACGAAGATGCCCGTCGCCGCACCCGTCACATACGCCGCAACGAGGAAGATCGGCAGAGATGACGTGAAGCCCACCAGGATCGTCGACACCGCGGACACGGTGAGCCCGACGATCAGCAGCTTGCGGCGGCCGATCCGGTCCGACAGATACCCGCTCGGGATCACCACCGAGACGTTGCCGATCGCGAACGTCGCCAGCGCCAGGCCCGCGGCACCCGCGCCATAGCCGAGGCCCTCGACCACGAACAGCGGCACCAGCGCAATGCGCAACCCGAACGCCGCCCAACCCGTGCTGAAGTTCGAGAACAATGCCGCGCGGTACGCACGGTGGCGAAGCACCCGCCGGACCGATACCGCCCGATCCGTCGGCTCCTCGGCCGCCACGATCGTGCTCCCCCGCAGGCTGACGAACACCACGCCCGCCGCAACCAGCAGCGCCGCCCCGTAGATCACGAACGGGGCCGCCAGGCCGAAACCGGCGGTGAGGCTGCCCAGCACCGGGCCGCCGACCGAACCGACGAGGAACCCACTGGAGAACAGTCCGGCGACCCGGCCGCGCGCGTCCGACGGCGAGATCCGGATCATCAAGCCCAGCGACGACACCGTGAACATCGCCGAGCCCAGGCCGCCGATCGAGCGGAACGCCAGCAGCTGCCAGTACGTCTGCGCGAATGCGCACGCCGCGGTGGACAGCGCGACGATCAGCAGGCCGCTGATGTACACGCGACGCTCCCCCAGGCGCTGCACCAGCAGCCCGGCCGGCGGCGCGGCGATCAACCGCATCAGCGCGAACGCCGTGATGACGAACGTCGCGGCGCTGATGCTCACCCCGAAGTGGCGGGCGTACTGCGGCAGAACCGGCGCCACCACGCCGTAGCCCAACGCGACCACCACGTTCGCCCCGACCAGCAGCCAGACCTCTCGCGGCAGCTTCGGCGTGGACGCCGTCTCACAGGCGCTCTCGGAGGTCACCCAATGACCTTATTGACCACCTCACGCGCCGCTTCCTGGACCTCCGCCAGATGCTCTGGACCCTTGAACGACTCGGCGTAGATCTTGTACACGTCCTCGGTGCCCGACGGCCGCGCCGCGAACCATGCGTTCTCCGTTGTCACTTTCAGCCCGCCCAACGGCGCGCCGTTGCCCGGCGCCGTCGTCAGCTTCGCGGTGATCGGCTCGCCCGCCAGTTCGGTCGCCGAAACCTGCTCGGCTGAGAGCTTGGCCAGCCGCGCCTTCTGTTCCCGGTCGGCGGGCGCATCGACGCGGGCATAGGTTGGCGCGCCGTACTTCTCGGCCAGCGCCGTGTAGCGCTGCGATGGCGTCTCCCCCGTCACGGCCAGTATCTCCGAGGCCAGCAGCGCCAAGATGATGCCGTCCTTGTCGGTGGTCCACACGGACCCGTCGTGCCGCAGGAACGACGCGCCCGCACTCTCCTCACCGCCGAAACCGATTGTGCCGTCGAGCAATCCGTCGACGAACCACTTGAAGCCGACCGGCACCTCGACGAGTTTGCGTCCCAGCCCGGCGACCACCCGGTCGATGATCGACGAGCTGACGACGGTCTTGCCGACAGCGGTCGACGCCGGCCACGACGGCCGGTGCGAGTAGAGATAGTCGATCGCCACCGCGAGATAGTGGTTGGGATTGAGCAGGCCCCCGTCGGGGGTGACGATGCCGTGGCGGTCGGAGTCGGCGTCGTTTCCGGTGGCGATCTGGTAGGTGTCGGGGTTGGCGCTGATCGCCCCAAGCAGGCTGGCCATCGCATTCGGTGAGCTGCAGTCCATCCGGATCTTGCCGTCGGTGTCCAGCGTCATGAACCGCCATGTCGCGTCGACGAGCGGGTTGACCACCGTCAGTTCGAGGTTGTGGCGTTCGGCGATCGCGGCCCAGTAGTCGACGCTGGCGCCACCCAGCGGATCCGCGCCGATGCGGATGCCCTCGGCGCTGATCGCGTGCACGTCGACGACGTTGGACAGGTCGGCGACGTAGGCGTCGAGGTAGTCGTGGCGCTGGGCGGTCTGCATCGCGCGGCCCAGCGGCATCCGCTTGATGTCTTTGAGCCCGCCCTGTAGCAGCTCGTTGGCCCGTCGGGCGATCGCACCGGTGGCATCGGTGTCGGCGGGCCCGCCGTGGGGCGGGTTGTACTTGAAGCCACCGTCGCGCGGAGGGTTGTGCGAGGGCGTGACGACGATCCCGTCGGCAAGATCGCCGTCACGGCCCTGGTTGAACGTCAGGATCGCGTGGCTGACTGCCGGAGTCGGCGTGTATCGGTCTGCCGAATCGATCATCGCCACAACGTCGTTGGCGGCCAGCACCTCCAACGCGGAAGCCCAGGCCGGCTCCGAGAGGGCATGGGTGTCGCGGCCGATGAACAGCGGTCCGGTGGTGCCCTGCGCGGCGCGATATTCGACGATGGCCTGCGTGGTGGCCAGGATGTGCGCCTCGTTGAACGCTGCGTCGAGGCTCGAGCCGCGGTGTCCGGACGTGCCGAACACCACTTGCTGATCGACGTTGTCGGGGTCGGGTTCGCGGGTGTAGTACGCGGTCACCACCTGGGCGACGTCGATGAGGTCCTCGGGCTGCGCCGGCTGTCCGGCGCGGGGGTTGGCCGCCATGCACTCGATTGTCCTCCACCGCGGGACGCGACGTGTGATGAGCTGCCCGACCATACTGACCCTTGTGCGTGGTTACGACGGCCGTGAACTCCTGGCTGTGTTCGTCGGCGGCGCGCTGGGCACCGTCGCGCGCGCGGCGATCGAGACGCTCGTCGCGCCGGAACCCGGGCACTGGCCATGGCCCACCTTCGCGGTCAACATCGTCGGCGCGTTCGTGTTGGGATACGTGGCCACCCGGCTGCCCGAGGACAGTTACCGCCGCCCGTTGCTGGGTACCGGGCTGTGCGGGGGACTGACCACGTTCTCCACCATGCAGGTCGAAATGCTCAGGATGATCGAGCGCGAGCATTTCGGGTTGGCGGTCGGCTACGCCGCCGCCAGCGTCATCGCGGGCCTGGGCGTGGCCTGGTTGGGTTCGAGATGGGCACGGCGATGACCGTCGCGGTGTGGCTGGGCGTCGCGGTCCTCGGCGGGGTCGGGGCGGTGTTGCGCTTCGTCGTGGACCGCGCGGTGGCGCGCCGCCTGACTGGGGTCTTTCCGTCCGGAATCTTCGTCGTCAACATCTCGGGCGCGCTGGTCCTCGGCTTGCTCGCCGGCCTCGACCTCGGGCCCGATATCGCATTGCTGGCCGGCGTCGGACTCGTCGGCGCCTACACCACGTTCTCGACCTGGATGCTGCAGACCCTCGAGCTTGGCGTGGAACGCCGGGGCGGTCTCGCGGTGGCCAACATTCTCGTGAGCCTCGCGCTGGGCCTGGCGGCGGCCGCGGCGGGCTGGTGGATCGGCGGCCGGCTGTGAAAACGCCCACGGGACTGCAGGGTAAGCCTAGCCTTACCTGAGTCGACGTAGTACCGTCGCTGGCCGTGAACCCGTCTACTCCAGAAGCCGTCAGCGTCGCGCTCGCCGAGATCCTGCGCGACGACATGAACGTCGATGTTCGACGAGTCACCCGTGACTCCCGGCTGATCGACGACGTCGGTCTCGACTCGGTCGCGTTCGCGGTCGGGATGGTGGCGATCGAGGATCGGCTGGGGGTTGCGCTGAGCGAAGAGGACCTGCTCAGCTGCGACACCGTCGGCGATCTGGAAGCGGCCATCCTGGCCAAAGCGGTTGCGGCACCGACAAACTCGTGACCGAACTCGCAGCGGCCCTCTCGACGGCGATGTCGGGGGCGTCGACCACCCTGTCGGTGCTCGATGCCGAAACCGGTAAGTGGGCGCAGCATTCCTGGTCAGAGGTGCACGCGCGGGCCGAGAACATCGCGGAACGGATCACCACCGACGAAGCCGCAGCGGTCGGGCTGATCGGTGATCCCACAGTCGAGTTCATCGCGGCCATCCCGGGCGCGTTCTTCGCCGGTGCCGGGTTGTCGATCCTTCCCGGACCCATCCGCCGCGCCGACCCCGAGCAGTGGGCGCAGACCACTCTGGACCGGTTCCGCTCCATCGGCGTGACGACCGCGTTCAGCCACGGCCCCGAGTTGCAGCTGTTGCGCAAGCACGCCGACTCGATCGCGGTCCACGATCTCGCCGAGGCCGGTCACCCACGTCGTTCGACGACGTTCCGCGGTCCCGACAGTGCGGACGTCGCGATCCTGCAAGGCACCGCCGGGTCGACGGGAACACCTCGCACGGCGATGATCTCGCCGGCCGCGTCGCTGGCCAACCTGCGCGGGCTGGTCGCCCGGGTCAACGTCGACGACCGATGCCGCCTGCACAGTTGGTTGCCGATCTACCACGACATGGGGCTGGCGTTCCTCCTGACGGCCACGCTTGGCCAGGCGGACCTCTGGCAAGCGCCCACCTCCGCCTTCGCCGCGTCACCATTCAACTGGCTCCAATGGCTCACCGAGAGTCAAGCGACGATGACCGCCGCGCCGAATATGGCGTTCAACCTGATCGGCAAGTACGCGGGAAGCCTGAAGGGTTTCGATCTGAGCAACCTCGGCTTCACGCTCAACGGCGGCGAGCCCGTCGACTGCATCGGCTATCAGCGTTTCGCCGACGAGATGACCCGCTTCGGCTTCAACCCGTCTTCTCTGGCTCCGTCGTACGGTCTGGCCGAATCCACATGCGCGGTCAGTGTTCCCGAGCCGTTCTCCGGGCTTTGCGTCGATGACGTCACGGTCAGCGCCGAGGCGGGTGAGTCCACCCGAAGCTTCGCGGTGCTCGGGCACGCGATTCCCGGTATGGAGATCCGCATCAACGCCGACGTGGCGCACACCACCGAAGTAACCGGTCGCGAGGTCGGTGAGGTCGAGGTCCGTGGCACATCGCTGATGACGGGGTACGTCGGTGAAGCCCCACTCGACCGGCACGCGTGGCTACCGACCGGGGATCTCGGCTACCTCACCGACGACGGGCTGGTCGTCTGCGGCCGCGCCAAGGAGCTCATCACGGTCGCGGGGCGCAACGTGTTCCCCACCGAGATCGAGCGCATCGCCGGGGAGATCGACGGGATCCGTGATGGTTGCGTCGTGGCCGTGGGCACCGGTGAGACGTCGGCGCGGCCCGGTCTGGTGATCGCCGCGGAGTTCAAGGGTGACGACGAGCCCGCCGCACGCAGCGCGGTCGTGGCGCGGGTCGCGTCGCACTGCGGCGTGGTTCCCGCCGACGTGGTGTTCCTCAAACCCGGTGCGCTGCCCCGCACCTCGTCGGGCAAGCTGCGCCGGCTCGAAGTCAAACGCACCCTGGAGGGAGCAAGCCGATGACGGCCACCGCCGAAGCGCCCGGCGCACCGCCGGCCGAGGACTATCGCGAGCTGCTCGAACGCGTCTTCGACGACCGGGTCACCGCGTGGACAGCGGAAGCCGAAGAGACGGAACGCTTTCCGCGTAAGCTCATCGAATACCTCGGCGAGTCCGGCATCTTTTCCGCCAAGTGGCCGCCGGGGCAGCAGCAGTCCGACGTCGCGAAGGTCATCGAATTGGCCAGAAAGCTGGGGCTATTGGGCTCGGCGGGTATCGGCGTCGGAGTGGGCCTGCATGACTCGGCGATCGCGATCCTGCGCCGCTTCGGCAAATCGGATTACCTGAAGGAGATCGCCGAGCAGGCCATCCGCGGCGAGGCGGTGCTGTGCATCGGCGCCTCCGAGCAGTCCGGCGGGTCCGACCTGCAGATCGTCGGAACCGAAGTCCGCTCCGTGCGTGACGGTTTCGAGGTCAAGGGCATCAAGAAGTTCGTCTCGCTCTCCCCCATCGCCGACCACGTCATGTGCGTGGCCCGTAGCGTCGACCACGACCCGGACAGCAAGCACGGCAGCGTGGTCGTGATCGCAGTTCCCCTGGCGCAGTGCGAGGTTCAAACCCCGTACCGCAAAGTCGGTGCCGGCCCGCTCGACACCGCAGCCGTGCACATCGACACCTGGGTGCCCGCCGATGCCCTGGTGGCCCGGCCGGGAATCGGGCTGGCCGCGATTTCCTGGGGTCTCGCGCAGGAGCGGATGTCGGTGGCTGGTCTGATCTCGACCTCGGCCCAACGCGTCATCGGTATCACGTTGGCGCGCATGATGGCTCGGCGCCAGTTCGGCCACTCGCTGTACGAACACCAGGCCCTCCGGATGCGGATGGCCGACCTACAGGCGCGCGTCGACATGCTGCGCTACGCCCTCGACGGCATCGCCGCGACCGGGAAGCTGGACCTGCGCACCGCCGCGGCCATGAAGGTCAACGCGGCCCGCCTCGGTGAAGAGGTGATGAACGAGTGCATGCACATCTTCGGCGGCTCCGGCTATCTCGTCGACGAAACCCCGTTGGGCCGATGGTGGCGCGACATGAAACTGGCCCGCGTCGGCGGTGGCACTGACGAGGTGCTGTGGGAGTTGGTGGCCGCCGGTATGAAGCCCGACCACGACGGGTACGCCGAGTTCAACCAGCTGCCCTGATCTCGGTCGACCAGAAGCCGGCGGAGCGCAAGCCTGCTGAGCAGACGCAAACTGCCCCATTTTCACGGGTTTTCAGGGCACTTTGCGTCTGCTCGCGCTAAAAAGGCTCGCGCTAAGAACTGCGCGGCAGTGCATAGAGCGCCATGCGGCGGTTCGACATGTCGTGCTCGCCGAGAAATTCGCAGCCGGCGTACTCGCACACATCGCGGGCGCCCTTGTTCCGATGGTCGGGATCGAACATGATTCGCCGGCACTGCGGGTCGAGCTCGAAGATGTTGGCGGTCAACCGCGGCAACAGGATCGGCGCGATACCGCGATTGACGAACCGCATGTCGGCGATCGCCGCGTGCAGTCCGATGTCGTGCGGGTCGGCGTCATAGCGCGGCGCGATCGAATCCTTGGCGGCGCGGTACAGCTCGATGTAGGCGAACGGCTGGCCGCGGAAACTGCCGATCAGCGGCCTGGAGTACTCGCCGGCCAGCTGCGCGCTCAAGTACCGGTGCCAGCGCTCGGGCGGCCAGTCGTACTCCCACGCCTCCACCAGATGCGGACGGTTCATCCACTCCGAGACCATCTCCGCGTCCGCGTCCGCATCGGCGACCCTGATGAAGTAGGGATCGGCGAGGACCGGTGTCGGCGGCGCCGCGACCTCCCGCACCGCATCGGAAATGTTCGTCAGTTCCCGCGGAAGAACGGGCGCGGGTGCGTCGTCAATCTCGGTCATCGCCCGTCGAGCCTACCGGACCGAGTAAGGCAAGACTTACCTTCCTCGTCATTCTTGGTCGCCGGCGTGCGGCCGTCAGCCGAACAAGTCGTCGAGGGCACGCTGTTCGAGTTCGGTCCACCGGTGCACCCGTCGACGGACCTCGGAGACGGCATCCTCGTCGAGGTGCTCGGCCGCCTCCGGCGTGATGCGGCAGATGTCCATGGGCCCGCCGACACTGGGCGAGGACGCGTCGAGGGCGTCGAGGACGCGCAACGCGGCCACGACGCCGTAGTTGACATCGCGTTCGGCCATGCCGAAGTGCGCCAGCAGCGCGTGGGCCTGCTGGGCCATCGGAGATCCGCTACCCACAGCGTGGAACCCGATCTCTTCGTAGTGCCCGATCAGACCGTGCGGATCGATGTCGATGATGAACGGCTCGCCGCCCGCGTAGCCGGCTGCGAGGACGTAGGTCGCCGGAGTGGCGCCGGGTTTGCCCGCCGGCACGTCGGCGATGAAAGTTCGATAGTGGTGCTCGAGCACGGGCAGGACCCGCTGTTGGAGGGCATGGCCGACGTCGGGCGCCTCCATGATCGCGTCCGGTTCATTGTCGAAGATCTGCTCGAGGTCGTAGAGCACGGCGCGCGATCCGCTGCCGCCCCACGCGGCGCGTCCGCCGAGCGGATGCAGCTTCTGGGCCGGATAACTCAGCCCCCGCACGGGGTCGGTGATCTGCGAGTCGGAGGCCATCACCAGCCCGTCCGCGCAGCGCAGGGCCAGAACGACGGTCATCGCGAGATTTCCGGAGGCATTGACCGATCGTCTCACGCCGCCCGCGAGAGCAGCGTGCGTAAGACGGCGGCTTGGCTTTGCTCGACGTTGCGGGTGGCGGTCACCAGCACCACCGGTCCTTGGCGGAGGAGCGCACGTAGCTCGGCCAGTGCCGCAGCGCCCTCCTCGGTGTCCAGTTCGGCGGCGTAGCGGGCGGCGAACTCGTCGAACCGTTCCGGCTGATGCGAATACCAGCGCCGCAGTTCGGCCGACGGGGCGACCGCCGGCAGCCATCGGCCGATTCGGGCATCGCCTTTGCGAAATCCCCGCGGCCACAACCGGTCCACGAGCACCCGCGTGCCCTCGCCGCTGGGCTGGTCGTAGACCCGGGCGATCTCGATGTTTGGGCGCTCACCCATACGGTGGGATGGTAGGTGCATGCCGGTGGACCGAATTGCGGATTTGCAGCGGTGGCAGGACTCCGGGGCCATCTGGGAGGTCCGCGCCCGGCGGGAGAACAGCGTGACGGTCGCACTGTTGCGCTGCGACGGAGGCGAAGAGGTCGACGTGTTCACCTCCGATGACCCCCGCCTGCTCGCGTTCATCGGCCAGCGCCGCAGCAGTGAGGAGTGATCTCATCGAGCGCGGTCGGCGGCGCGGACTAGATCGGCGAAGGCGGTGATCGCGGCGTCGATGCCGTCGAGATCCTCGGTCGCGACCAGGTCCAGCAGCAGGCCGCGCACAACGGCCAGGCCGAGGCGCATCATTGCGGGCGCGCGGTTCGGCTGCTCCGAGAGCCAGTCGTCGACCGCACCCGGCAACATCCGGGCGAACGGTTGCTCGCCCTGCACGCCGCGGGCATAGCACTCGAAGAAGAGCCGCTCGAACGAGCGCAGGTCCGGCCGCCGCAGATTCGCCCACATCGCCTCGATGGCGTCTGCGGGCGCCGCCGGCAGTTCCCGCATCAGCGCCCTCTGGCGTCGCTCGACCTCACCGACGATCGCCACAAGCAGTTCGTCACGCGAGACGAAATGGTGCAGCAGCATGCGGTGACTGGTACCGACCGCCCCGGCGAGATCGCGAAGCGACCGACCGCCGATTCCGCGGACCGCGACCTCGGTCACCAGCGCGTCGAGGAGTTCCCGGCGACGCTCGAGGTCAGCCTGTCGGGCCATCGAGCCGATGCAGATGCTCGCACCGCGCTTTCAGGCCGGCGCCCTCGAGATCGAGGTAGCGCCTCGTCATCGAGCGCATCAGTCGCCCGACCACCGCTCCGACCGGACCGCGCTGTTCGAGCCGTTGGTGGACGCGGGTCCGTGTTCCGGAGTCGGCGAGGACTTGGTGCTGCGCCACGGTCAGCCCGCCGGGTGAGCGTTGCACCCACGTCCACGACTCGCCGGGCGAGACCTCGGTGACGGCCCAGACAAGCTTCGGCATGCGTGGTTGTTTGATCTCGAACCGGTTGCCCACGAGCAACTCTGGACTGTCAAGCGCCACCAGGCGGGTCACCGAGGCGGTCCACTCCGGCCAGCGCTCGACGTCACTGAACACCTTCCAGACGGCATCGGCCGGCGCGTTGATCTCAACCGTGGCATCCGTAATCATGTACCAAATGGTACATGCCGCGCCCGCAGATTCCATGATTTTTG
Source organism: Mycobacterium sp. IS-1556 (assembly GCF_001499985.1). NCBI lineage: Bacteria > Bacillati > Actinomycetota > Actinomycetes > Mycobacteriales > Mycobacteriaceae > Mycobacterium > Mycobacterium sp. IS-1556. Next base: position 227,841 of record NZ_LQIM01000039.1, read on the forward strand.
CGTGCCATTCCGTCGCGACGGCCATGGGCGCGCGCTCGCGAACGTCTTCCCGTGGGCACATGCGGCAAGATTGCCTCGACATGACGATCAGCGACGGGCCCGCCACGCGTCGGCGGCACATCCTCCGACTCGTACTGTTCGCGGCCTTCCTGCTGGGGTTGTTCTATCTGGTTGCCGTCACCGGTGTCGTCGACGTCGACCACGTCCGCAGCACGGTCGCGGCCACCGGCCCGGTGGCGCCGCTCGCGTACGTCGTGATCTCGGCCCTGCTGGGTGCGGTGTTCGTGCCGGGTCCGATACTGGCCGCCGCCAGCGGAGTGCTGTTCGGTCCGGTGCTGGGCACCTTCGTCACGCTCGGCGCCACGGTCGGCACCGCGGTCATCACCAGCCTGCTCGGCAGGCGCGCCGGACGCGACAGTGCCCGTGCGCTTCTCGGCGACGACCGGGCCACCCGGCTCGACGATCTCATCGCGCGGCGGGGACTGTGGGCCGTCGTCGGGCAGCGCTTCGTGCCCGGCATCTCCGATGCGCTCGCCTCCTACGCATTCGGCGCATTCGGAGTTCCCTTGTGGCAGATGGCCGTCGGGGCGTTCATCGGTTCGGTGCCGCGGGCGTTCGTCTACACCGCGCTGGGCGCGTCGATCTCGGACCTGTCCTCGCCGCTGGCATACGTGGCGATCGCCGTGTGGTGTGTGACCGCCGTCGTCGGTGCGTTCGCCGCCCACCGGGGCGTGCGGAGCTGGCGGCGGCGCGCACAGCCCGACGACAGCGAACCGGCGCCGGAAGCGGACGGTGCCTAGTCGGGTAGTGCCGCGCCGCCGGGCGGTGCGGTGAGCTGCCAGGTATCGCACGCCATCGCCAGCATCGCGTAGGTGCCGATGACGAAGATCAGCTCCATCGCCTGGTGGGTGCCGAGTTCGTCGACCATGCGCCGCCACGTCGTGGGGGTCGCCCGGCCTCGAGCGAGCAGTTCGTCGGTCGCCTCGAGGACCAACCGGTCGACACCGTCGAACTCGGCGTTGCCCCGAGTGAGCCGGGAGATGTCGGTGTCCGAAAGGCCGCCGGCTTTGGCGATCTTCACGTGCTCGCCCCAGAAGAACGACGAGCGCCGGACGTAGGCCAACCGCAGCACTGCGAGTTCCCGCAGGCGCAGCGGTAGTTCACCCTGCTGCAACAGAAACGCGTTGTAGCCGAGGAACTTCCGCGCCATCTTCGGATGGCGCGCCAGGACGCCGATGATGTCGAAGTTCAGCGGATCCCTGGCATCTCCCGAGCCGGCCCGCGGTACGTCCCCGCCAGGTATTCCCATCAGCGCGCCGACGGCGGCGTACTCATCGTCACCCCACTCCTCGGCCGTCAGCGGGGTCAGGAGCGGATAGCCGGGGTCTTCGGCCATGGTCACCCTTCATCTTCGTGGTGTAGTTCAGCGAGCGCGTGGATCTGCTCGAGGTAGTGCTCGACCGAGTGATGGACGAACCGGGCGGACACCACGGTCGTGCCGGCGGCCGCCATCGCACGCAACGTGTCCCTGGTCGAGCCGGGTTCGCCGACCGGGTCGAGCGGGTGGTCGGCGGGCAGCACGACCTCGAAGCCGGGCGGCACCTCGCGCGCACGCAGCCATTCGCCCGCGGTGGCGACCGCGATGCCGAACGGGCACCACCCGTCGGCGAGCGTGAGTGCGCGCCGCAGCGAGCGTTTGGTCCGGCCACCGACCCAGATCGGCATGTGGGGCTGCAGCGCGCAAGGGTCGACGATGAGGCCGCCGAACGAGTAGTACTCACCGTCGTAGGACGGCTCGTTGCTCGACAGCGTCGCCCGCAACGCTTTCAGCGCATCGTCGGCCCGCGGACCACGGTCATCGAACGGAGCACCGAGAAGGTCGAACTCTTCCTTGAGCGAGCCAACGCCGACGCCGAGCGTGACACGGCCGCTGCTGACGTGATCCAGTGTGCCGTACCGCTTTACGATCGCCAATGGGTGGTGGTACCCCAACACCAGCGTCATCGTTACCAGCCGGATGCGTTCGGTTCGGGCCGCCACGTATCCGAGCGTGGCCAGCGGGTCCCAGTACCGCGCGCCGCGTCGCCCGGCTTCGGACGCCGGAATGCCGATGTGCTCGCTGCAGGTCAGGTGGTGGTAGCCGAGCCTGTCCGCCGCTTCGGCCACCCGGCCGATGTCGGCGACCGTGGCGTCCTTCTCCCAGGTGAGTGCCGCACCGGCGACATTGGTGACGACGGGTGTCGCGATGCCGAGTTTCAATTCAGCGGCTCTTCGCCCGCCAGGATCGTCCGGTGCATGAGGCGCCCGCTGTCGACGGCATAGGGCAGCGCACGATGCATGGTCCCGGTGTTGTCCCAGATGAGCAGGTCGCCGACCTCCCACTCGTGCCGGTAGACATACTGCGGTTGGGTGGCCCAATCACGCAGCCGCGCAAGCAGTGCCCGGCTCTCCTCGGCCGACATCCCGACCACGTAGTCGGCGGTCGCCCCGAGCAGGAGGGACTTACGTCCGGACTGATGTGTCCACACGATGGGACACGCCTTGGTCGGGGACTTCTGCCAGAAGGCGATCTCTTCGTAGCTCATCTCGGGCGTCACGTAGTGCTGCGACCGCTCGGCGCTGTGCATCACACGAAGGTCGGCGATGAGATCCTTGTCGGACTGCGGCAAATCGTCGTAGGCCGCGTAGGTGTTGCAGAACTCCGTTTCGCCCCCGGTGTCGGAGAGTTGCACCGCCCGCAGCAGCGTCGCCAGGTTCGGATAGGGCTGCAGCGATCCGTCGAAGTGCCAGAACAACGAACCTTTGAGGTACTTCGCGCGCTGGTTGATGTTCTCGTCGAGCGAGATCTTGTAGATCCCGTCCTCGCCCTCATTGCCGACGACGGTGCCCAGCGTTCTGGCGATCGCGACCTGCTGTTCGTCGCTGATGTGCAGACCGCGAAAGAACACCACCCCGCGTTGTTCCAATGTGGCGCGGATGTTTTCGGCCTCCCGACCGCTCAGCAGTGTGTCGAGGTCGGTTCTGATCTCGCTGCCGATCCGCGGCGTCAGGTCGACGATGTCCAGTCGTGCGGAGGTCAGGCTCACGGCGGCTCAGCTTACTCTCGTCAGAATTGTGTGGGCCGAATGTTTGACTCGCGGTTGGTTCCACAGCTCGACCGCAAGCGAGACGGTGATCAGCGAATAGAGCAGGTTGCGCAGGTTCGCGACGTCCTCGGGTAGCGGCTCGGAGTAGTCGAACTTGTCGATGTAGGCCAGTGCTTCCTCGCCGTACGGAAAGATCTCGTCATAGAAGGCGCGGATCTGTTCCATGGAACTGTTGACGCGCTTCACATAGCGCTCATGACCGTCCTCGATTGCCCATTCGGGCACCAGGTGTTCGAGATGCGAAAACTCCGGTGGCAGAACTGCGTTCATCGCTGTACCGCCACCTTTTCGCTGACACGCTTCTCGCCGTCCTCTACGTAGTCGGCAACCACCTTGTGCAGATGGCGCAGCAGGATCTCCTCGTCATTCATCGTGAAGTGGGTGAGCACACCGCTGTTCAACATGGCCTGCAGGCCTTCGGACGGGCTGGCGTCTTCGAGGATGATGTCGTTGAGGAAGGTGACGGTCAGCTCCTGGCCGAGCCGCTCCTTGTGCGTCGTCGGCGGTTGGTAGTACATCTCGGTCTCGAAGATGTGCGAGTGCGGCCCAGTCGGCCAGTGCGTGTGGACCGTGAAGCCGGACGCCCCGAAGATCAGCACGAAATTCGGGAAGAATTGAAACGAATCGAACCCGTATTTCTCCGATCGTGTCGGGTTCAGCCCGGCTGGAAGCGGCCCGCGGTCGGTGCGCTTGTTCCACGGGCCGGCCGCGCTGGCTTCCATCAGACATTCGATCGGCTTGGAGTACGGCGTCTTTCGCGATGGCTCACCGGAGAAGGAGAACATCCGATGCGGCCCCTTGAGCTGGTATGCCAGGGCATCGGTGAACGGGTTCGGCTTGTCGAGCGCCTCCTTGGCCTCCGCGGTGAGGTTGCCGAACGAGGACGCGTGCAGATACGGGCCGTGGTAGCTCTCAGCGAAGCCGTCGACGAAAATCTTCCAGTTGCACTGCAATTCGACCTTGAACTTGTAGACCTGGTGAGGTCCGGCGAACGGATACCCCTCGATTCCGTGCGCCAGCTCACCGAGGAACGAGCGAAGCGGTTCGGTGTTGTCTGGATTGAGGTTGACGAAGATGAAGCCCTCCCATACCTCGCACTGGATGGCGGGCACGCGGCAACTGTCGGTGTCGAAGTCGAGCAGCAGGTCCTTGCGGGTCGCCGAGTGTAGCGAGCCGTCCAACTTGTAGCGCCAGCCGTGGAAGCGGCAGTACAGCAGCGGCGCGCGGCCCTCGACCTCCTCGAAGGGGTCGTCCTCCCACAACATCTTGTTGCCCCGGTGTGGACAGATGTTGTGGAACGCCCTGATCACGTCATCCTTGCCCCGCACGACGATCACCGAAGTGTTCAGGAACGTCAGCTCGCGGGTGAAGTAGCTGCCGGACTTGGGCACCCGCTCCACCCGCCCGACGTAGAGCCACGTCTTTCGAAAGACGTGCTCGCGTTCCTTCTCGTAGAAGGCCTCCGAAACGCAGTCCTCGAGCGACACCGGGCCGCGACCGAGTTCGGGGTGGGCGTCGGTCCAGTGCCCGCTCGCGGGCTTCGTCACCAGGCTGTCGTGGCTCACGGGCTCTCCTCCGTCGGGCTGAAGACGGTAGGCCGAAGGTACCGCCGCCGAAATGGCCGAAACAGACCCGGCCATGCAACACCCTGTTGCATATTTGGAACAGCGGCGATCGAGAGGATGCGTAAACGCAGTGGAGCAGAACCTGCCGTTCGACGTGGACGCGCTGCTGATCTTCGGCAAGGTCGTGGAGAACCGAAGCCTATCGAAGGCCGCGGCACTGCTCGGTATGCCGAAGTCGACGGTCAGCCGCAAGCTGGCCAAGTTGGAGTCCGACCTCGGCATCAAGTTGCTGCGCAAGAACACCCACCAGCTCACCGTCACCGATCTCGGCGAGAAGGTGTACGGCCACGCGGTCAACATCCTGGCCGAGGCCAACGGTGTCCGCGCGCTCGTGGAGGGCAGCCGACAGGAACCCCGCGGGGAGTTGCGGGTGGCGATCCCGGTCTTCGTCGGCATCGATTACGCGTCGCGGGTCGGTGCGGCGTTTCTGCGGCACTATCCGAACTCGCGGTTGGACATCCGGTTGGTCGACAGCATGGTCGACCCGATCCGGGACGGGTTCGACGTGGTGTTCAGCACCGGCCCGCTGCAGGACTCCACGCTGATCGCCCGCAAGGTGTTCAGCCTCGAGCTGTTCCTCTGCGCTTCACCGCAATTCGTCGCAGGCCTATCCGTGCCGATCACCGATCCGGCGCAGTTGAACGCCCTTCCGTTCATCGACTTCGGATTCGGCGGGCCTCGCCGGCTTGCGGTCACCGGCCAGCATGGGCGATGCGAACTGACACCACCAGTCCGCGCGCGTGCAAACAACTTTCAAGTGTGCAAGCAGTACATCTTGCAGGGGCTCGGCGTCGGTGCGATGCCCACCCAGATCATCTGCACCAACGAGTTGCGCGACGGCAGCATCGTGCCGGTGCTGTCCGACTGGCACCTCGATCCGCTCGACGTGCACATGATCTACCCCTTCGAGTTGTCTTTTTCGACGCTCATCAGCGCGTTCTACGAGACCGCCTGCGAGATCATCGTCGAGAACATCGCGCGAGCGTGACGTCACCGCCCGCAAGCATTTCCTTGGAGAGCGAACAGCAGCAGGCGACGGCCGCCGGGCGCGAGGTCCGGCACGTAGCTTGCCCGCCGTGCCGGTGACGGCCGAGAGCGCGATTCGACGATCGGCGTTGCTAAACGGCCGTCGGTGGGTATGCCTGGGGCCATGGATGCCGACACGTTGATCGCGATGGCTGGGCTGACGGCCCTGGGTGCCGCGGTATTGACGGGCGCGATCTGGGACAGCCCGCTGGTCAGCGCGCCCGCGCGGCTGGGACGGCAACAGCGCCCGTACGGCCGGCACGCGATGCCTGTCCCGGCAACGAGCAAGCGGTGAGACTCGCAGTTTGACGGCGCGCGGACCTGTCGAGGTCGCGTCGGCGATGTTTCGCCACACCGTCCGAACGGGTAAACCGCTTCAACCGCAGGTTCAGATCCGAGTCCTGTGACCAGTACGAAAAGGTCGCAAGTAAGGAGCCTGTGTGGTGTCAGAGCCGAGATCCGAATACGCGGACGTGACGGGCATGTTCCACCGCCTCAAGGCGCTCGACGAGGAATCCGTCGCCTACCGGCGTCAACGAGAGGCGATTGTCGAACGGACTCTGCCCCTCGCCGACCACGTCGCACGTCGATACCGCAATCGCGGTGAGCCGATCGACGACTTGGTGCAGGCGGCGCGCGTCGGGTTGGTGAACGCGGTCAACCGTTTCGACCCCGAGAACGGCGCCGATTTCCTGTCCTTCGCGATCCCCACGATCATGGGCGAGGTGCGTCGCCACTTCCGTGACTACGGCTGGGCGGTGAAGGTGCCGCGGCGGCTCAAGGATCTGCAGGGTCAACTGGTGAAGGTGCGCGCCGAGCTGTCACAGCAGGTCGGGCGCGCGCCGACCCCGTCAGAAGTTGCCCGGCATCTCGGTATCGAACGCGAAGCGGTGATGGAAGCAACGATCGCCAGCAGCAACTACTCGACCTTGTCGACCGACATCCAGACCTCGGCCGACGACGAGTACCGCTCCGTGGGTGACACCCTGGGCGACATCGATCCCAACATCGACAAGGTGGTCGACCTCGAGACCGTACGACCGCTGATCGCCGCGTTACCCGAGCGCGAGAAGAAGGTGTTGGTGCTGCGGTTCTTCGAAAGCATGACGCAGACCCAGATCGCCGAACGCATGGGCTATTCGCAGATGCATGTCTCGCGACTGCTCGCGCAGGCGCTTCGCCGACTTCGCGAGCAGGTGGGCGAGACCGCGCCGGTGCCTCACCTCAAGCGGGGCGCGTAGGCCGCCGTCACAGCCAACTCACTCCCGCGGAGCGAACACGGGAGCGAAACCTTCGCCGTCAAAGCGGTGTTGGAACCGCATCTCGACCGGCAGGCCGACGCGGACCGAATCCGGTTCGCAGTCCACGATGTTCGTCGCGATACGCAGATCAGGCTGCTCGTCGAGTTCCACGATCGCGATGACATAGGGCACGGGGATGGCGGGATTGAACGGCTGGTGGTTGACGGTATAGGTGAACACCGTGCCGCGGCCCGACACCGGACACGAGACGAGCTCCGCCCCGCAGTCGGGGCAGTCTGCGGCCGGCGGCGACACCCACCGCTCGCAGGGCTCGCATCGAGTGATCAGCAGTTGCCCACCGGGACGCGCCTCATCAGGCATGGTTGAAAAGTACAGTCTGCACTGATTGGTGTCACAGACAGATTTCCGCGCCGCGGAAGTCCAAGCGAGACGACGGGGCGGTGGCGGGTTGAGCAGCTTCGAGAAAGACGCGATTTTCAGCGGCCTCGGCATCTCCCGGATCGGAAGGCGCACCGGGATCCCCGGTTTGGATCTGACGATGGAGGCGGTCCGGGCCGCCATCGCCGATGCCGGCCTGACCGCCGACGATATCGACGGAGTCGTCACATTCGGCGACACACCGGTGGCCGACGTCGTTGCGGCGCTTGGCAATCGGGCCGCCGATCAAGGCTATGGGTTTGCCACCGGTGGTGTGCTCACTCCGGTGATGTCGGCGATGTTGGCGGTATCCGAGCGGCGCGCCCGGCATGTGCTGGTCTACCGGACCGTGCATATGCTCGGCGGGACGATGACGCAACCTTCGCCGACTTCCGAGCCCAATCCACTGGCCAACCCGCCCGTCGAGCCACGCAGAGCCGGCGCGCGGCGAAAACTCGGGCCGTTCGACGACATCGATGAGTTGCTGGCCGCGCACGCCTACTCGGCGGCGAACTGGCTGGCACTGCACTGCAGGCGGCACATGGAGCTGTATGGGACGACTAAGGAACAGCTGGGCTGGCTGGCGATCAACAGTAGACGCAATGCCGGGCTCAATCCGCTTGCCGTTTACCGAGATCCGATGACGATGGATGACTATCTGGCGTCGCGGTCGGTGTCCACTCCGTTCGGGCTGTTCGACTGCGACGTGCCGGTCGACGGATCGATCGCGTTCGTGATCTCCCATGCCGACTTCGCGCGGGACTGCCCAAACCCTGCAGTGGGCGTGCAAGCGGTTGGCGGAGCTTATGGTTCAGGTGGCTGGTTTCACCGCGACGACTTTCCGAAGATGGCGTCCGCCGAAGCCGCGGACGAGATGTGGTCACGCACCGACTTGACACCGTCCGACGTCGACGTGGCCGAGCTCTACGACGGATTCACTTTTCTCACGTTCGCTTGGCTGGAAGCGCTACGGCTGTGCGGGGAGGGCGAGGCGGGCCCGTTCGTCGAAGGGGCGTCCCGGATCGCGCTCGACGGGACACTGCCCCTCAACACCTACGGAGGTCAACTGTCAGCGGGCCGCATGCACGGTTACTGGCTGCTGCACGAGGCGTGTCTGCAGCTTCGCGGGCAGGCCGGTGAGCGGCAACTGGCGCGCCGTCCCGAGGTTGCCGTCGCCGCGGCCGGCGGTGGACCGATCGCCGGCTGTCTGCTGCTGACCTGCTGAAGGCGTTCGTTCACCTGCCGTGGGAGGCGAAGAACTGGCCGGTGGACTGCGACGCGTCGAACGGGGCGAATGGACCACCCGGCCAGACGTGGGCACCTCCGTCGATCTGCACGAACACCACCTCGGCTCCACCCGCGCAACCGGCGGCCGTGAACCGGTGAACGTTTCCCTGTACTTCGTCGACCGGCGGTGGGCAACCGTTCACCTCGCGCCACCGCTGCGCCATCGCCGGCGCCGCGACGATCTCGCTGGGTCCCCCACGGCCGACCATCGGTCCACCCCCGAACGGCACGACGGGGTCCGCCGTTCCGTGCACCGCCAGCACGGAAACCGGTTGCGACGGCGCGCACGGGAATCCCGCTGCCAACGTGCCTGCGACGGGTGCCACGGCGGCGAAGACGTCGGCGCGTTCGCACGCCAGCCGCGAAGCCATGAAGGCGCCCGCCGACGTCCCGGTGGCGAACACGCGGCCGGGTTCGACGCCGTACTCCTGACGGAGTCGATCTACAAGCGCGACAAGGAAACCCACGTCGTCGACGCCTTGTCGGTCGGGAATGGAGGCGCCGCGCCCATCGGCCCAGCTGAGATCGACGCCATCGGGATAGGCCACGACGAAGCCGTACTGATCGGCGATCGCGTTGTAGTTGGTCGCCGCGGCCTGCGCGGGTCCGGTCATCCCGGCGCCGTGCAAGTTGAGCACGAGTCCGGCCGGACGATCGAGCCCGGGCGGGGCGTGCACCTGATACGTGCGGTTCACCCCGCCGATCATCAGCGCGCCCGCGGCGTCGCCCCCGGGGAACGCTGACGCCCGTCCACTGCCATAGCCGAAAAGACAAACCAGAACTGTCAGGACGGCCGTCGTCCGGATGATCAACTCGCCCACCCCTTTGATAGCTGTTGACCGCGAACGTAATGCACCGGTGTAACCCAATGCGCGCGAACGCAGTTCTTCCTTGTCGTCAGCTTCGTCGTCAGCGTCGCGTCGCCGCGCGGGCCGCCAGATGAAGCACCGCGCCCACCGCCACCAGGATCGCGCCGTAGAGCCACACCTTCGCGGTCTGTTGGGTCAGCAGCAGCACGCAGGACGCCACGCCGAGCACCGGCACCGCCGTCCACACCTGAAAGTGCGGATGCTCGACCCGGTCTCGGCGCAGTACCAGCACCGCCACGTTCGTCGAGATGAAAACGACCAACAACAGCAGGACCACCGTCTCGGCGAGCGTGGACAGATCGCCGATCAGGCTGAGCAACATCGCGACCGCGGTCGTCGCCACGATCGCCGTCCACGGGGTGCGCCGGCGCGGCAGCACGCGAGCGAGCACGCTGGGCAGCAGGCCGTGCTCTGCCATGCCGTAGGTGAGCCTGCTCGCCATGATCATCGTGAGCAGCGCGCCGTTGGCTACTGCGACGAGCGCGACCGCGCTGAAGAACCAGTCGGGTACGCCCACGCCCGCCGCCTGCACCACTTCGAGCAACGGTCCCGAGGACTTCGACAGCTCATCGGCTGGCAATGCCGTCGCGCTCGCCAGCCCGACCAGTGCGTAGAGGACGCCGGCGGTGATGAGCGCGCTGAACAGCGCGGCTGGGTACACCTTGCTCGGGTTGCGGATCTCCTCGGCGACGTTGGCCGAGGTCTCGAAGCCGACGAAGGAGTAGTACGCGACGATCGCCGCGCTGAGGATCGCCAGCGCCGGCGTCGCGCCGTCGGGGAACTGGCTGATCCTGCCGACGTCGCCGCGGCCGGCGCCGACCATGACCGAGACCGCGATGACGACGATCAGCAGACCGGTCAACTCGATCACCGTCATGACCACGTTGCTCTTGACCGACTCGCTGATGCCCCGTGCGTTGAGGCAGGCGATCAGCGCAAGAAACGCGATCGCCGCAGGCACGGCCGGAATGTCGACGAACGTCGCGAGGTAGTCACCGGCAAAGGCCAACGCCAAGCCGGCCGCACTGGTCACGCCCGCGGCGAGCATGCAGAACCCCATCAGGAACGACAGCGCGGGTCGACCGAACGCGCGCTCTGCGAACACCGCTGCGCCACCGGCCTTGGGATACTTGGTCACGAGTTCGGCGTAGGAACCGGCCGTGAGCAGCGCGAGCAACAGCGCCACGAGCAGCGGCGCCCACAGCACCCCGCCCACGTCCTCGGCCAACACTCCCATCAGCGCGTAGATGCCGGCACCGAGCACGTCGCCGAGGATGAACAGGAACAGCAGCGGGCCGGTGATGCGCCGTTTGAGCTTGCCTCCGGTCGACTCGTCCGAATCGCTGGTCTGCGCCTTCGCCGCGGAGGTCATGCCGCTTTTGATACCCCGCGCGACCGGTAAGCACACCGCGCGCAGCTGCGTCGAAGCCGCAGGTTGCGACACGGTCACGGATGGATACCCATCCGTGAACGAAGATCACAAGAGTCACTTTATTCACTAACGTCACATCCGCCATCGCAGACGTCTGCCTGACGTCCGCCTTCAGAAAGGTGTGACATGTCGCCGCGTCCGCGAATCGCCTCCATGTCGGTGGCATCGACAGCCGTGATCGGGTTGAGCTTCGTGCTGGGCGTGGCCGCGCCGGCGACGGCCGAACCCTGCACCGGCGCCGCGGCGGCCGCACAACCACCCGCGGCACCGAACACCGAAGCGACGCCTGCGCTGCCGGGCGGGCCACCGGTCGGCCACCGGCCGCGTGGCACCAACGAGGAGGCGCCCTCGCCTCGCCTCGGACGGCTGCCCGCAGAGATCCTCAACTCGCTGTCGCCCCGTTCGGCGACCGTGGAGCAGCAGGCAGACGTGCGGCCGAGCCCGCCCCCGCCGAGCGCCGACCAACCTGCGGCCCAACAGGTTCCGGCCGCCACAGCCCCGACACCGCCCCCACCACCTGCTCCGCCGGGCACGACGCTAGTGGGCTGGGTGACCGGCCCGGAGAGCCCGAACAACACCGTCGGGCGGTTCGCGATCACCGGCACCGACCTCGGGATCATGTGGGACAACGGCGATCCCGGCAATCGCCAGGTGCTGATGGCCTTCGGCGACACCTACGGCTACTGCAGCGTGCGCGGTCAGCAGTGGCGGTACAACACGCTTTTCCGTACCCAGGACGGCGCACTCTCCAAGACGATCGCAATACCCGACGGCGTGCTCGCCAACCGGTACTCCGGTTCGCCGCTGTGGGCGCCGGGTCTCTCCAAGCAGATCATCAACAGCACCAAGTGGGCGGACAGCGAGAAGGGCATCATCCCGACCGCGGGTGTCGCCGTCGGCGGCAAGCAGTACGTGAATTTCATGTCCATCAAGAGCTGGGACAGCGACGGGCGGTGGACGACGAACTTCTCGGCCATCGCGGTCTCTCCAGATAACGGCGAGCGTTGGGGTGTCTACCCCGGCAGCGTGCGCACACCTCGCGAGGGCGGCGTCGAAGGGGCGGCGTATGTCCGCGGTAACGAGAACTTCCAACAGGCCGCGTTTCTTCGACCCGGCCCGGGCGACCCCTACCTCTATATGTTCGGGACACCGGCCGGTCGCGGCGGTGCCGCGTACGTGTCACGCGTTCCGCAGGGGGCGGTACCCGACCCCAATCGATACGAGTACTGGAACGCCGAGCAGAACGCTTGGGTGCCAAGGGATCCCGGTGCGGCCACGTCGGTGATCCCCGGCCCGGTGGGGGAAATGTCCGCCCAGTTCAACAGCTATCTCAAGCAGTACCTGGTGGTGTACTGCAACGGCGCCAACGATGTCGTCGCGCGGACGGCGCCCGCCCCGCAGGGGCCGTGGGGGCCCGAGCAGTTGCTGGTGCGCTCCGCTGAGATTCCCGGCGGAATCTATGCGCCGTTCCTGCATCCGTGGTCGACCGGCAAGGAGCTGTATTACAACCTGTCGTTGTGGTCGGCGTACAACGTGATGTTGATGCGCACCGTCCTGCCGTGACCTTGACCATCGCGGCTCACCTCTGACGACGCCGTCTGGGCACCTGTCGTCTGTCGGCTACGGCGTGCATCCAGACAAGGCGAAAGATCATAGAGCGTTACCGACCACTTTGCTTACCGCGGGTGCCCCAGTGGGACGATTGGACACAGGGCTAAGTCTTTTTCCTGGGTCGGTAACCTCCCGCCGAGATGTCGAGCGTCGCCGCAGCAACTCGATGACACACTCGGCAGCAGATCGTGGGCCCGGACGTGGCGAAGGTCACCTGCGCGCGCGAGGACGTAGCTACCTACGACGGGTGACTCTGGTGTAAATTATCGCTCGGTCGCTGCGTGACTTGGCAATTACCGTGCTTCAGCAGCGATATCACTGCGTCTAGGCCTCCGCGCCATCGCTGGATCGGCCCGCAAGTCACATCCTGATTAGTTCAGCGAACCACTTGCGCCTAAGGATAGCCTCAGCTAATCTTCAGCAGCCATCTGGCAAATTCCCAGGCACAACAGGAGACAACGTGCAACTCGCAGTTCATGCCGACTCGCCGGTTTACGATCTCTCGCCTAGTTACTCACCGTCGACTCGTCGCAGCTCGAAGTTGTTGGTTGCTGGCGTCGCGATGGCAAGTGCCGGCGTGATCGCGGTCAGCCCCGTAGCCCCACCGATGCCCAATATTCAGGACATCCAGGAGCGCGTCGCGCAGGCGGCGGTCCAGCTCACGGCGGCCACCAATCCGCTCCTCGTGTGGCAGCAGACCATCGCCAACACGTTCGCAAGCCTGGAGACCCTGGGCGAGGGCTCCACCGAGGCGACGGCCAATCTGGTGGAGGCGCTGAGCACTGGCTATATCTTCCACGAAGTCGCGAACGTCTTGATTCAGAACACCCTGAACCCGCGTCCTCTGCTGGAACAGTTCGTCAATTTCAACTCGAACTTCGGGCCGGTGATCAGTAAGGCCCTCTCGGACACCGTCAACGGACTGGCGACGGCGGCTGAGCAGTTCCCGGGCGTGGTGACCGAGTCACTCACCTACCTGTCGCAGGGCCAGTTCGTTGAGGCGTTCTCCGAGATCAACGGCTGGTTCGTGCTTAGGGTATTGGGCGGGATACGCCCGCTGATTCCGATCTTCTCCATCCCCGGGCAGTTCGTGGATGCCCTCCCAGGCACGGAGAAACTGGACGATCTGCTCAACGTCGTGTCCGAGTTCGGGCTCACCAAGGCCATTTTCGAACCAGTGCTCGGCGGGATCCTCCAATCGGCGGAGCTGCTTGACGCAACGCGGGCCGCGTTGGAAGCGGGGAATTTTGAGGACGCCGCCGCCAACCTGGTGAACCTGCCGGTACTGGCGATCAACGCGCTTGTCAATGGATTCACGCCGGCCACCTCTCCCTCAGAGTGGCAGGGTCTGCTCGACCGTGGTCTTATCTCCTACCTTGCGGTCACGCTGCCCAACCAGATTGCCGAGGCAATCAAGCCCCCTGCTCCGACTGAGTCGACCTTCGGCGTACAAGGCGGCCCGTCCGAGTTCAGCTTCGGCGGTGGTGACGCCTTTGCGATCAACGTCGGCAACGACGTCACCGGCGAAGGTTCCAATGACAGCACCGGCGAAGGAACCGGCACCGGCGAAGGCGAAAGCACCGGCACGGGCGAAGGCGAGGCCACCGGCGAAGGCGAAAGCACCGGCGAAGGTTCCGGCGAAGGCACCGGCACGGGCGAAGGCGAAGGAACCGGCACGGGCACGGGCACGGGCGAGGGCGAGGGCACGGGCAGCGATACCAGCACCGGCTCAAACAGCAACACCGGCACCGGCAGCAACACGTCGGGCATCAGCACGAGCAGGGGCGAGGGCAACGGCACGGGCTCGAACAACAGCACCGGAACGGGCTCGAACAGCAACTCCAACTCGGGCAGCAACACCGGCTCGAACTCGGGTAGCAACACCGGCTCGAACAACGGCACCGGTTCGAACAGCAGCACGGGCTCCGGCTCGGGCACAGGTAGCGGCTCCAACTCCGGCAGCGCGGGCTCCGGCTCGGGCACGGGTAGTGGCTCCGGCTCGGGCGGCGGCTCCGGCTCGGGCGGCGGCTCGGACAGCAGCAGCTAAGTAAGTAGGAAAGTGGCGGCCCCCTCGGCAACGAGGGGGCCGTCGCTCGTACATGGGTGAATCGGGATCAATACAGCTGCATCACTTTTCGCGTCTGCCGAGGCATAGGCGCCACGCGGACCTGCTCAGCGGGCGCCGCGCACCAACCGACCGGGCCGCGCGCCGGTGTCCACGCTGTCGCGACGAGTCACCACGCCACTGACGATCGTCGCGCTGTAGCCGCTGGCGCCCTGGACGAGGCGCTGGCCGCCGGCTGGCAGGTCGTACGCCATTTTTGCCGGATGCAAGGTCAGCGCCGCCATGTCGATGACGTTGATGTCGGCCTTCTTGCCGGTTTGAATGACGCCACGGTCGGTGAGCCCGAACAGTTGGGCGGTGTCGTGGGATTGCTTGCGCACCAAGTACTCCAGCGGCAACTTTTCGCCGCGGTTACGATCGCGCGCCCAGTGTGTAAGCAGGAATGTCGGGTACGACGCGTCGCAGATCATGCCGCAGTGCGCGCCGCCGTCGGACAATCCGACCACGCCGGCCGGATGCAGCAACATCTCCCGGATGGCGTCGTGGTTACCGTAGAAGTAGTTGTAGAACGGCAGCATCAGCATGGCCGTCGCGTTGTCCTCGAGCATCAGGTCATAGAGCGTCGACAACGGGTCTTCCCCACGGTCACTGGCGATCTTCTCGACGGTGCGTTCGACGGTCGGCTCGTAGTCAGGCGGGTCGCCCAGCGCATAGATACGCCCGAGCGAGTACTGCACGAGCGCGAACATGTTGTCGAACAACACATTCGGGTCGGGTGGCAAGTCCTCTTCGGCCAGAATCGCGGACTTGACCGCCGGATCGGCTAGGCGCTGCGCCAACTCCTCCCGGCTGTGTTCGGCCTTCAGCCGGCGGAAGGTCGGCCGGTGGGTGAACGCGTGATGTCCCGGGAAGCCGAACAGCATCCCGAATGGGCGCGCCGCGATCTGCGGGTACAGCTGGCTGCCCGCCGCATGCGCTTCGGCCGAGATGTCCAATTGCTCGCGCCACAGATCGGGCGCCGCGTCGACCTGGATCATCCCGAACGAGATTGGTCGGTCGATCTCCGCGGCGAGGCGCTTCATCCACTCCAATTCCTTCTTCGGCGCGATGATGTCCTCACCCGCGACGCCTTGCGGCGCCAACTCGAAGACCGCCCGCCCGCCTGCGGCCATGGCGCGACCGAGTCCGAACAGCTCGTCCTCGGCGGCGAAGGTTCCCGGCACCGGCTCGCCGTCGATGGCGCGGTGGCCCAGGGTCCGCGACGTCGAGAACCCCAGCGCGCCCGCCTCGATGCCTTCCTGCACCAGGCGAGCCATGGCCGCGATGTCGTCGGGTGTGGCGGGCTCGTTGCGGGCACCGCGCTCGCCCATTGCATACGCCCGAACCGCGCCGTGGGCGATCTGACTACCGACGTCGATCGCGAATTCCTGCTTTCCGACGACGTCGAGGTATTCGGGATAGCTCTCCCATCCCCACGAGATGCCCTCGGTGAGCGCGGTGCCGGGAATGTCCTCGACACCCTCCATCAAGCCGATCAGCCACTCTTCCTTGCCCGGCCGCACCGGGGCGAACCCGACACCGCAGTTGCCGGTGACGACGGTGGTCACTCCGTGTCCGCTGGAGGGCTCGAGCGCGCTGTCCCAACTGACCTGACCGTCGTAGTGCGTATGGATGTCGACGAAGCCGGGCGCGACGATCTTCCCGGTCGCGTCGATGGTCTCGGCGGCCGGGCCGTTCAGCGGCGGATCGCCCGGGCCGCGGCGACGGAGCTCGACGATCTTGCCGTCCTTGACGGCAACGTCGGCGTCGAACCGCGGCTCGCCCGTACCGTCGACGACGGTTCCTCCGGTGATCTTGAGGTCGTACACGATTGCTCCTCCGAATGCGGGTGCGGGCCGTTAGGATTCGCACTGTAACACCGTTACAGAGCGGTGGCGCCGACTTGGAGGGAACATTTCGTGACGCACACGCAGAGCGTCCGGCGCGAGGATGCGATCGGCACGCCGCCGGCGCGGCCGACCCTCGTGCCCGCGGAGCGGTACTACTCGCCGGCGTTCGCTCAACTCGAGGCCGAACGGATGTGGCCGCGGGTCTGGCAGGTTGCCTGCACCGTCGACCATGTGGCCGAGCCCGGCGACTACTTCGAATACCGGTGCGGGCGCTACTCGGTGCTCGTCGTGCGCGGCGACGACGGAACGTTGCGCGCCTTCCAGAACGTGTGTCGCCACCGTGGCAACTCAGTGTGCTCGGGCTCCGGTGCGGGCTTGCGCGAACTGCGGTGCCGATACCACGGATGGACCTGGGATCTCGACGGTGCGCTGCGGCGGGTGCCGAACCGCAAAGGCTTCGGCGCGCTGCGCATGGCTGACTTCCCGCTGGTGCGCGCCGCTGTCGACACCTGGGAGCGGCTGGTCTTCGTCAACCTCGACGTCGATGCGATGCCGCTGCTCGACTATCTGGAAGCGATACCGCGTGACGTCGAGTGGTGCGGGCTCGGCGACTTTCGTTGCTACGCCACCATGACGGTCGAGGTCGACGCGAACTGGAAGACGATCGCCGACGGATACAGCGAGACCTACCACATTCAGACCCTTCATCCGGAATTGCACCGGTGCATGGACGATGTGTTTGCGCCGCAGACGATTTGGGGGCACACCGGCAAATCGGAACAGCTCTACGGCGTCCCGAGCCCGCAGCTCAACGAGCGACTGACCGACAGCGACGTGTGGGACGCCTACGTCAGTACCCAGGGTGCGCTGATGGGCGTCGAAGAGGGCACCCCGCTGCCCGATGAGCACGAACCCGGCGCGTCGGTGGCCGATGTCATCGCCGCACGAACCCGCGCGTTCGCCGCCTCACGCGGCGTCGATCTCAGCTGGGCCGACACCGACCAGCTGATGCGGCTGCACCAGTACAACGTGTTCCCGAACATGACGCTGCTGATGAACGCCGACCATCTGACCGTGATGACGTCGCATCCCGGACCCGACCCCGACCACGGCGAGCTGGTCATGCTGTTGTGGATGCGGATGCCGCCGGGCGCCTCACGCGCCAAACCCGTCGACGTGCGCATGACCGCGGCCGAGGCGCACCCGGGCCTCGTTCTCACCCAGGACATCTCGGTGCTGGCCGGACTGCAGCGGGGTCTGCACCAGCCCGGCTTCACCCACCTGACACTGTCCAGCGAGGAGCGTCGGGTGATCAACATGCACCGCAACCTGGAGCGCTACCTCGACCTGCCGCAGTCCGACCGGATGACCGGGGGTGAACCCGTTGACCCGCCCGACCGGTAAGGAAGCGATCAGCGCGGCGGTGGTCCTCGACACGGCGGCGCGGATGCTCGAAACGGACGGCGTGCAGGCCTTCTCGATGCGTGGCTTGGCCGACGCGCTCGGCGTGGCGGTGACGTCGATCTACTGGCATGTCGGAGGACGGGACAAGCTGTTCGACAGCCTGGTGGACCGGCTGGTCGACGAGATGGCGCATCTCCCGGCCGAGGGCGACACCGCCGTCGATCGCATCGCCTCGCTTGCGCACGCTCAGCGGCGCGTGCTCATCGACCGGCAACACCTGCTTGCAATCGCACACGAGCGCGACAAGACGCCGCGATTGTTCCTGCCGGTTCAGCAGGCGTTGGCGACGCAGCTCGCCGAGCTGGGCGTCACGGGAACCGACGCCGCGCTGGTGCTGCGATCGGTGGAGGTGCACGTCATATCGTCTGCGGTGATGCAGTTCTCAGCCGTGCGCGGGGAGAAGCACGACGAAGAGGATCCGTCGCTGTGGACCGACGAATGGCCCGACCGGGCGTTGGTCGAGGCACTGCAGTCGCCGACCGACTACGACGCCGTGTTCGCCTACGCGTTGGATGCGCTGCTGGCGCCGCTGCGACGGACGAACTAGTCGTATTACCTGGCAATGCTATCGACGAGATTGCACTCAGGGCTGCGATGACCACCCCACGACCCTCGGTGCAATCTCGACCGTAGGAGCTGCCGCACACTTGGCGCAGCTCTCCTCTGAACGCATCAGCGCGGCGGCTCGGCAGGCTCGTAGCGCAGCATCGTGACGTCGTGTTCCGGGTAGTCGCAGAACACCGGCCGTACCCGCATGCCGATCTTCAGGTCCGCGGGGTCGACGTTGACAAGCTCGGTCGAAAAGCGTGGTCCTTCATCCCATTCGACGATCGCGAGCAGTTGCGGTACCGCGTCGGCGAAATGCGGCCCGACCGGGCGGCGCGCCACCGTGTAGGTGTAGAGCGTGCCCGTGCCGGAGATCTCGCGCCACTCGAGGTCATCGGCGAGCGTGCGCGGCGCCCGCACCCGTGGATAGAAGACGTAGGCATCCGCTGACGGCGAGTACTGGATCACGATGTGATGCCGCCTCAGCGCGTCCCAAAACGGCGCAGTCGTCGGCGTTTTGACCGGCATCGGTCTTTCGAAGGTGGTCATGGCTATCAATCTCCTTCGAGGATCAGCGCGGTCTGTTCGGACAGGATTCCGCCGTTGCCCGTCACGAACGCGCGGTTGCAGTCGGCGACTTGCGCGGCGGCGGCTCGGCCCATGATCTGCCGGGTGGCGTCGCAGACATGGTGCATGCCACCCGCCAATCCCGCCTGGCCGAAGCCGAGTTGGCCGCCGGCGGTGTTGAGCGGGAAATCGCCGCGGAACGTCAGGTCGTGGTCGGCGACGAACTGCATGCCCTTGCCCTTGTCACAGAAGCCGGCATCCTCCAGCGACAGCAGCACCGTGATCGTGTAGCAGTCGTAGATCGACACCATGTCCATGTCGTCGCGGGTGAGTCCGGTCATCGCGAAGGCGGTTTCAGCGGCTTCGACGATCGGCGTATGCAGCAGATCAGCGGCGTACGTCGGGGTCTTGAACGGCACGTGCTCGCCGAAGCCCTTGACCCACACCGGCCGGTTGCAGGCCCGCTTGGCGACGTCGGCGTTGGCGATCACCACCGCGGCGCCGCCGACGCATGGCATGACGATCTCGAGCATGTGCAGCGGGTCGGCGATCACCGGGCTGGCGAGCACGTCATCGACGGTGAGCGGCTTGTCCTTCCAGATCGCTCCGTCGGTGTGGTTGGCATTGACCCGCTGGTCCACCACGATCTTGGCCATCGCCCGCTCGTCGTAGCCGTACACCGCGCCGTAGCGGGTGGCGACCTGGCCGTATGGACCGTTCTGTCCCAGATTGCCGTACGGGATCTCGAATTCGGCCTGTGGGGAACCGTACTGATTGCTCGACGACCCGAAGAACACGGCGTCCACCAACGGTTTCGGCTTCTTGTCCGACGTCGGCGTGATGTAGCGGGCAGGCAGCGCACACAGCACCACGTCACAAATGCCGAGTTCGACGGCAGCGGCCGCCCGCCACACCATGGCTGCGGCGCTGGCCCCGCCGAGGTCCACGAGCTCGGCGAAGTTGGCTCCCACCCCGAGGTATTCGGCGATGGTCGAAGGCACGAAGATCTCTGACTCGGCCAGGTGCGAGGTGACGATGCCGTTGACGAGTTCACCCGACAGGCCGGCGTCGGCCAGTGCCGCGGCACCGAGTTCGGCCCACTGCTCGAGGGTGAACGGCGCGGGTCTACCGCTTGCCGCGGCCTGGTTCATCCGCTCCGGCGATAGTTCGACGTATCCGACGATCGCTGCTTCGCCGCGTAATCCCATGTGCTGTCCTTCGATTGGTTACTTGCGCGGAAGACCGAGAATCATCTGAGCGATGATGTTCAGCTGGATTTCCTTGGTGCCTCCGCCGATCAACTCCGCGGGCACGCGTAGATAAGGCTGCACAACGTCGGAGTCGATGGCCATCGCGAGCCGGCCCGTCGACCCCAGCGTGGCCGCAAATGTCCGGCGCAGAAGTACGTTCATCGCGACCTTGGCGATACTGGAGGCCGGCCCGGAGCCCTGCCCTTCGAGCAACCGTATGGTTTCCCGCACGCCCAGCGCCTTGATCGCGTTGGCGTAGGCGTCCAGCTCGCCGAGTTCACGCACAACGTCGTCGTGCTCCTCTTCTGCGGCGAGCCGACGCAGGGGTGCCGCCCGGTCGTACTGGACGTAGCCACTGATGGCCGAGCGCTCCTCGGCCATCGTGGCGATGGCCAGCGCCCATCCCCCGGTGGGTTCGCCGAGCAGCATCTCGTCGGGCACGAACACGTCGTCGAGAAAGACTTCGTTGAACTCCTGCTCGCCGCTGGCCTGTTTGATCGGCTGGACCTCGATACCCTCCGACCGCATGTCCACGATGAAGTAGCCGATTCCGCGGTGCTTGGCGGCGGCGGGATCTGTTCGGGCCAACAGCGCTCCGAAGTCCGCCCGATGTGCCGACGACGTCCAGATCTTGTGTCCGTTGACACGCCAGCCGCCGTCGACCTTGGTCGCCCGCGTCGACAGCGCGGCGAGGTCCGAACCCGCTCCGGGCTCGCTGAACAGCTGGCACCATGCGAGTTCTCCCCGCTGGGTTGCGGGAATGAGCCGCTCCTGCAGAGCTTTTGACCCGGCCTTGATCAGTGACGGCAGGATCCACTCGGCGATGCTCAGGGACGGACGCACCATGGCGGGGCGCTTGCCGAATTCCTCGTCGATGATCAGTTGCTGAAGCGGGCTGGCGTCGATGCCCCACGGCGGCGGCCAGTGCGGAGCGATCAGCCCCGCCTCGGCGATCGCCGTCCGTTGCGGCCCGGCGGCGAAGTGCTCGTAGTCGCCCTGGCGTCCCGGGCTGTCATTGCGCAAGGCGGCGGCCGCGTCCAGCGCCGCGGCAACACTGGCCCGGAACTGCGATTCGGCATCGCCCAGGTCGACCGAGAAGTCGCGCTGCTGCGTCGTGGTCACCTCGCCGAGTCGCCGGGCCCAGCGGCTTCTCGGTCCGATCGACGCGGCCAGGCTGGTGGCACGCCGCCAGTACAGATGCAGGTCATGCTCCCACGTGAAACCGATCGCGCCGAACATGGTCAGCGTGTCGAGCGCGAGGTCCGGGCACGGCGCAACCGCCATCAGTGCTGCGCCGGCCGCGGCCATCCGATGCTGGTCGAGCGGTTCGCCTGCCGCCCGAACGGCGTCCCACGTTGCGGCGCTGGCCAACTCGCTGTTGACCAACAGCATCGCCGCGTTGTGCTGGAGCGCCTGGAACGTTCCGATGAGCTTGCCGAACTGCTCGCGGGTGCGCAGGTGTGCGGTCGCGGCTTCCACGCACCACTGTGCAATTCCCGCGGCCATGCTCGCGGTCAGCGCGGTGGCGAGGTATTCGGCCCGCCCGGCGTCGATGCCGTGCAGAACTTCGGCGCGCTCGACCGGATATTCGGCGAGGCGCATCATGCCGAGGTCGGTCAACAGGTCGGTACCAGCGACGGATTCGACCACGACGGCCGGGTGCGCTGTATCGACGGCGGCCCAGATCGTGTCCCCGTCCTCGGTGACAGCACACACCAAAGCGGTCGCAGCAGAGCATATTCCGGACGCCAAGCCCGAGCCGCCGGAGATCAGCCACCGGTCGCCGTCGCGGCCGGCGGTGAACTGCGAGTCCCGTGGCAGCACCACCACAGCCGCTACGCCCCCGGCCAGACACCTCAGAAGCGCTTCGGCCGACGGCGACTGTTCGGCGAGCGATACGACCGCGCCCGTCGTCACCGTGGGCAACAGCGGGCCGGGCAACGACGCCTTGCCCGCCGCCTCGAGCACACAGGCCGCGTCGATCAGCTCGCCGCCCTGACCTCCGTAGCGCTCCGGTAGGTGCACGGCGTGAAAACCGCTGGCACAGAATTCCTCCCACCACGGCGGAAGGTGGCCTTGCGCCAGCAGATCGAAAGCCTCGCGCGTGGCGGCTATCGGAGCCCGGCGCGCGGCGAACTGGCCGACCGAGGCGCTGAGCTCGCGTTGTTCGGGGGTGAGCGCCAGGGTCATCGGGCCGCCCTGCTCGTGCGACGCGTTTCGACGAAGAAGCGGGCCGCGGCGACGATCGCATCAGAGGTGGGCGACGGGTTCCAGCCGAGTTCGTGGACCGCCTTTGCATGATTCAGCGGGGTCATGATGTGCATCAACCGGATGTTCAGTGGGGTCAGCTTGGTGTCATGTCCGCGGAGCTTGGCAATCCAGCTGTTCGGGTAGCTGGCCGCGGCCATGACCGGGATCGGTACCCGCCGCCGAGGCGGCGTCACACCCACTGCCGTACAGCCGATTTCGTGCACCTCGCGGGTGCTCATCCAGCGTTCGGAGACGATGTACCGCTCGCCGACGCGGCCTCTCTCCCCCGCCAGTACAAGGGCACGGGCGGCGTCCTCGATGCCGACCACCTCGGCCTCGTAACCGTCGATGTAGAACGGCATCTTGCCGTGCACGGCCGCGGACAGCAGCGCGCCATGCGGCGTCGGTACCCAGTCACCGGGACCGAAGGTGTTCGCCACGCACATCGCGACGGCCGGCAGCCCGTTCTCGGCGCTGTAGCGCAGCACCATTCGCTCGGCCTGCACCCGGCTGCGAATGTAGTCCCCGCCGATGTCGAGCCAGTTGTGCGCGGTGGCCTCATCGGCGAGCCCGTCCTTCGACCGCCCGATCGTGCCGATCGAACTGGTGAACACGAAGCGCTCCAGGTCGGCCTCGACGGCGACATCGAGCACGCCGCGTAGTCCATCGACGTTGGTGCGCCACAGCGGTGTCGGATCGAGCAGCCAGGGGCGGGCGTCGACCACGCAGTAGTACACGACGTCGCAGCCACGCATCGCCTCACGCACGCTCTCGAGGTCGAAGATGTCGCCGTGGCGAATCTCGACCGGGAGCTCGTCGATACCCCGCGTCGAACTGGTCGCTCGGATCAACACGCGCACGTCGTCCCCGCGCGCGACCAACTGCTTGGTGACGTGCGAGCCCAGGAATCCGCTGGCACCGATCACGAGCTTCTTCATCCACTTCTCGCTCTATCCGAAAGTAGCGAGACGGACCGTCTCGTCTTGCCAAGACTAGGTGTTGCTGTCACCATCTGTAAAGCCGTCAGATGCGGAGTAGGCAATGACCACCCCTGTGAGCGCTCCCCGCCGTCGCAACGAGAAGTCGCGGCTGGCGATCGTCACCGCCACGAAGGAGATCCTGCTCGAGCGCGGATTCGACGGTTTGAGCATCGAGGCCGTCGCCGCGCGCGCGGGCGTCGGGAAACAGACGATCTACCGCTGGTGGCCCAGCCGACCGGCGCTGGTCGCCGATGTCCTGCTCGAAGACGCCGACAAGATCCTGCGGCCCGTTGACCGTACCGACGATCTCATCGCCGACCTCACTCGGTGGTCCGGCCGACTGGCGGCGACACTCACCACCGAACGGGGGAACGCCATGCTGCGAATCCTCACCGTGGCGGCCATGGAGCACGAGGACATCAAGGCGCGTATGCAAGTCGGTTTCAGCGCACCCTTGCACGAGAGCGTCAATGCGCGGCTGGCGGCCGACGGCCTTGATCCCGCCACCTCGCAAGCGGCGGCCGACGCCATCGTCGGCGGCATCGTCTACGGGATCCTCAGCGAGGGCCGCTCGTTCCGTCGGAGCCGAGCCGAGACCATCACCCGGACTGTCATCGCGGGTGCTGCGCTGTGAAGCCGTCTCCCGACGTGTTGCGCGTCGTCGGCGCCGACGGGGTGACGATCGTCGCCGACCGTCTCGGCGACCCCGATGCGCCGGCGGCCGTCTTCCTGCACGGCGGCGGTCAGACGAGACGATCCTGGGGCCGGGCGGCGGCCGCGGTGGCCGAACGCGGTTGGCAGGCAGTCACTGTCGACTTCCGCGGGCACGGCGAGTCGGACTGGTCGGCCGACGGCGACTACCGCGTCACCACTTTCGCCGAGGACGTCCTCGAAGTGCTCCGACGGCTGCCCGATCGGCCCGTCATCGTCGGTGCTTCGCTCGGTGGATTCACTGCGATGCTGCTCGCCGGCGAACTCGTACCGGGCGCCGTGCGGGCGATCGTGCTCGTCGACATCGTGCCGGACATGAACGAGTCCGGCGCGTCGCGCATCCACGATTTCATGGCCGAACGGATGACCTCGGGGTTCGCGTCGCTTGATGAGGTCGCCGACATGATCCAGCAGTACAACCCGCACCGACCCCGACCAACCGATCTCGACGGGCTTCGCACCAACCTGCGCGAGCGCGACGGTCGCTGGTATTGGCATTGGGACCCGAAGTTCATCGACGGCACCGCGGCGCTGCCCCCGATCGAGGTGACCGAGGTCGACAGGATGCACACCGCGGTCGAAACAATTCTGCGCAACGGCATTCCGATGCTCCTGGTGCGAGGCCAGATGAGCGATCTCGTCACCCAGGAGCGCGCCGACGAGTTCCTCGCCCGCTTCCCCGCGGTCGAGTTCGTCGACGTCGGCGGGGCCGGGCATATGGTCGCCGGCGACCGCAACGACCTGTTCGCCGACGCGGTCGTCGACTTCCTCGCCCGTCACAGCTGACGCACCTTGGACACCGACGCCTCGCGCGCCGACGCCTGAGCCATAGGCCCGGCCTTTTCACGCTCTTCTGTGTTCACCCAAGCGGTGTATAACGCCTACTTACGGGTAATTGACTAAGGGTTAACGAGCGCGAGGAGTTCCGATGAACATCGTTTCCGCGGCCACCCGAGCAGTGACCAAGACGGCTGATGTGACGACTGCGGCGGCGGGAGCGATCGGCGGTGCCGCCATCAGCGGTGCAGTCGGCGCGCTGCAGGGCGCGGCGTCCGGGGTCCGAACGGGCCTCGACAACGGCAGCCGGTCTTCTGCAGCGGCGGCACTCACGATCGGGGCCATCGGCGCCGTCGGACTGGTCGAGTGGCCGGTACTGCTGACGGTCGGCGGAACCGCACTTGTGCTGCATCAGCTTTCGCAACGCGCCGGCGATTCCGGCGACGCCGAACCGGTGCTGCGCTCAGTTCCGTCCTCGTCAGGTGGCCCGCGTAAAACCTCGGCTGCTTCGAAGACGAGCACCCGCAGGGCCACCAAGTCGAACACCCGTCGGTCGCGCCCGACAAAGAAGGCGACGGCGGCGCGTCGCACGACCAAGAAGTGAGTCTTCTCGGAAGGTTGGTCGAAAGCGCCACGACAGTCGTCACCGCGCCGATCGGGTTGGCGGCCGGATCCGCGCGTAACCTTGCCGGCGCGCTGCCGTCGCCCGAAGCGCTGACTGCACTCGGAGCCGCCGTCAAAGAGCTCGCCGGAGGCCGGCCGAGCCGGCGGTGTTGGCGCAACGGCGACCGATGCTGGATCGAACTTCGCGGCCTGGACGGTGACAACGGCAAGGCGCTCGGTAAAGCAGTGCTCAATGCCATCCGCGCCGAGGACGGGGTGCGCACCGTCGGCTTGAACCATGCCCTGTCCCGGGTGGTCGTCACCGTCTCCGACGATGGGCCGGCGATGGAGCGGCTGTGCGGATTGGTCGCCGAGGTCGAGCGCGGGGTCGGGGCCGACGCCGACCTGCCCACCGAGCTGCCCGCCGACGGCATCGTGTTGGCCGGCAAGGTCATCGCGGCCACCGCGAATGGCGTTGGTCTGTGTACCGCGGTTGCCGGCCGGGCGTTGATGTGGCCGGCGTTGCCCGCCGGTCTCGTGGCCGCGGTCACGCTCGTGGACTATCAGCCGCGCCTGCGGGAAGTCGTCGAACAACGACTCGGCCGCAGCGCGGCCGACACCGCCATCGCGCTCGCCGCCGCGACGGTGTACACCGTGACAGAGGCACCGACCTCGTTGGCCGTCGAGACGGTCCGGCACCTCTACCAGGTTGGGGAGGCGCTGGCCGGCTCCCGCGCCTGGGAACGTCAGGAACCGGCGATCGCACCCTATGCGGATGATCCCGATGCCGGTGCGCGTCCCCAGCGCCCCCGTCCCGCGCCGCCCGGCCCCGTCGAGCGCCACGCTGACCGCACCGGCATGGCGCAGGGACTGGCCGCGGCCGCCGTGGGCCTCTTCAGCCGCAACCTCAACACCGCCGCTACCGCAGCGGTGGTCTCCACACCCAAAGCCGCGCGTAACGCCCGCGAAGGGTTCGCCTCCGCCCTTGGCCGCGGACTGGCGGACAACCACAACATCATCGCGCTCGATCCGCAAGCGATTCGGCGCCTCGACCGCGTCGACGCCGTCGTCCTCGATCCTCAAATCCTGCTGACCGGCGAACTGCGAATCGGTCGGCTGCGCGGCATCTCCGATCGCGACCGGGCCGCGGCGTGGCAGTGGGCTCGCGAGAGCCTGGAGCGGGGCGACTTGGGCGTCGGTTGGCAACGCGCACCTTTGCGCAACAACGGCAGCGCCAATGGTGCCGCGACGGCCGAGGTGCTGGTTCGGCACGTGCATCACCCATTGGCCGCGAGTGTGCTCGGCGAAGTTCGTCGAGCAGGCGCCGAACTGATCTCGGTGCAGAGCGACGAACTCGACGACCTACGACCATCTTTCGACGAGCTGTATCCGCTCGACGGTCCCGTCGACGCCGCGCTGCTGGGCGCCGTCATCGCGCTACAGGGTGAGGGACGCACCGTCGCTGTCATCGCTACGCATGCGCCGCAGGCGCTTTCGGCCGCAGACGTGGCGGTCGGGTTGATCCCCGACGACGGTCCGCCCCCGTGGCACGCCGATCTGCTCGCCCCCGACCTCGACGCCGTGTGGCGGGTCATGCATGCCCTGCCCGCCGCGCGCCGGGCGAGTAAGCGAGGCGTGGAACTCGCGACCAGCGCCTCCATGTTGGGCGCCCTGCTCATGATCCCCGGCGTGCGGGGCCGCGGACCCGGACCGGTGACAGCAGGCGCCGCCGCCGGCCTGACCACCGGTCTCCTGCTCGCGCGGGGCGCCCTCAACGATCAGACCCCGACCCCCGCCACCGTGTACGAGTGGCATGCGATGTCCCCCGATGAGGTGCGGGACACGCTGCCGCAGCCGAAGCGCGAAGCGGCTCAACGTAAGTCGCGAGTGGCATCTGCCGCCAGCACGTCGGCCAACGTGATTCCCCTGGTGGCCGGGCCGCCGCTTCGGCTTGCCAGGGACTTGACGGTTTCGCTGCGCCAGGAGTTGTCGGACCCGTTGACACCGATACTCGCCGTCGGATCCGCGGCTAGCGCGCTACTGGGATCACCGGTTGACGCGATCTTGGTGGGCTCGGTGTTGGCGGGCAACTCGCTTCTTGCTGCCTCGCAACAGGTTCGGGCCGAACGGCTGTTGAGCCGCCTGCTGGCCGTGCAGGTACCGCCGGCCCGGCTCGTCACCGACGACGGCTACGAGACCATCGATGCGGCGCAATTGCGACCGGGCGATCTGATCGAGGTCAGACCCGGGGAGGTGGTGCCCGCAGACGCGCGGATCGTCGAGGCGACCGATGCCGAGCTCGACGAGTCGTCGCTGACCGGTGAGTCGCTTCCGGTGCCGAAACGGGCCGCCGCCACACCGGGCGCCACGCTGGCCGAACGCAGCTGCATGCTGCATGGCAGCACGACGGTGGTCGCGGGAACGGCGGTGGCGCTCGTCACCGCGGTCGGCGACCAAACGCAAGCAAGCCGGGCGGTGCATGTTCAGTCGGCCGAGAAGTCGGCGGTCGGCCTGCAGGCGCAACTGCGTGACCTGACCGATCGCGCGCTGCCGTTGAGCCTCGCGGGCGGAGCGCTCGTCAGCGGGCTCGGACTGCTGCGCATGGTGCCTCTTCGCCGAGCGGTTGCGAGCGGCGTGGCCGTCGCGGTGGCTGCAGTGCCGGAGGGCATGCCGCTGGTGGCCACGTTGGCGCAGCAGACGGCTGCACGCCGGCTCACCAGGGCCGGCGTGCTTGTTCGGACACCACGTTCCGTGGAGGCGCTGGGCCGCATCGATGTCGTCTGTTTCGACAAGACGGGAACGCTCAGCGAGAACCGGCTGCGGGTCACGCAGGTACACCACGCCGACGGCGTCACGCGCGAGCAAGTGCTCGATTGCGCGGCGCACGCCACTCCGGCGAAAAACGGCCATCGTCATGAACACGCCACCGACGCGGCCGTCGTCGAAGCGGCCGGCGACCAGTACCGACCGGATCCGGACGCGACCTATCTGCCGTTCCGGTCGGGCCGGCCCTTCTCCGCGTCGCTCATCGACAGCGAGCTGTCCATCAAGGGCGCCCCGGAGGTCGTCCTGGCCGCGTGCACCGGTCTCGACCCGAAGGCCAAGCGGACGGTGCATCAGATGGCGGGGTCGGGTCTGCGCGTCATCGCCGTGGCTCGTCGCTCATTGACAAAGCAACAGGCACAAAGGGCCCGGCGAAGCGATGAGGCACTGATCGATCTCTGCGACAAGGGTTTACAGTTCGTCGGGCTGCTGGGCCTGTCGGATACCCCTCGTGCAGAGTCGGCGTCGTTGTTGGCCGCGTTGCAGAAGCAGGATGTCGGGGTCAGGCTCATCACCGGCGACCATCCGGTCACGGCGACGGCCATCGCCGCCGAACTGGGGATGCCGGTGACGGCCGACCAGGTCATCAGCGGCGGGGACTGGGAAGCGCTCTCCCGACGGGGCCAGGAGCGGGCGGTGCGCGACGGCTTGGTGTTCGCGCGCATGACGCCCGAGCACAAGGTGCAGGTCGTGCAGACGCTGGAACGCATCGGCCAGGTGTGCGCGATGGTCGGCGACGGCGCGAACGACGCGGCGGCGATCCGGGCAGCCACCGTCGGGATCGGAGTGGCCTCGAGGGGCAGCGATCCGGCGCGCACCGCCGCAGACGTGATGCTGCTCGACGGGCGCATCGGCTCGCTGCTCGATGCGCTCGACGAGGGACGTCAGCTGTGGCGGCGCGTGCAGGCCGCGGTGTCCGTGTTGTTGGGGGGCAACGCCGGCGAGGTCGCGTTTTCTATCGTCGGGTCGGCGCTGACCGGAAGGTCCCCGCTCAACACCCGCCAGTTGCTGCTGGTGAACATGATGACCGACGCGCTGCCCGCGGCGGCCCTGGCCGTGAGCCCGGCGAGGCCCAACGGCGAGAACGGTCACGGTCCAAACCACGCCGCCATCTGGCGCACGGTGGCGATCCGGGGCACGACGACGGCGGCGGCCGCCACGTCGGCATGGCTGATGGGCGGCTTCATCGTGGCGCCGCGTCGGGCCTCGACCGTGGCATTGGTGGCATTGGTGACGACGCAGTTGGGCCAGACGCTCATCGATTCGCACAGTCCGCTCGTGGTGGCGACCGCGGTCGGGTCGTTGGCCACGCTCGGCGCCCTCATCAGTACGCCGGGCGTCAGCCAGGTCCTCGGATGCACACCGCTGGGCCCGCTGGGTTGGACGCAAGCGCTCGGCACGGCGGGCGTGGCGACCGCTGCGGCCGGATGTGCACCCTGGGTGCTGCGCCGCGTTCAGTCCTCGATCTCGACGACGCCGACGCGCCACAGCACGGCATACAGTTCACGAAGCGGGATCGCGAACAAGCCGGAGACGACGGTCAACGGGTCCGAGGAGGTTTTCACACCGGTTGTGGACACGCCTCCGACGGTCCGCACATCGAGCGTCCAGACGTCGAACACGCCATGACGGGAGGTTAACGAATGGCCGAATCCTCACGAAACGCCGCGACCCACCGCGACGCCGTCGAGCGGGTCCGTCACGCTCAGACGTTCTCGGTGGATTTGCCGATCGTCGGTCGGGTTCGCATCCCGCGACCCGAACAGCTCGCGTTCTACGGGGCACTGGGAGCGCTCGCGGCAGTGGAAATCATCGAGTGGCCAGTCGCTTTGGCGTTGGCCGCGGGCCACGTGCTTCTGCAGAACGAACACAGCCGCGTCGCGCAGGAGATCGGCGAGGCCTTGGAGGACGTGTAGCCGACGGCGTGGACGAGCGACAATCTTGCCGTCCTCGTCGTGATGGGAATCATGTGGCCGCGGCTTGACCGATTAGCCCTGCTAAGCGCACGATCACAGAGTGATCGAGTTGAGTGAACAGCAGATCCTGGAGCAGATCGCCGACCGGCTCACTGGGACCTATCCCGGCGTTCCCGTCGATGCGGTGTCGCGGCTCGTCCACGAACAGCACGCGCGCTTCGAGGGCAGCCGCATCCGCGACTTCGTCCCGCTGTTCGTGGAGCGGCATGCGCGAGCCGAATTGAACAAGGTGAGCAGCTCGACCGCGGTGTAGCGTTCTGCGCGCCGGGTCGTCCAGGGCTCGCGTCTACCCCGCATAACGTGAAAGGCCCGCATGGCAGACGAGAAGGTCGGCAGAGTCGCCGGCAAGGTCGCCTTCATCACCGGCGCGGCGCGTGGTCAGGGCCGCGAACATGCGATCCGGCTCGCCGAGGAAGGCGCCGACATCGTCGCGGTCGACGTATGCGAGGACATCGACGCTGCCGGATACCCCGGGCCCTCCGAGGCGGACCTGGACGAAACCGCGGCACTGGTCGAGAAGTCGGGACGGCGCATCGTGACCGCCAAAGCCGACGTACGCGATCTGGCAAGCCTCCGCTCGGCCGTCGACCGCGGAGTCAGTGAAATCGGCCCGCTCGACATCGTGGTGGCCAATGCCGGCATCAGTGCCAGTCCGGCCCCTGCCGCGATGATCGAAGAGTCCGCATGGCAGACGATGCTCGACATCAACGTGACCGGCGTCTGGCACACCGTGGCGGCGGCCTTACGGCACATGACCAACGGCGGTGGATCGATCATCTTGGTCAGCTCGATGTTGGGCTTGCGCGGCGGCGGCTACATGGCCCATTACGCATCCGCGAAACACGCCGTGGTCGGTTTGATGAACTCCCTCGCCAATGAGCTTGCGCCACAATGGATCAGGGTCAACTCGATTCATCCCGGCAACATTCTGACGCCGATGATCGACAACGACCACTTCCGTCGCACGGTGCGACCGGACCTCACCGATCCGACGATGGAGGACGCCACGCAGGTGATCGGTCACTTCCATCTGCTGCCGAAGCCGGTGATCGAGGCGAGCGCCGTGAGCAACGCCGTGCTGTTCCTGGCTTCCGATGAAGCGCAGTACATCACCGGGGCGGCGCTGCCCGTCGACGCCGGCGCGGTCGCGAGATTCTGACCAAGGCGACCGCCGGAGAACTTTGGGATCGGTAGCCACTTCCGCTGGATGTACTTCTGTCACGACGACGCCACCCGGGCGCCGTGATGACGAGAAGGATCAGCAATGAACATCGTGCCCGCCCGCCTCCAGGAACAGATCAACCGAATCGACCGCACGTACAGCCTTGTCATCGGTATCTCCGCAGGCCTGACCGCGCTCTGGTCCTTCTACCGGGTCTTCTGGCTGTTCTACACGGCCGCGACGTTCTCCAGCGTCGGGTGGTCGCCGGTTTCGTTGATCGTCCCGCTCCTGCTGTGGGTCGTGTTCGGCACCGCCGCAGGGGTTGTGGCCGCCGCCTTTCTACTTCGCTACGCCAAGCAACCCTGACCGCGACCGAACCGAAGGGGACGCAGCCATCGCCGCGTCCCCTTCGCGTGAGGAGACGCAAAGTGTCCGCTTATCAACGGATTTCGAGACAATTCACGTCTGGTCGGCATCGGCACCGGCACCCTCTCCACTGGGGCTGCCCTACCGCCCTGCCAACGCCACCATCCTGACGCACTACGGTTGTCCGATCGGAGCCGACCACGACAGATCAGGAGACCGTCGGAGATGACGATTCTGGACCACTTCCGACTCGACGACAAAGTCGTCGTCATCACCGGCGCATCGTCCGGCCTCGGCGTCTCGTTCGCCGAGGCGTGCGCCCAAGCCGGCGCCGATGTGGTGCTGGCCGCCCGGCGCATCGAAAAGCTTGATGCGACAGCTGAACTCGTCCGCGCAGCCGGTCGGCGTTCGCTCAGCGTCCAGACCGACGTGGCGGATCCCGACCAGTGCGCCGCGCTCGTCGATGCGGCGATGCAGGAGTTCGGTCGTGTCGACGTCCTGGTCAACAACGCCGGCGTCGGCACCGCGGTACCCGCTGTCAAGGAGACTGCCGAAGAGTTCCGCACTGTCATCGACGTCAACCTGAACGGCTCGTATTGGGCCGCTCAAGCATGCGGGCGGGTGATGGCGCCGGGCAGTTCGATCATCAACGTCTCGAGTGTCTTGGGTCTTACCACCGCCGGGCTGCCACAGGCGGCCTACAGCGCAAGCAAGGCCGCGGTTCTCGGGCTCACCCGCGACCTCGCCCAGCAGTGGGGCGGACGAAAAGGCATCCGTGTCAACGCCCTGGCCCCAGGCTTCTTCAAATCCGAGATGACCGACGAATATGCGCCGGGATACCTGGAACGCACAGTGTCCAGCCGCGTGGTGTTCAACCGGGTCGGTGAGCCGCATGAACTGTCGGCGACGGTGGTTTGGCTCGCCTCTGACGCCAGTGGCTATGTCACCGGTCAAACCATCGTTGTCGACGGCGGTGTGACGATCACATAGCGCGACTGCGCCGCTAACACTTCTCACTCGCTTTGGTCACGAACAGCCAACGCCCATCCCCAGCCGGCGATGAAGGTGATTTGATCGGGCCAGCGGCTCGATCAGACGACGGCCCGGAAGGTTGTTCATGGGTTCGTTCGGACCGCCACATTCAACGGCCCTGCTGCTGGCGGTCGCCATCGTCGCCGCGCTCTGTGGGTTCACCGCATCGGCTGCGGTGCGCCGTAACAAGCGACGCACGCGGAACGTCTTTCTCCTGGGCGCGCTTTGTGGATTCGTGGCGGGCGTGACACTGCGCAGGCGGGTCAGGATCGGCAATCTGTTGAAGGCGGCCTTGCGTGGGCCCGGGGGCCGCTGCATGACTCAAGCCACGCTTGCTCTCTCGGCGGCATTCTTTCGCATCCGCTCCCACGGCCAGGTCATCAATGCCCACACGATAAGGACGATCGCTACTTCGACCAGCAGATACACCGGCCACGGACCTAAGACGTCCAACAAGGACGCGGTCGGTGGTTTTCTGTTCAGGTAGCCGTAATTGGTCCCGACGATCGCGTTGAAGACGAACGTCGAAGCTGCCCATACCAGCGTGACGACGACCACGAAACGGTAACTGCGCCAACGTGGACGCATGCCTCTGCCCCAGGTGAGGTAGATGGCCGCCCACACGGCGAAGACGTGAAGCACGAAGAACGTGACGAACAGGTGGTGGGGAAAATCCGGCGCACCCTCTTCCGGTGTGCCCACGTCAGGTGTGATCAACGCCTGCGAGCTCAGCACCAGGCACCAGTAGTACGTGAGCGCGAACGCCCAATGCCGTTGCGACCAAAGCGCGTAGGCGGCCGTCAATTCCGCGATGTCACACAGCTGGATCGGCACCGAGGTCTGGACATCTGGCCGGATCAGTTTGTAGACCAACGCCACCAAGAAGGCCGCCAGGATCAGGAGCGCGAAGATTCGGCCGAACACCCGGGCCTGGGCTTCGCTCTGCCGGCGTCCAATCCAGACCAGAAGCGCAGCGCCTATGGCGAACACCGCGAGCACGACCAGATGCGACGGCCCATACGCCGCGAATTCACGTTCTGCGTGCAACATCCGACACTCCGTCTTTCAGCGTGGCCTGGGGGCAGGCGGCGAAGGCGTAGCCGGTGGTGTGCTGCCGTAAAGGCCGAGGGTTTGCGCGGCTACCGTGGCGAGTTGGCCTTGCAGGTCCGAAACCGGTCGACTGCCGCGAATATGGATGGCGTTCGTGAGAAGGATGACGTAGGTGTTCGATCCCGGGTCCATCCAGATAGAGGTTCCGGTGAATCCCGTGTGACCGAAGCTACCGACGGGAAAGACCAAGCCCCGCGGCCTGGAATGACCGGTGTCGATGTCCCAGCCGAAGCCGCGCAAATCTTGGCCCATGATCGCCGGATACGGCTCAGGCACCGCTGAATTCGAGTTCGATGCCTCGAGAACGGCTCTTCGAGCGGCGTCGTTCGCCGCTTCGAGTTGCTGAGATGCATGCCCCGGCTGCTCGGGAGTGGTCATCAACTTCAGGGTCGCCTGCTTCAGCGGAAACTTGCTTGGGCGGCCCGCCAACCGGTCGAGCAGAGCCTGTGCGTAGATGCTCAGATCCCGCGCCGTCGAGAACACACCGGCATGCCCGGCCACTCCGCCCATGCGGCGCGCCGTCGGATCGTGGACGGTGCCGCGTAGCAGGCGATTGATATCTGGATTTTTGCTCGGGTCGGCTCTGCTCTCCTCATCCAGTGCTGTCGGTGCGATACGCGGCAGAAGGCCGGTGCTCCAGGTGCCCGCGGGACAAGCGGCTGGTATGCGGGGTTCGGCCGCGGGGGCCCATGCAATCGCAGCTCCTCTGATCTCGTGCGGGCCACATGCTTTGGCGGGGGGAAGGTAGCGAGTGTCGCTCATGCCAAGCGGCACAAACACATTGCGGTGAACGTAGACGTCTTCCGCCTCACCGGTGACCTGTTCGATCAGCGCGCCGAGGAGAATGAAGTTGATATCGGAGTAGCGAAACACCTCGCCGGGCATCGACTGCAGCGGTGTGGTGAGCGCACGACGAAGACCTTCTGACTTGTCGGCTCCGTCGAGCCCCCACGGGTCTCTCAAATCGATATCGCCCGCGATGCCCGACGTGTGCGTGAGCAGCATGCGAACCGTGACCCGCGCGCGCTGAGGGTCGTTCGCCTCGTTGAAGCCGGGCAGATACGTCTGGACGGGCTCATCGAACCCAACCTTGCCTTGTTCGTACAGCTGCATGACGGCAGTCGCCGTTGCAAGGCATTTGGTCAAAGACGCGAGGTCGAAAATCGTGTCCTCGGTCATCGGCTCGGCAGGTGCGGGCGCTCCGTCCAGCCCCGGTTCACCGGCAAGCTTGCGCGAGCCGTACGCCTGGTGCAAGACGAGCCTGCCGCCATGCCCCACCGCCACCACGGCGCCCGGCATCCTGTGGGCGGCGACCGCGTTGTGCATCAGGACCGAAACTGCCGAGAAGTCCGGCGTGGGAACCGCAGCCGGCGTCGGCGACGGTCGTGGACTGATGACCGTCGTGGAGTGGTTATCGGTTGCGGCCGGTGGCTCCGACCGGCCGCACGCGGAAGGCGCTGCGGCGGTGAGCAGGACGGCTGCCACCACAATGGCCCTCCCCACAGATGACCGACCGAACCGGGCGAGTCGGTCTGCTGACATGACCACCTTGTCGGTCGAACGTGCGTGCCACGACATCGCTACCAGCCTCGTGATTGCCATCAGCATAGGGCGAAGGCAACCGCTTCAGAACCGAATCCGAACCGCGCCGCCCGGTGTTTCGTGCCCGGGTGGGAATCCGCCAACCGGCATCCCGGGCAGCCACCGTGTTGTTACCATCGCGCCGTGCACGACTCCCCGGCGACACCTGGTCGCGGCGGAGGGCCGTCTCGTTCACGTCGCGAAGTCCTCAGGTACGCCGTCTCCGCGCCTGCTCTGTTGGTTCTCGGGACCGCGGGGGCGGCCATTCGTACGCCGGAGGCGTCGGCCGAATCCCTCAGGCTGGCCGATTTTGCGACGCGGTTGGCCCCGGCAGATCAGCTCAAGGCGGCCGGCTTCGACGGCGCCCTCGTTTACGTGTCCGAACTGCGGCCGGGTGCGGACTTCGACTTCAAACCCGTCACCCGCGAATATGCCGATTCGCTGCGTGCGGAGGGACTTCACGTCGTCAGCTGCTATCAGTACGGCAAGCCGGGTTGGCCGACCCCGTCGGACTACACCCGCGGGTACGAGGGCGGCGTGGCGGACGCCCAGACAGCGCTCCGTCTGCACGGTGCCGCCGGAGGTCCGGATTCGGCGCCGATCTTCTTCAGCGTCGATGAGGATATCGACCGCGACACCTGGGACAGTGTGGCGGTCGAGTGGTACAGAGGGATCAATTCGGTGCTCGGCGCACATCGCACCGGCCTCTACGGGCACTCGCGGGCGTGTTCGTGGGCGATCGAAGACGAGGTGATCGGGCGCTCGACCTCCGAGGGCCACTGGTGGGCCTGGCAGACGAAGGCGTGGTCTGGTGGTCAGCGGGAGTCCAGGGCGGTGCTCTACCAAGCTGTGGTGATCGGCCCGTCCGAGCCGGGTGTTCCCGTCGGCGACACACACGTGGACGAGAACGAGGTCCTTGCGCCCGACTTCGGGCAGTGGGGCCTTGACAGAGCTTGACGAACAAGCGTCGGCCGTCGTCCGTGGAAGAGGTCCTGGCCAGCACCGATGACGCTGCCCGCCGTCGGTCCGGCCACATTTTCGCCACATCGCGGTCAATAATCGGCGGGGGAACACTCGCGGCCGATTCCGATTTAATACTCTGCTGACATGCCGGAGCGTCTACCGGCCGGGGGGACGGTCGCAAAGCTGGGACTGTGCTGCCTGCTGGCTGGTGTGTTGGCGGCGGCCATGATGTTTCCGTTCGCCGGCGGGTTCGGGCTGCTGTCGAATCGCGCCTCGGACATAGTCGCCAACGGGTCGGCCCAGCTGGTGGAGGAAGACGTCCCGCAGGTGACGACGATGGTCGACGCCGCAGGTCGACCGATCGCCTGGCTGTACAGCCAGCGGCGGTTCGAGGTGGCGACCGATCAGATCGCCAACACGATGAAGCTGGCGATCGTGTCGATCGAGGACAAGCGGTTCGCCGAGCACGCCGGGGTGGACTGGCAGGGCACGCTGACCGGCTTGTCCGGCTATCTTTCCGGCAACCTCGACACCCGCGGCGGATCGACCATCGAGCAGCAGTACGTCAAGAACTTCCAGTTGCTGGTGACGGCCCAGACCAACGCCGAGAGGCGCGCCGCGGTGGAGGTGACACCCGCCCGCAAGCTGCGCGAAATGCGGATGGCGCTGACGCTCGACAAGACGTTCACCAAAGCCGAGATCCTCACCCGCTACCTCAACCTCGTCGGCTTCGGCAACGGGGCATTCGGGGTGCAGGATGCGTCTCAGACGTACTTCGGCATCAACGCGTCGCAGCTGAATTGGCAGCAGGCGGCGCTGCTGGCCGGCATGGTTCAATCGCCCACCTCGCTGGACCCTTACATCAATCCCCAAGGCGCGCTGCAGCGTCGCAATCTGGTGTTGGACACCATGATCCAGCACCTTCCTCAGCGTGCCGACGAGCTTCGCGCCGCCAAGTCCCAGCCGCTCGGTGTGCTGTCTTCGCCCAAACAGCTGCCCGGCGGATGCATCGCCGCAAACGACCGCGGGTTCTTCTGCGAATATGTGCTGGCCTATCTCGCACGTGCCGGTATCAGCAAGGAACAGGTTGCGCGCGGCGGATACCTGATTCGTACCACGCTCGACCCGAAGGTCCAGGAGTCGGTCAAACGCGCGATCGACAAGGTCGCGAGCCCGACGCTGGAAGGCGTCGCCAGCGTGATGAGCGTCATCAAGCCGGGCAAGAAGTCGCATCGCGTGCTGGCGATGGCCAGCAACCGGACGTACGGCCTCAACGACGACGCCGGCGAAACGGTGCAACCGCAGCCGTTCTCGCTCGTCGGCGACGGGGCGGGGTCCATCTTCAAGATCTTCACCACCGCCGCGGCGATGGAGATGGGCATGGGAATCAACACTCAACTCGCCGTTCCGGGCTTCTTCCAAGCCAAAGGGCTGGGCAGCAGCGATACGCCGGGTTGCCCCAAGGAGACCTGGTGCGTACGCAACGCGTCCAACACCTACCCCGGCTCGATGAATGTCACCAACGCACTGGCCACCTCGCCTAACACCGCGTTCGCCAAGTTGATTCAACAAGTCGGAGTGCCCCGCGCGGTAGACATGGCCGTTCGGTTGGGGCTGCGCTCGTATGCCGTTCCCGGAACGGCGCGTGCATATGACCCGACAGGCAACGAAAGTCTGGCTGACTTCATCAAGAAGCAGAACGCCGGGTCGTTCACGCTGGGACCGTTCCAGCTCAACGCACTCGAATTGTCCAACGTGGCAGCGACTTTGAGCTCTGGCGGCGTGTGGTGCCCACCGTCTCCGATCGACAAGATCGTCGACCGCGATGGCAAGGAGGTCACATTCACCACGGAGAGCTGTGACCAAGCCGTGCCGGAGGGACTGGCGAACA
Organism: Mycobacterium sp. IS-1556; assembly: GCF_001499985.1. Lineage (NCBI taxonomy): Bacteria > Bacillati > Actinomycetota > Actinomycetes > Mycobacteriales > Mycobacteriaceae > Mycobacterium > Mycobacterium sp. IS-1556. Next base: position 266,522 of record NZ_LQIM01000039.1, read on the forward strand.
CGCTGGCGAATGCGCTGAGCAAGGACGACAAGGGTGGCGGCACGGCGGCGGGCGCGGCCGCTTCGGTGGGCTGGGACCTGCCGCTGTCGGCCAAGACCGGCACGACCGAATCCCACCGGTCCTCCGGGTTCGTCGGCTTCACCAACCAGTACGCGGGCAGTGTCTACATCTTCGACGACTCCAACTCGCCGTCCGAGATCTGCTCGTTCCCGCTACGGAAGTGCTCGAGTGGCGACCTGTACGGCGGTAACGAGCCGGCACGCACCTGGTTCGAGGCGATGAAGCCGATCGCCACCGATTTCGGCGAGGTGCGTCTTCCGCCGACCGATCCCCGCTACGTCGACGGCGGACCGGGTGGCGAGGTGCCCGACGTGTCGGGCATGAACGTCGAAACCGCCCGCCAGCGGCTGCGAGATGCCGGTTTCCAGGTGGCCGAAAAACCGACGCCGGTCAACAGTTACGCATCGTATGGTGCCGTGGTGGGCACGACCCCGAGTGGTCGAACCATCCCCGGGTCCGTCGTCACGATCTACACCAGTAACGGGGTCGCGCCCGCGCCGCCGCCGCGGCGGGAAGAGCCGCCGCCTCCACCGGGTGCGCCGGGTGGCCCCCCGCCTCCTCCGGTGAATCCGATGATCGTGCAGATCCCGGGGTTGCCGCCCATCACCGTGCCGATGATGGGCCCGCCACCGCAGGGTGCACCGCCACCACCACCGGGACTTCCGCCGCCGCCACCGCCACTGCCGCCGCCACCTCCACCCCCGCCGCCGCCGTAGGGCTTGTGCAGGGGTGCCGAATCCGCAGTGGATCTGTCGTTCGCTAGTCGGACGAGTAGAGCACTTCGGGTCTCGGAATCACTCGCGGGAAAGTTGGTCGGAATCTGCGAACAGGAGATTCCCCTCATCGGAGATCACCGCCCAGCGTCGGGCAGGATCGGCGAAATGGTTGGTTCCGATGTCCACCGCTGCCGCCGCCATCTCGCCGAAGTCCTCGACGATGACGCCGTGAATTTCGGTGTCTTTGCCCGGGTTTACGCGGACGCGGACGTCCACCGCGAACTCCGAGTCGTCGTTCTGCTCGCGATCAGCAGCACCTTTGTCAGCCACTGTCTCCCCCTGACAACCGTCAAGTGATCCCCGAGAAGGTCAGTGAATCACGATCTTTGCCGCCCGACCACGCAATTGCGGTTTTCCATCCCTCCCGCTTCCCTGCATGGCCGTGGGCGACGGCGTCAGGCACGCTCCTTGATCCACTTCATGGCCATGCGCAGCATCTCGGGTGTCTGATCGGCCAAGTGGCGACCGAAATAACTCTCGAGCTTTCCTCCGACGATCGGAACTTTGATTTTGATGGTTCCACTGCACATGATGCGCGCGCCGTCGCGCGACGGCACCATCACAACGGTGCTGTGCGCGGAGCCCGGTGCGCCGCGGGCGTGAACGTGTACCTCCCCGCGCACTTCTACCCCGCGATCCAGAATCCACGTCTCGTCCTGCACGAGTTCCAGACCACGGGGATAGAGTTTGCTCAAGAAGCCGGGTAGAACTGCGGTCCGTAGATTCTGGACGACCCTCAGCCGTACGTCGCCGTTCGCATCGACGGCGAATGAGTCGAGTTCGGTCGTCTCACTGTGTGGCGCGATGTGCTCCAGCCAATAGTCCCGCTCGGAGAATGCGGCGTGAATCTGTTGCACAGTGACCGAGGATTCGACAGAGCAGTCGAACGACCGAGGCATGCCAGGAAGGCTATCGCCGTCGACCCGCGCGCGGCACGCGAGGCCGGTACTGCGTTTACGTGTTGCCCGGGAAGTGATAAATCCCGAATCCGGTTGTGACCACATCAGCGGCCTGCAGTCGAGCCTGTAGCTCGCTGAAAAGCCTCTCTCGTGGTTTGTCCTCGCTCGGGTCGTTGCTCAACACCCTGGTCTTGTCCGGTGTGCCGTCCCCGACTATCCCCGTGATGATTTCGGCGTGTGTCATGCCGTTGGTCGTCATGTCTTCGTCGGTCACCACCCACAGAGGACCGGTTCTCAGCAGCCGCTCGATCCCGCGTGGGAAGTAGTTCGCCGGGGGCTCGGAAACCAATCCGAGATCGGCCATCAGATCTGGCAGGGCAGAGTTGGGAATGGGCTCTTTGGCTGCATACATCTCCGACCAGCGAGCGCTGAGACGTCCGAGAATCTCCTCGATGGAGGCCATTTCCCCGTGCCGCCATGCGTACATCATTGCCGCGGCGGCCGCCCAACAGGTCAGGAGGTCGGGTTGCCGGATGAACGGCACCACGGGTTCGACGTTGAAGTTCACGCTCGACGCATCGCCCGCCTTCACGGTGACCGATCCCTCAGGGCGGTTGACGTTTACTTCGCTTGAAGCGCTTGCGGCCGTTCGGTCCAGGAAACGTTGGACGGCGGCGCTGGAGGTCGGACGGGGCTGTTCAGATTGTCGATCGCCGACCGAGCCGAGGAGTACTTGTTGCGTCAACTCCTCGGCACCCTCGTCATCGAGCAGGCCCTTCTTCTTCGCCTCCGAAATCGCTTTCAACGTTCGGTCCATCGCGCCGTTGAGGTATCGCTGCTGCGCGAGGTCGGCTGCGCGGCCGCCGAAGAACTGGGCCGTTTCGAGCGCGGACTGGAAAGCGGCTACCGCGTTCTGCTGATTGAGGTCCAGCCCGGTGATGTCTTTGAACAGATTCGGTGTCCCGATCAGGTTCATTGCGGCGGCGAGCGATGCGGGCGCGGGCAGGTCCGGCGCATTCTGGATCCTGACCAACGGAGATGCAAAGGGTGTGGGGGTCAGTACCGGTTCGCCCCTGGCCCTGCTTTCGGTGGCGACGTCTTGAATTCGTGGCGGATCGTCCGGGCAAGGAGCTTCTTCCCAACGCCAGAAGCGGGTGTCGTCCGGCGTCTCGCAGGAGTTGCACGCCCCCATGACAGCCTCGACGAAGACTCCCCGCGTCGGCACGCTGACGCGAATCGGTGATACTGGTGTCGTCGGGCGGTACGCATCGAAGAGAGTCGCCTTGTCTGACTCTTCGAAGGTGGGGTCGAGGTGGTATCCGGGCGCTACGGGTAACACCAGACAGTTCCCGACGACACCCAAAACACGGTTCTCGCATACGCTGGCGACGCTTTTGCCTGCGGCGCCAGGCGCGGGCACGCCGTCGAGCAGGATGTAGCGCTTGTTCGGATCCATCAGCATCCATGTGGCCTGCAGGTAGTGCTCGAGATTGCTGTTCAAGTGGTCGAGCAGACGTTCTGCGAGATCGCGGTCTCGCGCACGGGGATTGGACTTCTCGTGCGCGTCGAGGCTGAGAGCGACGTCGACGTGATCGATCGCGTTGAGGTCGTTGTTGATCCGGTAGTCGTTGAACAAGTCACGCGCCAGATGGTCGGTTCGATATCTGGCACTACCGCTCTCGACGAGTACCCGGCCGCCGACCGGGAGACTGGCGGCGGTGGTGATCCGGAAAGTCTTGATCCGTGCGCGCACCACATTCGGGGTGGTGTTGACGGGACGAATGCTGACCAGCAGTGCTGTCCCCTGTCGGAACCGGCCCACCAGCGTGGTGTCCATGTCCAGCGGCTGTGTCGAGTTGTCATCGAGGATCAACTCGTAGCGGAATTGGTTGACCAGACGCTGGGCAATGCGGGGCGCGAGTTGCGCATTCCACACCCGGTCTCGGTTCTCCGGTCGCTCGAGCCCGAGGAACGTCGTCCAGATCCGTTGGGCCGCCTGAGGTTGTGTCTCCGTCGAGTCGGCCGGCGTCAACAGCCCGTGGTACGGCGTCCATTGCGCGGCATCGAAGAGGTCCGTGTCGTCGGTGTCCGCCGGGCGCGGAAGATCGAACGAGATGTGGAACTCGCCGTCGAGATAATTCACCCGCTCATCTGCGTATCGCCCCTGCGGGTAATCGGCGTTGGCCCAGTTTGATTGCATCCTGTTGAGAGCGTCGAAACCGCCGGCGAGCTCGGGTCTCCGCAACGCGGTCAACAGCGATTCGCGCCACCGCAGCGCCCGGTCTCCGTTGAAATAGCTGACGGCCATCGGCACGAAGAGGCACTCCTGGGCGTCCGCCAGCTCGTGTGTCACCTGGAAATGCCTCATCACCTCGAAGTACTCCATGGTCACGGCATGGCAGTGATTGTGGTTGGCCACGACTTCCGTTTGCACACGCATGGTTTCGCCCTGCCGGACGGTCTGGACGACTGTGCTGCGCTGGCTGCGTGTGGAACTCGCGGCCTGGAGGGTGCGATCTCGCACCTGCTGCAAGCTGGATGCCGCCAGGTGCCGAGCCGAGTCCTGCCATGCCGTCGAGCTGGATCCGCTGGCGCCACCGCTTCCGCCGATCACCAGCGGTCCGATGAATGCGCCGAATCCACCACCGGCCGACCATGTTTTCGCTTTCGACCCACCCCGCATCGACTCGGTGAGAGTGGTGCTGATGATCTCGCTGATGTCACGGTCACGGGCGAGGGTGGCTTGCAGGCTCTCAGTGGCGGTCCGCGATTCCACCCGCGCGGTGACGGTTCGGCGGTCCCAGTCGATGACGGCGATCTGCTTCTTCTGACATGGCGCCAACGGCAGCGAGTACAGCAGATCACCCAGCGAGTAGCCGTCGGCCCGCCACACCTGCTTGAGCGTCAGCAGGTGACCGTGCGCGACGGTGATCGCTTGGTAAGTCGTGGCCGTGCCGTCCCAGTCGATCGCGTTTGTCGCGGACACCGCACCGCGGGGGGTCCCGCTGAACAGCGCACCACTGATGAGGTCCGCCGCGTGTTGGTACTTGGAGACGCGGTGAGCGGTGGCGAACTGATCCGACGTGAACAATCCCGGTCCCATCAGCATCTCCGAAACGACCTGCGGATGGAGCTTGGCCCCGGCCAGTGCTTCGTCTCGTGTCGCCACCGTCGCACCGCCGGTTTCGCGCGAACGCGTGGTGGACGGTCGGCCGGTCGACGTGGCGTCGCCGGATGCCGGTTGTGTTGCCGCACGGGCCAGATCGGCACGCTGTGACAGTTCGAGCAGCTTCTTGACCACGGGCTTCGGCAGCACTCTCGGCGGGTCTGCGGTCAACCCCTTCACATCGGGCTGCGTCGTGCGAACCACGGCGTAGAAGGAGAACTCCTCTAGGACTCGATTGGGCATGGTGAAGTCGACACAGCTGCCGCCGAGATCTGTCGAGAACGCTTCGGGATTCGCCACGAGATCTTCCTGATCGGGCGTGCGCGGCGACGCTTCCTCACATTCGCAATCGGTCGTCGATGGCAACGGGGGCTCGGCGAGGTCGAGCACGAGGACCACCCGCCTCGGAAGGCGCTCGTCGTCGAGAGAAAGGGGTCCGGCGTCGAGGCCGGACACGGTGGCGAAGGCCCGCGCGAGTCGATCAGGCGGCCAGTCCGCCGTGAAGTAGCCGCCGGTGACGGTCGCGGTCGTCACTACCGCTCTCGGCGGCCCGTTGTCTTCGGACGCGCCCCACAGGACGACGGGAAGATCGGCGGCAGCGGGTTCGCCCGTCGTGCGAAGTACCCGGCCCTTGATGCTTAGCCGGACCCCTTCGAGCGGGTCGCGCCCCGCGGGGAGCGTGACGGCCGGCACCGGCACGACTTCGATCTCCACGGGCTGTCCGATGTCACCGGGTGCAACGTCACGCTCGGCGACGGCGTTTCCCGTCGGCGAGGTGACGAGCAGTTTGAAGGGGCCTTGCACCTCGTCGTCGGGTCCCAAGTCGACGGCGAAGGAGCCGTCGGCAGCCGGCCGGTCGGTAACGGACGCCGGGGACAACAGCCCTTCGTCTCCACGACGGGGCGGCACGACAACCCGCTGGAACAGAACCGTGAGACCGAAACGGGTGAAGTCGGTTTCAACGGCCGCGGACAGTTCGCCCCTCAAGGTCACCATCAGCCGACCACCTCTGAACCGAACACGACGTTCGTCGTCAGTTCCATGGCGTCGGCGTACCTCACGAACAACCGATCACCGTCATTCGGTACCTCCGCAAGCACGCCCGCGAACCCGGATCCATCCGGCGCGACGAAGAGTTGGTCGACCCGCTGCTCGCCGACTCGCGCCTGCAATGGGACCGCCCGTCGCTCGAAGTCCTCCCCCTCGACGTACACCTTCATCGCGAAGCCAGGAACCGCGCCCGACTCCAGCTCCTCGAAATGCGCTCTGGTCACCTGCATTTCGTCACCTCACCGGTCGAGTTCAAGAGAGTCGATGTAGACGTGGGTGTTGTCGGTCTTGTCCACGTCGAAGTGGACCGCTCGGACTTTGTTCAATTTGGCACCGCGCTTCTTGAACAGCGCCAACGGGATGCGTACGGTGTCCATTCGCAGGAGCGTGGACAGCTTGTCGGGTGAGTTCAGCTCACGGTGTTTGTGTACGAACGGCTTTCCCGGCGCTTCGGCGGGAAAGAACTCCGACTCGTTGACCACCGCCGAGTTGTTGTCGAAGTCTTCGAGCGTGACACGCAGATGCGCGGGCTTGCCCGAGATCGTCTCTGTGGTCACGTCGTACCACTGTCCGAACCGGAACTGCAGGAACGTGAAGGCCGACCAGTCGGAGTTGGCGCCCATCGGGTCTGGCAGAGGATCGGTGAACCACCGCGATGATGTGGTGGCCAGCGTGACGTCGGCGTGCGCTACGCCCGTGACATGCGGGATGTGTCGGCCCTGGGGGATCGGCGCCGGGGCGCCGGCCGGTTTGACGGCGAGGTCCTTGAGTGGTGTGACGGTTCCGATCGCCATGTTGCGTGCGACACCGAGCTCGTTCTGCGGTCCCTCGAAGCTGTCGAGCACCTTCTTCTGACCGAACGAGTATTGCAGCGCAACCGTGATACCTGCCGGTGGCTTCTGGTCTCGGGTGAATCGACGATGTAACGCCGACTCTCCACCGAGCCGGTTCCTGAAGAACCCGGCGATGTAGAAGTTCGCCAGTGTCTGATGCTTCGCATCATTCAGCAGTGCCGGATCGGTCGTGATGACGCGAGGCTCGGTTCCCCAGTTCGTGTTGAACCGGTTGTGGCAGGCCCCTTTCGCGAACACCATCATCTTTCTGCACAACGCGCGGTCATAGAGCCGGAAACCCGTTCCCGCGAGGGTGCCGTGGGGCCCGAGGGCGCCGAGGCTGTCACCCAGGATGTCGCCGTCGAGAGATCCATACACCACCAAGTACGTCAGGAGAAGAGGGCTGACCGGCATGTCGTTGTTCACCAGCGTGACTGCGTCGTCGGTAGCCGAGCCGGTGAAGTCCGACGGGGCCAGCGAGCAGACCGCACTGACGCCGAACCTGCGCGGTCCGGATGTCGACGATGTGCGAGCCTTGTTCATCTTCACCGCGGTCACCACGGCGTCACCGCCCCGCGAATGCCCAAGGAAGCCAACGTTGTCGAAGTCCAGCATGCCGTGACACGGATTCTTGGCATTGCCGTCGACTTCCTTCTTCCATTCGTCCAGTGTCGTGAGGAAGGAGATCGCGCGTGCGTTCAGGAAGTTGTTGACCAGGTCGAGCATGGTGTTGTCGACGCTGATCGAGGCGATGCCGTGCTTCGCCAACTCCTTCTGCAGGTATTCGAAGCCGTGGTAGCTGGGTTTTGGCTGGCTGATGGTGGTGGCCCTGCCTCTGATCGTCACCTTCAGCGAGCCGTTGGGCTGCTGCTCCTGTTTGCGGTCCAGCTCGGACCAGTTGTCGAACGCGAGGTCTTGAGGTGCCCAACCGTGCAGGATCGCGACGACCGGGACGCGAGTGGTGCCCGCAACGCGATTGGGTTTCTTTGGATTCGCGGGATAGCAGATTCGGCCCGCAATCCGAATCTGGAACTTGGTGGGGTCGCTCGGATCCACCTTCGCGAATTGTCCGTGATCCAAAACGGATCGGCCCCAGAGCATCTGGGTGACGATGACCGCCGGGGTCTGGCCCACCATCCCCGGCTGAGTCTTCGTGGTCAGTAGGTTGTCGAGGAAGGTACGAGCCGTCGTTGCGGCCGGCTCTTCGAACTTCGTGTGTCCCGGAGACCCGCTCACCGGGTTGACCTGTCCACCTGTCGACAGACCGATCGAGGCCCAACTCGAGAAGTTGTCGAACTGCGGGACGAACGCGCCGCCCGTCACGCCTTCCTCTGCCACGTCTGGTTCAGCATCCTCGAAGCTCGCTTGAACCGACTCACCCGGCGTCGTGACCGTGATCTCGCCCTTCGACCCCTGAGAGGCCGCGTCGATCGCCTTCTGTATTGCGGGTGAGTCCTGCGGTGCCTGTGATGCGGGGCGCGACTGACCGATCATGGATTCCAGCGCGCTGCGGGTGATAGCGCGCGCCTGTTCGTCGGTGATGAGGTCGGCGGCGCGGGCCCGCTCGATGTTGTCCAATGTGCGGTCGATGCTCTTGCTGGTTTCCTGCTGCATGGCGAAGTCTGCGGCCTTGCCGCCGAAGAACTTTGCGGTGTTCATGGTGCCCTGTAGAGCGGCGAGAGCGTTCTTCTGGTTGCCCTCCAGTCCGGTGATGTCTTGGAAAAGGTCGGCGCGGCCGAGGATTCCGAGCGCCTGACTCAGACCGGTGGGATCCGGCACGGCCGGCGCGTTCTGGATGTTGATGACCGGTTCGGGGAATCCTGTGGGCGTCACATCCGGTGCCTCGGTTGCGCGGCTGGCAGTCGACACCGGTTGGATCGGAGTCGGCTCGTCCGGGCAAGGGGCCTCTTGCCACCGCCAGAACCGGGTGTCGTCCTTCTTCTCACACGCATTGCAGTCGCCCATGATGGCCTCGGCATACACGCCGCGGGTGGGCACGCTCACCCGCATTGCCGGCACGGGTTCGGTCGGCGCGTAGTGCGCCAGCAGGTCGATGGGGCGCTCGACATCCTGGTTGAAAATCGGATCGAGGTGGTGTCCGCGTGCCACCGGCATCACCAGACTGTTGCCGACGATGCCGATCAGCCGGTTCTCCACCACGCTCGCGAGACTCCTGCCGCTCCCGTCCGGCACCTCGAAACCGTCGAGCAGCATGTAACGGTGATTGGGGTGGAAGCTGCGAAAGATGATCTGGTGGAAGAACTCCAGGTGCTTGTTCAGGTGAGCGATGAGCTCGCGGCTGCGCTGCCGATCCTCTTCCCTCGGGCTGCGTAGCTCCTCGCGCGACAGAGGAGTGGCCACCACTACCGCGTCGTTGTCGACCAGGTCGTTCAGCAGCCGGGGCGCCTGGAAGAGGAAATGCCGGAGATGCGGTGTGTGATAGCGGATGGCACCGCTTTCCACCATGATTCGCGCATCGGGCGGGAGGTCGCCGTCGAACCAGATCTTGAACCGGGCGATTTCTTCGCGTGGGATCGAAGGCAATCCGCCCGCGGGCCGGAGGCTGACGTAGAGCGGCGCGCCTTCGGAGTAGCGGGAGACCAGCGTTGCGTCCAAGCTGATTTCGATCTCGCCACCGGAGGTGGTGACATAGCCGAAGCGAAGATTCTGGATCATGTTCTCGGCGATGCGCGGGGCTGCTTCCTCCCGGAAGACGCGATCCCGCTCTGCGATGGCGAGCCGCTCCAGCTTCGCCACCCACCACTCGACGGCGCTCGACCACAGATACGGTTGGTAGGGACCCCAGTTGCCGGGAACGAACTTCGCCTCTTCGTTGTCACGGGGCCGCGGAAGAATGAAGCTGATGCGAAGTTCGCCCTCCAACTGCTCGGGCGCCTCTTCACTGTAACGATTCTGCGGGGTGTCGCTGTTCAGCCAGTTGTTCCGGACCCGCTGCGCACAGTCGAAACCGTCACCCAAGCTGGGGTCGAGCAATTGGCCGTCCAACATTTCCCGCCACCGCAGCGCCTTCTCTTCGTCGAAGTAGGTCATCAACAGCGGGATGAACAGACACTCCTGCACATCCGCGAGCTCGTGTGAGAGCTGGAAGTGCCGGAGCACTTCGAAGTACTCGACCGTGATGGCATGACAGTGGTTGTGGTTGGCCACCACTTCGGTCTCGACGTTCATCGACTCACCTTGACCGAATGCCTGGACGACCGTGGCGCGCTGATCCCTTATCGCGCTTGCCGCTTGCATCGTCTGATCGCGGATCTGCTGAAGCGAATTGGCGCTCAGACTGCGTGACGAATCCGACCAAGCGGTGGAGCTGGCCCCTCCGCCACCGCCTGCCGCCCCGGCGAAGATTCCGAAGCCCGATCCGATGAATCCCAGTCCGCCGCCTCCGCTGGCGCCCCACACGGTTGTCGAGGAGCCCGCGCGTTGGCCCTCTTCCAGCGACGAGCCGACGATTTCAGCGACGTCGCGATCGCGGCTGAGCAAGGACGTCAGCGCCTCTTCTTCTTCGAGCAGCTCCTGGCGTGTCGCCGTTTCCTGTCGCTCCCAATCGATTACCGCGATTTCCTTCTTTTGGCATGGCGCCAGGGGCAGCGAATACAACAGGTCGCCCATCGAGTAACCGTCCGCGCGCCACGTCTGCTTGAAGTGCAGCAGGTGACCGTGCGCCACGGTGGTCGCCTGCCAGGGCAGCGACGAGTCGTCCCAGTCGATCGCGACGCTGAGGTTCGCGTCGCGCCCAGGGGCCGGGCAGGCGATGGCGCGGACCACGTCGGCAACTTGCCTGAACTCGGTGCTGAGGCCGACGTTCGCCAGCGCGCGCGATGTCACGTTCTCGGGGTAACCGAGTGTTCGTTTGGCGACGGCCGCCTCGAGCGCAAGCTCCGGCACGGGGCGATCGGGCGCTTCTCGTCCGACCGTGGGATCGACTGCAGGCTCGGCGACGAGATCGACCAACTCCGACACGATCCGCGGCGGCAGGATCGGCGGTCGAGTCGGCGTGACGCCCTTCACCTCTGGCTGTGTCGTCCGCACCACCTTGAAATACGAGAACTCTTCCAGCACTCGGTTCGGTGTGTTCAGGTTGACGCAACGGCCGCCACCGAGGTCGGTCGAGAAGGTCGCCGAATTGCTCACCAGGTCGACGGCGTCGGGTGCTCGAGGCGGCGAAGCATGGCACGAGCACGGATCCTCGTCGGAAGTCGAAACATCAAGCGGGGTAACGAGAATGACGCGGCGCGGCAACCGCATCTGCGGGTCCAAGGGAATCGGGATCCGCGGGCCTCCCGCTACGGTGCCGAACGCCGTCGTCAACGCCGCCGGAGGCCACGAACCGGAGAAGTAGCCGTCCTTCTGTGTCTGCGTCACCACGAGTGGATGGGCATCGGCCCCTTGGTCCGGTCCGATCCCCCAGATGACCACGGGGAGGCCGACCGGGGTCTTCTGTCCGGCGGGCCCCATCGCACGTCCGGTCAACCTCACCGGTCGACCGAGCGTGGGGTCGTCGGTGGGCGTCAGGACGAACGGTTCCAGCTCACCGATGTCGAGCGTGACTTCTCGTTCCAGTGCGTCGGTTTCGACCGTAATCTGCCCGGCGGTCGAGCCGTCAGGGGCCAGCGCCGTGACGGCGACCGGTCCCTGAATCTCGTTCGCAGGCGCCAGTTCGACGGCGAACACCCCATCGGTGTCTGTACTCGCGGAGCGCGAGACCGGTACGGGAACAACGCTTGTGGCGTCGTCAGGATCGATCGCGAAGTTCTGCCTGAAGGCTGCGGTGACCCGATAGCCGAGGGGCAGGTTTCCGCCCGTCGGCGATTTCAGACGACCCCGCAATACGACAATCGCGTCGGCCATGACCCCACCTTTGGTGAGCCTCGTGAGAGCTCATTGCGACCGCATCAACGGTAGACCCATGGCGCGCGCAATTCCGCGGAATCGGAGAACCGGTTGACGGTACCGTCAGTTACCTGCTCTCACGGCCTCGATGAGGAACTCCGACATGCCGCCGGGGAGAGAACGCCGCGAGCAGGACTCGAAACCGGCCTCCTCCAACCAGCTCATCCATTCAGCCCATGTTCGGACCATTCCCTCGCCGGAGGCAAGCGTCAAAAAGTAGGCGCAAAGGTGCGCTACGAAGGGCGGCCCCATCTCGTCGTCGTCCTGCAGCGCCTCGATCACATAGAGGCTCGCTCCCGGCCGCAGCGCCCGAGCGGCCTTGGCGAGCAGACTGCGAACCTTCTCTTCGGACCAGATCGAGAGGAATCGGGAGAACAGCATCGCATCGAATCCTTCGGGGAGCTCCTCCGCGAAACAGTCTCCGCCGACGGCCGCGACTCTCTCGGCCATCCCCTGCGCCGCCAGCCGGGCACGGGTGGATTCCGCGACGGTCGGAAGGTCCAGGACGGTCACATGCATGTCGGGCCAGCGGCCCGCGAGGATGGTGGCGTTCACCGCCTCGCCACCGCCAACGTCCAGCAGCCGACGGTGACGGGACAGGTCGAGCGTTTCCGCGAGGAAGGCCGCGGTTCCGAACGAAACGAGGCTCATCATCTCGTGAAAGATCTTCTCCAACGGCGGATTTTCCGCGAGCCGCATATAGAGGTTCGACGCGGATCCCGGGATCTCCTGCAGCCCGACATTGGTGTTGGTCCTGAGCGCCTCCGCGAGCCGCGCCATGGGCCGATATTGAATATGGTTCGCCATTCGCACAGCGGGCACCATGTTCGCCGGGTGCGCTTTCGAGAAGAACCGCTCCGCGCCTGATGTGTTGAAGTAGCGGTCGCCCTCCTTTCGGAGCAGGCCGACCGCGCTGCAGCCGAGCAGGAGAATGCGCGCGGGCTGGTTCTCGAGCTTCAGCTGCTCGGCGAGCTCTTCGCGTGTGAGACCCGGCGAGCGGGAGAGCACCGTGAACAGGTCGAGTTCGACGGCGGACGCCAGAAATTGGAAATAGTACATCCCGAGAAACAGATCTAGGATCGCATTCTCGTCCTGTTCGGTGAGCTGCTTCATGGCGGGCTCCGTGTGCTGATGGCTCAAACGAGTGGTAACAGCATTGCATACGGCGGAATCCGCGGTTACGAAAAATTCGCCTGAGCCACAACGGGTTTAGACGTAACTGTCGCCGGAGGCCCGGCGACGGTACGAGGATCGGCATGGCGGCGCCGACGTAATAGTTAACGATTTACTTGACTTTCCCGCGGTCTACCGTAATAGTTAAGTATGTGCCTAACCAATCCGGTGCCGACGGGATCGGCCGCGTGTTCCAGGCACTCGCCGACCCGACCCGTCGCGCAATTGTCGAGCGGCTGGTGCGCCGTCCGGCGACGGTGAAGGCGCTGGCTGAGCCGCTGACGATGTCGTTGCCTGCGGTGATGCAGCACCTGCAGGTGCTGGAGGCGGCTGGGGTGATCGTCACCGAAAAGGTCGGCCGAGTGCGCAGCTGCCGGATCGAACCCATGGCGCTGCGTGAAGCCGAGCAGTGGCTCGGCCGCCAGCGTACGGAGTGGGAACGGCAGCTCGATCAACTCGACGACTATCTGAAGGGACATTGATCATGGAGATAACGCACTCGACGTTCACGCTGGAGCGTCGCTATCCGGTCTCGGTCGAGCGGGTCTTTCAGGCTTGGGCGGATCCGGAGGCGCGCAGACGCTGGATGGCCCAGGGCGCCGAGCACTCTCAGAACTTTGTGGTCGGCGGCCTCGAGACGGTGCGGGGGTTCGATGGCGAGGGTCGAGCGCTCACCTATGAGGCCCGCTACGCCGACATCGTGCTCAATGAACGAATTCTCACTACGTCGACGCTGCACACAGAGGACCGACTGTCGACGGTCTCGGTCACCAGTGTCGAGTTCCGGGCAGAAGATGCCGACACCCGGCTAGTGCTGACCGAGCACGGAATCTACCTACCCGGCCAGGAACAGCCCGAGTGGCGGGAACACGGAACCGCGCAGCAATTGGACAGCCTGGCAGCGGAATTCGCCGAAGTCGCTGATGCAAAGGAGAACTGATCATGGTGCATGTTGACTTCGTGCTGGCCGTCGTCGCGGTGAGCGACATCGAAGCAGGACGAGCCTGGTACACCACGCTTTTCGGCCGCGAACCCGACAACAACCCGATGCCGAACCTGGTCGAATGGCAGGTCACCGAGGGCGGCTGGGTGCAGGTGACCGAGGACCCCGTGCGCGCCGGCAACGGGATGCTCAACTTGGCCGTTTCTGACTTCGAGGAAGGCGTTCGCGAACTTCGCGAGTTGGGTCTTGGGACCGGCGAGATCATCGACGCGAATAGGGGCGTACGACTATTTCCGATCGCTGATCCCGACGACAATGTGGTCCAGCTGATCGGCAACTTCCGGGTGGAGTATTAAATGCGAACCGCAGGCCTCGTGCGCAGACGCGTTCGCCGACAGCCGGGGCGCGGTAACCCACCAGAGCGCTGGTCTCACCCGGCTACCCGGTCAGGTAGCGCTGGAGCGTCGGGCCGATCCAGTCGATGACATCGGCCCGTGACATGTTCGCCAGCGGACCGAATCCCAGCACATACCGGCACAGCGCCATCCCGAGCACCTGAGAGGCCACCAGGCCCGCTCGTACCGCCGCGTTCTGCGGATTCTCAATCGCCCGTGCGATGGCCGGGGCGAGCTGCGCGGCGAACATCGTTCGCATCCGCTCCGCCACGGCGTTGTTGGTGACACCGACGCGCAACAGGATCACCAGGGCGTTATCCCGCTCCCAGCGGTCGAGAAAGTGTGCGGCCACGGCCGCCCCGAGTCGGTCCCGCGAGACCTGCGTCAGATCCGGCAGTTCCAGGTCGAATTCGGCTGCGCTGGCGAACAACTGCTCTTTACTGCCGAAGTAGCGCATCACCATGGCCGGGTCGATCCGGGCCTCCGCCGCGATGGCCCGGATGGTTGCCCGGTCGTACCCGTCTGCCGCGAATCGCTCGCGGGCTGCGGCCAGGATGACCGCCTTGGTCTCGGTCGAAGATCGCCTCATGTCAACGATTGTAGGCCAACAGCCGTTGACAAGAGCCGGTAATCGGCATACCTTGATGCCAACAGACGTTGACCAACAAACGTTGACAAAGGAGCCAAGATGCTATTCACCCCGACAGATGTCCTCGTTGTCGGAGCCGGACCCGTCGGCCTCACAGCCGGCATCGTCTTGACGCAACAGGGTCACGACGTGACCGTCGTCGACAACCAAGCCGAAGGCGCCAACACGTCCCGAGCCGCCGTCGTGCACCCGCACACCCTCGAACTGCTCGAGCCTTACGGCGTGACACCTGACCTGGTCGCGCGCGGTGTCCACACACCGACGTTCACGATCCGCGACCGCGACGACCTGCTGATCGCCGTGCCGTTCAGCGAGCTCCCCACCCCGTACCCGTACACCCTGATGATCTCCCAGGCCGACACCGAGGCGTTCCTGCTGGCTCGGCTCGAGGAACTGGGTGCGAAGGTCATCCGTCCGGCGGCCGTGACCGAAATCGTGCAGGACGGCGACGCAGTCCACGCGACGTTCGCTGACGGACAACGGGTTCGGGCGCGTTACGTGGTCGGTGCTGACGGCATGCACAGCACGGTCCGCGAGCAGGCAGGCATCCTATTCAGCGGCGGCACCTACGAAGAATCGTTCACCTTGGCCGACGTGCGCATGTCGGGCGGTGTGCCGGCCGACGAGGTCATCTTGTACTTCTCACCGGCGGGTTTGGTGGTGGTCGCGCCGCTGCCCGACGGGATGTACCGGATCGTGGCGACCGTCGACGATGCGCCCCAGCACCCGAACATGGCGTTCGTGCAACGCCTTCTCGATGAACGCGGGCCGAAGGCCAGGCCCGTCGTGATCGAGGAAGTGGTGTGGGGTTCGCGGTTCCGCGTGCATCACCGCATCGCCGATGCCTTCCGTGACAAGCGGATCCTGCTCGCCGGTGACGCCGCACATGTCCATTCACCGGCCGGCGGTCAGGGGATGAACCTGGGTATCGAGGACGCGGTCGCGCTCGGCAGTTCGCTGTCCCGTGTGCTTTCCGGGGAGCCCGCCGGCCTCCTCGACGACTACGCCTCCGACCGTCGTCGCACCGCAGAGCAAGTTGTCTCGCTCGCCAGCAGGCTCACCGACCTCGCCACCGTATCGTCCCGTCGTCGTCGGATCCGCAACCGCGCCATGCGCATTGCCGGAACGGTCCCCGCGATCAGACGGCGTCTCGCACGGCGACTATCCGGCCTGGACCGACGCTGACTTCCCGCGAAACCCATCCATGAAAGGCAGAACCATGCACATTTTCGACAAAGAGATCGCCGAACGGCCGGATGGGTTCCGTGGACCCGACCTGAGCCCTGTCGGTCTAGAACTGCGGCCCCACCGCATCGCAGATGGCGTCTTCGCGCTGCTGGCAAACCGGCACCCAAAGGACAACAACGGTGTGGTGTTCGGGTCGAAGGCCACCCTGGTGATCGACGCCGGAATCGTCGCCGATGTGGGCCGCACGATCCAGCGCCACGCCACGCAGCTTTCCGAGGCGCCGATCCGGTACCTGGTCAACACCACCTATCACGGCGACCACACCTTTGGGAACATCGCGTTCGCCGACGACGTCACCGTCATCTCGTCACGCATCAACCGCGACAATATGTCCGATCTGGAATACGAGAAGCTGGTGCGGTCGGCGAACATGTACGACGACAAGGCGCTTTTCGACGACATCACCGCCTGGCGCCTGCCGGATGTCGTCTTCGACGACTATGCCGAGATCGACCTCGGCGACCAGAGCGTCGAGCTGCATCACTTCGGGCCCGGCAACGGTCCCGGCGACACCATCGTCTACGTGCCGTCGGCGCGCACGGCCTGGACGGGCAACTATCTCTGCCATGCCGGGGTCGCTCACATGCTGCTGCAGGCCGGCCCCGAACCCTACCTCGATTCGCTACGCAAGATGCGCGAGGCCCTCCCGGAGTTGGAGACGATCGTTCCCGGCCACGGGCCGATGGGAGCCGGACCCGAGGCGATCACCGCACTACTCGAGTACCTCGAGCGACTGAACGACGAAGTGGCGGAGGCATTCCGGGTGGGCCGTACGGTCGAGGAAACCGCGGCGTCCTGCACGAACCCCTGGGCCGACGGCCTCGACACCGGCCTGATGGAGACGCTCGCGGCCCTACCTGGACCGACGGCGCCGGCTCAAGCGGGGCTGCTCGACCTGTGCCGAAACCTGCACCGCCTCAACGTCTTGACCGCCTACCGGGCGTGCGAGCGCACCGCAGCGTGAACCGATCTGCCACCACCCGCATCCTTCAGCACCCGATTAGGAGACAGCCATGCCGTACGCATTGATCAGACAGCGATTCACCGACTACACCCGGTGGCGCACCGCGTTCGACTCGGTCACCGAGGTTCGCCGGGCAGCGGGGATGAACCTCGTCTTCGTCGCGCTCAACGCCGCCGATCAGCAAGAGGCGATCGTGCTGTTTGAGGTCACCGACCCCCAGAAGGCGCGCGAGCACGCCGGCTCGCAACTCCTCGCCGACGCCCACCAGCGTGCCGGCGTCATCGACGGCAGCAGCCACACCCTGCTTCTTCACGGGGTGCAGTGACGGACGCCCCGGAGTAGCCGTCGTCATCGACGATGAACGGAAGGCCGTCCGGGATGTCGTGGCGGTCGAGCGTCTGCACAACCGACGACCACAAAGTGACGCCAAATCGTCGGGACCGCGCAGCACTTCGCGCGGATGTGTGCTCCTCTGCACCGCAACTATCCGCATGAAGAAACCTCCTTGCCGACTGCGCATCCCGTGGTACTCCACGGGTATGACACTTTGTCGCGTCGGCAAGGAGGTTCTCCGTATGAAGTTATCTGTACTTCAAAAGTGGAGCTGCCGGGAATCGAACCCGGGTCCTACGGCATTCCCTCAAGACTTCTCCGTGCGCAGTTCGCTATGCCTCTACTCGGATCTCCTGATCGCGCGAACAAGTCAGGATGACGATCCCAGTCGCTGTTTGGTGTCCCGATGAGTCCCGCGACCGGACTCACCGGTTGATCCCTCTAGATGACGCCAGGATCCGGGTCGAGGGAGTCCCCGGTCTGACGGACCAGCTGTCGCTTAGGCAGCGAGAGCGTAGTCGCGCTGATTGGAATCGGCGCTTAATTGGTTGCAACGACGCTTACGGTGGTCTCTTGCCTGCACCGGCACGCTTCCCTTGATTCGATGCGCGAAGTCGAAACCGTTCAGCCCCTCGCATCCCCGCCGACCTTCGGCAGGACAATCCATCGTACGCCAGACTCAACAGCCGATGCCAAGGATTTATGCCCGTTTCGGCCCATCGTCGCTGGTCAGATCACGTAGTTGAGGTGCTCGACAACACGCCTGCCGGTGTCCTCGTCGCCCGCGTAGGCGATCGCATCGGCATGTCGAGCCAGCGTGGTCCGTCCACCGGCCAGGCGGGCGAACAGTAAGGCATCGAGGGTGATCGTCGCCGTTGGATCGGCCTCGCCGAAGTCCTCCACGACCCTGCCCCGGCCGTCGACCGCGACGTTGATGGTCCTGCCCAGCGGGCCGGTCAGCACGATCGAAACCCGCGATCCGTCCGGAGCCCGGCCCAGCTTGCCGACCACGAACCCCATGCTGGCCGCCATCTCGTCGAGCGCGAGCTCGGCCGGCGCGCCGGTCGGGTTCGCCACGGGTCGACCGATCGCGTCCCGGATGTCGTGTTCGTGCATCCAGCAGTCGAAGATCCTCACCCGCATGAACCGCCCGTAGGTGTCCGGACCCGCCGGCGTCGCGGTGACGTCGTTCCAGTCGGCCTCGCCCATCGCCGTCAACGCATCGCGGCGCTCAGCGGTGATCGTTCGATACGTCTGCAGTAGTTCGTCGGCGGGAAGGTTGCGCAGCTTGCGCACCCACCGTTCGTTCATCACGCCGATCTCGTTGCGGACGTGCTCGAGCGTCGACACGTCGATATCGGCCTCAGGCGCGGCCACGCCCTGCACCATCGACTCGGTCCCGATCACGTGCGCGACGACGTCGCGTACCGACCACCCCGGCAGCGCTGTCGGCGCCTGCCACTGCGCGTCGGACAAGCCGGCGACCACGTCGTCGATGGCGTCCCACTGCGCGAAGAGTGCGGCCAACACTTCGGCTTTGTCGAGATGGGTCACCGGTCGCGAAGGGCTGCTCACGCGCCTGAACGTAACGCTCACCAGCGGCGAGCGACCGCGTTTGTACGCATTTTCGCGGCGTGTCGATGTACAGACACGGTCGCTCGCGGTGAAGGGCGGAAGGTCAGGTCATACCCTTGGCGCGGCGACCCAGCTCGCGGGTGATCTCACGCTGCGCGTCGCGGCGCGCCAGGTCCTGGCGCTTGTCGCGGGCCTCTTTACCGCGGGCCAACGCCAATTCCACCTTGACCTTGCCCTCGGAGAAATACAGCGACAGCGGCACCAGGGTGAGGTTGCCGTCCCTGATACGACCGATGAGCTGATCGATCTGTTTGCGGTGCAACAACAGCTTCCGGTTGCGCCGCGGCGCGTGGTTCGTCCAGGTGCCGTGGTGATATTCGGGAATGTGCACGTTGCGGAGCCACACCTCGCCGTCGTCGACGGTGGCGAACGCGTCGGCCAGCGAGGCCTGCCCGTCGCGCAGGCTCTTCACCTCGGTGCCGACCAATTGGATGCCCGCCTCGAAGGTCTCCAGGATCGAATAGTTGTGTCGAGCCTTGCGATTCGACGCGACGATCTTGTTGTTGCCGGACTTGGTGGGGTCCGCTTTCTTGCCGCCCTGTTTTGGCATGGCTACCTTCGGATGTAGAGCCGAAGTGTGACGTAGGCGGTGATTCCGGACATCGCCAGACCCAGGAACAGCATCAGCGGGGCGCTGAAGTACAGCACGTCGGCGTAGTCGACCTTGGCGATCAGGTTCGCCTGATAGAACTGGTTCAGCGCGTTCTCCAGGAACAGCGCCCGCACCAAAATCAGCCCGACGATCGCGATGACCACGCCGATCAACGCGGCCAGCATCGCCTCGACCAGGAACGGCAACTGGGTGTACCAGCGGCTGGCGCCGACCAGTCGCATGATGCCGATCTCGGTGCGCCTGGTGTACGCCGCGACTTGAACCATGTTGGCTATCAACAGGACCGCGCCGATGGCCTGCACCAACGCCACCGCGAACGCGGCACTGCTGATCCCGTCGAGCACCGCGAACAACCGGTCGATCAGGTCCTTCTGGTTGAGCACGTTGAGCACGCCGGGTTGGCCCACCATCGCCTCGTCGAATTCCTTGTGCTGCTCGGGATTCTCGAGCTTGACGATGAACGACGCCGGAAACGCCTCGCGCCCCGCCACGTCCTTGTACTGCGGGAACTTCTTGATCGCATCTTCGTAGGCCTCGTCGCGGTTCAGAAAACGGACCGAGCGCACATCGTCGCGGTCCTCGATCTGCTGACGCAGCGCCTTGCACGGGTCGGCGTCGCATGACGGATCGTTGGCCGAGACATCGTCGGTGAGGAAGACCTGGCTTTCCACGCGGTCCAGGTAGATGTTGCGGGACTGGTCGGCGAGCCGGACGACGAGCAGGCCGCCGCCGAACAGGCCGATCGAGATCGCGGTCGTCAGGATCATCGCCACGGTCATGGTGACGTTGCGACGAAAACCCGTGAGGACCTCGTTGATGAGGAAGCCGAAGCGCACTAGCGATCCATTCCGTAGACGCCGCGCTGCTCGTCGCGAATCAGCCGGCCGAGTTCGAGTTCGACGACCCGCTGGCGCATTGAGTCGACGATGTGGTGGTCATGGGTGGCCATCAACACCGTGGTTCCGGTGCGGTTGATCCGCTCGAGCAGATCCATGATGTCCTTGCTGGTTTCAGGGTCCAGGTTGCCGGTGGGCTCGTCGGCGAGCAGCACCAGGGGCCGGTTGACGAAGGCCCGGGCGATCGCGACGCGCTGCTGTTCGCCGCCGGACAGCTCCGCGGGCAGCCGGTTCGCCTTGCCCGACAGGCCGACCATCTCCAGCACATCGGGGACCACGCGATTGATGACGTCGCCGCGCTTGCCGATGACCTCGAGCGCGAACGCAACGTTCTCGAAGACGGACTTCTGCTGCAGCAGCCGGAAGTCCTGGAATACGCAGCCGATCACCTGGCGCAGGCTGGGGATGTGGCGGCCCGGCAGCTTGTTGACATGGAACTTCGACACCTGGATGTCCCCGTGTGTGGGGCTCTCCTCGGCCAGCAGTAGGCGCATGAACGTCGACTTGCCCGAACCCGACGGGCCGATGAGGAAGACGAACTCACCCTTGTCGATTTTGACCGAGACGTTGTCGAGCGCCGGGCGCGCGGACGACTTGTACTGCTTCGTCACGTTGTTGAGGGTGATCATCACGGGTCGCCAGTGTAGCCGGGCGACGGCAATGCCCTAGCTGGGCGGAGTTGTGGTCGCGCCCTGCGGCAGCAGTTGCGGTTGCGGTGGCATCAGTGGTGGCGCCTCGGTCGTCGTTTCCGGTGTGACCGTCTCGGTGGTCGGGGCGCGCGGGCCGATGCCGTCCGGGTCCTGCACCGTCGTCGTCGGCGTCGGACTGGTCGTCGTGGACTCGGTCGGGCTCGTCGTGGTCGTGGTGGTCGTAGTCGGGGCCGTCGTGGTCGTGTACGACGGTTCCGTGGTCCGTCGCACGTTGGTGCGCGGCACCCACGTGTAGTTCGGGTCCGGCACGAAGCCCGGCGGGACCACCGCGGGAGCTTGGGTGGGCGCTTGGGATGGTGGCGGCTCGAACGACTGGTTGACCCAGAACAGCCCGGCGAACGCGACGATGAGCACGATCGTCGACACGCGCATCCGGCCGAAACGGGCCTTAAACCAACTCGTCATTGCTTCTGCTCCGGCGCTCCCCTGGTCTCTTCGCCTGATCCGCCCGCGACCGCCGCGGGGTGCGGAATAGCGGCGACCATCGGGGTCTGTCCGTCGCCGGGTGAGACGATTCCGCCGCGGCGCAACGCGCGGATCACGAGCACCCGAAGCCGCCGGCCGACCTCGAACTGCTTACCGGGCAGGGTCCGGGCCACCATCCGCAGGTTGACGGTGTCGAGTTCGATGCTCTCCACGCCCATCAACTGCGGGGCGTCGAGCAGCAGATCGCGCAGCCCCGGATCCTCGTACGCGTTCTCGGCGACCCCGTGCAACAGATCGTTGACCTCGTTGAGGTCGGCCGACGTCGGCACAGGGATGTCGATGACGGCGCGCGCCCAGTCCTTCGACAGGTTCACCGACTTGACGATCTGACCGTTGGGGATCGTCATCATCTCGCCCTCGCTCGACCGCAGCTTGGTGACGCGCAGCGTGACGTCCTCGACGGTGCCCTCGGCCGGAACGGTCACACCGGTGACGGTCAGCGCGACGAGATCGCCGAAACCGTACTGCTTTTCGGTGATGATGAAGAACCCGGCGAGCAGATCCTGCACCAGGCGCTGCGCACCGAAGCCCAGCGCGGCGCCCAAGACGGCGGCCGGGGCGACGAGCGAACCAACCGGGACGGCGAGTATGTCGGTGATCTCGATGAGCACGATGACGAACAGCAGCGCCACCGACACCCATGAGATCACCGAGGCGACGGCCTGGCGATGCTTGGTGCTCTCCGAACGCACCAGTTGATCGCTGCCCATGTACTCGGCGTCGAGTCGGCGCACGATCCTGACCGCGGCCCAGTTGATGAACCGGGCGGCCAGCACGCCGCCGATCAGAAGCAGCGCGATCCGCACGCCCCGGTCGAGGATCCACACACCGATGTTGCCGGTCCAGAAACCGTGCCAGCCGTCGGCGAAGTTGACTGCGAGTACGACGCTGTTCATCTCGGGCTAAACGTCATTTTGGCTCTTGCGCCAACGGATCCCGGCTTCGAGGAATCCGTCGATGTCGCCATCCAGGACCCCTGCCGGGTTGCCGACCTCGAACTCGGTCCGCAGATCCTTGACCATCTGGTAGGGGTGCAACACGTAGGAGCGCATCTGGTTGCCCCACGAGCTGCCGCCGTCGCCCTTGAGCGCATCCATCTCGGCGCGTTCCTCTGAACGCTTGCGCTCCAACAGCTTTGCCTGCAAAACCCGCATGGCCGACACCTTGTTCTGCAACTGCGACTTCTCGTTCTGGCAGGTCACCACGATACCGGTCGGGATATGGGTGAGGCGGACCGCCGAGTCGGTGGTGTTGACCGACTGGCCGCCTGGACCGCTGGATCGGTACACATCAACGCGCACATCGCTTTCCGGTATTTCGATGTGGTCGGTGGTGTCCACCACTGGCAGCACCTCGACGTCTGCAAACGACGTCTGCCTGCGGCTCTGGTTGTCGAACGGGCTGATGCGCACCAGCCGGTGGGTGCCCTGCTCGACCGACAGCGTGCCGTAGGCGAACGGCGCGTGCACCGCGAACGTCGCGCTCTTGATGCCGGCTTCCTCGGCGTAGGAGGTGTCGAACACCTCGACGGGATAGTCGTGCTTCTCGGCCCATCGGATGTACATGCGCATCAGCATTTCGGCCCAGTCCGCGGCGTCCACTCCGCCGGCGCCGGACCGGATGGTGACGACGGCCTCCCGCTCGTCGTACTCGCCGGAGAGCAGGGTGCGGACCTCCATCGCCTGGATGTCCTCGCGCAGCTTCTTGAGCTCGGCATCGGCTTCCGCGAGTTCATCGGCGCTGCCGTCCTCGGCGGCCAGCTCGTACATCACCGGCAGATCGTCGAGGCGCTGGCGCAGATCTTCGACACGCCGCAACTCACCCTGGGTGTGCGACAGCTCGCTGGTGACCTTCTGCGCGCGCGTCTGGTCGTCCCACAGGTTCGGATCGGAGGCTTCGTGCTCGAGCTTTTCGATGCGACCGCGAAGGCCCTCGACATCGAGCACCCGCTCCACCGTGGTCAGGGTGGAGTCGAGGGCGGCGAGGTCGGCTTGGCGGTCAGGATCCACGGGAGTTCAGGTTACCCGTCAGCAGTTTGGCGCCGGTTCTCACGACTGGCGGCACGGAACCGATCGAGCGTTCTAGCATCGGGTGGGTAACCAGCCCGGTCCAGCGCGACAGCCCCTCTGCGCGAGGCCGGGCAGCGACAGAAAGCTCGGACAAAGGTATTCATGCGCCCATATCACGTGGCGATCGTCGGCTCAGGACCCTCGGGTTACTTTGCCGCGGCGTCGTTGTTGAAGTTCGCCGACTCTACCGACGACACCGACCGGAAAAGAGACGTACGCGTCGACATGCTGGAGATGTTGCCCACCCCGTGGGGGCTGGTGCGCTCCGGCGTTGCCCCCGACCACCCCAAGATCAAGTCGATCAGCGCCCAGTTCGACAAGACCGCGATGGACCCGCGGTTCAGGTTCTTCGGCAACATCGCGGTCGGTGAGCACGTGCAGGCCGCGGAACTGGCCGAGCGCTACGACGCGGTGGTCTACGCCGTCGGCGCGCAGTCCGACCGGTCACTGGGCATCCCCGGCGAGGACCTGCCGGGCAGCGTCGCCGCCGTGGACTTCGTCGGCTGGTACAACGCCCATCCCCACTTCGAGGAGATCACGCCGGACATCTCGAGCGGTCGGGCCGTCGTGATCGGCAACGGCAACGTGGCGCTCGACGTCGCGCGAATTCTGGTCACCGACCCCGATGTGCTGGCTGCGACGGACATCGCCGACCACGCGCTGCGATCACTGCACGACCGAGGCGTGGAGGAAGTGCTCGTCATCGGCAGGCGCGGCCCGCTGCAGGCGCCGTTCACCACGCTTGAACTGCGGGAGCTCGGCCAGCTCGAAGGCCTCGGCGACGTAGACGTGATCGTCGATCCGGCGGACTTCGCCGACATCACCGACGAGGACCTCGAAGCGGCAGGCAAGACCGTGCGCAACAACATCAAGGTGTTGCGGGGTTACGCCGAACAGACGCCGAAGAACGCGAAGCGTCGCATCGTGTTCCGGTTCCGCACGTCCCCGATCGAGATCAAGGGCGACGGCCGCGTGGAATCCATCGTGTTGGGCCGCAACGAGCTGGTCGACGACAACGGCCGCATCGTCGCCAAGGACACCGGTGAGCGCGAGGAGGTGCCCGCCCAGCTCGTGGTTCGCGCCGTCGGGTATCGAGGCGTACCGACGCCGGGGCTTCCGTTCAACGAGCGCAACGGCACGATCCCGCACACCAGAGGCCGTATCGACGGCAGCCGCAACGAGTACGTCGTCGGCTGGATCAAGCGTGGTCCGACCGGTGTCATCGGCAGCAACAAGAGCGACTCGCAGGAGACCGTCGACACGCTGATCGAGGATCTGTCCGGGGCGCAGTTGTCCGACTTCGACGCCGAGCATTCCCAGCGGCTGGCGGAGTGGCTGGTCGAGCGGCAACCGAAGGTCGTCACCGATGACCATTGGAAGCTGATCGACGAGTACGAGCGGTCAGCAGGAGAACCGCACGGCAGGCCACGGGTGAAGTTGACGAGCGTGGCGGAGATGCTGCGGATCGGGCACGGCTGACGACGAAGGCGGCGTAGGTCAACACCCCTCGACGGTCAACGACCCTCGACGCAATCTCAGGAATAGGGCGTGGGCGGCGGGGCCGGTGGCGGGGTTTCGGGCGACGCGAATCGCCAGTTGTCCGGGTTCTTCGGCGAGTAGACCACGGGGAACAGCTGGCCCATCGTCGGCCAGTCGTCGACGTCGACCTCGAGCCGCTGGTACACCACATGTTCGTTGACCGTCGGACCGTTGATGACGCCGGTGATCGTCGCGTACTGCGGTCCGGTGACGTCCGTGGGCCGCGGGCTGACCCCGGTCACCAGCAGTTGCCCCGACGGCCAGTCGGGTGGAGCGCCGCGGCGCCGCATCAGCAGCGGTCGGGCCAGCAGCACCAGTGCACCGACCAGCAGCAGTATCACCGCGAATTCCCACACACCGACATGGTAGGACGGCAGGCATGAGTCCCGAGGATCTGACGCTGGCACTGGCGTTGGCAGACGAAGCGGATGCGCAGACCATCGCCCGCTTCGGCGCGGTGGACCTCGTCGTCGAAACCAAACCGGATCTGACGCCTGCCACCGACGCCGACCTCGAAGTCGAATCGATGATCCGCCGGCGGCTGAGCCAGGCCCGCCCGGACGATTCCGTGTTCGGCGAGGAGTTCGGCGGCGCCGCTCAGTTCGTCGGCAGGCAGTGGGTCGTCGACCCCATCGACGGGACCAAGAACTTCGTCCGCGGAGTGCCGGTATGGGCCACGCTGATCGCGCTGCTGCAGGACGGCGTGCCGATGCTGGGCGTCGTGAGCGCGCCCGCGCTGCAGCGACGTTGGTGGGCGCTGGCAGGGCAGGGCGCGTTTTCCCGAGTGACCGGGCAGCCGGAGCGACGGCTGAGCGTTTCGAAGGTCGACGATCTGGGGTCCGCGAGCCTGACGTTCTCCAGCCTCTCCGGTTGGGCCGAGCGCGGCATCCGGGACCGGTTCATCGCATTGACCGACGACGTGTGGCGGGTGCGCGGTTACGGCGACTTCTACAACTACTGCCTCGTCGCCGAGGGCGCCGTCGACATCGCGGTGGAACCCGAGGTGTCGACGTGGGACCTGGCACCGCTCGACGTCCTGGTGCGCGAGGCCGGCGGCCGGTTCACCAACCTCGCGGGCGAGCCCGGCCCGCACGGCGGCAGCGCGGTGGCGACCAACGGTCTGTTGCACGACACTGTGCTGGATCGCCTGTAGATCCGCAGCACCGTGTGAATTGCACAACAACTTACTCGCCGGTCAGTTCGCATACCTTACTCTGGAGTCAGTTCGACGAGTTCGGACGTCCCAACCCAAAGCGAGGCAGTCGAAATGACCAACACCCTGCCGTCGAAAAACGGATCGAAACCGAAGCGAAGCGGTAAAGAAAGCGCAGTCGGGCTGAAGCGGCACAAGCGCAGCGCGACCGACCTGGGGCTGGCTCTGGTCACGCCGCTGGTCGGCCAGGAGTTTTTGGATCGCTACAACCTGCGCGATCCCCTCAACCGCGGGCTGAAGTATGGCGTCAAGCAGGTGTTCTCGGTCGCCGGCGCCGCCAGCCGCCAATTCAAGCGCGTCTCGGGCAGCCAGGCGGGTCCGACGCGGCTGAAAAAGAGCGGCTCGGACTACTTCGACCTGACCCCCGACGACGAGCAGAAGATGATCGTCGACACGGTCAGCGAGTTCGCCGAGGAGGCCATCCGTCCGGCCGCGCATCAAGCCGACGAAACCGCCGACTACCCCGAGGATCTGGTCGCCAAGGCTTCCGAACTCGGTATCACCGCGATCAACGTGCCCGAGGACTTCGAAGGTATCGCGGCGCACCGGGCGGCGGTGACCAACGTGCTGGTCGCCGAGGCGCTGGCCTACGGCGACATGGGACTGGCGCTGCCGATCCTGGCCCCCGCGGGGGTCGCGTCGGCGCTGACACATTGGGGCAGCGCCGATCAGCAAGCCACATATCTGAAGGAGTTCGCGGGCGAGAACGTGCCGCAGTCCTGTGTGGCGATCGCCGAACCGCGCCCGCTGTTCGATCCGACGGCGTTGAAGACGACGGCCGTGCGCACTCCCAGCGGCTACCGCATCGACGGGGTCAAGTCCCTGGTACCGGCCGCCGCGAACGCTGAATTGTTCATCGTCGCAGCGCAACTCAACGGTAAGCCGGCGCTCTTCATCGTCGAGTCGTCGTCAAAAGGGTTGAGCGTCACACCCGATCCCGGCATGGGCATCCGCGCGGCGGCGATCGGTCAGGTCACGCTCGACGGTGTGACCGTGCCGCTGTCGGCGCGACTGGGCGAAGCGGGCGCCACCGATGAGGATTACTCGGAGGCGGTCGCGCTCTCGCGGCTGGGCTGGGCGGCACTGGCCGTCGGCACCTCGCACGCGGTGCTCGACTATGTCGTGCCATACGTGAAGGAACGGCGCGCTTTCGGCGAGCCGATCGCGCACCGTCAGGCGGTGGCGTTCATGTGCGCCAACATGGCGATCGAATTCGACGGCCTGCGGTTGATTACCTGGCGCGGGGCTTCGCGCGCGGACCAGGGGCTGCCGTTCACCCGCGAAGCGGCGCTGGCCAAACGGCTCGGCACCGACAAAGGCATGCAGATCGGCCTCGACGGTGTGCAACTGCTCGGCGGCCACGGCTACACCAAGGAACACCCCGTCGAACGCTGGTACCGCGATCTGCGCGCGATCGGTATCGCCGAGGGCGTCGTCGTTATCTAGGCCTTACAAGCGAAAGACGAATCATGGCAATCAATTTGGAACTACCGCGCAAACTCGAGGCGGTCATCGAGAAGGCGCATCAGGGCGCCGCGGAGATGCTGCGACCGATATCCCGCAAGTGGGACCTGCGCGAGCACGAGTACCCGGTGGAGCTCGAGACCCTGGCCACGCTGTTCGAAGGGATCTCGGAGGCAAAGGCTTTCGCGTTTGCCGGCGCCGAGGCCTTCGCGGGCGGCGACGAACCCAAAGACGTCAACCACAACGGCGCCAACATGTCCGCGGTGCTCAACGTGATGGAGATCAGCTGGGGCGACGTCGCGTTGATGTTGTCGGTGCCTCGGCAGGGGTTGGGCAACGCCGCGATCTCCAGCGTCGCCACCAAAGAGCAACTGGAGCGGCTCGGCAAAGACGTCTGGGCCGCGATGGCGATCACCGAACCCGACTTCGGGTCCGACTCGGCGGCCGTGTCGACCACGGCCAAGCTCGACGGCGACGAGTACGTCATCAACGGCGAGAAGATCTTCGTCACCGCCGGCTCCCGGGCCACTCACATCGTGGTCTGGGCGACACTCGACAAGTCCCTGGGGCGAGCAGCGATCAAGTCGTTCATCGTGCCGCGCGAACACCCGGGCGTCACCGTCGAGCGTCTCGAGGACAAGCTGGGCATCAAGGCTTCCGACACCGCGGTGATCCGGTTCGACCATGTGCGGATTCCCAAGGAGAACCTGCTCGGCAGTCCGGAGATCCACGTGGACAAGGGTTTTGCCGGGGTCATGGAGACCTTCGACAACACTCGTCCCGTGGTCGCCGCGATGGCCGTCGGTATCGCCCGCGCCGCGCTCGAGGAACTCCGCAAGATCCTCACCGAGGCGGGCATCGAGATCTCCTACGACAAGCCGTCGCACGCGCAGAGCGCACCGGCCGCGGAGTTCCTGCGGATGGAATCCGATTGGGAGGCAGCGTATCTGCTGATGGTGCGCTCGGCGTGGCAGGCCGACAACGACATCCCGAACTCCAAGGAAGCGTCGATGGGCAAGGCGAAGGCCGGCCGGGTGGCCAGCGACATCACGCTCAAGGCGGTCGAATTGGCGGGCACCGTCGGCTATTCCGAAGTCACCCTGCTCGAGAAGTGGGCCCGCGACAGCAAGATCCTCGACATCTTCGAGGGCACCCAGCAGATCCAGCTGCTGGTGGTGGCGCGCCGCCTGCTCGGATTGTCGTCGGCGGAGTTGAAGTAGGACTGGGCGCCGCCGCCGCCGCCACCGCCGCACCGCCGCCACCGCCGCAGCGCCGCCACCGCACTCCCGCCACCGCCGCACCATCGTTTGTGAATCTGACGACGTAAATCGCCGAAAAACGTCGCCAGATTCACAAACGATGGCGGAGCTAGGACGTATGGCGGCGCTACGACGTATGGCGGCGCTAGGACGTAGCGCGTCAGAACCCGTCGTGCACCACCACACGGGTGCGGCCGATGACGCCGCCGCCGATGATGGCGCGCAAAGTGTGCGGCGTCTCGAGCACCGAGATGTCGGTCGTGATATCGGCGAGGTGCTTGGGTTTGAGCTCGCCTTCGAGCTGCTTCCAAATCTCGCGGCGGAGCTCGATCGCGAGCTGCACCGAGTCGATGCCCGCCAGCGTTATGCCGCGCAGGATGAACGGCATGACCGTCGTCGGCAGATCGGCAGATCGGGCCAGCCCCGAAATCGCCGCGATCCCACCGTAATTCAGTGTGCTCAATGCGTACGCGAGGGTGTCGCCGCCGACGCTGTCCAAGACCGCCGCCCACTTGGACTTGCCGAGCGGACGGACCTTCTCCCCCGCCTCGGGTAAGCGTCCGATCACCTCGGTGGCGCCGAGGCCCATGAGATAGTCGTGCGCCTCCTCCTTGCCGGTCGAGGCGACCACCTCGTAGCCGAGGCCGGCCAACAGGTCGACGCTGGTGCTGCCGACGCCGCCGGTACCCCCGGTGACCAGTACCGGCCCGTCCTGTGGGCGTACGCCGTGAGCGCGGATGGCGTTGACGCTCATAGCCGCCGTGAAGCCGGCAGTTCCGATCGCGGCGGCGTCGGCCGTCGTCAGCCCGTCGATCTTGACCAGGTAATCGGCCGGGTACCGGGCGGTGTCGGCGTAGCCGCCGTGCCTGCCGGTCCCGATGTCGTAGCCGTGCGCGAACACCCGGTCCCCGACCGCGAATTCCGGCGACGAGGACGCCGCGACGGTGCCGGCCACGTCGATACCCGGGATCAACGGATACGACCGGGCGACACCGCCTTTCGGTGTGACAGCCAGCGCGTCCTTGTAGTTGACGCCCGAGTACTCGACCGAGATCGTCACGTCTCCCTCGGGTAGGTACCTATCGTCGACGATTTCGTGGCCGAGAGTGATCTCGCCCTCGGCGTCCTGGTGTGCGACCAAGGCGTTGACTGCGCTCATCTGCCTCATTGTTCACCTGGGCCCACGCGCGAGCCGGGGAATGCAAAAGTCCCCGGCCACCCCTGGCGTTCGGGGTGTCCGGGGACCTTGCGACGTGCCTACGAGCCCAGGTGCGAGATCAGGTCGGGCTTCATCTCCTGCAACTGCGCACCCCAGTACTCCCAGCTGTGCGTGCCGTACGGCGGGAAGTTGAACACTCCGTTGTTGCCGCCCGCGGCGATGTAGTTGTCCCGGAACGTGATGTTCGTGCGGATCGTCAGGCCCTCGAGGAACTCGGCGGGCAGGTTCGCGCCGCCGAGTTCGTTCGGCGTGCCGTTACCGCAGTACACCCAGAGCCGGGTGCCGTTCGCCACGATCTGCGGGATCTGGACCATCGGATCGTTGCGCTTCCACGCGCTGTTCGGGTCTTCGGTCCTGCCCCACATGTCGTTGGCCTTGAAACCGCCGGCGTCGCCCATCGCCATGTTGATGAGGAACGGCCACTGGCCCTCAGAGGGGTTGAGGAAGGCCGACAGCGCCCCGGCGTAGATGAACTGGTCGGGGTGGTAAACCGACAGGATGATTGCGGAGTTGCCGGACATCGACAGGCCCACCGCGGCGTTGCCGGTGGTGGACACGCCCCTGTTGGCGGAGAGCCACTGCGGCAGCTCGCTGGTCAGGAACGTTTCCCACTTGTAGGTCTGGCATCCGGCCTTGCCGCAGGCGGGCGCATACCAGTCGGAGTAGAAGCTGGACTGCCCGCCCACGGGCAGAACCAGCGACAGCGGCGTCTCGTAGAACCACTCGAACGCCTGGGTTTCGAGGTCCCAGCCGTTGAAGTCCTCACGGGCGCGCAGGCCGTCGAGCAGGTACACGGCCTTGGAGCCGGTGCCCTTCTGGAACTGCACCTTGATGTCGCGGCCCATCGACGGCGACGGCACCATCAGGTACTCGACCGGCAGGCCGGGCCGGGAGAACGCCCCAGCGGTGGCTGACTGGCCGGTCAGGCTCACCACGCCGGGCAGCAGGGCCGCCGCGATGGCAGCCACCGCGAAGCGCCGCGCCCACGGGCCACGAATCTTGTCAATCAAGCTCATTCTGCAATTCCATCCATCTTCCGGTTGCCGCTTACGAGGCTCTTCCGTCCGCGATCGAGCGATCGCCATCGACACGCAGCAACTGTTTCACTGCGCTGTCATGCCCGCTCGGCTGAGCCCGGGGCCGCCGAACGGACCGAGAAAATTTCAGTTGTCGCGTGTGCAGTAAAACATGATGATCAGCACTGAAGAAAGCCAAGGGGGTGCCGCGCGCCGCTTTGTGGGCGCGATCCGCTATTGACGGAGCCGTCCGCCAGGCGTCCGTTTCGAGGTTCGGCGGCCCGCAGGATGCCCGTAGGCTGCCGGTCATGGCAACGGCCCGCACGCCGCGACTGTCGGCCGAGGATTGGATCCAGGCCGGCTATGCGATCCTCGCCGAGGAAGGGATCAAGGCGCTCAAGCTGGAGTCGCTGTGCTCGCGCGTCGGGGCCACCAAAGGCAGCTTTTACTGGCACTTCACCGATATGGCCGGCTACCGGGCCGCGCTGATCCGGGCGTGGGGCGAGTTGCGCGACGACGATCGCCGACATTTCGCCACGCTGACCGACCTGCCGCCGCGACAGCGGTTGTCGCAAATGATGTCGGCCTTGGTCGACGCCAGGCATTGGACGCTGGAACGCGCGATGCGGGAGTGGGCCCGAACCGACGCCGACGTGGCCGCGGGCGTGCGCGCGTCGGATACGCGAGTGCTCGAGGCCGTGCGACAGGCGTTCATCGATCACGGGTTCGACGTCGAGGAGGCCGACTTGCGCGCCAACGCGACGTTCGCGGCGGGCATCGGCTTCCTGCACCTGTCCGTTTCGATGGTCAGCGCGAAGGTCGCGGCGCGTCGGGAACGCTTCCTGGACATCATGCTCACCGGCTGACCCCGATCCATACAAAAAAGTATGGTAACGTCCGCCGTATGACAGCCGCCTCGGCCACCGCTCTGATCGACGCCGAGTTCGTCGGCCGCCTCGCCGACCGGGCCCCGGAGGCCGAACGACTGCGCATGCTGCCGTCGGCGACGGTCGACGAGCTCGTCGCGTCGGGCCTCACCGATCTGCTGGTGCCGGCGCGCTACGGCGGCCGGCAGGCGCCGCTTCCGGCGATCCTCGATCCGGTCCGTCGGATGGCGCACGGCTGTGCGTCCAGCGCGTGGACCATCGGCTTCTACATCCTGCACAACTGGATGCTGGCGCTGTTCGACGAGCGGGCCCAGGAGGAGGCCTTCGCAAGCCGACCTTTTCTCGCGCCCGCTCCCCTGGCCCCGACGGGCCGAGGGGTGCCCGTCGACGGCGGGATCAGGCTCACGGGCCGGTGGTCGTGGGCCACCGGCGTCATGCACGGGAACTGGATCATCGTCGGCGCGCTGTGCGGCCCCGAGGACGACCTTGCCGCGATCTACCCCGCGCTTGCGCTGCTGCCGATCGAGGACGCCGTCATCGACGACGTCTGGCACACCGACGGCATGCGGGCCACCGGTTCGAACGACGTGGTGATCACCGACGCCTTCGTCCCCGAGCACCGCCTTATGCGGGTCGCCGACATCTACACCGGCACCGCACCCGGTGCCGCCCTGCACGACGACGACACGTATCGCTGGCCGATGGTGCCCGCGCTGGCGCTGCTGGCGGCCATGCCGGCGCTGGGCAGCGCCGAACGCGTCACGCAGGTTTACGCCGAACGCCTCTCGGAGCGCGTCCTGGCGTACGAGGGCATCCCCCAGAAGGACAAGCCGATCGCCCAGGCCCGCCTCGGCGAGGCCGAGGTGCGGCTGCGGGCATTGCGCGGCTTGCTGGCCGACACGGTCGGTGAGCTCGAAACCATTGTCGCGGCGGGCGATTCGGTACCGCGACCGGTGCGGGGCGCGGCGCGTCTGGCGGCGGCACACATCGTGCACGAGTCACGCGAGGTCATCGGGCTGTTGCTCGAGGCGTCGGGGGCCAGCGTCCACTTCGTCGACAACCCGCTTCAGCGGATCAAGCGCGACGTCGACGTGTTGGCCGGCCATGTCGTCTTCGACTACGACACCAGCCGGGAACTCGCCGGAGCACTGAAGTTGGGTATCAAGGTGTCGCGGACCGCGATGGTGTGACCAAGGGGGAATCATGGCCGAAGAGCTACGCGACCGGATCACGAAACTGTTCCAGAAGAACGTCGCGAACCGGTTCACGAAAATGATGCCGTTCCAGACGCTGCTCGAAACGACGGGACGCAAATCGGGCGAACCGCGTCGCACACCGCTGGGCGGGAGCCGGGTGGGCAACGAG
The DNA here is from genome assembly GCF_001499985.1 of Mycobacterium sp. IS-1556. Lineage (NCBI taxonomy): Bacteria > Bacillati > Actinomycetota > Actinomycetes > Mycobacteriales > Mycobacteriaceae > Mycobacterium > Mycobacterium sp. IS-1556. The sequence goes on from NZ_LQIM01000039.1 coordinate 300,293, forward strand.
TTCTGGTTCGTCTCCGAGTTCGGCGACAGTTCTCAGTACATCCGCAACATCAAGGCGAACCCGAACGTGCGGGTGCGGCTGAACGGGCGCTGGCACAGCGGCGTTGCGCACCTGCTGCCCGACGACGACCCGCACGAGCGCCTGCGCCTGCTGCCGCAGTTCAACAGCTTCGGCGTGCGCACCTTCGGGACGAATCTGCTCACTGTGCGCGTCGACCTGACGGACTGAAGCAATCAAGCGCGCCACCGCCCCCGGCGGGCACGTCATGAACGACAACCTCTGCACGCAGGACGCGATCCGCGACATCTACGACCGGCTGTTCCGCGCGGCAGGGATGGCTATTGCGGACGGCTGGAGATAAAAGTAACGTTAGTTTTACTTCGGCCTCGACCGCACCGGGAGACATCATGGAATCGTTTGTTCACCTGCGCAAAGGCCGCACGCCCAAACGGCTGCACGCCGACCTGGACGGCCTGAAAGACGACGAACTGGGCCGCGGCGGGTTCGTCGGTCGCACCGCGAACATCTACCGCCGCCACGACCCCACGGCGTACCGCGCGTCGGGTCCGCTTCGCCCGGTCGACGTGATGACCAGCGAGCTGAAACCGAGCGACGCCACCGACGCCTGCGGCACGCCGCTGCTGCTCTTCAGCAATCAGGACTGCCGGATCTCGCTGAGTCGGCGCAGCGAGCAGATGCCGTTCTTCGTCCGGCACGTCGACGGTGACCTGCTGTCGTTCGTCCACCGGGGCGCGGGCCTGCTCGAGACGGAGTTCGGACCGTTGCGCTACCGCGAGGGCGACTGGGTGTACGTGCCGAAGGCGACGACGTGGCGGCAGATCCCCGACAGCGAGACGACCCTGGTGATGATCGAGGCCGGCGACGAATTCCGCGTCCCGCCGCCCGGGCCGCTCGGCAGGCATTTTCCGTTCGATCCCGCGCAGGTCACCGTTCCCGAACCGGCGCCGATCGACACCGGCGACGGCCCGCAGCACGATGGCGAGTACGAGGTCCGCCTCGTGCATGAGGGCGGACCGACATCGCTGTTCTACCAACACAATCCGATGGACGTCGAGGGGTGGCGCGGCGACAACTTCCCGTTCACCTTCAACATCGACGACTACAACGTCATCGCCAGCGAGAGCGTGCACCTGCCGCCTACCGTGCACCTGTTCATGCAGGCGACCGGCGTGGCGGTGATGAACTTCCTGCCCCGGCCCGCCGAAACCGTGCCGGGCACCGAGCGTCCGCCGTGGTATCACCGCAACGTCGACTATGACGAGGTCTCGTTCTTCCACGGCGGCGACCTGTTCGGTATTCCCATGCCGCCGGGACTGGTCAGCCACGCCCCGCAGGGGGTGCACCACGGTGCGCCGGAGAAAGCCCGCGAGCGAGCGCGGCGCAAATTCGACGAACAGGACCGCGTCGGTTGGTACGTCATCTCGATCGACACCACCCGGCGACTGACGCCGTCGGCCGAGGTATTGGCAAACGATCTCGGAGCGACATCGAACCGAGGGCAGCACTGAGATGACGCAGACGACCGAGGCGCCGGTGCGCTACGAATACGACCGTATCCCGTATCTCGTTGCCTATCAGAACACTTCGAGTGTGCGCGACGTGTACGGCGGGGTGGCCGAGTTGGTGGTGCTGGAAAGCCACCTGCTTCGACCGAAGGACCCAGAGCCGTCCGCCGCCGGAGCCGCCCCCGCGGCGACATCAGACACCGTGCTGGTGTTCATGCACCCCATCGGTGGCGGCGCGTACCTGCCGATGATGAACGGCCTAGCGCGGGCAGGCCATCACGTCATCTACTGCAACAGCCGCTTCCGCGGGACCGATTCCGCGTTGCTGATGGAGAAGGTGGTCGAGGATCTCGGCGAATGCATCAAGGACGCCAAGAACCGGCTGGGCTACTCGAAGGTGGTGCTGGCCGGGTGGAGCGGCGGCGGTTCGCTGTCGGTGTTCTATCAGCAACAGGCGCAACACCCGACGATCACGGCCAGCCCGTCGGGCGACGGCCCCGACCTGACCAAGTTGGGCCTGATCCCCGCCGACGGCCTGATGCTGCTGGCCGCCCACGTCAGCCGCCACGGCACGATGACCGAGTGGCTGGACGCGTCGATCCTCGACGAGTCCGACCCGTCGAAGCGGGATCCCGAACTCGACCTCTACAACCCGGACAACCCCAACCAACCGCCGTACTCCCCGGAGTTCCTCGACCGCTACCGGCAGGCACAGATCGACCGCAACCGCCGAATCACCAAGTGGGTCAAGGAGAAATTGGCCGAACTGAAGGCGGCGGGCCGACCCGATGACGAGTTCGCGTTCGTCGTGCACGGCACGATGGCCGACCCGCGTTGGCTGGATCCGACCGTCGACCCCAACGAACGCGCCCCGGGAACTTGCTATCTGGGCGATCCTCGAGTGGTGAACAACAGTCCCGTCGGGCTGGCCCGGTTCTGCACGCTGCGCAGTTGGCTGTCGCAATGGAGCTACGACGACGCCAACGGCGACGCGGTGCAATGCGGCCCGGACATCGCGGTGCCGACGCTGGTGATCGGCAACCTCGCCGATGACGCCTGCACGCCGAGCCATACCCGCCGGCTGTTCGAAGCGATCGGGCATCATGACAAGGAGATGCACGAGATTCCGGGCGCGAACCATTACTACGCCGGCGCCAACCAGCGCGACAAGCTGCGCCACGCGGTCGGCGTGGTCACCGACTGGCTGCACAGGCACGGCTTCTCGCTATGACGGTCTCCGGTCCGCTGGACGGCATCCGCGTGATCGAGGTCGGCACGCTGATCTCCGGGCCGTTCGCCGGGCGCCTGCTCGGCGACATGGGCGCCGAGGTGATCAAGGTGGAGCCGCCCGGCGCACCGGACCCGCTGCGCACCTGGGGTCAGGCCGAACTCGACGGGCACCACTTCTTCTGGACGGTGCACGCCCGCAACAAGAAGGCGGTGACGCTGAACCTGCGGACGGATGCCGGCCGGGCGCTGTTCCTCGACCTGGTCGAGCGATCCGACATCATCGTGGAGAACTTCCGGCCCGGCACGCTGGAGAAGTGGAACCTCGGCTATGACGTGCTGCGCGAACACAACCGCGGCATCATCCTGGTGCGCGTCTCCGGCTACGGGCAGACCGGCCCCGAGGCCCACAAGGCGGGCTACGCCTCGGTCGCCGAGGCGGCCAGCGGCCTGCGCCACATGAACGGCTTCCCCGGCGGCCCTCCGCCGCGGCTGGCGCTGTCGCTGGGCGACAGCCTGGCGGGCATGTTCGCCGCCCAGGGCGCGTTGGCTGCGCTCTACCGACGGTCGGTAACCGGCGAGGGCCAGGTCGTCGACGCGGCACTGACCGAATCCTGTTTGGCCGTGCAGGAGTCCACGATCCCGGACTACGACGTCGGCGGTGTGGTGCGCGGCCCGTCGGGCACCCGGCTGGAGGGCATCGCGCCGTCGAACATCTACCGCAGCGCCGACGGCAGTTGGGTGGTGATCGCGGCCAACCAGGACACCGTCTTCCGGCGGTTGTGCGAGGCGATGGGTCGACCGGAGCTGGCCACCGACGACAGGTTCGCCAACCATGTCGCCCGCGGCCGTAACCAGGACGAGCTGGACAAGATCATCGGCGACTGGGCCGCCGACCGCCAGCCCGCCGAGATCATCGAAACGCTCAGCGCCGCAGGCGTGATCGCCGGACCGATCAACACTGTCGCCGAAGTCGTCTCCGACCCGCAGTTCACCTCGCGCGGGATGATCGCCGACCACTTCGACGAGCGGATCGGCCGCAATGTCAAGGGCCCCGGCGTCGTACCGGTACTGTCGGAAACGCCGGGCACCATCCGGTTCGCCGGATCGTCGCGGCCCGGGCAGCACAACGACGAGATCTACCGCGGCCTGCTGGGCAAAAGCGACGCCGAATTCGACGCGCTACGGGCGAAGGGAGTGCTGTGATTCCCGATCATGTCGATATCCGCGACGTCTCGCTGCGCGACGGGCTGCAGATCGAGGAGCCGATTCCGTTGTCGGCCAAGCTCGAACTGCTCGCCGCCGTGGCCGCGACCGGAGTGCGCGAGATGGAGGCGACGGCGTTCGTCTCGCCCTCGAAGGTGCCGGCGCTGGCCGACGCCGCCGAATTGGCGTCGCACCTGCAGCAGTTCCGCGATTCCCACGGCATCGACTTCTCCGCGCTGGTGGCCAGCCCGAACGGCGCCAAACGTGCGATCGCGGCGGGATTGTCGTCGATCGAGTACGTGGTGTCGGCCGCCGACGGCCACAGCCGCGCCAACGTGGGCCGCTCCTCGGCCGAGTCCACCGCGCTGATCGGTGAGATCACCGCGATCGCACACGACAGCGGCGCCACCGTCGAGGTGATCGTCGCGACCGCGTGGGACTGCCCGTTCGACGGGCCGACGCCACATCAGCGGGTGGTCGACGTGATCACCACCGCGCTGGCGAGCGACGTCGACCGGTTGGCGATCGCCGACACGATCGGCACCACCACCCCGCGGCGGGTCACAGAGACTGTCGAGGCTCTGCGCCCGCTCATCGGTGACGTCCCGTTGGGCGCGCACTTCCACAACACCCGCGGCGCCGGGTTGGCCAGCGCATACGCCGCGGTCAACGCCGGCATCACCCGGCTGGACGCCTCGGTGGGCGGCCTCGGCGGATGCCCGTTTGCGCCGGGGGCGAGCGGCAACATCGCCACCGAAGACCTCGTATACCTGTTGCGCGACAGCGGTGTTCACGTTGATGTCGACCTGGCCGCGGCGATCGACGCGGCCGCTGTGGCGCAGCGCCTCGTCGGCCATGACCTACCCAGCTCACTGCTACGCGCGGGCGACCGGATTCTGGGCGATTGAGTTGCCCGCCGAGACGCTCAGCGCCAAGGGCCGCCAGACTCGGGAAGCGATCGAGCAAGCGGCGCGGAAGCTGTTCGCCGAACGCGGATTCCACGGCACGACGCTCAGCGACATCACCTCGGCGGCCGGTAAGTCTCCGGCGGCGTTCTACCGCTACTTCGCCGACAAGGAGGATCTGCTGGCGGCGCTGGCGGAGTCGTTCCTGCACGATATGGTGGCGCCGTCCGGAGCCAGCCTCGAGCTGCCGGGGTCGCCGGACGACGACGCGTTCTTCCGCACGGTGGTCACCGGCTACTGGAACATGTTCAAACAGAACATCGGCATCATGATCGCCGTCGCGCAGCTCGCGGCTACCCAACCTCGATTCGCCGCCGTGCAGAACGAGTTCCGCCGCTTCGGGATGGACATCGTCGCCGCCTCCGTGCGCCGAGCGCAGGAGCAGGGCTACGCGGCCGAACTCAATCCCGAACACACCGCGGCGGCGATCGCTCTGCTGTTCGAGAATTTCACCACGGTCTTCGTCGGGACCTCCGGGCTCGGGCTCGAGATCACCGACGAGGACGCCGTCGTGACGCTGTCGACGATCTGGAAGAAGACGTTGTATGGCTGGTAGTCCGCCCCCGAGCGCACGGTTGGTGTACGCAAAACGCGAGTAGACACGCCGTGCGCTCGGCGAAAGTCTGAAAGGAATCACTGTGGATTTCGCTCTGCCCGACCATCTGCCCGAACTGCTCGCCGAGATGGACGCGTTCATCGAGGCCGAGATCAAGCCGCTCGAACGCGACCACATTCAGTATTTCGACAAGCGCCGCGAACACGCCCGCACCGACTGGGACAACGGCGGCATCCCGCGGCGGGAGTGGGAGGACCTGCTCGGCGAGATGCGTCGACGCGCAGACAAGGCTGGGTGGCTGCGCTACGGTCTGCCGTCACAATTCGGAGGCCGCGACGGCAGCAACATCGACATGGCGGTCATTCGGGAACATTTGGCGCACAAGGGTCTCGGACTGCACAACGATCTGCAGGACGAGTCGTCGATCGTCGGCAACTTCCCGCAGGTCATCATGATGGACCGGTTCGGCACCGACACGCAGAAGGCCGAATGGACCGAGGCGCTGATCACCGGTGACCGGTCGATGGCCTTCGGTCTCACAGAACCCAACCACGGTTCCGACGCCACCTGGCTGGAGACCGTCGCCGTGCGCGACGGTGACGACTGGGTCATCAACGGCGCCAAGCGGTTCAACACCGGCGTGCACCGCGCCACCCACGACTTGGTCTTCGCCCGCACCTCAGGCGAACCCGGGCAGGCCCGCGGCATCACCGCGTTCCTCGTGCCCACCGACGCCCCGGGCTTCACCGTGCCGTACTACTGGTGGACGTTCAACATGCCGACCGACCACGGCGAGGTGGAGCTGAAGGATGTCCGGGTGCCCGCAGACGCGGTGCTCGGCGAGATCGACCGCGGGCTCGAGGTCGGCCAGACCTTCCTGCACGAGAACAGGATCCGCCAGGCCGCCAGCAGCCTCGGCGCGGCACAGTACTGCATCGACCGCGCGGTCGCGTACGCGCGAGAGCGCAGCGTCTTCGGCAAGCCGCTGTCGGTGAACCAGGCCGTTCAGTGGCCGCTGGTCGAACTGCAGACCGAGGCGCAGATGGTCCGGCTGCTGGTGTACTACGCGGCCACCGAGCTGGACCGCAACCACCACATGGAGGTCTCGGACAAGGTGTCGATGGCCAACTACCGCGCCAACCGGTTGGTGTGCGAGGCCGCCGACCGGGCGATGCAGGTGTTCGGCGGGGTGGGCTACAGCCGCCACGAGCCGTTCGAGCACATCTACCGCCACCACCGCCGTTACCGGATCACCGAAGGCGCGGAGGAGATTCAGATCCGGCGGGTCGCGCAGCGGCTGTTCGGGTTCGGGCGCAAGTGAAGGATCGGCTCGAGGCCGTCCTGCGCCCGGTGGTGAGCGACGACGTCGCGATCGAGAACCTGCGGGCACTCACCGGCGGGGCGAGCCGGACGACGTGGGCGTTCGACGCGGTGACGTCGAATGCGGCGCGGGCGTTGATCCTCCGCACCGGCCCGCCCGACGATGTGCACGCGTCGATGGAGCTCGAGGCGCTCGTGCAGCAGCGCGCCGCGGCGGCCGGGGCGCCGGTGCCACACATCCTCGCCGCGGACAACTCCCCTGCCGCGCTGGGCAATCCGTACCTGATCTGCGAGGCCATCGGCGGCGAGACGATCGTCCGCCGAATCCACCGCGCGCTCGACGACACCGGCCGGGAGCGGCTGCTGCACCAGTGCGCGCGGGCGCTGGCCGCCATCCACCGCGCCGACCACGAGGGCGCCGGGCTGTCGGACTCGGATCAGCTCGCCGAGTGGCAAGACCGGCTCGACGAAATGGGCGATACCACCGCCACTTTCGAGTGGGCGTTTCGCTGGCTGGCCGCCCACCGGCCGCCGCCGTCGCGTCAGGTGCTGGTGCACGGCGACTTCCGGATGGGCAACCTGATCGTCGACGATTCCGGCCTCGCGGCCGTCCTCGACTGGGAACTGGTCCATCTCGGCGAGCGGTACGAGGATCTGGCGTGGTTCTGTATCCGGGCATGGCGTTTCGGCGCACCCGAGGAACTCGGCGCCGGCGGGCTCGGCAGCGTCGAAACCTTCCTGTGCGCCTACGAATCCGCGTCGGGTGAGACGCTCGACCGGGACGCGTTCCGATGGTGGCTCACCGTCGCCACGCTGCGCTGGGGCGTGATCTGCCGGTTCCAGGCCGAACGCCACCTGTCCGGGCAGAACGAATCCGTCGAACTCGCCGCGATCGGCCGGCGGGTGAGCGAAACCGAATGGGACGTGCTGGATCTGCTCGAAGGAGGTGGTCCGAGGTGACCTGGTTGTACGGCCGGCCGACCGCGGCGGAGCTCGTCGCCGCCGTAGCCGGCTTCCTCGACAACGATGTGCGCAACGCCACCAGGCCCGACGGCGGGTCCGCCGACGCGGGGCAGGTGAACTTCCACGCCCGGGTGGCCGCCAATGTGCTGCGCATCGTCGAACGCGAGCTACTGGACACCTCGGCCGGTGAAGTCACCGACGCGTTGGCCGGAATCGGTTATCGCGACGAGCCGCAGCTGGCTGCCGCGATTCGCGCCGGCGAACTCGACGGCCGAGCGGCCGACGTGCTGCCCGTCCTGCGCACGATCGTGCGCCACCGGCTCGACGTCAACCACCCCGGCTACTAGCGATTTGTGGAGCCGCAGCGGCGGTGAGCGCCGGTGCGACTCCACAAATCGCGGGTTAGACGCGCCGGACGCGGGCGAGCCAGGCCGGTTCGTCGACCAGCGAGCCGACGGGCATGCCGAACGTCTCGACGTGCGGCTCACCGATGACGCCGCGGTAGGTCGTGCTGTCCACGGCCTCCAGCACCCAGCCGTCGCCGAAGGCGCCGCGGATGTCGGATTCGCTGACCTCCGGGCCGAAACCGTGGCCGCGGTCCGAGAGCGCCAGCACGTGCACCAGTGCATCCGGCCGGCATGCTGCGTGCAGGCTGCGGACGTACCGCGCCCGGTCCGCCTCGTCGAAGATGTGGAACAGCGCGCTGTCGACAATGGTGTCGTAACCCGGGTTTCCGAGGTTCATTGCGTCAGCGACCTCGAAGCGCGCATCGACGCCCTTGGCCGCGGCGTTCCGACGCGCGAAGTCGATCGCCGAGGGCGCGAAGTCCACGCCGACCACGTCGTATCCGAGGCGGGTGAGCATGATCGTGTGCTCGCCGGCGCCGCAGCCGACGTCCAGCACCTTGCCGCGGATCAAGCCCGCCCGTTCCAGTTCGACGACCGCCGGCTGAGGTTCGCCGATCACCCACGGTGCGGTGCCGCTCTTGTAGGCGTCGTCGAATAGCGAGAGAGTAGGTGTCACATCCATGACCGCCAGTGTTCAACCTCAACCAGTCTTGAGGTCAAGGAGGGCCTGTGACCGTTGCCGACGACACCGTCGCCGAGGTGGCGGACCGCCTGTTCGGGGCGATCGAGTCCGGCGACCACGACGCGATCCGCGCGCTGTGGAACGACGACATCGTGGTCTGGAAGGTCGCCGACGGCGACCGCGACAAGGACCGGGCGCTGCGGGTCCTCGACTGGTTCATCGACACCACGACACAGCGCCGCTACGAGATCCTGGACCGTCAACTGTTCGACGGCGGGTTCGTCCAGCAGCACGTCCTGCACGCCACCGGACACAACGGCGGGGTGATCGCGATGCGCGTCGGCATCGTGATCAAGCTGGGCGCCAACGGGCTGATCAGCCGAATCGACGAGTACTTCGACCCGGCGGAGATCGCCCCACTGCTCGAGTCGACCACACAGTGAGGAGATGACATGGCAAGCCTGAGCGAGTTTTTCAGCGATCCGGGCTCGACCGGCACGTGGACCCTCGACCCCGGCCGGTCCACCATCGCGGTCAAGGCCAAGTCGATGTGGGGTCTTGTGCCCGTCAAAGGCAAATTCACCGAATTCAGCGGCGAGGGCCAACTGACCGCTCCGCAAACGGTTTCCGGTCGTATCGACGTCAAGGCCGCGTCGCTGCGCACCGGGATCCGTAGACGCGACACGCACCTGCACTCCGCGGATTTCTTTGAGGCCGAGAAGTTTCCGGTGATCACCGCCGTCATCTCCGGCGCCGACGCGGTCGATGGCGACACCGTCGATCTGCGCGCCGAACTGACCATCAAGGACACGACCAAACCGGTGACGCTGCGAACCAAGGTGACCCCGGTCGGTGACGGCGGGATGCGACTCATCACCAAGGCCGACGTGAACCGGCAGGACTTCGGCGTCGACGGCAATCTGGTGGGCATGATCGGCGACAAGGCGACGATCTCCGGCGACTTGGTGTTCCGCCACGGCGGCTAGCCGTACCATCACCGCATGGTCGAGTCATCGCGTCCGTTGCGGGTCCTCGTCTACAGCGACAACCCCAGGACTCGAGAAGAGGTCCGGCTCGCGCTCGGCAAGCGGGTCCATCCGGATTTGCCCGAGCTGAGCTACTTCGAGGTGGCGACCGGCCCCATGGTCATCCGCCAGATGGACCAGGGTGGGTTCGATCTGGTGATCCTCGACGGCGAAGCCACCCCGACCGGCGGCATGGGAATCGCCAAGCAGCTCAAGGACGAGATCGCGGACTGTCCACCGATCCTGGTGCTGACCGGCCGACCGGATGATGCGTGGCTGGCCCGTTGGTCGCGCGCCGAAGCCGCGGTGCCACACCCGATCGACCCGATCCGACTCGGGGATGCCGTGGCGTCACTTCTGCGCACACCGGTGCAATAGCTAGAAAACACGTAATCGCCTGTCGCACTTGCCTATCGATGGCACGGCGGCATAGCCAGGTGTTGCCTATAGCGATACTAACCAAAAGGTGTGGCACGCATCCCAAAGCCCGCTAGGGTGTGGGTAAGCTCACATCGAACAGCCCACGAGGGAGCGTTTGCTCGGTATGGATTTGTACACGCCAATCCTGGTGCTTGGCGCTATCGCCGCTGCGTTCGCGGTCGGCTCGGTCGCCATTGCTCTGCTGGTCGGCCCGCGACGCTACAACCGGGCCAAGCTCGAGGCCTACGAATGCGGCATCGAGCCGGTGCCGCACGGCGGCCCGGCCGGCCAGCCGACCGGCCAGCGGTTTCCCATCAAGTACTACCTGACCGCGATGTTGTTCATCATCTTCGACATCGAGATCGTGTTCCTCTACCCGTGGGCCGTGGCCTTCGACAATCTGGGGCTGTTTGCGCTGATAGAGATGCTGCTGTTCATGGCAACGGTGTTCGTGGCCTACGCCTATGTGTGGCGGCGGGGAGGTCTGGCATGGGACTAGAGGAGAAACTGCCCGGCGGGATCCTGCTGTCCACCGTGGAGAAGGTGGCGGGCTACATCCGCAAGGGCTCGCTGTGGCCAGCGACATTCGGGCTGGCCTGCTGCGCGATCGAGATGATGGCGACGGCCAGTCCCCGGTTCGACATCTCCCGCTTCGGCATGGAGCGGTTCTCGGCGACACCCCGGCAGGCCGACCTGATGATCGTGGCCGGCCGGGTCAGCCAGAAGATGGCGCCGGTGCTGCGGCAGATCTACGACCAGATGGCCGAGCCGAAATGGGTGCTGGCGATGGGGGTCTGCGCGTCATCGGGCGGCATGTTCAACAACTACGCGATCGTGCAGGGCGTCGATCACGTCGTACCGGTGGACATCTACCTGCCGGGTTGCCCGCCTCGTCCGGAGATGCTGTTGCACGCGATCCTGAAGCTGCACGACAAGATTCAGGAGATGCCGCTCGGCGTGCACCGCGAGGAGGCGATCCGCGAGGCCGAGCAGGCCGCGCTGGCCGTCACCCCGACCATCGAGCTCAAAGGCCTGCTGCGGTGAGCGCGACCAACGGCAACGGCGCTGGTGGCGGTGGAACACCCGAGATCATCGGCGTGCGCCGCGGCATGTTCGGCGCCAAGGGGTCGGGCGACACCTCGGGATACGGCCGGCTGGTGCGGGCGGTGGCGCTGCCAGGCAGTTCGCCGCGGCCCTACGGCGGCTACTTCGACGAGGTCGTCGACCGGCTGGCCGAAGTGCTCGGCGAGGACGGCCCCCACTCCTGGGCGGAGTCGATCGAGCGGGTGGTGGTCTACCGCGACGAACTCACCCTCGAGGTTCAGCGCGAGCAGCTGCCGACGGTGGCTGCGGCGCTGCGCGACGACCCGCAGTTGCGTTTCGAGCTGTGCCTCGGCGTGAGCGGCGTGCACTATCCCGACGACGCCGGACGTGAACTGCACGCGGTCTACCCGCTGATGTCGATCACCCACAACCGGCGGATTCGGGTGGAGGTCGCCGCGCCGGACGCCGACCCGCACATTCCGTCGCTGTTCGCCGTGTATCCCACCACCGACTGGCACGAACGCGAGACCTACGACTTCTTCGGCATCATCTTCGACGGCCATCCCGCGCTGACCCGAATCGAGATGCCGGACGACTGGGTGGGTCACCCCCAGCGCAAGGACTACCCGCTGGGCGGCATCCCGGTGGAGTACCACGGCGCCGAGATTCCTCCGCCCGATCAACGGAGGGCCTACAACTGATGAGCATTTCCCACGTTCCGCCCGCGCAGGGCGGCGCATCGTCGGCGGGTGCGCCCGATGGCGAGACGGTTGTCGTTGTCGGCGGCCAGGATTGGGACCAGGTGGTGCAGGCCGCCAAGGACGCCGCGGCGTCGCACGCCGGCGAACGGATCGTCGTGAACATGGGGCCGCAGCACCCCTCCACTCACGGCGTGCTTCGGCTCATCCTCGAGATCGAGGGCGAGACCATCATTTCGGCCCGCTGTGGAATCGGCTACCTGCACACCGGAATCGAGAAGAACCTCGAGTTCCGCAACTGGACGCAGGGCGTGACGTTCGTTACGCGGATGGACTACCTGTCGCCGTTCTTCAACGAGACGGCCTACTGCCTGGCAGTCGAGAAACTGCTGGGCGTCACCGACGCGATCCCGGAGCGGGCCAGCGTCATCCGCGTGATGATGATGGAACTCAACCGGATCTCCTCGCATCTGGTCGCACTCGCGACCGGCGGCATGGAACTCGGCGCGATGAGCGCGATGTTCTACGGCTTCCGCGAGCGTGAGCTGATCCTGTCGGTGTTCGAAACCGTCACCGGCCTACGGATGAACAGCGCGTACGTCCGGCCGGGCGGCGTCGCCGTCGACCTGCCCGACGAGGCCATCCCGCAGATTCGCGATCTGCTCGAGCTGATGCCGAAGCGGCTCAAGGATCTCGAGGACCTGCTCAACGAGAACTACATCTGGAAGGGCCGCACGGTAGGCATCGGCTACCTCGACCTGACCGGCTGCATGGCGCTGGGGATCACCGGTCCGTGCCTGCGCTCCACCGGGCTGCCGCACGACCTGCGCCGGGCCCAACCTTATTGCGGCTACGAAACATACGACTTCGACGTGATCACCGACGACGGCTGCGACTCCTACGGCCGGTACCTGATCCGGGTGAAGGAGATGCACGAGTCGTTGAAGATCGTCGAGCAGTGCCTGGACCGTCTCAAGCCCGGGCCGGTGATGATCCAGGACAAGAAGCTGGGGTGGCCGGCCGACCTGAAGGTCGGCCCCGATGGGCTGGGCAACTCGAATGAACACATCGCGAAAATCATGGGCCATTCGATGGAGGGGCTGATTCACCACTTCAAACTCGTCACCGAGGGAATCCGCGTGCCTGCCGGTCAGGTGTACGTCGGGATCGAGTCTCCGCGAGGCGAACTCGGCGTGCACATGGTCTCCGACGGCGGCACTCGCCCCTACCGGGTGCACTACCGGGACCCGTCGTTCAACAACCTGCAGGCCGTCGCCGCGATGTGCGAGGGAGGCATGGTCGCCGATGCGATTACCGCAGTGGCCTCGATCGACCCGGTGATGGGGGGCGTGGACCGCTAGTGAGCATTTTTCTCGAGCTCGGCCAGCGACCCGACGAACCCGGCCCGCCCATCCACGGGCCGGCGACGTATCCCGACGACGTCATGGCGCGACTCGCCGCCGACGCGGAGAAGATCATCGCGCGCTACCCGCAGTCCCGTTCGGCGCTGTTGCCGCTGCTGCACCTCGTGCAGTCCGAGGACGGTTGCCTGACCCCGGCCGGAATCGCGTTCTGCGCCAAGCAGTTGGACCTCACCGACGCCGAAGTCACCGCGGTGGCCACCTTTTACTCGATGTACCGGCGCACGCCGACCGGCGACTACCTGGTCGGCGTCTGCACCAACACGCTGTGCGCGATCATGGGCGGCGACGCGATCCTCGAAGCGCTGCAGGACCATCTGGGAGTGCACGCGGGGCAGACGACGCCGTCCGTTGATGGCGGCCCCAGCGTCACGCTCGAGCACGTCGAATGCAACGCGGCATGCGACTACGCGCCGGTGGTGATGGTCAACTGGGAGTTCTTCGACAACCAGACTCCGTCGTCTGCACGCGAACTCGTCGACGGGCTGCGTGCCGGTGACCCTCCGGAACCGACCCGGGGCGCGCCGCTGTGCACCTTCCGCGAAACCGCGCGCACGCTGGCGGGCCTGCCGGATCCGCGCGCGGGCAACGGCAAGCTCGGCGACGCCACCCTCGTGGGTTTGCGGGTGGCCCGCGAACGCGGCATGCAGGCTCCGGAAGCCGCTGCCACGGCGGCGGCGTCGGGCGCACCCGACGACCAGAAGGCAGCGGCGGAAGCCACTCAGAACGCGCCCGCACCCGGCCCGGCAGCTACGGTGCCGCCGAAACCGAATACCACCGAAACCAACCCGGACGCAACGGATTCGCGCGCATGACAGATCTGACCCCTGTGCTCAGCCGGTTCTGGGACGAACCGGAGCCCTGGTCGCTGGACACCTACCGGCGCCACGGCGGATACGGCGCACTCGAGCGGGCACTGAAGATGGATCCCGACGACGTCATCACGCTGGTGAAGGAGTCCGGCCTGCGCGGCCGCGGCGGCGCGGGGTTCCCCACCGGCACGAAGTGGTCGTTCATCCCGCAGGACGACACCGGCGCCGGCGCCAAACCGCACTATTTGGTGATCAACGCCGACGAGTCGGAACCCGGTACGTGCAAAGACATCCCGTTGATGTTGACGACGCCGCACTTCCTCGTGGAGGGCGCGATCATCGCGGCCTACGCGATCCGGGCGCATCACGCCTTCATCTACCTTCGCGGTGAGGTGGTGCCCGTGCTGCGCCGGCTGCACGCCGCGGTCGCCGAGGCCCACGAAGCCGGCTTCCTCGGAAACGACATCCTCGGTTCGGGTTTCGACCTGGAACTGATCGTGCATGCGGGCGCGGGCGCATACATCTGCGGTGAGGAGACTGCGCTGCTGGACTCGTTGGAGGGCCGCCGCGGTCAGCCGCGGCTGCGCCCACCGTTCCCCGCGGTCGCCGGGCTCTACGCCTGCCCCACCGTGGTCAACAATGTCGAGTCGATCGCCAGTGTGCCGCCCATCGTCAGCAACGGCATCGACTGGTTCCGGTCGATGGGCTCGGAGAAGTCGCCGGGCTTCACGCTCTACTCGCTCTCGGGTCACGTCACCAACCCTGGCCAGTATGAGGCGCCGCTCGGCATCACGCTGCGCGAACTGCTGGAGTACGCCGGCGGGGTCCGCGCCGGCCACAAGCTGAAGTTCTGGACGCCGGGCGGTTCGTCCACGCCGCTGCTCACCGACGAACACCTCGACGTGCCATTGGATTACGAGGGTATGGCCGGGGCGGGCACCATGCTGGGCACCAAGGCGCTGCAGATCTTCGACGAGACCACCTGCGTGGTGCGGGCGGTGCGCCGGTGGACGGAGTTCTACGCCCACGAATCGTGCGGGAAGTGCACGCCGTGCCGAGAGGGCACCTACTGGCTGGCGCAGATCTATGAGCGCCTCGAGACCGGGGCCGGCACGGAGGCCGACATCGACAAGTTGCTCGACATCTCCGACAACATCTTCGGAAAGTCGTTCTGCGCGTTGGGCGACGGTGCGGCGTCGCCGATCATTTCGTCGATCAAGTTCTTCCGCGATGAGTACATCGACCATCTTCAAGGCGGGTGCCCGTTCGATCCGCACGCCTCCACGTTGATGGCGACCGAAAAGGCGGGCGTGTGATGACGCTTCATTGCGCGAGCAGACGCGAACTGCCCAGAAACAGGCCGAAAACTGGGCAATTTGCGGCTGCTCGCCAGAGGAGGGGGGTGGCTCGATGACGCAGACGGCCGACACCGGCACCGCGGCCACCGAGGTGGAGATGGTGCAGCTGTCCATCGACGGCGTGGACGTCAGTGTGCCCAAGGGCACTTTGGTGATTCGCGCGGCCGAGCTGATCGGCATCCAGATCCCGCGGTTCTGTGACCATCCACTGCTCGATCCGGTGGGCGCCTGCCGGCAGTGCCTCGTCGAGGTGGAGGGCCAGCGCAAACCGATGGCGTCGTGCACCACGACGTGCACGCCCGACATGGTGGTGCACACGCAGTACACCTCCCCCGCCGCGGACAAGGCGCAACAGGGTGTCATGGAGTTGCTGCTGATCAACCATCCGCTGGACTGCCCGGTGTGCGACAAGGGCGGCGAGTGTCCGCTGCAGAACCAGGCAATGTCCAACGGCCGCGCGGAGACTCGCTTCGAAGACGTCAAGCGCACCTTCCCCAAGCCGATCAACATCTCCTCGCAAGTGCTGCTGGATCGCGAGCGGTGCGTGCTGTGCGCCCGCTGCACCCGGTTCTCCGAACAGATCGCCGGCGACCCGTTCATCGATCTGCTGGAACGCGGCGCACTGCAGCAGGTCGGCATCGCGCCCGGTGAGCCGTTCCAGTCGTACTTTTCCGGCAACACCGTGCAGATCTGTCCGGTCGGCGCGCTGACCGGAGCGGCCTACCGGTTCCGGGCCCGGCCGTTCGACCTGGTGTCGAGTCCCAGCGTGTGTGAGCACTGCGCGTCGGGATGTGCCCAGCGCACCGACCACCGCCGCGGAAAGGTGATGCGCCGCTTGGCCGGTGACGAACCTCAGGTGAACGAGGAGTGGAACTGCGACAAGGGCCGTTGGGCGTTCACCTATACCACCCAGGGCGACCGCATCACCACCCCGCTGATCCGCGACGAGGACGGCAAGCTACGGCCCGCATCCTGGTCCGAGGCGCTCGCGGTGGCTGGTGCGGGCTTGGCCGCGGCAACCGGGAGCGCCGGTGTACTGGTCGGCGGCCGGGTGACCGTCGAGGACGCTTACGCCTATTCGAAATTCGCGCGGATCGTGCTGAGCACCAACGACGTCGACTTCCGCGCCCGGTCGCACAGTTCCGAGGAAGCGGACTTCCTCGCCGCCCACGTCGCGGGGCAACCGATGACGGTCACCTACACCGACCTCGAGAACGCGCCCGCTGTCCTGCTGGCCGGGTTCGAGCCGGAAGAGGAATCGCCGATCGTGTTCCTGCGGCTGCGCAAGGCTGTGCGCAAGAAGGCGCTGCAGGTGATCTCCGTGGCACCGTTCGCCACCCGGAGCCTGACAAAGCTGCGCGGTCGACTGGCCGCAGCGGCACCCGGCGGCGAGGCCGATGCCCTCGACGGACTGACCGACGACCCGCAGTTGAGGCTGCCCGGTGCGGTCATCCTGCTCGGCGAGCGGTTGGCCAACTCGCCCGGGGCGCTGTCTGCGGCAGGCAGATTGGCGGCGGCGACCGGCGCCCGGCTGGCGTGGGTGCCGCGACGCGCCGGTGAGCGGGGCGCGACCGAGGCCGGCGCGTTGCCGAACCTGCTGCCCGGCGGCCGACCGGTCACCGACAGCGCGGCGCGCGAGCAGACGGCGGCCGCGTGGCATGTCGGCGACTTGCCGAGCACACCGGGCCGAGACACCAGCGCGATCCTGGAGGCCGCCCGCAGCGGCGAACTGGGCGCCCTGCTCATCGGTGGCGTGGAACTCGCCGACCTGCCGGACCCGCAGGCCGCGCTGGCGGCGATCGAGTCCGCGCCGTTCGTCGTCAGCCTCGAGCTTCGGGAGAGCGCGGTCACCGCGGTCGCCGACGTCGTCTTCCCCATCGCACCGGTGGTGGAAAAGGCCGGCTCGTTCCTGAACTGGGAAGGCCGCCTTCGCCCGTTCCAGCCGTCGCTCAAGACGAACGCGATCCCGGATCTTCGGGTGCTGAACTTCCTGGCCGACGAGATCGGAGTGGCGCTGAACCTGCCGAACGCGTCGGCGGCCGGCGACGAGATGTCGCGCCTGGGGCTGTGGGCGGGTCGACGACCGGTCCCACCGGACCTTCCGCCGTCGAAGCCGGCTGCACCGGCCGCCGGCCAGGCCGTGCTCGCCGGTTGGCGGATGCTGCTCGACGAAGGCCGCCTGCAGGACGGTGAGCCACACCTGGCAGGCACGGCACGCCCGCCCGTCGCGCGACTCTCTGCGGCGACCGCCGCCGAAATCGGTGCGGCAGAAGGCGATCTGGTCACCGCAAGGACACCGCGCGGCTCGATCACACTGCCGTTGGCCATCACCGACATGGATGACCGGGTGCTCTGGCTACCGCTGAACTCCCCCGGTTCGGCCGTGCACCAGAGCCTGGGCGTCTCGACCGGAGACGTCGTGTCGATCGGGCGGGCCGAGCCGTGATCCATCCCGATCCGACGCTGTTCGGACACGACCCGTGGTGGCTGATCATCGGTAAGTCGGTCGCGATCTTCGCATTCCTGATGCTGTCGGTCCTCGCGGCGATCCTGATCGAGCGCAAACTGCTGGGGCGCATGCAGATGCGGTACGGGCCCAACCGCGTCGGGCCCAGAGGCCTACTGCAATCGCTGGTGGACGGCGTCAAGCTGGCGCTCAAGGAAGGCTTGATTCCCGTCGGGGTCGACAAGTTCGTCTACCTGGCGGCGCCGGTGATCTCGGCCGTTCCCGCGTTCATCGCGTTCGCGGTCATCCCGATGGGCGGCGAGGTTTCGATCTTCGGTCACCGCACGGCATTACAGCTGACCGACATGCCCGTCGCGGTGCTGTACATCCTCGCGGCGACGTCGATCGGCGTGTACGGGATCGTGTTGGCCGGGTGGGCGTCGGGGTCGACGTACCCGCTGCTCGGCGGGATCCGCTCGAGCGCACAGGTGATCTCGTACGAGATCGCGATGGCGTTGTCGTTCGTCGCCGTGTTCATCTACGCCGGCACGATGTCGACCTCCGGCATCGTCGCCGCCCAGGACGGCACCTGGTTCATCTTCCTGCTGCTGCCGTCGTTCCTGGTCTACATCACCTCGATGGTCGGCGAAACCAACCGTGCGCCTTTCGATCTGCCGGAAGCCGAGGGCGAACTCGTCGGCGGGTTCCACACCGAGTACTCCTCGATAAAATTCGCGATGTTCATGCTCGCCGAGTACGTGAACATGACGACCGTGTCGGCGTTGGCGACCACGATGTTCCTCGGCGGCTGGCACGCCCCGTGGCCGATCAACATGTGGGACGGCGCCAACACCGGCTGGTGGCCGCTGCTCTGGTTCGTCGCCAAGGTGTGGGCGTTCATGTTCCTGTTCTTCTGGCTACGCGCCACGCTGCCCCGGATGCGCTACGACCAGTTCATGGCCCTCGGGTGGAAGGCACTGATCCCGTTCTCGTTGGCGTGGATCATGATCGTCGCCACGGCGCGCGCGCTGCGTAACGAAGGCTTCAGCCAGGTGACGACGACGTTGGCGTCTCTCGGCACCATCGTGGCGCTGCTGATCGTCGCCGCGGTGTGGCGCTCGGCGCGCCGCAGAAACGTCCGAGCGATCCCAGCACAGAAGCTGGATCCGGAAGTCTTCCCCACACCGCCGCTGCCGGTCACCGAGAAGCCGACCGCAACCAAGGAGCTTGCTCCAGAGGAGAAGACACATGCCTAAGTTCTTCGACGCGATCGCGGGTTTCGCGGTCACGTTCGGCACCATGTTCAAAAAGCCCATCACCGAGGAGTATCCGGAGAAGCCGGGCCCCGTCGCGAAGCGTTATCACGGCCGCCACCAACTGAACCGGTACCCCGACGGGCTGGAGAAGTGCATCGGCTGCGAACTGTGCGCCTGGGCCTGCCCCGCCGACGCCATCTACGTCGAGGGCGCCGACAACACCGAAGACGACCGCTATTCCCCGGGCGAGCGTTACGGCCGCGTCTACCAGATCAACTACCTTCGCTGCATCGGCTGCGGCTTGTGCATCGAGGCCTGTCCCACCCGCGCGCTGACGATGACCAACGACTACGAGATGGCCGACGACAACCGCGCCGACCTCATCTGGGGCAAGGACAAGCTGCTGGCGCCGTTGCAACCGGGCATGCTGCCGCCGCCGCATCCGATGGCGCCCGGCAGCACCGATGAGGACTACTACCTGGGCAACGTCGAACCCGTCACGCAGGAGGCGGAGAAGATCACCGAGGACGTGCGATGAGGCTGGACCTGATCGCGGCCGTGGCCGCCGACAATCCCGGACACACCACGACCACCGAGGCCGTGCTGTTCTGGGTGCTGGGCGCGATCGCGGTGCTCGGTGCGCTCGGGGTGATTTCGGCGCCGAAAGCGGTGTATTCGGCGATGTTCCTGGCCACGACGATGATCGTGCTGGCGGTGTTCTACATCGCCCAGGGCGCACTGTTTCTCGGTGTCGTGCAGGTGGTGGTGTACACCGGCGCGGTGATGATGCTGTTCCTGTTCGTGCTGATGCTCATCGGCGTCGATTCCTCCGAGTCGTTGGTGGAAGCGATTCGGGGGCAACGGATTGCCGCGACCGTCGTCGGCGTCGGTTTCGGCATCCTGCTGATCGGCGGCATCGGCAACGTCTCGGCCGGCGGGTTCACCGGCCTCGCGCAAGCCAACGCGGGCGGCAACGTGGAAGGGCTGGCCGCGCTGATCTTCGTCCGCCATCTGTGGGCTTTCGAGTTGACCAGCGCGCTGCTGATCACCGCCGCGCTCGGCGCGATGGTGCTCGCGCACCGGGAACGCTTCGAGCGTCGCAAGACCCAGCGTGAACTCGCCGAAGAGCGGTTCCGGCCCGGCGGATATCCGACGACGTTGCCCAATCCCGGTGTGTTCGCTCGCAACAACGCCGTCGACATCGCTGCCCGACTGCCCGACGGGTCCGGCTCAGACCTGTCCGTCAGCCCCATTCTGCAGAAGCGGACGGTGGTGGCGACGAACGGCAAAGGGGACGACCGATGAATCCGGACAACTACCTCTACCTGTCGGCGCTGTTGTTCACAATCGGCGCGGCCGGAGTGCTGCTGCGCCGCAACGCCATCGTGATGTTCATGTGCGTGGAGTTGATGCTCAACGCGGCGAATCTGGCGTTCGTCTCGTTTTCCCGGATGCACGGCCACTTGGACGGCCAGGTCGTGGCGTTCTTCACCATGGTGGTCGCCGCCTGTGAGGTGGTGATCGGGCTCGCGATCATCATGACCATCTTCCGTGCCCGCCAGTCGGCTTCGGTCGACGAGGCCAGCCTGCTGAAACACTAGAGGGGCGATGACGATTCCTGTTTGGCTGACCATCGCGCTGCCGCTGGCCGGGGCGGCGATCCTGCTGCTGGGCGGGCGCCGGACCGACGCCTGGGGCCACCTGCTGGGCTGTGCCGCAGCGCTCGCCTCCTTCATTGTCGGCGTCGTGTTGTTCACCGACATGCTGGGCCGCGACGCCGAGCACCGCACGGTTCACCAGACGCTGTTCTCCTGGGTGCCGGTCGGCGGGCTGCAGGTCGACTTCGGCATGCAACTCGACCAGCTGTCGATGTGTTTCGTGCTGCTGATCACCGGTGTCGGCTCGCTCATCCACATCTACTCGATCGGGTACATGGCCGACGATCCCGGGCGGCGTCGCTTCTTCGGGTACCTCAACCTGTTCCTGTCGGCGATGCTGCTGCTGGTGCTCGCCGACAACTACCTCGGGCTCTACATCGGCTGGGAGGGCGTCGGTTTGGCGTCCTATCTGCTGATCGGCTTCTGGGCTCATAAACCGTCGGCGGCCACGGCGGCCAAGAAGGCGTTCGTCGTCAACCGCGTCGGCGACATGGGCCTGGCCATCGCGATGATGGTGATGTTCGCCTACATCGGGTCGATCTCATACGCGGGCGTGTTCGCTGCCGCCCCCGCAGCCGGCGAAGGTGTGCTCACCGCGATCGGGCTGCTGCTGTTGCTGGCCGCGTGCGGGAAGTCGGCGCAGGTGCCGCTGCAGTCCTGGCTGGGCGACGCCATGGAGGGCCCGACGCCGGTGTCGGCGCTCATCCACGCCGCCACCATGGTGACCGCGGGCGTCTACCTGATCGTGCGCTCCGGGCCGGTGTTCGACCTCGCGCCGAACGCCCAGTTGGGTGTCGTGATCGTCGGAGCGGTCACCCTGCTGTTCGGCGCGATCATCGGTTGCGCGAAAGACGACATCAAGAAAGCCCTTGCGGCGTCGACGATGTCGCAGATCGGTTACATGGTGCTGGCCGCGGGGCTCGGCCCGATCGGCTACGCATTCGCGATCATGCACCTGCTGACCCACGGCTTCTTCAAGGCTGGGCTGTTCCTGGGCGCCGGGTCGGTGATGCACGCGATGAACGACGAGGTCGACATGCGCCGCTACGGCGGCCTGCGCAAGGCGCTGCCGATCACCTTCGCCACGTTCGGCCTCGGCTACCTCGCGATCATCGGAGTGCCGCCGCTGGCCGGCTTCTTCTCCAAGGACGGAATCATCGAAGCGGCGCTCGGCGCCGGCGGCGTCAAAGGATTCATCCTCGGCGGCGCGGCGATCCTGGGCGCCGGCATCACCGCGTTCTACATGACCAGGGTGATGCTGATGACGTTCTTCGGGGAAAAGCGTTGGGCCTCCGAGGCGAGCGATGGGCCCACGCCCGAAGGGCAGGGGACGACGGGGAATCAGCTTGTGGCGCATCCGCACGAGGCCCCGGCGGTGATGACATGGCCGATGATCCTGCTGGCCATCGGGTCCGTCGGCTCCGGCGCGGCCTTCGCGATCGGCGGCACCCTCGAGCATTGGCTCGAGCCGGTGGTCGGTGCGCATGAGGTGCACCACGTCGCGCCGGTGTGGGTGGTGACGACGGTGATCCTGGCGGTGGTGGCGGTGGGCATCGCCATCGCCTACCGGATGTACGCCCGCAAGCCTGTGCCCGAACAAGTCCCGGCCGGATCAGCGCTCACCGTCGCGGCCCGAAGAGACCTGTACGGCGACGCATTCAACGAACAGATGCTGATGCGGCCCGGTCAGGTGCTGACCCGCGGGCTCGTCGAAATCGACGACGAGGCGGTCGACGGCGCCGCCAGCGGGCTCGCCGGTCTGGTCAGCCGCGTGTCGGACAGGTTGCGGCGGTTGCAGACCGGTTACGCCCGCTCCTATGCGCTCTCGATGCTCGGAGGTGCGGTTCTGATGGTCGCGGCGATGCTGGCGGTGCAGCTGTGGTGAACAACTTTCCTTGGCTGACCGTGCTATGGGCGACGCCGACCGTCGGGGCTGCGCTGGTGATCCTGGTGCCGGCCGCGCAGCGGGTGCTGGCCAAATGGTTCGCGTTGGCCGTCTCGATTGCGGTGTTGGCGATCACCGCACTGCTCGCGGTGCGGTTCGAGCCCGGCGGCGAGCAGTATCAGTTCGTCGAATCGCACCGGTGGATACCGTCTTTCGGCACCGGCTACATCCTCGGCGTCGACGGTATTGCGATGGCGATCGTGGTGCTCACCGCCGTGCTGGTGCCGCTGCTGATCATCGCCGGATGGAACGACGCTGACGCCCGCACCGGCCTGCGCGGACGGTCGGTCCAGACCTACCTCGCGCTGACCCTGGCCGTCGAGGGCATGGTCCTGATGTCGCTGGTCTCGCTCGACATCCTGCTGTTCTACGTGTTCTTCGAGGCGATGCTGATCCCGATGTACTTCCTCATCGGTGGGTTCGGTGGTGAGAATCGTTCCAAAGCTGCGGTGAAGTTCCTGCTGTACAACCTGTTCGGCGGTTTGATCATGCTGGCCGCGGTGATCGGGCTGTACGTGGTGACCGGCTCGAGCGACGCCTTCGCTGCCGGCACATTCGACTTCCGCGAGATCGTGACCGCGGTATCCAGCGGCGAGTTCGTCGTCAACCCCGCCGTGATGAACATGCTGTTCCTCGGCTTCATGTTCGCGTTCGCGGTCAAGGCGCCGCTGTGGCCGTTCCACCGCTGGCTGCCCGACGCCGCGGTCGAGGCGACACCGGCCAGCGCGGTGCTGATGATGGCGGTCATGGACAAGGTCGGCACGTTCGGGATGCTGCGCTACTGCCTGCAGTTGTTCCCGGACGCGTCAATGTATTTCCAGCCGCTGGTGGTGACACTGGCGGTGATCGGAATCGTCTACGGCGCGATCCTTGCGATCGGGCAGACCGATGTGATGCGGCTGATCGCCTACACATCGATCTCCCACTTCGGGTTCATCATCCTGGGCATCTTCGTGATGACCAGCCAGGGGCAGTCGGGCTCGACGCTGTACATGGTCAACCACGGCCTGTCGACGGCCGCACTGTTCCTCATCGCCGGATTCCTGGTGTCGCGCAGGGGCACCCGTCTGATCAACGCCTACGGCGGCGTGCAGAAGGTGGCGCCGGTGCTGGCGGGCACCTTCCTCGTCGCCGGACTGGCGACGCTGTCGCTTCCGGGCCTGGCACCGTTCATCAGCGAATTCCTGGTGCTCATCGGCACGTTCACCCGCTTCCCGGCGCTCGCGGTATTCGCCTCGACCGCACTTGTGCTGTCGGCCATCTACATCCTGTGGATGTACCAGCGGATGATGACGGGGCCCGTCACCGACGGCAACGCTCGGGTGCGCGACCTGGTGCCGCGCGAGCTCGTCGTCGTCGCGCCGCTGATCGCCCTGCTGCTCGTGTTGGGGGTGTATCCGAAACCCGCGCTCGATGTCATCAATCCCGCGGTCGACCACACCTTGACCACGATCGACCAGCCTGACCCTGCACCCAGACTCGCGGAAGGGCCGACACCATGACCCTCACCCCGCCGACCGTCGAATACGGCCTGCTGTGCCCGATGTTGATCATCTTAGGGGTCGCGATCGCCGGGGTTCTCGTCGAAGCGTTCCTGCCGCGGCAACGCCGCTACGCCAGCCAACTGGTGCTCTGCTTCGCCGGTCTGGCGGCGGCCCTGGTGGCCGTGGTGGTGCTCGCGCGCGACCTGCACGGCAGCGTCGGTCGTTCGGCGGTGATGGGCGCGGTCGTCGTCGATGCTCCTGCGCTGTTCCTGCAGGGCACGATCCTGCTCGTCGGCGTGCTGGGCGTTCTGCTGATCGCTGAACGGCAGGTCGGCGCGAACATCGACGCCGACAACGGCATTCGCGGCCTGGACGGGTTCACGCCCCAAGCCTCCGCGGTGCCCGGCAGCGTCGCCGAGCAATTGGCGACCAAGGCCGGCGTCATCCAGACCGAGGTCTTCCCGCTGACGATGTTCGCGGTCGGCGGCATGTTGTTGTTCCCCGCCGCCGACGACCTCTTGACGATGTTCATCGCGCTCGAAGTGCTGTCGTTGCCCTTGTACCTGCTATGCGGGCTGGCGCGCAAGCGTCGCCTGCTGTCGCAGGAAGCGGCGATGAAATACTTTCTGCTGGGCGCCTTCTCGTCGGCGTTCTTTCTCTACGGCGTCGCGATGCTGTACGGGTATGCGGGGACGCTGAACCTGGACGGCATCGCCGAGGCCGTCGCCGCGGGGTCGGGTAAGACGTCGCTGGCGCTGATCGGCACCGGCCTGCTGCTGGTCGGTGTGCTGTTCAAGGTCGGCGCGGTACCGTTCCACTCCTGGATCCCCGACGTGTATCAAGGAGCACCTACCCCGATCACGGCGTTCATGGCGGCTGCGACGAAGATCGCCGCGTTCGGCGCGATGCTGCGGGTGTTCTACGTCGCGCTGCCCGGACTTCGCGACGACTGGCGTCCGGTGCTGTGGGCGGTCGCCATCCTCACGATGGTGATCGCCACCGTGGCCGCGGTGACCCAGGCGGACGTCAAGCGGATGCTCGCCTATTCCGCGGTGTCGCATACCGGTTTCATGCTCACCGGGTTGATCGGCGGGAACGAGGCCGGTCTGTCCTCGACGCTGTTCTATCTTTTCGCGTACGGGTTCAGCACCGTCGGGGCGTTCGCGGTCGTCGGCCTGGTGCGCGATGCGGCCGGCGAGGAGGACACCGCGATGGCCCGGTGGGCCGGTCTGGGCCGGCGGTATCCCATTGTCGGCATTGTGTTTTCGCTGTTCTTGCTCGCGTTCGCGGGCATTCCGCTGACCAGCGGCTTCGTCAGCAAGTTCGCGGTCTTCAAAGCCGCGGGCGAGGGCGGTGCGATCGCATTGGTGGTCATCGGCGTCGTCGCGAGCGCGATCGCCGCATACTTCTATGTGCGGGTCATCGTGTTGATGTTCTTCACCGAGCCACCCGATGACGCGCCGACGGTGGTGGTACCGAGCCTGTTGAGCACCACGGTGGTCACCGCCACGGCCGCGGTGACGTTCGCGCTCGGCGCGCTGCCGCAACCACTGCTGGATCTGGCGAACAACGCGAACCAGTTCCTGCGTTAGGTGGCCGGGAGCAGCCCGACCTGACGGTAGGCGGTCTCCAGGTAGCGTCGCATCTGCCTCTCGGTCGGCGGATTGGGTTGCAATACCCGGTATGTCACGGCGCCGGCCAGCATGTCGACGAGAACGTCGAGATCGGCGTCCTCGGGAACCGCGCCGTCTCGCTGAGCGCGTTCGAGCATGGCGATGGTGAGGGTGCGGCGGGGCAGGATGTAGCGGTCCCAATACGTCTGCATCAATTGCGGGTGCGTCACGGCAGAGCCGTAGATCTGCGCCGCCAGGGCCCGGAACCGGGGATCGGTCGCGGTCCGCGCCGCTCCGGCGATGTTGCGTCGGACGAAGACATGAGGCGATGTCGCCGCGATCTCCTCGCGGGTCGGCCATTGCACATCGGCGCTCACGAGTGCCTCGATCGCGTCGGCGACAAGTGGTTCCTTACCTGACCATCGCCGGTAGATGGTCGGCTTGCCGACGCCGGCACGTTTGGCCACCTGCTCGATGCTCATACCGGCGATTCCGTGTTCGATGAACAATTCGAGTGCCGCCCGCATGATCGCGGTGTCGAGCTCCTGGCTTCGCGGCCGGCCGCGGCTCGGCGCAGTCACCGCACGGTTCCCGTCGTGAGCGCACGAGACAGCCACTGGCGCAATGCCTCCTGTCGGCGCCCGCGCCACGCGAGGTGGCCGTCCGGGCGAACGAGCATCGCGTCACCGTCGATGCGTCGATCGATCACCGAAACACGGTCAGCACCGAGGTGTTCGATCGCGATCTTTGCGAGGTCGTCATCGGATCCCAGAAGTCCCCACCGCCCGTTCAATTCGGCGCCAGACAGCCCGGGTACCCGGTCGCCTGGTCGTGGTCCGCGCGACGGCAGCGATCGGCGCGCCAACGGTCCGTGACGGTAGGTCACCCACAACTGCGACGTCCGGTACGTCACCCAACGTTGCACAGCGGGCAGGTTCATCACCGGCACCACGACGCGGTCGCGGATGAAGCGCCCGATCATGCTCTGCGCCACATTCACTTTCGTCACCGCACTGGTGCCTCGCAACACTTCGGTGGCTAGTGGACGACGTTCGGCTTCGTACGTGTTCAGCAGCTTCTCGTCGGCGCGGCCGGCCGTGACGAGCGCGAGCTTGAATGCGAGATTCTCGGCGTCGCCGAGACCGGTCAACATCCCCTGACCGCCGAAAGGGGCGTGAGTGTGCGCGGCGTCGCCGGCGATCAGCACCCGACCACGCCGGTATGTCGCTGCCAGCCGGCGATGCACGCTGAACATCGACAACCACTCGGCGTGTTCTATAGGAGCTCGGCGGCCGGTGCGCTCGGGAATGATGCGCTCCAACCGCGCGAGAATCTCTTGCTGGCTGGGTTTTTGCGTTGGCGCATCCGGGTCGTAGGCGATGATGCGCCACAGCCCGTCGGGCATCGGCATCGCTCCGATCATCCCGTCCTGGTGTATCCAACCGGTGGTGCCCGAGCGGTCGAGGTCCCAACCGATGCGCAGGTCGGCGAGTAGGAAACGTTCGGTGAGCCGGACTCCGGGGAAGTCGATGTCGGCTGCACTCCGCGCGACGCTGGCCGCGCCGTCGCAGCCGATCAACCAGCGGGCCTCGATCGCGTTCCCGTCGTCAGTGACCGCCGTGACCGCATCCGACTCCTGGTGCACGCCGACGAGAGTTGTGTCCCAGTGAATTTCGCCGCCGAGTGCAGCGAGCCGGTCACGCAGCGCGCCCTCGACGGCGGCCTGCGAGATCACCATCGGCGGTGCCGCGGTGTGCATGCCGGGGTCACCGAACCGGATTCGCATGATCGGCTTGTCACCGAGATACGTCAGGATGCTCATCGCCCGCACTGACCGATCGGGCAGATCGCCGAGTGCGCCGAGGCGGTCCAGTACTTCGGACCCACGCGCGTGCAGGAAGTTCGCCCGCGACGTGGTCGCCGGCGCGACCGCCTTGTCGATCACCTGAACGCGGACACCTTGCATCAGCAGGCCGCAGGCCACGGCCAAACCCGTGGGCCCCGCCCCGACCACGAGGACATCGAGATCATTCATCGCCATATTTCCTTTACGAGTCCGTGTCGTAATTGAATATAGTCGCTCAGGCTGCCGAACGCTAGATTCGGCTTATGACCGATGCCCTCGTCCTCGTCGTCGACCACGGCCCGGTGCGGGTCCTGACACTCAACCGGCCCGAGGCGCGAAACGCGTTGAGTCGCGGCCTGATCAAGGCCGCGTACGCCGCGCTGACCGAGGCCGACGCCGATGCGTCCGTCAGCGCCGTGGTGCTCACCGGGACAGACCCGGCGTTCTGCGCCGGCGTGGACCTCAAGGAGGCGCAACGCGACGGCCTGAGCTATTTCGAGGAGTTCCGCTCGCAGAGCTGCATCGCCGCGACCGGCAACATGCGTACCCCGATCATCGGGGCGATCAACGGGGCGACGTTCACGGGAGGCCTCGAGATGGCGCTCGGCTGCGATTTCCTCGTCGCCTCCGAACGGGCCGTGTTCGCCGACACCCACGCCCGGGTCGGCATTCTGCCCGGCGGCGGCATGACCGCCCGCCTCCCCCAGGTGGTCGGGCTCGCGATGGCCCGCCGGCTGTCGATGACCGGCGAGGTGGTCGACGCGGCCCGCGCCGAGCGCATCGGGCTGGTGACCGAGGTCGTCGCGCATGACCGGTTGCTCGACCGCGCGATCGAACTGGCCAAGCAGATCGCCGAGGTGCCCGGACCGGTCATGCTGGGCCTGAAGGAGATCTACACGACCGGTGCGGCCGCGGTGATCGATCCGGCGTTGGCCGCCGAGGAGGCAATCGCGTTCGCACAGCATCGCGATTTCCCCGGCTTCTCGGCTGGGCTGGGTGACCAGTTCCGTGCGGTGACGGAGCGCAACAAGCGCCAGATCGACCGCTGAGAGCTCGCGCTAGCGCTGACGCATCAGGACGAACTCGACCGTGCGGCGCCCGCCGAACTCCCGGCGCGGCGGCGTCGACATCTCCACCTGCTTGCGGGCCTGCGCTGCGACAGGCGTATGCGGGTCGAGCACCGACAGATAGACCTTGTGCTCGGCGAGCGACGCGACCGCACGCTCGAAGCAACCGTCGTCGACGGCCTCGACGTGGGTGCCCCCGGGGCCGTTCTGGAACAGCCTGCGCGGCGGCTCGGGCAGGCTGTCATACGCGTCGAGGACCGCGGTGGCGAACTCGATGTGGTCGCGTTGGTTGGGCGCGTCCGGCGCCCACTCGGGACCGCCGTAGATGCTGATGACGACGTCGGGGTCGAGCTCGGTGATCGTCTCGATGATCTTCGCGCGAAGCTCGGCCGTGTTGCGGATCTCGCTGTCGGGAAAGGCCCAGAACCGGACGTTGTGGACACCGACGATGGCCGCCGATCGCAGCTGCTCCCGCTCGCGCAGCTGACCGGCCTGTTCGGGCGCCATTCCGGCGATGCCGGCTTCGCCGCGGCTGGCGAAGGCGTAGTGGACGGTCTTGCCCGCGGCGGTCCAGTTCGCCACTGCCGCGGCGCACCCGTACTCGGGGTCGTCGGGATGCGGGACCAGCACGAGCGCGGTGCGCCAGTCGGTCGGAAACGCGTCGGGCACGTCTGTCATGTCACCACACCGTGGATCACAATTGCGGCGGTCTGCTCGACCCAGTCGTCGCCGAGCGGCTCGCCGGGCCGCAACAGCATCCGCAGCAAGGTCGCGCCGCCGATGACCTCCACCAGCCGGTCGGGGTCGACATCGGGATGAACCTCGCGTCGCTGCACCGCGTCGGTCAACCGGTTGCGCACCGCCACGAACACCCCGGTGAACCGGTCCATCACCCGGGCGTTGAGATCGGCGTCGGCGGCCATGTCGGAGATCAACCCGGGCAACGCCGCGCGCACCACGGGGCTGGAGAACACGTCGCGGGCGGCCGCGAGCATCGCGCGGATGTCGGCGGCGATGTCACCCGGCGGCGTCTCGATCGCGGTCGGCGCGGCCGGAAAGGCGGCCTCGTGAACGAGTTCGGCCTTGCTGGACCACCGGCGATACAAGGCCGTCTTGGTGGTGCCTGCCCGTTCGGCCACCGCGGCGATCGTGAGGTTCGAATAGCCGATTTCGGCAAGCAGATCCGCGGTGGCGCGCAGTATGGCAGCGTCAATGCGCGGATCCCTGGGCCGCCCGGCGCCCGAGGTCTTGTCAACCGGTGACGCGTCTGATTTCATATCGCTACCCACCGTATCGTAATTCTCGGTCGAAGGAAGAACTTGTGGCTAGTGAACCGGCTGTCGAGGACATCAACCGCCTCGAGCATTCGAGTCGCGATCTGAGCACCCTCCCCGGTGTGATGTCGCGGTGGCTCTCGACGGTGCTGCCCGGCGGGGTGGCACCGGAGATCACCGTGGAAAGCGGCGTCGACGCCAACGGGATGTCGTCGGAAACGATCATCCTGACCGGACGCTGGACCGCCGACGGTCAGGCGCAGGAACAGAAATGGGTGGCTCGGGTGGCGCCCACGGCCGAGGACGTCCCGGTGTTCTCGTCCTACCGGATGGACCACCAGTTCGACGTGATCAGGTTGGTGCAGGAGAAGACCGATGTTCCGGTGCCGCAGGTGCGGTGGCTGGAGAACAGCGGCGAGGTGCTCGGTACGCCGTTCTTCCTGATGGACTATGTCGACGGCCGGGTCCCGCCCGACGTCATGCCGTACACGTTCGGAGGGAACTGGTTCGCCGACTCGCCGGCCGAACGGCGGCGGGAACTACAGGACCACACCGTCGGCGTGATCGCCAAACTGCACTCCATTCCACAACCGGAGACGACCTTCGGGTTCCTCGACGACGGAAGCGACCGCAATGCGTTGCGGCGCAACCTGAACTGGCTCAAGGCCTGGTACCAGTTCGCCGTACCGGACATCGGGCGCTCGTCGCTGATCGAGCGTGCCCTCGAATGGCTGGAGGCGAACTGGCCGGCCGACGTCGCGGCGAGCGACCCGGTCCTGGTGTGGGGCGACTCCCGCGTCGGCAACGTCCTGTACTCGGATTACCGGCCGGTGGCCGTACTCGACTGGGAGATGGCCACACTCGGGCCGCGCGAGATGGATGCGGCATGGATGATCTTCGCGCACAACGTCTTCCAGGAGTTGGCCGGGCTCGCGGGACTGCCCGGGCTACCCGACTTCATGCGCGAGGACGACGTCAAGTCCACCTACGCCGCGTTGACCGGCGTCGAACTCGGCGACCTGCACTGGTTCTACGTCTACTCCGGCGTGATCTGGGCGTGCGTCTTCATGCGCACCAGCGCACGACGGGTGCGTTTCGGCGAGATCGAACGGCCCGACGACGTCGAATCGCTGTTCTACCACGGCTCACTGCTCAAACGACTGATCGGAGAGGATGCCTGATGCTCGGGCCCACCGACGAATTCCCCATCCACCAGATTCCGCAACCGATTGCCTGGCCCGGGTCGTCGGACCGCAACTTCTACGACCGCTCCTACTTCAACGCCCATGACCGCACCGGCGACATCTTTCTGATCACCGGTATCGGCTACTACCCCAACCTGGGTGTCAAGGACGCATTCGTCCTCATACGGCGGGGCGACGAGCAGACCGCGGTGCACCTGTCCGACGGCATCGACTCCGACCGGCTCAACCAGCACGTGCTCGGCTACCGCGTCGAGGTGAACGAACCGCTGCACAAGCTGCGGATCGTCTGTGAGGAGACCGAGGGCATCGCGGTCGACCTCACCTGGGACGGCCTCTTCGACGCGGTGCAGGAACAGCGCCACGTGTTGCGCACCGGCACCCGGATCACGTTGGACGCACAGCGTTTCGCACAGGTCGGATCGTGGAGCGGCGTCATCGCGGTCGACGGCGAGGAGATTGCCGTCGACCCGTCGGTGTGGATCGGCAGCCGCGACCGGTCGTGGGGCATCCGACCGATCGGCGAACCCGAACCCGCCGGCAGGCCGGCGCATCCGCCGTTCGAGGGCATGTGGTGGCTGTACGTGCCGATGGCGTTCGACGACTTCGGGATCGTGTTGATCATCCAGGAGGAGCCGAACGGATTCCGCAGCCTCAACGACTGCACGCGAATCTGGCGCGACGGCCGCGTCGAACAGCTCGGCTGGCCGCGGGTGAAGATCCACTACACCCCGGGCACGCGAATCCCCCACAGCGCCACCATCGAAGCGACCACACCGGACGGCTCGCCCGTGGTGTTCGAGGTCGAGTCGAAGCTACCGGTCCCGATCCACATCGGCGGCGGGTACGGCGGCGACTCGGACTGGCTACACGGCATGTGGAAGGGCGACAAGTTCACCGAACGCCTCACCTACGACATGACCGATCCGGCGGTCAACGGCCGCGCCATGTTCGGGGTCATCGACCATGTCGGTCGCGCGGTGTGCCGGGAGGGCGGTCGGTCCGCCGAAGGGTGGGGTTTGTTCGAGCACGGTGCGCTCGGCCGGCACGACCCGTCGGGATTCAAGGACTGGCTCACCGTCGCCGACTGAGCGGTTTCGGTGCGCTGCTGATCGCTGCGCGATGGCTAGCGCGCCGAAACCACCCATAGCGCTGCCGCCGCGATCGCCTCCACCACGAGGTAGAACCAGTTCGGATAGAACGACGTTCGCTGATCGATGACGGCCGACACCACACGACCGAACGCCATTCCGGCCAACGCGGCGGCGACCGTGAGCAGCACGCCCGTCCGCAGAGCGCCGCCCTCGAGGGCCGCGTACGCCAGCACGCCGGCCATGGCCAAGCCGAAGCCACCGTAGACGGCGCGCACTTCGGATCGCGATGCGGCGCCGCCGAGCGTGGTGCCGAACGGCCGGACGAGCGCGTCCGGGGCGGCCAGCGCATAAACGCCCATACCCGCGAAGAACACGGCGATCACTGCCACCACTGCGGATGCCAAGGTAGCCTCCTGTCGATCGATCAGGAGTCCAGCATGACCGCACGCGTGGCTGACGCGCTTCCACAAACCTGCTGTCCGTCGGTGTGGCTGTGGCCCGGCCAAGCGTTGTACGCCGGCCCGAGCCTCAAGCTCGCGCCGCATTCCGGGTCGGTGTGGTGCCTGGCGGTCGGTATCGGTGGCCCGCTCACCGTCGCGATCCCCGACGCGGACCGGGTCGACGGGCGCAGTGTCCTGATCCCGCCGCGGCTGACTCACCAGTTGATCTGTCACGGCGAGGGTCTGGTCTCGTGCTACCTCGAGCCGACGACCAGCCGCGCCGAAAGCTGCCGCGCCAAGATCGGCGAATGGCATGGCGCACTCGGCAGCGGTCACGTCGACGAGGACCGGCTGCAGTTCACGCCCACTGACGATGCCGAGGCGTCGCACTGGCTGGCGCTGGCCGCACCCGCTGCGGACAGGCGCATCGATCCGCGGGTCATGAACGCTGTCAATCGAATTCGCGCTGACCCCACTGCGTCGATTCCATCGCGGGCATTGGCCGCCGAGGTGGGCCTGTCGGAGTCACGGTTCCTACACCTGTTCCGCGACGAGTTGGGCACCACCGTGCGTCGCTACCGGCTGTGGACGCGTTTGATGGAGGCGGGCAACGCCATTGCCGACGGCATGAGCCTGACCGAAGCGGCGATGTGCACCGGCTTCGCCAGCCCGTCGCATCTGTCGGACCGGTTCAAGTCGACGTTCGGGCTGACCGCTTCACAGCTGCTGTCGTCCGGAGTCGTCGTCCGCGTCCCTGACCAGAGGCCGCGAGCAGACGCAAAGTGACCCGAAATGCCGTGAAATCAGGGCACTTTGCGGCTGCTCGCGCCAGGAAAGTCCGTGCTTATCAGGCGACTGGCGCGGCCGGGACCGGCGCCCGGCCGAACACCATCGACTCCTCGATCCGGTCGAATCGGTGGTCGATCGCGTCGAGCACATAGTTGTGCCGAACGTTCCACGGCCGGTGCGTTCCGGATTTCGGCAACGCGTGCAGGGCGCGTTGTACGTAGCCGGCGTTGATGTTCCACGCCGGCTTCTCCGGCATCGGCTTGTCGCCGAGATGCGGATAGGCGTGCGTGTACCCGTGAGAGTCCATGTAGGACACCAACCGTGCGAAAGCGCGGGCGGTCAGATCCGCTCGCAGGGTCCATGAGGCGTTGATGTAGCCGACACACCAGGCCAGATTCGGCACGTCCTCGAGCATGTGCTCCTTGTAGACGAAGCGATCCTGCGGTTTGATCTCGGCGCCGTCGATGCTGACATGGACACCGCCGAGCGCCTGCAGTTGTATCCCCGTGGCGGTGATGATCACGTCGGCGTCGATCCGCTGCCCGGAACTCAACACGATGCCGGACGCGTCGATGTGGTCGATGTGGTCGGTGACCACGTCCAGGCGGCCGGTGTTGATCGCCTCGTAGAAGTCGTTGTCGAGCATCGCGCACAACCGTTGATCCCACGGGTCGTAACGCGGGTTGAAATGGACGTCGACCGGATAGCCCTCCGGCAGATTGCGTTTGGCGTTCCGGCGGATGAAGCGCCTGCTGAGCTTGGGTGCCGCGCGGGCGAACGCGTAGATGAACACGGTGAAGATCGTGTTGTAGATGCGGGCGCCCCAGTACCCGGCCCGTCCCGGCAGCACTGCGCGAATCGCCTGCACGACGGGATTGACTCTCGGCCCCGAGAGCATGTACGTCGGCGACCGCTGCAGCATCGTCACGTGCCCGGCCGTCTCGGTCAGCGACGGGATCATGCTGACCGCCGTTGCGCCGCTGCCGATCACGACGATGCGCTTGCCGGCGTAGTCGAGCGACTCCGGCCAGTGCTGCGGGTGCACCACCTCGCCGCTGAACTCGTCGAGGCCGGGGAAATCCGGGCGGTAGGGCTCGTCGTAGTTGTAATAGCCGGTGCCGAAGAACAGGAAGCGGCCGCGGTACGTCGTCGGCGTCCCGTCCTGCTCGGTCTGCACCGTCCAGGTGTCGGTCGTCGAGTCCCAATCCACGGACAACACATGGGCGTTGAACCGGATGTGCTTGTCGATGCCGTGCTTGCGGGCGGTCTGGGCCAGGTATTCGCGGATGTCGGGGCCGTCGGCCACGTTCTCCGGGCGCGTCCACGGTTCGAAGGGATAACTCAGCGTGAAGATGTCGCTGTCGGACCGGATGCCCGGATAGCGGTGCAGGTCCCAGGTGCCGCCGATGCGTGCTCGGCGCTCGAGGACCAGGTAGCTCAGGTTCGGGTTCTTCTCCTGCAGGCGATAGGCGGCGCCGATCCCCGAAATGCCCGCGCCGATGATCAGTACGTCGGCGTACTGCACCCGGTTGTCCATCCGCAAACTCCTTTGGTTCCGCTGAGTACCACGATAGGAGTCAGGCGGCCAGCGCGTCGACGATCTCGGCCAACGCGTCGGCGGCGATGGGGCCGGGCTGGTAGAGGCAGATCCGGTCGGACACCCCCCCGACGCGGTCACGGATGTGGGCGGCCACCTCGGCCGGACTGCCGCACGCGGCGATGGTGCGCAGTATCTTGTCGTCGATCAGCGTGCCCATCTCCTGCCAGCGACCCTGCTTGGACAACGCGTTGAGCTCCGGCTGCAGCTCACCCCAGCCGTGCACGTCGAGCACCGGGCGGTAGGCGGGCGTGGAGCCGTAGAAGGCCAGCAGCCGGCGCGCGGCCGCGTGCGCCGTCTCGTCGCTGCCCACGGACACGATGATCTCGGGCACCACCGCGAAGTCGTCGAGGGACCTGCCCGCCTGCGCCAACCCGTTGCGCACAGCCGGCATCGTCACCTCGTGCAGGAACCGTTTGGACCCGAACGGCATCACCAACAGCCCGTCGGCGACCTCGGCGGTGGCGCGGGTCAACCGCGGGCCCAGCGCACCGAGATAGATCGGCGGCATTCCGTAGGGGTTCGGCCCGGGGTTGAATGTCGGGGTCATCAGCGTGTGCCGGAAGTACTCACCGCGGAAATCGAGGCGTTCGCCGGTCTCCCAGGCCGCGAACACCGCGCGCAGCGCGCCGACCATCTCCTTCATCCGCTCGACCGGACGGTCGAATGCCGCGCCGTAACGTTTTTCGATCTGCGCGCGCACCTGCGTGCCGAGGCCCAACGTGAAGCGACCCTTGGCGAGCAGCTGGAGGTCGTAGGCCTGATGGGCAAGCTGAATCGGGTTGCGCGGAAACGCGATGGCCACGTTGGTCATCAGGTCGAGGCCGTCGACGGTGGACGCGAGCGTCAGCGGCGAGAAAACGTCGTGCGGTCCTTCGAAGGTGAACACTCCGCTGGCGCCCGCGTCGCGCAGCAGCTGCGCCCGTTCGATCGCATCGGTTGGACCGAACAACGCTGTCATGACCTTCACGGCGTGAGAGCCTAATCGCGTGCCTAATTCCTCCGTCCCGGCCGACACCGATGTGGTCGTGGTGGGCGCCGGGTTCGCCGGGCTGTCGGCGGCGCGGGCGTTGGTGCGCCTGGGCCACGACGTCGTGGTGCTCGAGGGCCGCGACCGGGTGGGCGGGCGGTCGTCGACGGCGACGATCGCGGGTGTCCCCGTCGACCTCGGCGGCACGTTCGTCGGGCCGACTCAGGACGCCGTCGGCGAATTGGCGGCCGAGCTCGGCTGCCGAACCGTCCCGACGTACTGCCAGGGCAAGAACCTGATCCGCTGGCGGGGCAAGGTCCGGTCCTATCGCAGCACCATCCCACGGCTGTCGATCATCGAACTGCTCGACGTGTCGCGGATCCAGTGGCGCTTCGAACGTGTCTGTCGCAAGGTGCCGGTCGACAAGCCGTGGGAGGCCACCATCGCCGACAGCCTGGACTCCCAAACGCTCGACGGCTGGCTGAAGTCCGTACACGCGAGCGCGGGAACACGGGATCTGATGGCGATCATGTCGAGGGTCACCTGGGGGTGCGAACCCGATGCGGTGTCGATGCTGCACGCGGTGCGCTACGTCAAGGCGGCCGGCGGCTTGGACCGCATGCTCGACGTCGAAGGTGGCGCCCAACAGAGCCGCTTTCCCGATGGCACACAACAGATCGCGGCACGGATAGCCAGAGAATTAGGCCCGCGCGTCGTGCTCGATGCCGCGGTGCGCAGCATCGAACGCCACAACGACGGCACACTCACCGTGACCTCCGATCGCGGGCCCGTGCGCGCCAAGGCCGTCGTCGTCGCAATACCGCCCCAACACCGCAACGCGATCGCGTTCCTGCCCGAGCTGCCCGCCGAGTACGGCAAGCTCGCGCAGCACTGGCCGCAGGGCAATCTCAGCAAGGCCTACGCCGCATACGAGACGCCGTTCTGGCGCGCGAAAGGCCTGTCCGGCGAGGCGCTTTCCGACGAAGGGCCGGTGTTCATCACGTTCGACGTGAGCCCAGGAGACGAGGGCCCCGGCGTCCTGCTCGGGTTCACCGACGCCCGCTCATTCGACTCACTGCCACCGGCGCGGCGCCGCGAACGCGCGCTGTCGGGCTTCGCGACGTTGTTCGGTGACGCCGCGTTGGCACCGATCGACTACCTCGACCACTGTTGGGGCGCAGAACAGTTCGCGCCGGGCGGGCCCACTGCCGCCGTGCCGCCCGGCTCCTGGACCGCATACGGACCGTGGTTGCGCAAGCCCGTCGACGGGATCTATTGGGCCGGTACGGAAACCGCCGACACCTGGACCGGCTTCCTCGACGGCGCGGTGCGCTCTGGCCGGCGCGCCGCAGACGAGGTGCATCGCGCACTGACCGGTTAGGCCGGTGGGCCGAATCAGGAGCTTATGCGGCCCTCGGAGGTCACCGAGTCGATCAGCAGCCGCAAGTGCTTGTTCACCTCGTCCGGGCGTTCCAGGATTGCGCAATGTCCACCGGACAGTTCGACGAACTGGGTCAGATTGGGTGCCTCACGGGCGATCCGGCGCGCCGACGCGATCGGCAGCAGCCGGTCCTTCTCACTGCCGATCACCAGGGTCGGCACCACGAGGTTGGCGAGCCCGATGTGTCGCGGACCGAGGTGGTCGACCAGCGTATGGGCCCAGCCGCCGCGGCCGGCGGGCGCAGTCGCAAGGAACAACTCATGGACGAACGCGGCGATGGCGGGGTCGGCGTCGCGGCCCACCGCGAGCATCGACAGGAAGCGCTGGTTCGGGCCGGCGGCGGCGCGTGGCAGCGGCATCGCGCCGAAGGTCTTCAGGAACGCCCCGGCGGTGAGCACGCGCACGCCGGCCAGTCGCGCCGGCACGGGCAGCAGCTGGACGTTGCGCAACAGGTCGCCGGTCGTGGTGTTGATGAGCGCGACGGCGTCCGCGCGTTCGGTCACCCGCTCGGCGTACCGCTCCGCCCACGACGTGATCGCGATGCCGCCCATCGAATGGCCGGCGATGACCGCCCGCTCACCCGGTGCGAGCGTCGCGTCGAGCACCGAATCGAGGTCGGCCGCCAGATGATCGAGGCTGTACGCGCGACGACGGGCCGGCACCGCGCTGCGACCGTGGCCACGGTGGTCGAACGCGATGACGCGATAGTCGCGCGACAGATCGGTGATCTGATGCGCCCACACCCGGATCGCGCACGTGATTCCGTGCGCCAGCACGATCGGATAGCCGTCCTCGGGCCCGAAGACCTCGGCGTGCAGGCGGATGCCGTCCTTGGAACGCACCGCGACGGCGCGGCTTTCGGGCAGCGACTGGGCGGGGGCAAAGGCGGGGGCCTTCGACCGGCCGCGTGGACCACCACTCATCTTCGCTCCGTTCGACCTCGGCAACGTTGCCGCATAAGTGAGCTTATCTAACAGTGTGCAGTACAGGCGTGACCGCGGCGCGGATATCAGGCATTCGAGGATGTTAAATAAGCGCCATGCGTGCGATTCAAATAGCCAGCCTCGACGGACCTTCGGCGGCGAAGCTCGTCGACGTCGAGGAACCGGACGGTGATGGCGCGGTCGTCATCGAAGTGCACGCGGCCGGCGTCGCGTTTCCCGACGTGCTGCAGTCACGCGGGCTCTATCAGTACAAGCCGGAGCTGCCGTATACGCCTGGCGGCGAGGTCGCGGGCGTGGTGCGCAGCGCACCGGACGGCTCGCACGTCCGTGCGGGTGACCGCGTCGCCGCGCTGACGATGCTGTGCGGCGCGATGGCCGAAGTCGTCGCGCTGCCCGCCGAACGCGTCTTCAAGCTGCCCGACAACGTCTCGTTCGAGGCCGGCGCCGGTCTGCTGTTCAACGACCTGACCATGCACCACGCGCTGCGGACACGGGGCCGGTTGGCCGAGGGCGAAGCGGTGCTCGTGCACGGGGCGGCCGGCGGCATCGGCACGTCGACCCTGCGGTTGGCGCCGGCGTGGGGGGCATCACGGGTGATCGCGGTGGTGAGCACGGAGGACAAAGCCGAGGTGGCCAGGGCCGCCGGGGCGACCGATGTAGTGCTGGCGGACGGTTTCAAGGACGCCGTGAAGGGGTTGACCGACGGCCGCGGCGTAGACATCGTCGTCGACCCGGTCGGCGGCGACCGCTTCACCGACTCGCTGCGCTCGCTGGCCCCGGGCGGACGGCTGCTCGTGATCGGCTTCACCGGTGGCGAGATCCCAACTGTGAAGGTGAACCGGTTGCTGCTCAACAACGTTGACGCGGTCGGCGTGGGCTGGGGCGCATGGACGTTCACCCATCCGAACTATCTTGCCGAGCAGTGGGCCGAGCTGGAGCCGCTGCTGGCCTCGGGCAAGGTGTCGGCGCCGCAACCTCAGGTGTTCCCAATCGAGCGCGCCGCCGATGCGATCGCCGCGCTGGAGGACCGCTCGGCGAAGGGCAAGGTCGTCGTCGCGGTTCGCTGACTTTCCCGGCGACTTGTGCACGTTCAGGAGCGGTGAGCGCTCTGTTCTGTTTCGGGACATCGCTGACAGGTTGATGTCTCGGGACATCGTTGACAGTCATGGTGCTGGTTTGGGTTCGCGTTTGCCGTGTGTTCCGGGTTTTCGGTGACCG